>NZ_CP041765.1:2400000-3092500 GCF_007559025.1 Tomitella fengzijianii | reverse complement strand
TGGGTGGGTAGGGGAGCGTCGTGTAGCCGGGGAAGCGGCAGAGTGATCTAGCCGTGGAGGCTGCGCGAGTGAGAATGCAGGCATGAGTAGCGAAAGACGAGTGAGAAACTCGTCCGCCGAATGACCAAGGGTTCCTGGGCCAGGTTAATCCGCCCAGGGTGAGTCGGGACCTAAGGCGAGGCCGTCAGGCGTAGTCGATGGACAACGGGTTGATATTCCCGTACCCGTGATATCGCGCCCGTGGTGAATCAGTGATACTAACCATCCTGAAGCCCGTGTCGTGCACTTTCGGGTGCCGGCGTGTGGTGGATGCGTGGGACCTGATCTGGTAGTAGCCAAGCGATGGGGTGACGCAGGAAGGTAGCAGAGCCAGTCAGTGGTAATACTGGTGTAAGCCCGTAGGGCGAGGTGCAGGTAAATCCGTGCCTCATGTGGCCTGAGAGGCGATGCGACCCCGGTGTGGGGGATTCTGTGATCCTATGCTGTCGAGAAAAGCCTCTAGCGAGTGGTGTCATGGCCCGTACCCCAAACCGACACAGGTGGTCTGGTAGAGAATACCGAGGCGATCGAGAGAACTGTGGTTAAGGAACTCGGCAAATTGCCCCCGTAACTTCGGGAGAAGGGGGGCCATGTCCGGTGAACACCCGTGCGGTGGGAGCTGGGTGTGGTCGCAGAGACCAGAGAGAAGCGACTGTTTACTAAAAACACAGGTCCGTGCGAAGTCGTAAGACGATGTATACGGACTGACGCCTGCCCGGTGCTGGAAGGTTAAGAGGACCGGTTAGTGGCTCTTCGGGGCCGCGAAGCTGAGAATTTAAGCCCCAGTAAACGGCGGTGGTAACTATAACCATCCTAAGGTAGCGAAATTCCTTGTCGGGTAAGTTCCGACCTGCACGAATGGCGTAACGACTTCTCTGCTGTCTCAACCACAGGCTCGGCGAAATTGCATTACGAGTAAAGATGCTCGTTACGCGCGGCAGGACGAAAAGACCCCGGGACCTTTACTATAGCTTGGTATTGGTGTGTGATTCGGTTTGTGTAGGATAGGTGGGAGACTGTGATGCGCCGGCGCCAGCCGGTGTGGAGTCGTTGTTGAAATACCACTCTGATCGTATCGGACTTCTAACCTCGGACCATGATCTGGTTCAGGGACAGTGCCTGGTGGGTAGTTTAACTGGGGCGGTTGCCTCCTAAAGAGTAACGGAGGCGCCCAAAGGTTCCCTCAGCCTGGTTGGCAATCAGGTGTTGAGTGCAAGTGCACAAGGGGGCTTGACTGTGAGACTGACGGGTCGAGCAGGGACGAAAGTCGGGACTAGTGATCCGGCACTGGCTTGTGGAAGCGGTGTCGCTCAACGGATAAAAGGTACCCCGGGGATAACAGGCTGATCTTCCCCAAGAGTCCATATCGACGGGATGGTTTGGCACCTCGATGTCGGCTCGTCGCATCCTGGGGCTGGAGTAGGTCCCAAGGGTTGGGCTGTTCGCCCATTAAAGCGGCACGCGAGCTGGGTTTAGAACGTCGTGAGACAGTTCGGTCTCTATCCGCCGCGCGCGTAAGAAACTTGAGGAAGGCTGTCCCTAGTACGAGAGGACCGGGACGGACGAACCTCTGGTGTGCCAGTTGTTCCGCCAGGGGCATTGCTGGTTGGCTACGTTCGGGAGGGATAACCGCTGAAAGCATCTAAGCGGGAAGCCTGTTCCAAGATGAGGTTTCTTTCCCCTTTTGTGGGGTAAGGCCCCCTAGAGATGATGGGGTTGATAGGCCGGAGCTGGAAGCCCTGTGAGGGGTGTGAGGTGACCGGTACTAATAGGCCGTAGGCTTACCCATGAAGTTGTCTGGTTGTTTGTGCGTCCACTGTCCGGTGTCTGAGGCAACACCCACGTTCACTGCGTGTGGGTGTGTGTCGCATGGAGTTGCGGTGGTTATAGCGTGAGGGTCACGCCCGGTCCCATTCCGAACCCGGTAGCTAAGCCTTACTGCGCCGATGGTACTGCACCCTCAGGGTGTGGGAGAGTAGGTCACTGCCGCACAATATTTGAATCGTTTCGGGCCCGGCCCCCCTTAGGGGGTGCCGGGCCCGACACGTTTGCATCGGCACCCTTTTCCCGGCCCACCAACGCCGCCAGGCCGGTCGGACCGCGGCCGGTCGGCGAGCGGCCGCGCCTCGACGGCGGCGAGTGAGGACCGGTGTCGAGGGCGCCTCGCTCGAGGCCCGCGGCGGCGAAGGGGACCGGGGGCGAGTGCACGTCGAGGTTCCGGTGCAGCAGCCGCGCGGTCCGGCGGAGCCGGCGCCTGGTTCCCGTTCCGACCCGCTGGAGCGGCCGTCCCGGTGCTGTTCGGGGTCCAGTTCCTCGGCGTGCCGGCCGTGGATGTGGCGTTAGAGGGGGCCCGAACCTCGGCGAAGATGCTTTCCGCCGAGGTTCGGGCCCCGTCGACCTGGCACGGTACTTTCAGTCGCTCGACACCGCGGCGATCGGATTCACGCGTGTGGCTGCGCGGGCGGTGAGCGAACTCGCGAGGCCGACGGCGAGCAACGTGCCTCCGATGAGCCCGGCGACGGCCGGCCAGGGGATCTCGATGACACCCACTCCTGTCATGCGTTCAAGTGCACCCCGCATTCCGAGGATCGTCCCGCTGGCGGCCACCCCGCCGAGAACGATGCCGATGGCCGCCACCGCTCCCGATTCCAGGACGGCCATCCGCACCGTCTGGCCTCTGGTCAAGCCTGCCAAGCGGGTCGCAGCGAGCTCCGGTCGGCGGTTCGAGGCCGCGATGACGACCGCGTTGATCGCGGCGAACAGGGTGTACAGACTCGACAGCCCCAGCAACACGACAAAGATCCTCAGCTGGGTGTTCTGCTGGGCCGCAGCCTGGTCCTGCACCCACTCGTCGGTGTCGGCGACTGTGCCGGAAATCCTCTCTTGGATCGCGTTCTGCACGGTGGCCTGGTCGGCTCCCGGGGAGAGGGAAACGAATGTGCGCGCCGATTCTGCCACTCCTTCGGGCAGCTGCAGGGATCCGGCCGGCAGCAACAGGTCCGAGCCGCCGTACGGCTCGATGGGCGTGACGGCGACGATGGGCAGTTGCAGTGCGCGATCACCGATTTGGAGATCTATGGTGTCGCCGAGCTCGAACCCGAGCTCGCCCGTGCGCCCCGGACCGAGCGCCACGGCCTGGCCATGCAGGGCGTCGAGGCTGCCGGCCACCGGCTGGAGCCGGTGGGACTCCCGGAAATCGCCCGGGTCCACGACGCTCGCGTGGCCGGCCTGCACGTCGCCGCCCAGCTCGTCTTCTCCGTGGTCGCCGTTTGTGATGACAAGAGGGACGTCTGTTTCCACTGAGGTGGACGCGACTCCCGGCACGTTCGAGATGCGTGTCGCCTCGTCCGGCGGCGTGGTGGCCACCAGATCCGCGGTGGTATCACGCCGCAATGTCATCTCGGACGCGGTGGTCAGCGCGAGCGAGGTGCTGAGCAGCCCGACCACCAGACCGACGAGCAGGATGAGCGGCGCCGCCGTCGATGCGCTCCGTCGGACCCCGTCGCGGATATTCGCGGCGGCCAGCTCGGCAGTGGGATGGCCGCGGAACATCAGTCCGACCACGCGGCCGGCCGGTGGGACCACGACAGGACTGAGCGCGGCGAGGCCGACAGCTCCGGCAAGCGCCACCAGCATCATCAGGGGCATTGCGCCCGAGGGATCCAGCGACTGCGAGACGACGATCAGCAGTGCGGCGATGATGAGGAACGCGACGCCGAAGAACCAGCGGGACGCCGCCATCACACGTGCCTCGTCCCCGGTGTCCCGCACCGCATCGAGCGGACGCACCCGTCCTGCGCGGCGCGACGCCACCGACACGCCGGCGAGAGCGACGATCAGGCCGATCGCGATGGACACCGCGACGACCCAGCTCTGCCACTCGGGGCGGAAGCCGGACGGCAGGAAATCAAACGAGACGAGCATCGACGACTGCAGCCGCATGACGGAGAGCCCGAGCGGTATACCCAGCGCCGTACCGGCGAGCCCGAGCAGGGCCGCTTCCGACAGCAGGAGTCTGCGTACCTGCGTGCGGGAGGCGCCGGCGAGGCGGAGGAGTCCGAGTTCCTTCCTGCGCTGGGACACGGTGAACGCGAACGTCGAGCTGACGATGACGATCGTCAACATCAATCCGAGCGCCAGGGTTATTCCGATCACCGGAACGGCCAGCACCGAGCTGTTGAGCATCTGCGCCCGGGTGAGCGCGTCCAGCCCCGGCGCCGGCTCGAATCCCACCGCCGACAAAAGGATCAGAAGCGACGATTGCACGAGAGCAACGCCGAACCCGACGGTGAGGATCGATCCGATGAACAGCTGCCAGCGTTCACGGAATGTGCTCCAGGATAGCTTCAACATGCGTCACTTCTCCATCGCGGCGAGCCGTCCGGCGACCTCTGCCGACGTCGCGTTGTAAAGCCTGTCGACGATCCTTCCGTCCGACAGGAACAGCACGCTGTCTGCGCGTGCCGCCGCCGCCGGATCGTGCGTCACCATGATGATGCTCTGGCCCGACCTGTCCACCATGTCGCGGAGCAGGTCGAGCACCACCTTCGCGGACGTCGAATCGAGAGCGCCCGTCGGCTCGTCCGCGAAAAGCACGGCGGGGCGGGTCACCATCGCTCGTGCAATGGCCACACGCTGCTGCTGTCCCCCGGAGAGCGCACGCGGCCGATGCTTGGCACGGTCGGCGAGTCCCACGTCGGCGAGCACGCGGCGGGCGTCCGATGTGGAGACCCGTTGTCCGCCCAGGCGCAGGGGCAACGAGACGTTCTGTTCCGCCGTCAGGGCGCTGAGCAGGTTGAAGCTCTGGAAGACGAATCCGATCGTTCCCCGGCGCAGTGCCGTGAGCGCCTCGCTCGATGCCTCGGTGATGTCTGTTCCCGCGACGCGGACCTCTCCGCTGGACACGCCTTCGAGGCCCGCGGCGCAGTGCAGCATGGTCGACTTTCCGGAGCCCGATGGACCCATGACCGCGGTCCACTGGGCACGCGGAAAGTCGACCGAGATTCCATCCAGTGCACGCACGGCCGTCCCGCGTTTGCCGAAGATCCGGGACACGTCGTGCAGTTCGACTGCGTGCGCGTCCGCAAGCGCCGTGGTCTGGTTGCGCGTCGAACGCGATTTCATGTGTGCCATGCGTGTGACGCTAGGCAGGGCGAGCACTGTGCGGCATCGCTCTGCGGTGCCGATTCGACCTGCACCTCTGGGCGCACCTGCAGGGGCGCCCGACTCCGCAGAGGCACTTGCGGCCTCGGTGCGGCGCCCCCCGAAGAGCACGACGAGCGGGCCGATTACCACCACGGTATGAGTACGGACACGCTCGAGGCGACCTGCGTGATGCTCGCCGAGGCCGCTGCGCGTGCCGTGGCCGACGAAGCGGCGCACACCGCGGGGATGGGCGCATCGCGCAGTCGGCGGTGCCTGGCGCCGCGCAGGCCAACCCGATGGGGAGTGCGACGACGATCGTGCGGCGATGCACCGGAGGCGCGCGGCGCCGGTCCGCGGTGACACTGCGGTGATCGTCTCCCTACAGCCGCGGGCGGCTTTCCTGGCGGATCGCCGTCTGTGGTGGTCAATGTTTCAGAACCGGAGCCGGCGTCTAATCGGCTTCCGCGGAGATCCTTGTCGCCCGCTTCGCCCTGCGCACCTGGTCAATCGCCGAGGGCAGACCCGGGGCGTCGACCCGGAGGGGGTGAGCATGTGTGCTGCAGGCAGGGACTCCCGGGCGGTGGGCGCCCTCCGTGGATCCTCGTCGGCGTCGGATGCGGCCGGTGTGCGGTCCACCAAGGGGCCGGCGGCTGGAGCGTGGCCTCGGCATGGAAGCGCAGGGCGCTCGTCTGGGCGCTGCGCCGCGCGAAGGAACCGGACCGGCATCGCCCCGGAACACGGCACCCGCACACCGTGGGGCCTCGAGCTGCGTGAAAGTCGACGGCGCGGGGAGGGGCCAGGCTATCCGGGACCGCGTCGCTACCGGCGACGCGTGTCGCCGCCGGAGCGGCGGCGATCGCCGGCGGGGCGTGTGCCTCCGCGGCGTGACGGGATGGGCGTGTGGTCGGCAGGGGCGTCGACGCCGTCGTCGAAATTCGAGAACAGTGAGTGGTGGATCTGCTCAGAGGTGCTTCCAGTCATGCGCTGTGTGCGTCCTTCGTTGTGGGAATCGGAGCGGCAATCCGGCTGGCGGCGTGTCGCCGCGGCGCGGGAGAGTCTGAACCGGTCGGCGCCGACGCTGGAGCCGGCTGCGCCGGAGCGGCGAAGGCCATGGAGCCTGGCCTGGCGACAGTTCACACGGTAGTCCCCGTGCGTATCCGGCCGGGGGAGGCGCACTGCGCGCGTTGAGCCGGCCGACGGAGAGGGTCCACTGCACGGTGGTGGGGCCGGGCGTGAACCGGCGTGCGGTCGACGATCGTCGCCTGTGCGCGTGTCGAGGTGCCTCGAGGCGGACAGGCCATCCGTGGAGAGGGTGCGCATCTTGTCGGTGTCGGCGCCGATGCGAGCGTCGCTCGATGCCGCGCTTTGCTCGTGGCCGGCGCCACACGGGTGGGGAGTTTCAGTGAGCGTCAATGGGGACAATCAAGGAGCGCCGTCACCACGAAGGTGACGTGCTCTGCAAAGGCTGAAGGCACCGGCCTCCCGTCGTCGGCCGATCGCGCGTGTCCGCAGCGACATGGCCGGTCTTGTTTGGCATGGTGTCGCGCTGTTGACCTGGGGATTTGTGTTTGGGTGGGGGTGGGCGTAACTTTATCCGGGCCGGAGCGGCGAGAGCAGCTCCCAAGCCCGAGTAGGGGCTGGGGGCGGTGCGCTTGTGAGTGTGCTACGGTGTTTGCAGCAGGTGCGGCCGGCTGAAGCTCGGGAGTGTCCGGGTGGTGGTGGTTGTGCGTGTTCTTTGAGAACTCAACAGTGTGTCGATGAATGCCAGTGCCAATAATTTGGCATGCCGCATCCCATGGTTTGTGGGGTGTGGTTGTTTGCGGGTCGTGTCTTCCATTCCCTGTCGGGAGGTGCGGCTCGATGTTTTTTGAAGCTAGGTTTGTTTTGCTAGTGGATTTCTCGATGTGATTTGACTGATTCGCCGTGTCGTCGGGGCTGCTGCCGTGTGTGGTGGTGCCGGTGGGATGGTGGGTTGTGAATCTTTCAACGGAGAGTTTGATCCTGGCTCAGGACGAACGCTGGCGGCGTGCTTAACACATGCAAGTCGAACGGAAAGGCCCCTTCGGGGGTACTCGAGTGGCGAACGGGTGAGTAACACGTGGGTGATCTGCCTTGCACTCTGGGATAAGCCTGGGAAACCGGGTCTAATACCGGATAGGACCGTACCTCGCATGGGGTGTGGTGGAAAGCGTTATGTAGCGGTGTGAGATGGGCCCGCGGCCTATCAGCTTGTTGGTGGGGTAATGGCCTACCAAGGCGACGACGGGTAGCCGGCCTGAGAGGGCGACCGGCCACACTGGGACTGAGACACGGCCCAGACTCCTACGGGAGGCAGCAGTGGGGAATATTGCACAATGGGCGCAAGCCTGATGCAGCGACGCCGCGTGAGGGATGACGGCCTTCGGGTTGTAAACCTCTTTCAGTGCCGACGAAGCGGAAGTGACGGTAGGTACAGAAGAAGCACCGGCCAACTACGTGCCAGCAGCCGCGGTAATACGTAGGGTGCGAGCGTTGTCCGGAATTACTGGGCGTAAAGAGCTCGTAGGCGGTTTGTCGCGTCGTCCGTGAAAACTCGCAGCTTAACTGTGGGCGTGCGGGCGATACGGGCAGACTTGAGTACTGCAGGGGAGACTGGAATTCCTGGTGTAGCGGTGAAATGCGCAGATATCAGGAGGAACACCGGTGGCGAAGGCGGGTCTCTGGGCAGTAACTGACGCTGAGGAGCGAAAGCGTGGGGAGCGAACAGGATTAGATACCCTGGTAGTCCACGCCGTAAACGGTGGGTACTAGGTGTGGGACCCTTCCACGGGTTCTGTGCCGTAGCTAACGCATTAAGTACCCCGCCTGGGGAGTACGGCCGCAAGGCTAAAACTCAAAGGAATTGACGGGGGCCCGCACAAGCGGCGGAGCATGTGGATTAATTCGATGCAACGCGAAGAACCTTACCTGGGTTTGACATACGCCGGATCGCCGTGGAGACACGGTTTCCCTTGTGGCCGGTGTACAGGTGGTGCATGGCTGTCGTCAGCTCGTGTCGTGAGATGTTGGGTTAAGTCCCGCAACGAGCGCAACCCTTATCCTGTGTTGCCAGCACGTAATGGTGGGGACTCGCAGGAGACTGCCGGGGTCAACTCGGAGGAAGGTGGGGACGACGTCAAGTCATCATGCCCCTTATGTCCAGGGCTTCACACATGCTACAATGGTCGGTACAGAGGGCTGCGAGACCGTGAGGTTCAGCGAATCCCTTAAAGCCGGCCTCAGTTCGGATTGGGGTCTGCAACTCGACCCCATGAAGTCGGAGTCGCTAGTAATCGCAGATCAGCAACGCTGCGGTGAATACGTTCCCGGGCCTTGTACACACCGCCCGTCACGTCATGAAAGTTGGTAACACCCGAAGCCGGTGGCCCAACCCCTTGTGGGAGGGAGCCGTCGAAGGTGGGATCGGCGATTGGGACGAAGTCGTAACAAGGTAGCCGTACCGGAAGGTGCGGCTGGATCACCTCCTTTCTAAGGAGCATCAAGTGTCTCGAGGCCGCCGTGCGTGTGGTCTGGGGTTGCTCATGGGTGGACACTGGTGGCACTTCGTGCAGGAGTTTCGTGGTGGTCGCCGCCGTTATGGGTGGTGGCCGGTGCGGGGCGGGGGTGCTAGTCGGCATGCTGTTGGGCTTTGAGGGAACACGCCGCGTGTTTGTGTGTGGTGGGTTGTCTTGATGTGATGCGCCGGTGTGCCTGCCGGATGCGCTCGGCTGGTCTTGCCCTGTTGTGGGGTGGGTGGCCGGGTGTGGTGGGTGTGGTGGTGTGTGTGTTGTTTGAGAACTGGACAGTGGACGCGAGCATCTTTGATCTTTGTGTTGTAAGTGTGTAAGAGCACACGGTGGATGCCTTGGCACCAGGAGCCGATGAAGGACGTGGGAGGCTGCGTTAAGCCTCGGGGAGCTGTCAACCGAGCTGTGATCCGAGGATGTCCGAATGGGGAAACCCAGCAGCGGTGATGCGCTGTTACCCGCGCCTGAATGTATAGGGCGTGTGGAGGGAACGCGGGGAAGTGAAACATCTCAGTACCCGTAGGAAGAGAAAACAATAGTGATTCTGTGAGTAGTGGCGAGCGAAAGCGGATGAGGCTAAACCATGCGCATGTGATACCCGGCAGGGGTTGTGTGTGTGGGGTTGTGGGGCTGCGGCGTGCCGGTACTGCCGTGCCGGCGGGTAGTTGTAGAAAACACATGGTTAGCGGAAGTGGTCTGGGATGGCCTGCCGTAGTGGGTGAGAGTCCCGTACGTGAAAGCTGTGTGTCTGCCTTGTCGTGGTGCCCGAGTAGCAGCGGGCCCGTGAAATCTGCTGTGAATCTGCCGGGACCACCCGGTAAGCCTGAATACTCCCTGGTGACCGATAGCGGATAGTACCGTGAGGGAATGGTGAAAAGTACCCCGGGAGGGGAGTGAAAGAGTACCTGAAACCGTGTGCTTACAATCCGTCAAAGCCTGCGCGTAGTTTGGTCTGCGGTGGGTGATGGCGTGCCTTTTGAAGAATGAGCCTGCGAGTTAGTGGCATGTCGCGAGGTTAACCCGTGTGGGGTAGTCGTAGCGAAAGCGAGTCCGAATAGGGCGAGTTAGTGGCATGTTCTAGACCCGAAGCGGAGTGATCTACCCATGGCCAGGGTGAAGCGACGGTAAGACGTCGTGGAGGCCCGAACCCACTTAGGTTGAAAACTGAGGGGATGAGTTGTGGGTAGGGGTGAAAGGCCAATCAAACTCCGTGATAGCTGGTTCTCCCCGAAATGCATTTAGGTGCAGCGTCGCGTGTTTCACCATGGAGGTAGAGCTACTGGTTGGCTGATGGGCCTTACCGGGTTACTGACGTCAGCCAAACTCCGAATGCCGTGGTGTGAGAGCGTGGCAGTGAGACTGCGGGGGATAAGCTTCGTAGTCGAGAGGGAAACAGCCCAGATCGCCGGCTAAGGCCCCTAAGCGTGTACTAAGTGGAAAAGGATGTGGGATTGCGAAGACAGCCAGGAGGTTGGCTCAGAAGCAGCCATCCTTGAAAGAGTGCGTAATAGCTCACTGGTCGAGTGGTCCTGCGCCGATAATGTAGCGGGGCTCAAGTACACCGCCGAAGCCGCGGCACTCACATGTGTGGTTCGCATCTGCCTGCGGGTGGGTGTGCAGCCGTGTGGGTGGGTAGGGGAGCGTCGTGTAGCCGGGGAAGCGGCAGAGTGATCTAGCCGTGGAGGCTGCGCGAGTGAGAATGCAGGCATGAGTAGCGAAAGACGAGTGAGAAACTCGTCCGCCGAATGACCAAGGGTTCCTGGGCCAGGTTAATCCGCCCAGGGTGAGTCGGGACCTAAGGCGAGGCCGTCAGGCGTAGTCGATGGACAACGGGTTGATATTCCCGTACCCGTGATATCGCGCCCGTGGTGAATCAGTGATACTAACCATCCTGAAGCCCGTGTCGTGCACTTTCGGGTGCCGGCGTGTGGTGGATGCGTGGGACCTGATCTGGTAGTAGCCAAGCGATGGGGTGACGCAGGAAGGTAGCAGAGCCAGTCAGTGGTAATACTGGTGTAAGCCCGTAGGGCGAGGTGCAGGTAAATCCGTGCCTCATATGAGCCTGAGAGGCGATGCGACCCCGGTGTGGGGGATTCTGTGATCCTATGCTGTCGAGAAAAGCCTCTAGCGAGTGGTGTCATGGCCCGTACCCCAAACCGACACAGGTGGTCTGGTAGAGAATACCGAGGCGATCGAGAGAACTGTGGTTAAGGAACTCGGCAAATTGCCCCCGTAACTTCGGGAGAAGGGGGGCCATGTCCGGTGAACACCCGTGCGGTGGGAGCTGGGTGTGGTCGCAGAGACCAGAGAGAAGCGACTGTTTACTAAAAACACAGGTCCGTGCGAAGTCGTAAGACGATGTATACGGACTGACGCCTGCCCGGTGCTGGAAGGTTAAGAGGACCGGTTAGTGGCTCTTCGGGGCCGCGAAGCTGAGAATTTAAGCCCCAGTAAACGGCGGTGGTAACTATAACCATCCTAAGGTAGCGAAATTCCTTGTCGGGTAAGTTCCGACCTGCACGAATGGCGTAACGACTTCTCTGCTGTCTCAACCACAGGCTCGGCGAAATTGCATTACGAGTAAAGATGCTCGTTACGCGCGGCAGGACGAAAAGACCCCGGGACCTTTACTATAGCTTGGTATTGGTGTGTGATTCGGTTTGTGTAGGATAGGTGGGAGACTGTGATGCGCCGGCGCCAGCCGGTGTGGAGTCGTTGTTGAAATACCACTCTGATCGTATCGGACTTCTAACCTCGGACCATGATCTGGTTCAGGGACAGTGCCTGGTGGGTAGTTTAACTGGGGCGGTTGCCTCCTAAAGAGTAACGGAGGCGCCCAAAGGTTCCCTCAGCCTGGTTGGCAATCAGGTGTTGAGTGCAAGTGCACAAGGGGGCTTGACTGTGAGACTGACGGGTCGAGCAGGGACGAAAGTCGGGACTAGTGATCCGGCACTGGCTTGTGGAAGCGGTGTCGCTCAACGGATAAAAGGTACCCCGGGGATAACAGGCTGATCTTCCCCAAGAGTCCATATCGACGGGATGGTTTGGCACCTCGATGTCGGCTCGTCGCATCCTGGGGCTGGAGTAGGTCCCAAGGGTTGGGCTGTTCGCCCATTAAAGCGGCACGCGAGCTGGGTTTAGAACGTCGTGAGACAGTTCGGTCTCTATCCGCCGCGCGCGTAAGAAACTTGAGGAAGGCTGTCCCTAGTACGAGAGGACCGGGACGGACGAACCTCTGGTGTGCCAGTTGTTCCGCCAGGGGCATTGCTGGTTGGCTACGTTCGGGAGGGATAACCGCTGAAAGCATCTAAGCGGGAAGCCTGTTCCAAGATGAGGTTTCTTTCCCCTTTTGTGGGGTAAGGCCCCCTAGAGATGATGGGGTTGATAGGCCGGAGCTGGAAGCCCTGTGAGGGGTGTGAGGTGACCGGTACTAATAGGCCGTAGGCTTACCCATGAAGTTGTCTGGTTGTTTGTGCGTCCACTGTCCGGTGTCTGAGGCAACACCCACGTTCACTGCGTGTGGGTGTGTGTCGCATGGAGTTGCGGTGGTTATAGCGTGAGGGTCACGCCCGGTCCCATTCCGAACCCGGTAGCTAAGCCTTACTGCGCCGATGGTACTGCACCCTCAGGGTGTGGGAGAGTAGGTCACTGCCGCACAATATTTGAATCGTTTCGGGCCCGGCCCCCCTTAGGGGGTGCCGGGCCCGAAACGTGTTTGTGGGGTGGACCCACCGTCCCCGTGTACCGGCAGGGCAACGGCACGCCGGCCACTAACAGGCTCGGGAACCGGCCCGATCGGAGTCCTCGACGACCGCGGTCCGACGCAAACCGACAGCGATAAAGAACGGTAGAAGCGCCTGCAGTCCTGTGCAGATGCGCTCCGTCAATCCCAGATACATCCCTGCTTGCGCGGTCACGTACATGGCGAGGACCGACAAAGCGACGACGAGACCGCAGACGATCAGGCCCTCCCGGCTGACCAAGCGTTGCCACACGGTCCAGCCGGATGCGCGATCACCACGTAGAGGAATCGACGGGCGCCAGTACGCCATGACGAACGGCCAGAGCGCCAGGAGGCCCGCCCCCGCGACCGCGAAGAACATGTGGTCGAACGTGCTGCCTCCCGCCGGTTGCGGGAAGTAGGCCACACCCAGGCCTGCAGCACCGCCGAAGGCGATGATCATCCGGGCCGAAGTGTGCACCGTGCGGAGTCCCACAGAGGTGGCGAGGTACGAGACCGCCACGCAGTAGAGCGCCGTCGTCATGATCCAGCTGTGCGCCACGCCGTGACCCGAAAGGACGCTGATCGTCTGCTGGAGCGGGTCGTAGCCGGGAGGTTGGACCGCGCCGGCGACGACCCAGCCGACGATCAATACGGTCGGCGTGAACGCCGACGACCACACCGCCCACAGTGGTGGACGATCATGGACGACGCGGGCTGCGGGGGGCGGCTCCACCGAATCGAGCATCAGCGAGATCCGGTCGACCGGCCCCATCTGCGCCCCACGGGACGTCGGTGTGGCGGGTGTCGTGTCGTGACGGATACGGAGTGTGCGTCGGTCATCCGGCCCCCTTTCAGGCTGGGCGCGCCGGGCCGAACCGCGTGCGGAGCACGGTGGTACTCAGGCTGCTCCCCGCGTCAGGCCGCCGAGGCGTACCCGAACAGCAACGCTGAGTTGCCCTCCCCTGGGGGAGGCATGCGCTGCTGATGAAACTCCTCAGTTCAAATTTACGACGATGTGAGACATGTCGGCACCCGAATGTCTGATTCGTGTCGCTTCACGGCCGGTCGGGGAAGCCGAGCGGCGACGGTGGCCGGATGCCACACAGGACAACCGTCCCATTGGACGACGGATGCAGTCGACAGTGGCGTGACGCGCGTCTAGCGTCGGATCAACGGCGGCGGATGCCCAGCCAGGGCGTTGTCCTATCGCGGTCCGGTACACGTCGCCGCTCCTATACCACTCGATGACCAGGGAGAGCAGATGAGCAGCGAGGACTTGAGGTTCGACGGCAAGGTCGCGTTCGTGACGGGCGCCGCACGCGGACAGGGCCGCACGCATGCGGTGGCCTTCGCGGAGCGCGGCGCGGATGTGGTGATCTGCGACCGGTGCGAGGACCAGGCCGGCGTCGGCTACCCGTTGGCGACCGACGAGGACCTCGCCGAGACCGTGCGTCAGGTCGAGGCGCTCGGGCGCAGGGTCATCTCCGAGAAGATCGACACCCGCGATCGCGCGGGGCTCGAGGCGCTCGTCGCTCGCGCTGAGAAGGAGTTCGGCAGCGTCGACATCGCGGTCGCGAATGCGGGCGTCTCCGGCATGGCGCCGATCACCGACGCTCCCCAGGCTGTCTGGGACGATGTCGTCGGGTCCAACCTGCACGGGGTGTTCAACACCCTCGCAGCGGTCTCACCGGGTATGGCCAAGCGCGGGTACGGACGCATCGTGACCGTGTCATCGATGATGGGCCGCAGCTCGTCGCCGGGGCAGGCGGCGTACGCGGCGTCCAAGTGGGGCGTGATCGGCATGACCAAGTCCGTCTCCCAGGACCTGGCGGCGGTCGGCGTGACGGTGAACGCGGTCGCCCCCGGCAACATCGACACCCCGATGGTCAAGAACCAGCGTCTCTATGATGTGGTGTGCCCCGACATCGAGAACCCCACCTGGGACGACGTCGCGCCGCGCCTCCAGCAGCTGCACGCGCAGCCCATCGCCATCCTCGACCCGTTCGAGGTCACGCGCGCGGTGATGTTCCTGGCGGATGAGGGCAGCGCCCACATGACCGGCATCGTCATCCCCGTCGACGCGGGTGCGGCCGCGCGTACGTCCGCCTGACGTCCTCCCCTCTACGGCGCCACCGCGGCCCCGGCCCAGGAAAAGAATCACCTGGGCCGGGGCCGCGGTCGTCTCGGGGATGTTCTTCGCGCGGGCCGGGGCGCGGCTTTCACGATTGCGGCAACGGTAGCGGTTCTTCCGCGTCCGCCCCGTCCGCCCCGTCCTGCCCGTCCTGCACGGTCTCAGGGTCGCGCGCAGCGCCCGTGCCCCGGACAACCTGCAAGTCGCCGTCACCTTGTCCGGCGGAGCGTTCGCGCCGGATCGCGCGGCCCACCACTATCAGCGCGGCGATCCACACGACGGCCAGCACGATGTAGAAGGGGGCGGCCGCGGCCTGTCCGAGCCCGACGGCGTCCAGGAAGGTCCGCGCATTCGTCAGCAGGATGATGCCGCCGACGAGCGTGCCCATCGCGCGTGCCGGCAGCAGGCGCACCACCCAGGCGGCCAGCGGGGCCCCCGCGACGCCGCCCACCAGCAGTGCGGCGACGATCTTGAACGGGATCTCCGAGGCGGAGAGCCCCACGAGGAAACCGGCGCTGGCGCCGAGGGTGACAACGAACTCGGCGGCGGCCATGGTGCCGACCACCTTGCGCGGTTCCATACGCCCCGAGGCCAGCAGCATCGAGGAACCGATCGGGCCCCAGCCGCCTCCGCCGACCGCATCCATGAATCCGGCCACCGCGGCCAGCGGCACCAGGAACCGCCGCCGGACGCGGCGCACCCGCACGGCACCCGACCGCAGGAAGACGAAGCGGAACAGGATGTAGGCGCCGAGGCCGAACAGGATCACGGCGACGACGGGCGCGGCCGTGGACGCCGGCAACGAAGTGAGGAATGTGGCGCCGGCGAATGCGGCGACCGAACCGGGTACCGCCAGCCAGGCGATCTTGGTCCAGTCGATGTTGCCGAACGCCGAGTGCGACAGCCCGGAGGCGAGCGTCGTGCCGATCTCGGCGAGATGCGTGCCGGCCGAGGCGGCCGCCGGGGCTACCCCGACGGTGAGCAGCACCGTCGTTGACGTCAACCCGAAGGCCATGCCCAGTGCGCCGTCGATGAGCTGGCCGGCCAGCCCGGCAAGGGCCAATAGTAGGAAACTCGGCATCTGATGACTCCCAGGTCGATAGCAAAGGTCGGTGTCGGACCGGATGCGGAAGAATGGTCCGCATGCGGATCACGTCGAAGGCCGACTACGCGGTGCGCGCCATGATCGAGCTCGCCACCGCGGACGGGCTGCTCACCGCGGAGGGCATCGCAGCCAGGCAGGGGATGCCCACCCGGTTCCTGCTGAACATCCTCAACGAGCTGCGGGTGGCCCGGCTGGTCGAAAGCCGGCGGGGCCGCGACGGCGGCTACCGGCTGGCCTGTCCGGCGGCCGAGGTGTCGGTGGCGGATGTGCTGCGCGCGGTGGAGGGGCCGCTGGCGGATGTGGCCGGAAAGGCCCCGGAGGACCTGGACTATCCCGGCGCCACGGCACCGCTACGCGACGTGTGGATCGCGACGAGGGGTGCAGTGCGGCAGATCCTCGAGACCGTCACCCTGGATGATCTGGCGGCCGGGGAACTTCCGGAGCCGGTGTTGAAGGTCCTCGGCGATCCCGGCGTGCAGCACCGGCGCTGAAGGGCGCGCGGGCGCGTCGGCGCTACGGGCGACAGCAGGCCGACGCGCTTCGCATGAAGTCCACGCAGCGTCGACGGGTCAATGGGGCCGAGTACATGGGAGACAGCTTCCACCAGAGAACACCACAATGTCAATCGGATTGGTGTAGAAGTGCAGCGGGTCAGAGGCTGCGTGCGCCGCGGGGCGCGGTTCCACGGACCGCGCCCCGCGGCGTTCTGGGACGTCGCGTTCAGGACGGGGCGGTCCGTGACGCGAGAAAGGCGGAGAGGAGCGCGGAAACATACGTCTCCGGATCGGCGCTGACGTTGTCGACGAGGTCCAGGCCGTGGGGCCGCAGTTCGGCGGCGTAGTCGTTCCGCTCCAGTGCGGCGTCCACGAAGAACGGCCACGGAAGCCGCAGGTCGCCTTGCTGATCAGCCTGCTCGGCCAGCCACGGGAACCACGGTGCGCACCCCACCGTGTCGAGCAGGTGCCGCAGGAAGACCCTCATCTCCTCGGTGGCGGCCTCGTGGACCTCCCGGGATCGCGGCGCGGCGGTCAGGGGTGCGACGAGGATGTCCGCGACCGGCCGGAAGTGCTCGAGATCGGCCATCAGGCTGCCGAAGACGAGCGTGTCGAACTCGCGCCTGCGGCGCTCGAGCTCGTCGGCGTGCCAGAAGGCCGCCTCGCATTCGTCGCTGCAGAACGAGTCGGGGGACACGTCGAAGTCGTCGGCGTCGATCTGCAGGATGCACCCGCACGGTTCGACGAGCAGTCCGTCGGAGGTGACGGGCTGCCAGTCCGCGGGCCAGTCCTCGGGGCCGATGCCGCTGAGGTCGTGTTCGGTGGTCATGGTTGCTCCTCGGTTTCCGGTGGGCCGGGATGGTATGGACGGGGTCGGGGACGGCGGAGCCCCCCAGGGGGATCCCTGGGGGGCTCTTCGAACGGTCTGGCGGCGGCGGTCTGGTTTCGGCGGTTTCGGCTGCTCCTTGTGTAGGGGGGATTGACATTCGCCGGCCTGGGGCTGCGATGGATGCGATGGGGTTCATCGAATCCCGATAGGTCTGTATTCGATTATTCTCCGGGGGCAATCATGACCGGAATAGTGCAATGCGGGTGATGTATCGGGATTCCAATGCGCGAAAGAAAGTATGTATTAATTTCGCGATGATTGCCATGGAATGTCCGTAATCATCCACCTGGACGCGCTGGTGGCGTCGAGCGGTCACCATGGTGCTGATCAGCCCATGGATCCGTATTCGCGTCGAATCGCACACCTTCTGCATCCGCCTGCTGTCGGGCGGATCGCGGTGTGTTCCGCATCGATTCCTGTTCAGTGACAGGCCGGTCGGTGTGCGGTCCGACGCTGTTGCGCAACGCCACCAGAATGCGCCTCGCCGGCCCGTCTGTCAAGCGATTGAAGGGCGTGTGAAAAAGGTCGGGGCCCGTTCTCCGCGTCGTGCGGAAAACGGGCCCCGGTCGCTGTGGTGTCGGTTTACTCCGCGACGGTGAGCACCACGTCCGCGAGGGCGGGCGCCTCGTCGCGCTCGGGCACGACGGCGGAGACGAGGATCTGGTCGCCCTCGCGCCACATGCGCACGCGCAGCGTCTCGCCCGGGAACACGATGCCCGCGAAACGCGCCTTGAAGCCCTTCACCTTGGCGGTGTCGCTGCCGAGCATCGCATCGACGACGGTCTTGCACGTGATGCCGTAGGAGCACAGGCCGTGCAGGATCGGCTTGTCGAAGCCGGCCGCCTTGGCGAACTCCGGATCCGAGTGCAGCGGGTTGCGATCGCCGCACAGCCGGTAGAGCAGCGCCTGCTGGGGCAGGACCGGCGCGTCGACGACGGCGTCGGGCTCGCGGTCCGGCAGCTCCACCTTGCTCGAGGGGCCGCGCTCGCCGCCGAAACCGCCCTCGCCGCGGGCGAAGATCGACGAACGGGCCGTCCACAGCGCGTTGCCCTCGGCGTCGACGGTCTCCGCCTCCTGCACGATGACGGCGGCCTTGCCCTTGTCCCACACCTCGGCGATCTTCGTGGTGGTGCGGCCGGTGCCGTTCGCGGGGATCGGCCGGTGCACGGTCACCTCCTGGCTGCCGTGCACCACCTTCGCCAGGTCGATGTCGACGCCGGGGAACTGCACCTTCGGCGGCTCGGAGGCGTGGAAGGTGGCGGCCACCGTCGCGAAGGTGGGGAGCACCTGGGACTCGTCGTCGCGCAGGTACCGCAGCTCGGCCGGGTCCACCGGCCGAGCCCCCGCGCCCACGCCGAGGTGGTAGAGCTGCACGTCGGAGCTGGTCCAGGAGAACTCCTGGGCGGGCAGTTCGGCGCCGACGGCGATGTTCGGATCAATGGGCATGGGAAGCCTCCTCGGCCTTGCGCTTGTTGTCCTTGTCCACCAGATCGAGCACCGCGAGGTAGCCGAACGTCATGCCCGGTCCGATGGTGGCGCCGGGGCCCGCGTAGGTGTGGCCCATGACCGGCGAGCTGCAGTTGCCGGAGGCATAGAGGCCGTCGATGACGCTACCGTCCTTGCGGAGCACCCGTGCGGCGGTGTCGGTCATGACGCCGCCCTTGGTGCCGAGGTCGCCCGGCACCATCTTGATGGCGTAGAAGGGCGGCTTGCCGATCTCGCCGAGCGACGGGTTGGGCTTGTTGAGCGGGTCGCCGTAGTAGTGGTCGTACGCGCTCTCGCCGCGCTGGAAATCCGGGTCCTTGCCGTCGCGCGCGAAGCCGTTGAACGTGGTGACGGTGTCCTGCAGCGCGTCGGCGGGCACGCCCATCTTCTCGGCCAGCTCGGCGATGCTGCCGGCCTTGACGATCACGCCGGACTTGAACCAGCGGCGGGGGAGCTTCTGGCGGGGCGGGATTCCGACGAACGAGTACCGGTTGCGGTAGCGCGTGTCCAGGACGAGCCATGCGGGGATGTTCTCCCCGGGCCCCTCGCCCTGGCCCCACTTGCCGCCGTACATCGCGTGCGTCGCCTCGACATAGGGCGCCGACTCGTTGACGAACCGCTTCGCGCGCTCGTTGACCATGATGCAGCCGGGCAGGCTGCGCTCGGACAGCGCGAACCACGGGCCGCCGGTGAGCGGCATCGACGGGCCCCACCAGGCGTCCTCCATGAAGCCGAGGTCGGCGCCCAGGCGCTCCGCGGCCTCGATGCCGGCCCCGGTGTTGGCCTTGGCCCCTACTGTCCAATCGGCGCCGATGGGCGCGCGCTGGTACTTCTGGCGCATCTCCGCGTTGTGCTCGAAGCCGCCCGACGCCAGGATCACGCCCAGGCGTGCGCCGATCGTCTCCTCGGTGCCGTCGGCCTTGCGGACCTCGACGCCGGTGACCTTGTCGCCCTCGGTGACCAGGTCGGTGAGTTCGGTGCTGAGCAGGATCGGCACGCCCGCCTGCAGCAGCCCGCCGCGGATGCCGGCCATGAGCGCCTGGCCGCGCACCAGCAGGTGCTTCTTGCGGGCCTTCGCCGCCAGGAAGCGGATGCCCACCTTCATCGCCTGCAGCGGCCCGCGCGGATGGCGCATGAGCAGGTTGAGCCACTTGTAGTCGGCCTGGGTGATGACGAAGTTCGGCGGGGCCTTGACGTAGTCGGGCTCGAGGTTCTTCAGCTCGTCGCCCAGCTTGTGGCCGTCGAAGGGGATCGGCTCCACGCTGCGCCCGCCCACGCGGCCGCCCGGCGCCTCCGGGTAGTAGTCGGAGTAGTTGGTCACCCAGCGCAGTTCGAGGGGGGAGTTGGCGAGGACGAACGAGAGCATTTCGGGCCCGCGCTCGAGGTAGGTGTCGATGCGCTCGGGCGCGACGGTGTCGCCGATGATGGAGTGCAGGTAGGTCCGGGCCGCCTCCGGGGTGTCCTGGACGCCGTCGCGGCGCAGCACCTCGTTGTTGGGGATCCAGACTCCGCCGCCGGAGCGGGCGGTGGACCCGCCGTAGTTCTCGGCCTTCTCGATGATGACGGCCCGGAGACCGTTCTTCGCGGCGGCAAGGGCGGCTGTCATGCCGGCGCCGCCGCTGCCGACGATCACGATGTCGTACTGCTGCTCGGTCATGTAGAACAGGTTATAGAACGGCGGTGGGGCGACGCCAGGCCCATGCCTGCGACCGTCATTCTGGCCCCTTGACCGGCTTGAACGCGACGTGCGGGTACCGGCCAGCGGGACGCGTCCTGCGCGGCCCGAGCGCCGGATCCCGCCGGGCGTGGTGGAAACGGTGCTCGGACCGCCGGTGCGGACTGCCACACTGACGGGGGTGCGTCCGCACCCGGATCAGGCCGGCCGAAGCGCAGAAGGGAGCAGCCTGACCGTGGGAACGAACGAGGCCGGGGAGCGCGGCACGCTTCCGCTCGACGGCGTGACGGTGGTGGCGGTGGAGCAGGCCGTAGCGGCGCCCCTCGCCACCCGGCACCTGGCCGACCTGGGCGCCCGGGTGATCAAGATCGAGCGGCCGGGCACCGGCGACTTCGCCCGCCACTACGACACCGCGGTCAACGGCCTCGCCGCACACTTCGTCTGGCTGAACCGGGGCAAGGAATCGGTGGCGGTGGACCTCAAGGATCCGGACGGCCTCGACCTGGTGCGCCGGCTGATCGCGGGCGCCGACGTGTTCGTGCAGAACCTCGCCCCGGGTGCGGCGGGCCGCCTGGGCCTCGGCGCCGACACGCTGCGCGGCGATCAGCTGCGCGCCGGACGGCCGGGACTGGTGACCGTGGACATGTCCGGCTACGGCGACGAGGGGCCCTACCGCGACCGCAAGGCCTACGACATGCTCGTCCAGTCGGAGGCAGGGCTGGTCGCGATCACCGGCACCCCGGACTCCCCGGCGAAGACCGGCATCCCGTCGGCGGACATCGCTGCGGGCATGTACGCCTTCTCCGGCGTGCTCGGCGCGCTGCTGCGGCGCGAACGGACGGGCGAGGGGGCGGAGGTGTCGGTGTCGATGCTCGATTCCCTCGTCGAGTGGATGGGCTACCCGATGTACACGGCCATGTACTCGGGGACGCCGGTCGAGCGCACGGGCATCGCGCACCCGTCGATCGCCCCGTACGACGGCTACCCCACCGCGGACGGCGAGGTGCTGATCGGCGTGCAGAACGACGACGGCTGGCGCGCGCTGGCCACGACGGTCCTGGGCCGCCCGGAGCTGGCCGATGACGAGCGGTACGCCACCAACGTCGAACGCGTGCGCCGCCGCGCCGAGGTCGACGCCGCGGTCGCGGCCGGCACCCGCACCTTCACGTCGGCGGTCCTGCTCGACCTGCTCGCCGAGGCCGGGATCGCGGCCGCCCGGTTGCGGGACGTGCCGGGCATGGTGGCGCACCCGCAGATTTCGGCGCGCGGGCGGTGGCGCAGCGTCGGCACCCCGGCCGGCCCGGTGGACGCGGTGCTGCCGCCGATCGGCATCTCCGGTGCGGAACCCGCGATGGGCGACGTCCCGGCGCTGGGGCAGCAGACGGACGCGGTGCTGGCAGGGATCGGGGTCGGCGGCGGGCGGATCGCGGACCTCCGCGAAAGGGGAGTGGTGCAATGATCGGCGGCCCGGGACGGGACGGCGCTGCGCGGGGCGGCTCGGGGCAGGACGACCCGGGGGCCGGTGCGCCGCCGGCGGTATTCGCCGAGATCGCCGAGCATTGGCGGCCGGAGCCCGAGGCCGCCGAGGAGGTGCTGTCGCCGTGGCCGGCCGCAGCCCTGGCCGCACTGCTGGGCGCCGATCCGCCCGCGGAGGACGGGGGCGCGCTGCCGCCGCTGTGGCACGAGGTGTACCTGCGCGACCGCCCGCGCATCGAGGACCTGGGCGAGGACGGGCACCTGCTGGGCGGCCCGCTGCTGCCGCCGATCCCGCGGCGCCGCCGGATGTTCGGCGGCGCGCGCATCGTCGTGCACGACCCGCTGCGCATCGGCGAGCGCGTGCGGCGCACCAGCGCCGTCCGGAACGTCCGCGCCCGGCACGGCCGCAGCGGATGGCTGCTGCTGGTGACCGAGCTGCATGAGTTCGAGGCGGGCGGGAACCTGCGCGTGGAGGACGAACGCGACATCGTCTACCGCATGCCTGACGACGTGCGCGGCGCCCCGGCCGTGCGGATCGGCGTGGGCGACGCTTCCGGCCCGGCTGCGGAAGGCCCGGCGGCCGGGCCGATCCTGCGGCTGGAGGCCGACGAGCGGCTGCTCATGCTCACCAGCGCGCTGACCTACAACCCGCACCGCATCCACTACGACCGCGACTATGCGACGGGCGTCGAGGGGCATCCGGACCTCGTCGTGCACGGGCCGCTGCTGGCGCTCGAGGGCATCGAGGCGGCGCGGCGGATCGGCGGCCGGCACCCGGACCGCGTGGACTACCGGCTGATCGCCACGGCGTACCAGGGGGCGCCGGTCGACTTCGTCGAGGCGCAGCCCGCGTCGGCGACGAGCGGGCCCGGAAGCGACTCGATCCGCACGGAGGCGGACTCCGTGCGGATCGAGGGATGGCAGGACGGCCGCCGCTGCATCCGGCTGGACGCCGCCTGGAACGGGGACGTCAGCCCGCGGGGGTGACCGTCGCCTTGGCCCAGCGGTAGTCGGCCTTGCCGCTCGGCGAGCGGCGGATGGCGTCCACCACCACCAGGGAGCGGGGGGCCTTGTACCCGGCGAGCAGCGGCTTGAGGTGGGCGCGCACGTCCTCGAGCGACGGCTCGCCGAACCCGTCGCGCAGCTGGATGACGGCGGCCACCGACTGCCCGAACTTGGGGTCGGGGGCGCCCGCGACGAGGGTGTCGAGGATCGCCGGGTGGCTCTTGAGCGCCTGCTCGACCTCCTCGGGGAAGACCTTCTCGCCGCCGGTGTTGATGCAGCCGGAGCCGCGGCCGAGCACGATGATCGAGCCGTCCGCGTCCACCTTGGCCATGTCGCCGAGCACCGAGAAGCGCACGCCGTCCTTGACCGGGAACGTGGCCCGCGACTTGGCCTCGTCGCCGAAGTACTCCAAGGGCACGTGGCCCCGTCGCGCGAGGTAGCCGATCTGGTCCGTGCCGGGCGCGATCGGGTCGAGCAGCTCGTCGACGACGATGGTGTGCTCGCTGGCCTGCAGTCGCAGCACGCCCTCCTCGTCCATGTCGACCACGCCGTCGGCGCCGGATTCCGAAGCCCCGAAGCTGTCGCGGATCAGCAGGTTCGGCAGTAGCTCGAGCAGCTTGGTGCGCGAGGACTGCGACCAGATGGCACCGCCGGAGGCGACCGAGAACAGCGTGGAGACGTCGTACCGGTCGGGGTTCGCGACCAGTTCGTCCACCAGCGGAACGCCCATCGCATCGCCGACGATCATGAGGATCTGGATCTTCTCGCGTTCGGTCAGCTCCAGCGCCTCGACGTGGCCGAAGTTGCGCATCAGCACCTGGCGGGCGCCGATGAAGAACATCTGGAACAGCGAGTACATCGCGGCGCCGTGCATCAGCGGGGCCGTCACCAGGATGGTCAGCTGCGGGAAGTTGGCGGCGGCCTCGGTGAGCTCTTCGATCGTGTGGTGCGGGTCGCCGTACGGATTGCCGCCGGAGAGCGCGGCGTAGTAGAAGTCCTCCTGCCGCCAGACGACGCCCTTGGGGTGCCCGGTGGTTCCGCCGGTGTAGATGATGAAGCGGTCGTCGGCGCTGCGCGGCGCGAAGTCGCGTTCGTCGCCGACCTCCGCGAGCGCCTCGGAAAGCGCGCGCACCGCGATGCCGGCCTTTCCGCACGCGTCGGTGAGCTCGGCGGTGGGCGTGCCGACGACGAGGATCGCCTCGAGGTCGGGGCAGTCCGGGACCACGTGGGCCACGAGCGGGGCGAACTCCTCGTCGACGATGAGCAGAGCCGAGCGCGAATTGGTGTACAGGTAGGCCAGTTCGGCTTCGGTGTAGCGGTAGTTGATGTTCACCGGCACCATGCGTACCTTCAGCGCGCCGATCACCGACTCGATGTACTCGACGCTGTTGCGCATGTGCATGGCGACGTGCGACCCGGTGTCGATGCCGGTGGCGGCGATGGCGTGCGCCATGCGGTTCGACTCGCGGTCGAGCTGCGCGAAGGTGAGGCGCTTGTCCTCGAAGACCAGCGCCTCGCGCTCGTCGAGCTTGTCGGCAAGCGCCTCGAAGATGTCGGCAAGATTCATGGACTACCCATCTCTCATCGTGTGACGGCTACTCGTCGTAGGAGACCTTCACGTGGTCGGACTTCGGCAGTGATTGGCATCCCAGGTAGATGCCCTCTTCGATGTCCTCGGGCTCGAGCACCTCGTTGGTGATCATCTCCACGTCGCCCTCGAGGACCATGCACGCGCACGCGCTGCAGGCGCCCTCGCGGCAGGAGAACGGGGCGTCCAGGCCCTTGCTCAGCAGCAGGTCCAGCAACTTGGTGTTGCGCGGCCACGAGTATTCGTAATTCTCGCCGTCGAGGGTGACCTCGACGGTGGCGTTGTCGGTGGAGTCCTCGTCGGACTCCTCGACGACGATCTCGGCGAACGGGTCGCCTTCGATCGACTGGAAGACCTCGATGTGCACGCGTGCGTGCGGCATCGCCAGGTCCTCTTTGAGCGCGCCCTCGACCGCCGACATGAACGGCCCGGGGCCGCAGATGAAGGCGTCGCGGTCCTCGAACGGCTTGGCCAACGCGGCGATCGTCGCCCGCGAGGGGAGGCCCTGCAGCGTCTGCAGCCAGTGCAGCACCGTGAGGCGCCCCGGGTACTGCTCTGACAGCTCGCGGAGCCGGTCGGCGAAGATCACCGAGTTCTCGTCCCGGTTCGCGTAGATCAGCGTCACATCGGCGCTGCCCTCCTGCAGCGCCGACTTGAGGATCGACATGACCGGGGTGATGCCGCTGCCGGCGGCGATCAGCAGCAGGTCGTGGTCGAGGTCCTTCGGCACGAACATGCCCGACGGCTGCAGCACGTCCACCTGCATGCCCGCGGCGGCGTTGTCGCACAGCCAGTTGGAGGCGTAGCCGTCCGCGGTGCGCTTGACGGTGACCGTGAGCTGGTCGTCGGTGTACGGCGAGCTGGACAGCGAATAGCTGCGCGCGACCGACCCGGTGAGGTCGCTCGGGATGCGGAGGGTGAGGAACTGGCCGGGGGAGTATCCGAAACGCTTCGCGAGCTCGGCGGGCACGTCGAACACCAGCGACCGGGCGTCGTCGGTCTCCGCGATCACGCGCGCCAGCGAGAGCGAGTGCACGTGGCTGCCCACGAGTCCGTTCCCGGCCGCGGCTGTCCGCACGCCTGAGCCGCTTCCGGCGTCGTCCGACCCTGCGTCGTCCGTGTTGGGGTCCGAGTTGGGCGGTTGGGCCTCTGGCATCCTCGTTCAGTCCTTCATCGTGTCTGCTGACCCGGTTCCGGGTCCTCGTCTTCGGGCACCTCGACACGGCCCGCCCGAACAGAATGCACTATCGAAGAGTCCAGGTCGGGGCACCCGTCCCGGAGGGCGGTCGGGGTACCCGTCCCGGCCCACTCGGCGAAACGCGGGCACGTCGCGGCGGGCTCATCCTGCCATTGCACGCTGGTGTGCTGTGCAGTGAGCTTGCGCACGAGCACCTCGGTGCCGCAGCGTTCGCAGGCCACCGGGACCATCGCGTCGACCATGTAGCGGCGACGATCCTCCTCCGTGGCGCGGTGCAGCGCCGCGCGCTCCGCGGGATCGGTGAAGGTCCGGGCCTTGGCCCAACCACCCAATCCCGGGGCATGCCGCCCGGCCATCGCGCTCAGACCTCCACCTGGCGCTCGGTGGCCCGCTGCGCGGGGGTCGCGTCGTCCGCGGCCGACTGCTCCTGTTCGGCGCGGATGCGTTCGAGGTTCTCGGCCACTTCCTTCTCCCAGAACTCGTTGGCCTTGGTGGTGTCCACCTCGTACTCGAAGCGCTGCGTCATCTCGTCGGTGACGTCGGCCTTGTCCACGTAGAACTGTTCGTACCAGCGGCGCATCTGGTAGACGGGGCCGTCGTTGTCGCACAGCAGCGGGTTGTCGATCTTCGACTTGTGCTTCCAGATCTCCACATCCTGCAGGAAGCCCTCGCTGATGCCCTCGGTGAACTTCGCGGCCAGCTTGTCGGCCAGCTCGTCCGAGACGCCCTGGGGCTTCTTGACCATCACGCCCCACATCAGGACGAAGGAGTCCGGGCTCACCGGGTAGTGGCAGTTGATCAGCACCGACTCGACCTTGTACCCGCTGTAGATGTTGGTCAGCGGGTTGATCATGTACGAGGGGCCGTAGTACGCGGCCACGGATTCAAGCAGGGTGTCGCCGCCGTACTGCGAGGCCATGCCGATGTCCGGCCGTCCCTTCGTGGTGAGCCACTGCGAGGCGACCCGGCCGTCGAAGATGTTCTTGAAGTACGTGGGGAACGCGTAGTGGATGTAGAAGAAGTGCGCCATGTCCACCACGTTGTCGACGATCTCGCGGCAGTTGGAGCCGTCGATGACCATCGAGTTCCAGGTCCACTCGGTCCACTCGTCCGAGTCGACGCCCTCGATCTCGGGGATGTAGTCCTCCGGCGCCCCGCCCTCGGGGTCGTTCCACACGAACAGCTGGCCGTTGCGCTCGAGCGTCGGCCAGTTCTGGGTGCGGGCGCGCATGGGCACACGCTTGGCGTAGGGGATCTGCTTGCACTTGCCGTCGCCGCCCCAGCGCCAGTCGTGGAACGGGCAGGCGATCTCGTCGCCCTTGACCGTGCCCTGGGAGAGATCGCCCCCCATGTGCCGGCAGTAGGAATCGAGGACGTTGAGCTCGCCCTTGGTGTCCTGCCAGACGACGAGCTTGCCGCCGAACGCCTCCACCGAGTGCGGCGTGCCGTCGCGGAAGTCCTTCGCCAGCCCCAGGCAGTGCCAGCCGCGGGCGAACCGCTCCTGCGTCTCGCCGACGTCGATGTGCCGGACGTGGTCCGAGGTGTCTGTGGTCGCCATCGCTCTCACTTCCTTCTTCGGTAGTGCGGTGCACTCGCGTCGATCGTCGTGCGCACGCTGCGCATCCGGTGTCGGCGCGCAGGCCGCGCCGTGCGGGCCCCGGTACGCGGCGCGACGGCCGCGGCGCCGATCTCGGCGCCATGCCCGACGCGATGCCCGGCGCCATGCCCGACGCCATAGTAGAACAGGTTATAGAAATCATACGCCTCGCGGCAACGTCCCACCCACCAGTGGCCCCGGCATGCGCCGCGGCGTGATGTGGAACGGTGTGACGTGGCGGCGTTCGACACGAATGAGAACGTGTTCTAGTCTGGGCGCGTTCGTGGGCGCGCCGCCGGGGCGGACAACGGGCGACAGACGGGAGTTCTACGGTGAGCGGAATCGACGAGCGCATCGGGCGGGAGCGCACCGCGTCGTGGCAGGACCCGGCCGCCTTGGAGGTGCTCGAGCGGGTGCGCGCGATGCTCCCCGCGGTCCGGGCGCGGGCCGAAGAGGCCGAACGGCTGCGCGAGCTCCCGCAGGAGACGCTGGACGAACTGCAGGAGGCCGGATTCTTCCGGCTGCTGCAGCCCAAGCAGTGGGGCGGCATCGAAGCCGATCCGCTCACCTATTACACGGCGGTGCGCGACCTCGCGGGGGCCTGCGGGTCCACCGGATGGGTCGCCGGCATCGTCGGCGTGCACAACTGGCACCTGGCGCTGTTCCCGCAGCAGGCGCAGCAGGACGTGTGGGGCGAAGACCCGAACGTGCGCATCTCGTCCTCCTACGCCCCGATGGGTTCCGGCGAGGTCGTGGACGGCGGCTACAAGGTCAACGGCGCCTGGGCGTGGTCGTCGGGCAGCGCGCACGCCGACTGGGTGGTCGTCGGCGGCCCCGTGATCAAGGACGGGCGCGCCGTGGATTTCGTCAGCTACCTGATCCCGCGCGCCGACTACCGGATCGACGACGTCTGGCACGTGGTGGGGCTCAAGGGCACCGGGTCCAACACGATCGTCGTGCAGGACGCCTTCGTGCCGGCGCACCGCGCGCTGAGCTTCAAGCAGATGACCGACTACACGGCGCCGGGGCTGGAGGTCAACACGGCACCGCTCTACCGGATGCCGTGGGGGACCATCCACCCCACCGTCATCTCCACGCCCATCGTCGGCATGGCCTACGGCGTCTACGACGCGCACGTGGAGCATCAGGGCACGCGGGTGCGGGCGGCCTACGCGGGGGAGAAGGCCAAGGACGACCCGTTCGCGAAGGTCCGGGTGGCCGAGGCCGCCAGCGACATCGACGCGGCCTGGCGCCAGCTGTCCGGCAACCTGGCGGAGGAGTACGAGTGCGTGCGCGCCGGCGAGCAGGTGCCGATGCCGATGCGGCTCGCCGCGCGTCGCGACCAGGTGCGGGCCACCTCGCGCGCCATCGCGTCGATCGACAGGCTCTTCGAATCCTCCGGCGCCACCGCGCTGCACTCCGGCACGGTGATCCAGCGGCTCTGGCGCGACGCGCACGCGGGGCGGGTGCACGCGGCCAACGACGCCGAGCGGGCGTACGTGATGTACGGCGGGGCGGAATTCGGCCTGCCCGTCAACGACAGCATGGTCTGATCCGGGGCGGCCCCGGACACCGAGACAACCGAGGAGACGAACGCGATGAGCATCCGTGCGCTGGGATACCTGCGTATCGAGACCACCGACATCGAAGCCTGGCGCGAGTACGGCCTCAAGGTGCTCGGGATGATCGAGGGCAAGGGCGACGACGAGAACAACCTCTACCTGCGGATGGACGACTTCCCGGCGCGCCTGGTCATCGTCCCCGGCGAGCGGGAGCACATCTCCTCCATCGGCTGGGAATGCGCCAACGAGGCGGGGCTGCAGGACATCCGCGACCGGCTCACGGCGGCCGGGTGGGAGTTCGAGGAGGCCACGCCGGAGGAGCTGGCCGAGCGCCGCGTGGTGGACATGATCAAGACCCACGACGCCACCGGGTACACGCTCGAGATCTTCTGCCAGGTGGCCCTGCAACACCGCCGCGTCGTGAGCCCCTACGGGCACACCTTCGTGACGGGCGACCAGGGCCTGGGGCACGTGGTGCTCGCCACCGACGACGACGCCGCGGACCTGAAGTTCTACCGCGACGTGCTGGGCTTCAACCTGCGCGACTCGTTCCGTCTGCCCCCGCAGGTGGCCGGCCTGCCCGCCGACCACGACTCCGTGTGGCTGCGGTTCCTCGGCGTCAACCCGCGCCACCACAGCCTGGCCTTCGCCCCCATCAAGGGCATGTACCCCACCGGCATCGTGCATCTGATGCTGGAGGTCGGCAACAGCGATGACGTCGGCCTGTGCCTGGACCGCGCGTACCGCCGCAAGGTGCCCATGGCCGCGTCTCTGGGGCGTCACGTCAACGACGAGATGCTGTCGTTCTACATGAAGACCCCGGGCGGATTCGACCTCGAGTTCGGCTGCGAGGGCCTGCAGGTGGAAGATGATGACAGCTGGATCGCCCGCGAGAGCACGGCGGTCAGCCTGTGGGGACACGACTTCACGATTGGACGCAAGTAGATATGACGGACGCACCCGCGGAAATCGACGGCAGGGCGCTGCGCAACCTCATCGGCAACTTCGCGACCGGCATCACGATCATCTCCACGACGGTCGATGACGCGCCCGTGGGGTTCGCCTGCCAGTCGTTCAGCTCCCTGTCGCTGGACCCGCCCATGGTGCTCTTCTGCCCGATGAAGACTTCGAGGTCGTGGAGCGCCATCGAGGCGGCCGGCCGGTTCGGCGTGACGATCCTGGCCGAGGACCAGCAGGACGCGTGCGCCGTGTTCGGCTCGCGGAACCCGGACAAGTTCGCCGCGGTGGACTGGCATCTGTCGCCGGGGGGCATGCCGATCCTCGACGGCGAGCTCGCCTGGATCGACTGCACGGTGGAGAACGTCGTCGACGGCGGCGACCACCACGTGGTGTTCGGCCGGGTGGAGGCCTTCGGCACCGGCACGCCGGACAAGCCGTTGCTGTTCTACCGCGGCCAGTACACGGGGATCGAACCCGACAAGTCCGTGCCGGCGCCGTGGCGTGCGGACCTCGAGGAGTTCCTGTTCACCGCGGGCACCAACGACACCTGGCTCTGACCGCGCGTCGGTCCCGGCGGCCCGGCTGCGGAAGCGCGGCCGGGCCGCCGCATGCCGGTACCCCGCGTCACAGGCAGATCCGCGCGGTGGCTTAGCGTGGAGTCATGACCACTGCGGGGGCACATGACGAAGACGACCGACCCGTGGGCACGGCGCGCGCGCTGACGGTGTCCACCTCCACCGCGCCGTTCACCTGGCATTGGACGCAGAGCCGGATGGCCAAGCGAATCCGCCGGCTCGCGCGTGTGGCGGTCAAGCCGCTGATGACGATCTGGCCGATGACCGAGCGCGGCATCGATGTCATCGAACGGGCCGACCACTGGGCGGAGTCGCGGATCCCGTACCCCGCCGGCGCCGACATCACCGACGTGCTGCTGGGCGGGGTGCGTTGCGAGCGGACGATGCCGCGTGAAGCCGCGACCGCCGGGCTCGCCGGGGGCGCGGTGCTCTACCTGCACGGCGGGGCGTTCCTGTTCGGCGGACCGTCGACCCACCGCGGCGTGTGCGCGCTGCTCGCCAAGACCGCGGGGGTCCCCGTCTACTCCGTCGAGTACCGTCAGCTCCCCGCCGGCCCGGTGTCCGCGTCGGTTGCCGACGCGGTCTCGGCCTACACCGCGCTCCTGGAATCGGTGGCGGATCCGTCCCGCATCATCGTCGGCGGCGACTCGGCCGGCGGCTATCTGGCCATGAAGGTCGCCGAGATCGCCGCGCTGCGGTCGATCCGGGGACCGGCCGCGGTCATCGGGTACTCGCCGCTGCTCGACCTCGTGCTGGGCAAGAACGATCCCGGGTATTTCCGCCGCGACGCGTACCTGCCGACGCGGCCGCTGGAGAAGCTGCGCGAGCGCTGGCTGGACGGCCCCGCGATGATCGAAGGCGCGCAGTCGCCCGTCGACGCCGACCCCGCACTGTTCCCTCCCGTGTTCCTCTCCGCCGCCGAGTACGAGCTGCTGCGCCCCGGCGTCGAGGTGATGACCCAGCGGCTCCACGATGCGGGGGTGCCGGTCGAGACGCACCTGTGGGTGGGGCAGGTGCACGCGTTCCCGGCGGTCGGCCCGCGGCTGCCCGAGGCACGCGAGATCGTCCGTCTCTCGGTGGAGTTCGCGCGCAGGGCGGTCGCGGGCCGGCCGGAGGAGGACGACGAGGGGCGCTGCGCGTAGCGGGATGCGTGCGGGTCGTGGGAATCGGTGCGCGGCGCGTGGGAAGGGCCGAGGAGCGAGGTGAAAGCCGGTGCACGGGGGGGAGGGGCGGCACCCCCGCGCACCGGCCGGCGAGCCCCCGTTCGCACGTCAGGACCGCACCGGGCGCGGCCCCCCGATCAGTCGGTAGATCCTGTGCACCACCTTCTCCCGGGCGGGGTCGGGGTCGTCTGCGCGCACCGCCAGGGCCAGCTCGACCTCGCGGGTATTCCCGGCGAGCGGACGGTAGACGGCTCCGGCGATCTGCAGACGCTGCGCGGACGCGGGGACCAGCGCGACGCCCAGGCCGCCGGCGACGAATGCGACCAGGGTGGCCGTTTCCGCGACCTCCACCGCGGTGCGCGGCGCGAACCCGGCCTCCCCGCATGCCTCCTCGACGGCGTCGTGCACCACCGAGGTGAAGTGGGACGGATAGGCGACGAACGGGTCGTCCCGAAGCTCCGCGAGGCGCACCGCATCGTTCTGTGCGAGGCGGTGCGCGGCGGGAAGCACGGCGATGAGTGGTTCGGTGCGCACCAGGTGCACTGCCACGTCGTCGGCGTGGACGGGCGGCCGCAGCAGCCCGATGTCGATCTTCCCGGACCGCAGTGCGTCGACCTGGGCGGGGGTGAGCATCTCGCCCTTGAGCCCCAGCCGCAGCTCGGGGAAGTCCTCCGCGAGAGTACGCGTGATGCCGGGCAGCAGGTCGTACGTCGCCGACCCGGTGAATCCTATGGTGATCCGCCGCTCGGCGGCTGCGTTGTCGATCATCGGTGCTGCACCTTCCCCGTGTCTCGGTCGTTCAGCGCTTGATCAGTGGGCTGCGCACCACGTTGGTGCCCGCGGCGCGGTCGGCGGAGTCGAAGAAGTCCTCGCGGTAGATGTCCCGGGGGAACAGACGCGCCTTCATCAGTGCCTTCATCGTGTCCGTGACCATGGCCGGGTTGCCGCAGATGTACGCGACGTTGCCTGCGGCGCGCGGGTAGTCCTCGGCCAGCAGGGCGGGCACGCGGCCGGTGCGGTCGTTCCAGGTGTCCTTCGACAGCGCGGGCCGGTAGCTGAACCAGTCGTTCTGCTCGTCCAGTTCGGTGAAGAACTCCTTGTCGTAGAGGTCGTCCCGCGTGGCCACGCCGTGATACAGCACCACCTGGTGCCCGCTGCCGGTCTCCGCCACATGCCGCACCATCGACTTGAGCGGCGCCAGGCCCGTGCCACTGCCCAGCAGAACCACCGGCTGCTCCCGCAACGGGCGCCACGAGAACTTGCCGTACGGGCCGGTGAAGGAGACGCGGTCGCCGGCGGCGAGCGATTTGAAGACCCATCCTTCGGTGACGACGCCGCCGTCGGAGAGCTGGATGTGCAGTTCGATCCTGCTGGGGTCCTGGGGGGTGCTGGCGATGGAGTACGGCCGCACTTCGCCGGTGGGGGATGCAAGCGAGACGTATTGCCCGGGGTTGAAGCTCACCGGCGTGTCGGCGGCGATGATCACCTTGCGGACCCGCGGACCGGCCTCCTCGACCGACTCGATGACGCCCGTGTAGTCGCGCACAGGGTGGATGTCGACGCCTTCCTCGACGTCCACCTCGGCCTCGACGGTGAGGTCCTCGCGTGGGGTCGCGACGCACAGCAGCGCAGCCCCTTCCTCACGCTCGCTCTCCAGCAGCGCGTACGGCGAGGCGTCGCCGTAGTTCACCTCGCCCTCGAGGACCTCGGCTTTGCAGGTGCCGCAAGTTCCGTGGGTGCACGCGTGCGGGAGCCAGATGCCCTCGCGCAGGCATGCGTCCAGCACCGTCTGGTCCTCGCGGCACGTCACCTCCGCGCCCAGCGGTTCGATGGCGACGGTGTATTCGGTCATGGTCGTCCTCCGTCCAGACGTTCGGCCGCGGTCACGCCGAGAAGCTCAGCAGTGCCTTGTGGCCGACGCCCAGCTGTTCGAGCGTCTTGTGCGGGTCCGGCGTGATCGGCTCGTCGAACAACTGCCAGCCGCCCACCGCGCCGGCGTCGAAGTCGGGGTCGGACGCGGCCCACCCGTCGACGAACTGCTCCTGGAAGTCCGCGAACGTCACGGCGCGGGGCACGCGGAAGCACCCGGCGGAGCTGAACAGCAGGTTCCCCCGCCAGTACACGTAGACCAGCTGGTCGTCGCCGTAGAGCTCCGCGCGGTCGGCGGACGGGTAGTCGTACTCGTACAGGGCCTTGACGGTCATATCAGGACTCCTTCGCCTGTGCGGTGGCGGGCTCGCCGTGCCATTCGGCCCACGCCCGCGCGTCGGGTGAGCCCTTGTATTCGCCGTTGTCGCCCTCCTGCAGCCCATACCATTCGAGGACTTCGGGGACGCTCGGCCCACCGCAATTGCCCTGGTAGATCTGGTGCACCGGCAGCCAGGCCTGGATGTACTTCTCGGGTTCGCGCTCGAAGATCCATTGGCAGCCGTCGCTGCAGGTGTGGAACGTCTCGCCCTGGTATTCGCTGTGCCGCAGGGACAGCCGGGTGGGGTCGTCGGGCTCGGTGAAGGCCATCGGGATTTGACACACCTGGCACAGTTGCGGCAGGCCTTCGACGAAGGAGCGGCCGCCGTCGGCCTCGATGCGGGCGTGCTTCTCCCAGGTGGGGCGGTAGTACTCGTCGAACGACTCAGGGTAGGCGCTGCTGAGCCATTCCATCTTCTCGGCGGTCGGGGTCTGCGTGGTGAACGCCGCCGCGAACGAGAAGTTGTGCAGGATTTTGTAGGCCTGGTGGGACAGGTGCTCCTTCTCGGAGATCGCCAGGTCCACGTGCTTGGGCGGGGTGATGCCGTAGAACTCCAGGTCGGGGAACAGACCGCCGAGCATCTGGTCCTCGAAGTAGAGCTCGAAGGCCTCTTTCCAGCTGGTGACCTCCCGCGGGAGCATGTAGTCCATCATCGCCGCCACCAGCGCGGCCACGCGGTATGCGCGCCAGAACCACTTGTCGATCCACTCCTGGATGATCGGCACGTTTCCCTCGTCCTGCTCCAGGAGGAACTTGATGGCCTCGAGGCCGAGGGTCATATGCCGGCTCTCGTCCGACTGAGCCGAGAATCCGAACGACATCGTGGGCAGGTCGCCGTTGAAGCTCGCTCCGCTCATGAAGGGGACGAAGAGCAGGTTGGTCAGCAGGTACTCGAAGCTGAACGAGATCGCGATGAGGAACTCGAACGGGCCGGCGGTCATCGCGTCGTCGAAGAACGACTTGGGCACCGAGAGGTACCAGACGCGGTCCTTCTGCGTGGTCCAGCTGTGGAATCCGCCGTAGTACTTGTTGTAGTTGCTGATCGTGTGGATCTGGGTCTGGCAGTGCCGCAACTCGTCCACGGACTGGCACAGCGACGCGAACCGGGGTGCCGGGCCCTCGAGGTACCGGGCGAGGAACGCGAAGTGGCGGTGCGCCGCGTACTCGAGCGGGGTCACGCCCTGGATGAAGATCTTGAGCGCGTTCAGGTAGCTGGCGTCCGAGAGTGACAGGTGTCCCTGGCCCTGCGCGAACCCGTCGAGGACGGCGTATAGCCGCTTGTCCTTTTCCGCCTGGTACTTGTAGTAGGCGTCGACGGTGAGCCGGAACGGATCCTCCCAGCCGTTCCAATCGTGGATCTTGATGCCCTCGTACGAGGTGTAGGGAAAGAGTTCGTCGCGTTCGACGTAGCTCGGTTCCCAGTCGAGGTCGCGGGTCAGCAGCGAGTAGCGCTGCTTGAGAGGGAGTTTGCGGGTGCGGGTCTTGGATTTCTGCGTCGCCATGTCAGTGCTCCCAGCTCACGATGATCTGATCGTCGTCCCATTCGGAGAAGTTCCCCGCGCAGGAGACGATGGCCAGTTGGAATTCGCCGGTCTCCCAGTCCCGGCCGAGCTTGTCCTCGACGGTCTCCCGGTTCACGACGATGCGCCCGGGGCACTGGACCTTCACCAGGCCGGGCAGCCGGCGGACGGTGAGGTCCGGGTTGTCCTCGCGGATCGCGTCGATGATCGCGCGGTTGTCGTCGGATTCCTGCAGGTCGATGCCCACCTGACGGGTGGTGATGTCACTCATGCCTGTGCTCCCAGCTTGGTGTTCCACACGTCGGTCTCGTGTGCGTGCGTGTCGCCGAGGAGGTCCTTTGCGAAGACCCCGTCGACCTGGGCGTCGATGAATGCGGCGATCGGCATCACCGCTTCGAGTGCCCGGCCGCGCCAGCGGTCCAGGATCGACTCCAGCGTCTGGCGGTTTTGTGCGCCGTGTCCATCGTCGGTGCACCAGGACTTGACGAGTGCGTCGAGCCACCGGCGCTGATCGGCGAACCACGCGGTGAAGTACTGCGCGACAAGGCTGTACGCCCCGCCGCCGGTGGTGAGGGCGGCTTCGTCGAGCCCTCGGAAGACCACCTCGTACAGCAGCGAGTCGGTGACGTCGAGCGCCAGCAGCGACTCCGCCCAGTCGTCGCACACCATGATCTGCTCGGTCAGCTTGCGCAGCGGCTGCAGGTGCGCGCCCTCGATCCACTCGATCTTGGCGGACTGCAGCATGTCCGAGGTGCCGTCGGCGAGGGCGATGCCCACCCGGGAGAGCATCTGCGCGTTGCCGATCCGGTCGAACGAGGCGTAGCTGCAGCACTGCTCGATGGAGGTGCCGTAGGCGAAGCGGGAGCCGGCGACGCTCACAAGTTGCCCGCCGGACTCGTAGTGCCGCAGTGGCACCACCGCGGACCCGACGATGGAGCGCCAGCCTTCCGGCATCTTCGCGAGCAGCCCGCGCTGCTCGATATATGCCAGCGACTTGCCGAACTCGTCATGGTGCGCGGCCCGGTTGGTGACGTAGGGGGTGTAGTAGTACTGGCGCGGGTCTAGGAACGAATACGGGTCGGTCAGCAGCAGCTGCGTGAAGTTCGGGTCGTACAGCTCGTGCTCGGCCGTCCAGGTGGGACGGTAGTGGTAGACGTTGCGCGGCTCGATATCGAGGGTGCCCTCGAGGTAGCGGCTGGCGGGTTCGTCGCCGCGGCGGTCGATGACGTTCTGGAAAGTGTGACGTCGCGGTTCGATGACCTGGGTGCGCAATTCGTATTGCACGGTCAGCCTCCTGGTGGCGGGGTCGCGGTGGTGGTCGGAGCCGGGATCGGCGGTGCGGGTGGCGGATCAGGGGGTGCTGCGGTCGCCGGCTGTCGCCGGCACGAGGCTGAGGAGCAGCGCCTGCATCTGTTCCTCGCCTGCAAGCTCGCGGGACTCCGCGATGCCCGGGGCCTGGATGTGCGCGGTGGCGCTGCGGGCGTCGACCAATGTGGCGATGCGGGCGGAGCGGTCCGCGCAGGCGATCGTGAACGTCAAGGCGCCGGGGCCGCTCTCGTCGACGAGGGTGAACTCGGCGCCGTGCTGCCGGAGAACCACGTTGGCCTCGCAGAGCAGCTGCTCGGCGAGCGAACGGATCAGCACTTGCGTGTCCGCCGCCGCGGCCAGCGTCCGCACGGCGCTCGGCGTCGTGGACGGGGCCGTTGCGGGGGCGCCGTCCAGGTGGTCCTGCACCGCCAGCATGAAGGGGGTCACATCGCACTCCTGAGGTAGTCGGTGCGTGCCCTGCGGCACTTCTCCGCCTGGGCTGTGATGCCAGTCTCACCCCGGGATCGGGATGGGGGAAGTACCAGTTGTGTCACTATTGATATGCAGGAAGTACCTATTGCGGATCGGTCCGCATCAGTGCCGGTCCCCGCGGGTGCGCTGAGGACGCGGGCCACCGAGGAACCGGTGCAGGCGCGCGATGACGCGTTGCAACAGCGGATCGGGATCGCCGGCGCGGAACGCCAGGGCCAGCTCCACCTCGCGCGTCGTCGCCGCCAGTGGACGGTAGACGGCGCCGGGGATCTCCAAGCGCCGCACCGACGCCGGGACGACGGCGACGCCCAGCCCTGCGGCGATGAAGGTGACCAGCGTCGAGGTCTCGGAGACTTCCGTGACGTCGCGCGGCCGGAACCCCACCTCCCGGCATGCGTCGAGTACTGCGTCGTGCACGACGGACCGGAAATGCGACGGATAGGTGATGAACGGTTCGTCGCGCAGATCCGCCAGCCGCACAGCGTCGTTGCGGGCGAGCGGGTGCGCTTCCGGCAGGGCCGCGATCAACGGCTCGGTGCGCACGATATGCACGGTCAGTTCCGGGTCGTGCACCGGAGGGCGGAGCAGACCGATGTCGAGGGTGCCGTCCCGCAGCCCGTCGACCTGGGCGGGGGTGAGCATCTCGCCCTTGACGGTCAGCGACACGCGCGGCAGTTCGGCACGCAGGATCCGGGTGACGCCGGGCAGCAGCTCATAGGTAGCGGACCCCGTGAAGCCGATCGACAACTCGCCGATCTCGCCTGCGGCGGCGCGCGTCGCGTCCCGGTTTGCGGCGTCGACGGCCTGCAGGATGGACCGGGCGCGCTCCAGGTACACCGCGCCCGCGACCGTCAGCTCCACCTTGCGGGTGGACCGGTGGAGCAGGGTGACGCCCAGTTCCTCCTCGAACTGCCGGATCTGGTGCGACAGCGGCGGCTGCGCCATGTGCAGTCGTTCAGCGGCCCGCCCGAAGTGGAGTTCCTCGGCGACAGCGACGAAGTACCGGAGGTGGCGCAGTTCCATGGGCAGGAAGTGTGTCACACGCCACCGGCGCGGGCCTCCTGTCCTGTGGTGAGTCCGAGGTCCCGGCTGAGCGCCTTCGCGGTGTCGACGACGCGCGGCGCCGTGGCGGCGAGGAAGTCCGCGGGGTCGCTGCGTCCGGTGGAGCTCGAGCATGCGATCACACCGATAACCCGGCCGACGGCGTCGCGCACCGGGGCCGCGACGGAGACCAGACCCAACTCCAGCTCCTCAATGCTCGTCGCGTAGCCGTCCGTGCGCACGTCGGCGAGGCGATCGCGGAACACCGTGGGATCGGTGATCGTGCGGGGCGTGAGTGCGCGGAAGTCCGTCGCCCCGATCGCCGCGTCGACGGTGCCGGCGTCAGTCCATGCCAGCAGAGCCTGGCCCATCGACGTCGCGTAGGCGGGTACGCGGGTGCCCACCGAGACGTTGATGCTCATGATGCGCCGTACGGGCACGCGCGCGGCGTAGACGACCTCCGTGCCGTCGAGGACGCCCAGGGACGCCGACTCGCCGGCGGTCTCGGCGAGTGCCAACAGGTGCGGGGTCGCGGTGTCGGTGAGGGTGTGGGTGGCGGAGTAGTGCTGGCCGATGCTGAGGACCCGCGGGGTCAGGCTCCACCGACCGTCCGTACCCGTCACGTAGCCGAGCCGCTGCAGCGTGAGCAGGATGCGGCGGACTGCCGGACGGGACAGGCCCGTTCCGGACGCGAGCTCGCCGAGGCTCGGCGACGGGTTGTGCTCATCGAACGCCAGCAGCACGGCGAAGCCGCGCTCGATGCTGCGGATGTAGTCGCGCTCGCTGGTGCTCACAGTGGCGGGCCTTTCACTTCAGCGGGGCGGGGCGGCCACGGCGCGTGGCAGCGGATCGCCGAGCGCGTGTACGCAGAGCGTACTTCGGGTGCGGCACCTGCGCGGCGGCCGGCGTTGACAATCCGTATGACATGGAGCACAGTGTCAATGTACGCAGAACGTGCGCTCTGTACGCACAACGTACACCTGACAGGTTTTCGCACTGCGCGAAGTCTTCAATCGCGTGGCACCGGTGCATGCTGCTGGTGCGGCGCAGGACGTACGCGTTGCGCGATCCGGACAGGACTCTCGGCAGAACCCGCGCCCGGCACCCGCGCCGGACGCATCCCCCCAGGAGGACAGCGACGATGACAACGATCGACGCCCCCAGCGCCAAGGGCTCCGGCAGCGCTGCGACCGACCGGTTCAAGACCGAACGGCTCTCGGCGGACACGCCGCCCGAGCGTGCCAAGATGATCTACGACGACGTCCTCGACGCGCTCGGCGGCGTGATCCGCAAGCACGAGGTCACCTATGCCGAGTACAAGGTGCTCAAGCAGTGGGTGATTGACGTCGGCGAGGGTGGCGAATGGCCGCTGTGGCTGGACGTGTTCGTCGAACATCACGTCGAGGACGTCAACTACAGCCGGCACGGGTTCCACGGCACGAAGGGCAGCATCGAGGGGCCCTATTACATCCCGAACGCGCCCAAGCTGCCGTCGGTGTGCACCATGCCGATGCGCGACAAGGACCTGAGCGCCGACCAGCTCGTGTTCTCCGGCCAGGTCACCGATCTCGACGGCACCGGCATCGGCGGCGCGAGGATCGAGATGTGGAGCAACGACGCCGACGGCTACTACTCGCAGTTCGCCGAGGGCATGGACATCCCCGAATGGAATCTGCGGGGCACCATCGTCACCGACGACCAGGGCCGGTACGAGATCACGACGCTGCACCCGGTGCCGTACCGCATCCCGCACGACGGCCCCACCGGCAAGTTCATCGAGTCGTACGGGGGCCACCCGTGGCGTCCGGCGCATCTGCACCTGATCGTCTCCGCCTCCGGCAGGAACGCGATCACCACTCAGCTGTACTTCCGCGGTGGCGACTACATCGACAACGACGTCGCCTCGGCGGTCAAGCCGGAGCTGATGCTCGAACCGCGCAAGGGCGAGGACGGCCGGTACCACCAGGAGTACGGATTCGTGCTCGACCCGGCGCCGGAGGACTGACGAGGATGCACGGACTGGAGATCGCCGAGGTCACGGCGACCATCCTCGATGTACCGCTGGTGCGTCCCCACAAGTTCGCCACCACCACGGCGACGGCGCAGCCGATCCTGCTCGTGGCGATCCGCACGGCCGACGGCGTGACGGGGTACGGCGAGGGGGTCGTCCCCGGCGGCCCGTGGTGGGGCGGTGAATCGGTGGAGACGATGAAGGCGCTGGTCGACGGCTACATGGCGCCGATCGTCAGCGGCCGGCGGGTCGACGACGTCACCGGCGTGCTCGCCGACATCGACCGGGTGGTGGCCAACGCCCGCTTCGCCAAGGCCGCGGTGGATGTGGCGATGCACGACGCGTGGGCCCGCAGCCTGGGCGTGCCGCTGCACGTGCTGCTGGGCGGGGCGTTCCGCACCTCGGTCGACGTGACGTGGGCGCTCGGCGCGGCGCCGGCGCAGGAGATCATCGACGAGGCGCTCGGCAAGGTGGACGCCGGGCTCAATCGCTCGTTCAAACTGAAGATGGGTGCGCTGGCGCCGGACGAGGACGTGCGCCGGGTCTCCGCGATCGCCGGCGCGCTGGCCGGGACGGCCGGCGTGCGGGTGGACGTCAACGCGCGGTGGGACAGGGTGACCGCCAAGCGCTACCTGCCCGCCCTCGCCGACGCGGGAGTGGAGCTGATCGAGCAGCCCACCCCGGCCGAACAGATCGAGGTGCTCGCCGAGCTCTCCCGAATGCTGCCCGTCCCCATCATGGCGGACGAGAGCGTTCAGACGCCGCACGACGCGCTGGTCGTGGCGCGGTCGGAGGCGGCCGACGTCATCGCCGTGAAGACCACGAAATGCGGCGGGCTCCGGCGCAGCCGCGAGGTGGTCGCCGTGGCGAAGGCCGCCGGCATCGCGTGCCACGGGGCCACCTCCATCGAAGGGCCCATCGGCACCGCGGCATCGCTGCACTTCGCTTGCGCCGAGCCGGGGATCGACTACGGCAGTGAACTGTTCGGTCCGCTCCTGTTCGCCGAGGAGCTGCTGACTACGCCGCTGGAGTACCGGGACGGATCGGTCCACCTGCCAGACGGTCCCGGCCTGGGCGTGGAGCTCGACATTGACGCGGTGAAGCGCTTCACCCGCAACTGAACCCCGACCCCGGCAGCGTGGATCCGCGTGGCCGCCGACGAAAGGACCCGGTGCGATGGCACTGTTCCACGTGCGTATGGACGTCGAGATCCCCCGCGATCTCGACCCCGCCGTCCGCGACGAGACTATCGCCCGCGAGAAGGCGTACTCGCAACAGCTGCAGCGCGACGGAAAATGGCCGCACCTGTGGCGGATCGTGGGTCAATACAGCAACATCAGCATCTTCGACGTCGAGTCCGCGGATGAGTTGCATGAGATCCTGTGGGGACTGCCGCTCTTCCCGTACATGCGGGTCGAGGTCATGCCGCTGACACGTCACGGATCGTCGATCCGCTGACGCCGCACCGTCACAGGTCCAGACGCAGCCTGTCGTCGGTGCAGCGGGATACGCAGATCAGCATCTCTCCGCGTGCGCGCTCGGCGGGGGTGAGGACGGTGTCGCGGTGCTCGACGGCGCCGGAGAGTGCCGTGGTCTTGCAGGTGCGGCAGTACCCCTGTCTGCACGAGTACGGGGTCTGCGGCAGCTCGTCGAGCACGGCCGACAGCACGGTGCGGTCCGCGGGCACCGCGATGGTGCGGCCGGACCCGGCCAGCTCCACGGTGAAGGGCGCGCCGTCGGTCACCGCCGCCGCGGCGAAACGCTCGTAGTGGAACTCGACGTCGGTCCGGCTGCGCAGGGCGTCGAGGATTCCGGCGACCATCGGCGGCGGGCCGCAGCAGTAGACGGTCGTCGCGACGTCCGGGGCCCCGGGTGCGCCATGGCCTGCCTGGCCGGCTGCGCACGGCCCCAGCAGGTCTTCGGGGGCGGGCATGCCGTCGGTGTCGTCGGTGCGGACCCGGGCCCGGGGGCCCAGCGCGGCCACCTCGGCGGCGAACGGCAGAGCATCGCGGCTGCGGCCGGTATGGACCAGCGACCAGTCGACGCCCAGGGCGTCGGCCATGCGGGCCATCGGCAGGATCGGGGTGATGCCGATGCCGCCGGCGATGAGCCTGAGCCGCCCGGCCGGAGATCCGTGCCCGGGGGCGACGAAGGCGAAGGCGTTGCGCGGACCGGACACGGTCACCGCGGCCTTCTCGGTGAGGGTCGTGTGCACCTCGAGTGAGCCGCCGTCGCCGTCGGGGATCAGGCGCACTGCGATCCGGTAGCCGCGGCGGTCGGCCGGGTCGCCGCACAGCGAGTACTGGCGCCGCCGTCCGGAGGGCAGGTGCAGGTCCAGGTGGGCGCCGGGGTGCCACGCCGGAAGCCGGGCGCCGTCCGCCGACGCCAGCGTCAGCTCCACCACGTTCTGGTCGTGCGCCACTACGCGGCGGCGTGCGACGACGAGCTCGAGCGTGCCGTCGTTCCGCGTTCCGGTGCGCGATGCCCGCGGCGCCGATCCGGAAGCCCAGATGTAGGCGCCGATGGCGGTGTCGAGGGTGCGCAGGACGCGGTCGACACCGGCGTGGCCGTTGAGGCTGGGCGGGGCCTGCGGGCGCCGCACCCGGCCCGCGGCGTGGCGGCCGGCCATCAGATCCGCGCCGCCGCACGCGTGGAGGGGGACGTGGCGAGGTAGGCGAGCGCCTGCGCGGTGTCGCCGACGGACTCGGGGGAGTACCCGGGGGCCAGGCATATCGCGGCGCTCCGCAGCAGCCGGGGGATGCGCGGGAACGTGTCCCGGCGCATCGAGCGCACCAGGTGCCGGCCGATCCGCAGGTACCCCATGGCGGGGAGCTGCGGGTCGGCCCCGACGAGATACCTGGTGTTACGCAGGATCAGGGCGAGCAGCGCGCCCACGCCGACGACCATCGCGATGTTGCGCCGCAGGTAGCCGACGCCCATGTAGGCGACGACGTCGTGGGCCACGTTGCGGTGTTCGACCTCCTCGGCGCCATGCCAGCGGAACAGGTCCAGCATCTGCGGGTCGGCGCCGTGCTCGTCGAGCGGGGCGTTGAGGATCCAGTCGCCCAGGAAGGCGAACAGGTGCTCCAGGCCGCCGATCAGCGCCGCGCGCTCGATCAGATGCTGCCGTGCCCGGCGGGGGCTCTGGCCCGGACGGGGGCCCACGACGACCCGGAACAAGTACTCCGACTGGCGGATCAGCGGCGCCGGGTCGATGCCCCGGGCGCCGTAGACCTGGTGCAGCACGACCTCGTGGGTCTCGGCGTGCATGGACTCCTGCCCGATGAACCCCAGTACGTCGCGGCGCAACGCCTCGTCGCCGATGAGCGGCAGCAACTCGTGGAAGGTGGCGCAGAACATCCGCTCGCCCTCCGGGAGCAGGAAGTTCAGCGCGCCGATGGCATGGGAGGCGACGGGGTCGCCTGGAACCCAGTGCAGCGGCGTGCTGGACCAGTCGTGTTCGACGTTGCGCGCGCGCAACTCGACCCGGCCCGGGGTGCGGGTACTCGCGTCGTCCGGCATCGGTCGCCTCCCGTGATCACTGCCGTGCCGCGCGTGCCGCCGCGGGTGTCCGCTCTCGCTTCGGCGCCTTCGCGTCGGAACTTTCTCGGCGGCATGCTGTCCGTTGCAGACGCGCGTGCATGTGACTGAACGTAACGTGTAGGTTCCGACGATACGACACTTGCGGTGGATGGGAAAGTGCCGACGCGGCGCCCGCACACGGACGACAATGGTCGTGCGGGCCGACGGAGGGAGCGCAATGGCGGCTGGGCGTCAGATGGACCGGTACGAACATGCGGGAATGACGTTCGACGTGATCGACAGCGCGCCGGACGCCCCGGACCCGGACGCCCCGGACCCGGACGCCTCCGGCCACGCACTCGGCCACGCCCCCGACCTTGCCCCCGTGGTCCTGTTGCACGGATTCCCGCAGACGGCGGCCAGCTGGGGCGCGGTGACCCCACAACTGAATCGCGCAGGGTACCGCACTATCGCGGTGAATCAACGCGGGTATTCGCCGGGCGCACGCCCCCGCGGCCGACGGGCGTACCGGCTGGAGCTTCTGATGGCCGACGTCGTCGCGCTGATCGAGCGGATCGGCACGGGCCCGGTGCATCTGGTGGGACACGACTGGGGCGCCGCCGTCGCGTGGATGCTCGCCGCCAACCGCCCCGACCTCGTGCGCACGCTCACCGCGGTGTCGGTGCCGCACCCCGGCGCGTTCGTGCGCTCGATGCTCTCGAGCACGCAGGCGATGCACTCCTACTACATGGCGATGTTCCAGGTGCCGCGGTTGCCGGAGTGGGTGGCGCGCAGGCTTCCCCGCGTCTTCGACCGGATGCTGCGCCGCACGGGGATGACCGACGCGATGGTGGAGAGGGTGCGCGCCGAGGTCATCGACGCCGGCGCGCTGACCGGTGCGATCAATTGGTACCGGGCGATGCCGTTGACCAGTCCGACGATGATGAACCGGCCCTCACGCGTGCCCACCACCTTCGTGTGGAGCGACGGCGACGTGGCGCTCACGCGGCGCGGCGCCGAGCTCACGGCGGAGTACGTGCAGGCCGACTACCGGTTCGAGGTGCTCGAGGACGTGAGCCACTGGGTGCCGGAGGAGGCTCCGGATGCCTTGGCGCGGTTCATACTCGAGCGCGTGGAGGAGTAGGGGCCCGGTCGGCCCGCGCAGGCGTCGCCCGCGCGGGCCGTGGACCGTCTAGGTCAGACCGGCCGCCGATTCGAGCAGGTGCAGCTGCTCGCGGGGCTGGCCGAACAGCTGCGCACAGCCGTGCGCCCGCTTGAAGTACAGGTGCGCGTCGTGCTCCCAGGTGATGGCGATGCCGCCGTGCAGCTGGATCGCCTCGCCGGCCACCTGCTGGAAGGCCTCCGCGCAGTAGGCCTTCGCGGTGGCCGCGTCCACGGGGGAGAGCGACTCGGCCGCCTTGTAGGACATCGATCGCGCGGTCTCCACGAGCACGTACAGGTCGGCCATGCGGTGCTTGAGGGCCTGGAAGCTGCCGATGGCCCGGCCGAACTGCTTGCGCTGCTGCGTGTACTCCACGGTGAGGGCCAGGAGCCGGTCCGCGGCACCGACGGCTTCGCCGGACAGCGCCACCTGGGCGATGGCGAGCACCTTGTCGAGCACCTCGGCGCCCGTCGCGAGCGGCGTCGCCGGGGTGGACGAGAACCGCACGCGCGCCAGCGGGCGCGTCGGGTCCATGGCCGGCGTGGCGGTCCGCTCGACCCCGGCCGCGGCCGGGTCCACCTCGAACAGCCCGGGGCCGTCATCCGTACCGGCGGCCACCAGCAGCACGTCCGCCCGGTCGCCGTCGAGCACGTAGTAGGTGTCGCCGGTGAGCGTCCACTGGTCGCCGGAGCGCTCGGCGCCGACCTCGAGATCGTCCGAGCCCCAGTAGCCCTCGAAGCCGGACCAGCACAGCGCCGCGGTCGATTCGCCCGCCGCGATGCCGGGCAGGATGCGCGCGCACGCTTCGTCGTTGCCGGTCGCCAGCAACGCCTGCACGCAGATCACGGCGCTGCCGAGCATCGGCGTGGGGACCAGGCCGCGGGCGAGCTCCTCGAGCACCAGGTGCGACTCGAAGTAGCCGGTGCCGATGCCGTCGAACTCCTCGGGCACGGCCAGTGCGGCCACGCCGATCTGCTCGCACAACAGGGACCACAGGGCCGTGTCGTAGCCGGCGTCGGACTCGGCGACCGCCCGGACGGCCGCGCTGTCCGCGCGCTTGGCGACGACGTCGCGGACCGTGCGCGCGAGCTCGCGCTGCTCGTCGGTGAACGGTCCCGCCTCGGAAAGGCTGATCGCGGTGTTTCTGGCCGCCATGATTACAGCGCCTCCATGATGCGTCCGCGGTGTTCGGCGGGGGTGCCCCACGCCGTCACCAGCGCGCGGGTCTTGGTCAGCAGCAGCGACAGGTCGTGCTCCTGGGTGTAACCGATGGCGCCGTGCACCTGCAGCGCCACCCGCGACGAGTGGTAGGCCGCCTGGCCGCAGGCCACCTTGGCGGCGCTGACGTCACGGCGGGCGGTCGGCGCGCCGTCGCGGACGGCCATCGCGGCCGCGTGGAGCAACGGCCGGGCCATCTCCACGGCCACGGCGACCTCCGCCACGAGGTGCTTGACGGCCTGCTGGCTGCCGATGGCGCGCCCGAACTGCTTGCGCTGCTTGGCGTACTCGACGGTGGAGTCGAGCATCGCCTGGCCGAGGCCCTGCAGCTGCGCCGCGGTCGCGAGCGCCCCCAGGTCCTGGGCGGCGGCGAGCACGCCGGAGTCGACGGTGCCCAGCGGCGAGCCCGCCGCGGTCTGGTAGAGGTGCCGTGCGCGGTCGACGGACTGTGCGCGCGCGCCCGGCTCGCCGAGCGCGACAGTCGCGCCCCCGTCCGCGGCGGGGTCGACGCGCAGGACCGTCGAGGCGGTGTCGGCATCGACCGCGTAGGGCGTGGCGGGCGGGGCGGCGACGGTGGCCAGTGCACCCTCGGACAGCGCGCCGAGGCGGTCGGGTGCCACTGCGGCGAGCAGGGCGGGCGCCACGGCCAGCGTCTCGGCGACCGGCCCGGGGACCCCGTGGTAGCCGAGCTTCTCCGCGGCGACGATGAGGAACAGGGCGTCGGCGCCCATGCCTCCGTCGTCCTCTCCGATGAGCAGGCCGTTGACGCCGGTTTCGGCGAGCCGGCCCCACAGGGCCGTGCCGGGGGCGGAATCTCCGTCGGACCACGCGCGGATGACCGCGGGCAGGTCCGCCTTGCTCAGCAGCGAGTCGAGCGACGCGGCGAAGTCGTCGTGGATCTCTTCCAGTGCAAATCTCATCGATCCGCCTTCGGTAGGCCGAGGAGACGCTCGGCGATGACGTTCTTCTGGATCTCGTTGGTGCCGGCGTAGATGGGGCCGGACAGGGAGAACAGGTACCCGTCCTGCCAGGGGCCCATCACCTCCGCCTCCGGGCCCAGCAGGTCCAGGGCGGTCTCGTGTGCGGCGACGTCCCAGTTGGACCAGAACACCTTGTTGATCGAGGACTCGGCGCCCAGCTGGCCGCCCGCCTCGAGACGGGTGACTGTGGACCAGGTGCTCAGCTCGTAGGCGCGGGCGCCCACCCACGCGTCGACGACCCCGTCGCGCAGCGCGGTGTCCGCGGCATCGACGGCGCCGGAGGCGATCTGCGACCGGTAGGTGTCCAGCAGCCGGTCGGTGGTGGCGAGGAAGCGGCCGGGGGCGCGCAGCGACAGGCCGCGCTCGTTGCTCGCGGTGCTCATGGCCACGCGCCAGCCGTTGTCGACGGCGCCGATCACGCCCGACTCGGCCGGGTTCGCGGGGTCGTCGGGGACGAACACGTTCTCCAGGAACAGCTCCGCGAAGCCGGGTTCGCCGTCGAGCTGGTCGATGGGGCGGACCGTGACGCCCTCGGAGTGCAGGTCGAACATGAAGTAGGTGATGCCCGCGTGCTTGCGCTCGGCGTTCGGGTTCGAGCGGAACAGCCCGAATCCCCAGTCGGCGAAGGCCGCGCGGGAGCTCCACGTCTTCTGCCCGTTGAGCAGCCAGCCGCCGTCGGTGCGGGTGGCGGTGGAGCGCAGCGAGGCCAGGTCGCTGCCCGCCTCCGGCTCGGACCAGGCCTGCGCCCAGATGTCGTCGGCCCGGGCCATGCGCGGCATGATCCGGTCCAGCTGATCCTTGCTCGCGTGCTCGAACAGCGTCGGCGCCAGCAGGAAGATGCCGTTCTGGCTCACACGGCCCGGGGCGCCGGCGCGGTAGTACTCCTCCTCGAAGATCACCCACTGCTGCAGCGACGCGTCACGGCCGCCGTACTCGGCCGGCCAGGAGGCGACGGACAGGCGGGCGTCGGCGAGGGTGCGCTCCCACCGGCGGTGCGCCTCGAAGCCCTCCGCCGTGTCCATCGACGGCAACGGCTCCGCCGGCACGTGTTCACGCAGGAAGGTGCGGACCTCGTCGCGGAACGCGACGGTGTCGGCATCGAATTCGAGATCCACTGTCGGATACGTCCTTTCGATTCAACTCGGGTCCCGCGCGGCGGCGGCCCGGAAGGTCAGTCGAGGGCCCGGAGCTCGTTCTTGAGCACCTTGCCGGAAGCGTTGCGCGGCAGGACGTCCACGAACCGTACGGAACGCGGATTCTTGAAGTTGGCCAGGTGCTCGCGGCAGTACGCCAGCACATCGTCCTCGGAGAGGGTGTGCCCGCGCCGCACGACGATGAACGCGCGGCCGACCTCGCCGAGCCGCTCGTCCGGCACGCCCACCACGGCGGACTCCGCGACCTCGTCCATGCGTGCCAGCTCGTTCTCGATCTCCGCGGGGTAGACGTTGAAGCCGCCGGAGGTGTACATGTCCTTGAGCCGGTCGGTGATGTCGAGGTAGCCGCGTTCGTCGAGCGTGCCGACGTCGCCTGTGTGCAGCCAGCCGTCCGCGTCGATCGTCTTGGCGGTGGACTCCGGATCGTCGAGGTAGCCGAGCATGACGTTGTCGCCGCGGACGAGGATCTCGTTCTTGTCGCCCAGGCGGACCTCCATGCCGGGGATCGCGCGGCCGGAGGAGGTGGAGACGGTCACCGGGTCGTCGTCCGTGCGGCACATGGTGACCACCACGGCCTCCGTTTGGCCGTACGCGGTGAGCACGGCGTCGAAGTTCAGCTCGTTCTGCATCTTCTCCACCAGCGGCACCGGCACGGCCGCGGCGCCGGTGATCGCCACGCGCAGCGACGTCATGTCGAGCTTGTCGCGGTCCGGGTGGTCGAGGATCGACTGGTACATGGTGGGCACGCCGGGGAACACCGTGATGCGTTCGCGCGCGACGATGTCCATGAGGGCGGGGACGTCGAAGACCGCCATGGGCACCATCGTCGCTCCATGCAGGACGCACACGAGCATCCCGGCCTTGTACCCGAACGTGTGGAACAGCGGGTTGGTGACGAGGTAGTTGTCGTCCGAGGTGATCTCGGCGCATTCGGCCCAGGCGTCGGCGATGCCCATGGACTGGCGGTGCGCGGTGAGCACGCCCTTGCTCTTTCCGGTGGTGCCGGAGGTGAACAGGATGTCGCACAGGTCGTCCGGGTCGACGGCGGCGGCGCGCGCGTCGACGGTGGCCTGGTCCACGGCCTCCGCGGCGATGCCGAGCGCGTGCCAGTCCACGACCTCGCCGTAGGGGAGTGCCGGGACGGTGACCTCGAGGCCGTTGCGCAGGGCGCCTCCCATGGCGGGTGCGCGCACGATGAGCCCCAGGTCCGGGAGGCCTTCCGGCCCCGCGGCCTCGATCAGCTCGGCCAGGCGGTCGAAGCCGAGGAACTTCTCCGGTGCGACGAGCGCCTTGGCCTGCGTGCGCTGGATCAGCTCCAGCGCCTCGTGGCCGGTGTAGCGCGTGTTGATGGGGACGATCGCCGCGCCGATGTAGTGCGCGGCCAGCGCCGCCTCGATCCAGTGGTGGGTGTTGGGCGCCCAGAGCGCCACCCGGTCGCCCGGTTCCACGCCCTTGGCGGCGAGCGCGCGGGCCACGAGCCGCACGCGCTCGAGCAGCTGCGCATAGGTGATGCGGTCGTCGCCGTCGGCCACCGCGAGGGAGTCTCCGAACAGGTCCGCGGCCCGGGTGAGGGCCGCCGGCGTGGTCCGGGGGTGGGCGGTGTTGTTCCCGGCGCTCCGCGGGTCGCTGCTCAAGGGGCCTCCTCGGTTCGAGTCGCTCGCGGAGCCAGGCTACACGGCTACACAAGCAAGTGCTTGGTAGGGTACCGTATCGGCAATGGTGAAAGCCAGTGGAGAACTTCGGGCCAAAGGAACGGTGATGACCGAAACGACAGTCCCGACCGCGCAGTCCGCGGGGGCCGCACAGACAGCAGAGGACGCCGCTTTCGCCGCCGAGGTGCGCGAATGGCTGGCGGACAATCTCACCGGCGAATTCGCGGAACTCAAGGGGCTCGGCGGGCCGGGTCGCGAGCACGAGGCCTTCGAGGCGCGTCTGGCCTGGGACCGCCACCTGGCCGCCGCCGGCTGGACATGCCTGGGCTGGCCGAAGGAGTACGGCGGGCGCGGCGCAACCATGAATCAGCAGGTCCTGTTCCACCTCGAGTATGCGCGCTCGGGCGCGCCCGCCCGGGTCAGCCACATCGGCGAGGAGCTCCTGGGGCCCACCCTCATCGCGTTCGGCACCGAGGAGCAGAAGAAGCGGTTCCTGCCCGGCATCCGCAACGTCACCGAGCTGTGGTGCCAGGGTTATTCCGAGCCCGGTGCCGGCTCGGACCTGGCGGGCGTCAGCACGTCCGCGCGTCTGGACGGCGACCGCTGGGTCATCAACGGCCAGAAGGTGTGGACCTCGCTGGCGCACCTGTCCGACTGGTGCTTCGTCGTCGCCCGCACCGAGGCGGGGTCCAAGCGGCACAAGGGGCTGAGCTACCTGCTGGTGCCGATGCACCAGGACGGCATCGACGTGCGGCCCATCATCCAGCTCACCGGCACCTCCGAGTTCAACGAGGTCTTCTTCGCCGACGCCACCACCGACGCCGACCTGATCGTCGGGGAGCAGGGCGAGGGCTGGAAGGTCGCGATGGGCACGCTGGCGTTCGAGCGCGGCGTGGCCACGCTGGGCCAGCAGGTGCAGTTCGCCGGGGAGCTCTCCGCGCTCGTCGAACTCGCCGAACGCAACGGCGCCGCGCAGGACCCGGCCATCCGCGAGCGCCTCACCCGCGCCTGGGTGGGCCTGGAGGTCATGCGCGCGCACGCCGCCCGCACGCTGGGCGAGGGCAACACCGAGATCGCCGGCGCCCCGTCGGTGGCCAAGCTGGTGTGGGCGCAGTGGCACCGGCGCCTGGGAGAGCTGGCCATGGAGGTCCGCGGAGCGCCGTCGCTGCTGGCCGCGGGCGGCTCGTACGACGAGTCCGACCCGTTCGACGAGTGGCAGCGGCTGTTCCTGTTCACCCGGGCCGACACCATCTACGGCGGTTCCGACGAGATCCAGCGCAACATCATCGCCGAGCGTGTGCTCGGCCTACCGAGGGAGGCACGACCGTGAGCAACGAGCAGACGACCGCAGCGAAGGAATCGCCGCTGGCGGAGGTTCCCCAGGAGACGCCGGGGCACGGGCTGCTGGCAGGGCGCAAGGTGGTCGTCACCGCGGCGGCGGGCACCGGCATCGGGTTCTCCACCGCGCGCCGGGTGCTGCTCGAGGGCGGCGACGTGCTGGCGTCGGACTTCCACGAGCGGCGGCTGGGCGAGACCGTGGCGGAGCTGCGGGCCGAGTTCCCGGACCGCCAGGTGGAGTCGATCCTGTGCGACGTCTCGGCCACCGATCAGGTGGACGCGCTCATCGCCGGCGCGGCGGAGAAGCTCGGGCGCATCGACGTGCTGGTGAACAACGCCGGCCTGGGCGGCGAGACGCCCATCGCGGACATGACCGACGAGCAGTGGGATCGCGTCCTCGACATCACGCTGAACAGCACGTTCCGGGCCACGCGCGCCGCGATGCGTTACTTCCGCGAGGCCAACGCGGCCGATCGCGGCCGGCGCGGCGTGATCATCAACAACGCCAGCGTGCTCGGCTGGCGTGCCCAGCACGGGCAGGCGCACTACGCGGCCGCCAAGGCCGGCGTGATGGCGCTGACCCGCTGCAGCGCCGTCGAGGGCGCCGAGCACGGCGTGCGCGTCAACGCGGTCTCGCCGTCCATCGCCCGGCACCCCTTCCTGGCCAAGGTGACCAGCGAGGAGTTGCTCGACAACCTGGCGGCGGGCGAGGCGTACGGGCGCGCGGCCGAGGTGTGGGAGATCGCCACCGTCATCGCGATGCTGGCCTCGGACTACACGACGTACATGACCGGCGAGGTCGTCTCGGTCTCCAGTCAGCGGGCGTGACCACGCGGACGCGCCCGCCGGGCGGCCCGAAGGGCGCGCCTAGCAAGCGCTTGGTAGTTAGGATGGGGGTGTGAGTGCGGTGAACAACGGCGGCAAGACGGAGGCGTCCCGATCGGAGCGGCGCAGCGAGCTGCTCGAGATCGCGGCGGGGCTGTTCGCGGACCGCGGCATGAAGTCGACGACGGTGCGCGACATCGCCGATTCCGCCGGTATCCTCTCCGGCAGCCTGTACCACCACTTCGACTCCAAGGAATCGATCGTCGACGAGATCCTCGCCGCGTTCCTCGACGAGCTCTTCGGCGGCTACCGCCGCATCGTCGACGCCGGCGAGGACGCGCGCACCACCCTGGAGCAGCTGGTGCGCGCGTCCTTCGGTGCGATCGACCTGCGGCACTCGGCGGTGGCGATCTACCAGGACGAGGCCAAGCACCTGGCGTCGAATCCGCGTTTCGACTACCTCGGCGAGCGGGCGCGCGAGTTCCGCGAGCTGTGGATCGGCGTCCTGCGCCGCGGCGTGGCGGACGGGAGCTTCCGCCCGGACCTCGACGTGGAGATCGCCTTCCGCTTCATCCGCGACACCGTGTGGGTGGCGGTGCGCTGGTACCGGCCCGGCGGGCAGCGCAGCGCCGACACCATCGCCTCCGAGTACCTGTCCATCGTGCTGAACGGCATATCCGCCGGCACGTGAGTCGTGGGGGCGCCGAGAACCGTCCCCGCACCACAGCATCAGCATCGTGAAAATGAAGCCACCGGGCGCCGCCATCGCGGCGGAACCCGCGGGACGCAGAACATCAGGAGAACATCATGGCCGAGGCATACATCATCGACGCGATCCGGACCCCCACCGGTAAGAGGGGCGGCTCGCTTTCCGGAGTGCACCCGGCCGACCTGGGCGCGCACATCATGAAGGCCGCGGTCGATCGCAACGAGATCGACCCGTCCGCGGTGGACGACGTGGTCTTCGGCTGCGTCGACGCGATCGGCGGCCAGGCCGGCAACATCGCCCGCACCGCGTGGCTGGCCGCGGGCCTGCCCGAGGAGGTGCCGGGCACCACGGTCGACCGCCAGTGCGGCTCGTCGCAGCAGGCCATCCACTTCGCGGCGCAGGCCGTCATGAGCGGCACGTCCGACCTCGTCCTGGCCGGCGGCGTGCAGAACATGAGCCAGATCCCCATCAGCGCGGCGATGATCGCCGGCAAGGAGTTCGGCTTCGACGACCCGTTCTCCGGCTCCGAGGGCTGGCGCGCCCGCTACGGGGACCAGGAGGTCTCGCAGTTCCGCGGTGCCGACATGATCGCCGAGAAGTGGGACATCTCCAGGCTCGACATGGAGGAGTTCGCGCTGCGCAGCCACGACCGCGCCCGCTCCGCCATCGCCGAGGGGCGCTTCGAGCGGGAGATCGTGCCGTTCGGCGAGTTCACGACCGACGAGGGCCCCCGCGAGACGTCCATGGAGAAGATGGCGGGCCTCAAGCCGCTGTCCGAGGGCAGCCGCCTCACCGCGGCCGTCGCCAGCCAGATCTCCGACGCGGCGTCCGCCACGCTGGTCGCGTCCGAGGCGGCCGTGCAGCGGTTCAACCTCAAGCCCCGCGCGCGCGTCCACCACATCTCGGTGCGCGGCGCGGATCCCGTGATGATGCTGTCCGCCCCGATCCCCGCCACGCGGTACGCGCTGGAGAAGGCGGGCCTGTCGATCGACGACATCGACGTGGTCGAGATCAACGAGGCCTTCGCGTCGGTCGTGCTGTCGTGGCTCAAGGAGACCGGCGCCGACCCGGCCCGCGTCAACGTCAACGGCGGCGGGATCGCCCTGGGGCATCCGCTGGGGGCGACGGGCGCGAAGCTGTTCGCGACCATGCTGTGCGAGCTCGAGCGCACCGGCGGCCGCTACGGGCTGCAGACGATGTGCGAGGGCGGCGGCACCGCCAACGTCACCATCATCGAACGGCTCTGACAGGGTCCTCTCAACGCTGTTGAGATCACAAGTCCACATCGATTCGGCGGCCTTCGGGGAAAACCCCCGGAGGCCGCCGTCCGCTGTGTCGGGGCACACACGAAAGGGGGGTATGGTTGCCGGGGCCGACACGGCGGAAGGGGAGAGATGAACAGATACCGATGGGGGGTGGCGGCCGCCGCGGCCGCATCCGTAGCCATCGTCAATCCTGCGCTCGCGCAGGCGCAGCCGCAGGAGATCGACTGGGTCGCCTGCCCGGAATACCTCGGCTACATGGACCGCGGCGGGCTGCCGGCGGACCTCGACTGGCAATGCGGAGAGGTCGAGGTCCCGGTGGACTACGCCGACCCGGACGGGCGGACGATCCCCGTCTCCGTCAGCCGGATCCCGGCGGAGGATCAGGCTCGCAGCAAGGGCGCGCTGTTCGGCAACCCGGGCGGCCCCGGAGAGCAGGCGCTGGACTTCTGGCTGCCGATCGAAGAGTCGGACGGACCCGGCGCCCGCCTGCACGAGGACTACGACCTGGTGGCGGTGGAGCCCCGCGGACTCAGCTACAGCGGCGGCGTGGCGTGCGACGCCCCGGTCACCGCCATGATGGATCCGGCCGCCGCCTACAAGGCGTGCATGGAGACCGATCCGCAGCTGGTCCAGTCGCTGACCACCGCCAACACGGCGCGTGACATGGAGGTCGTCCGGGAGTCGCTCGCGGCCGAGAACGGCGGTGCCGGTGCGGGAGCCGGCGGCGCGGCCGCAGACGGCGGCACCATGGACTATCTCGGGTATTCCTACGGGACCTACCTGGGTGCCACCTACGCCACGCTGTACCCGGAGGAGACGGGGCGGTTCGTCCTCGACTCGGCCGTCGACCCGGACTGGGTGTGGAACGAGCAGGCGGCGCAGCAGGCGGAGGCCCGCAAGCAGCGGACCGACGACATGTTCGCCTGGATCGCGGCCCACGACGACACCTACCACCTGGGGGACACGCCGCTGAAGGTGTTCCACGCGTGGAAGGGCATCACCGACGAGGAGCTCAGCGGCGGGATGAACCTCACGCCGCCGGACGCGCAGATGGGCGACCTGCCCGAGCTCGTGCGTCCCGTCGGAGCGCCGGTGCTGGACGTCATCAACGCCACCGCGGAGCCGCGTGCGCGGGCCGACGGGGCCGTGCGGGTGCTGACGGGCGCGGACAACGGACGGGCCACGAGCGGGCTCACGGGGACCACGCTCAACGCGGCCGGTTCACGGGAGATGTGGCCGGTGGTCGCGCGCAGGATGCAGGACATCCGCCAGTACGGGGCCGGCACGCTGGCCCCGGGGACGCGCATGGTCGATCCGCCGCAGCTCACCACGGACGACGTCCTGTTCACTGCGGTCACCTGCAACGAGAACCCGCAGTCGGGGGACCCGGTGCAGGCGGCGCTGGCGCAGTTCAATGCCAACACCGGAGGCAACGCCTACGACGTCATGGCGCAGCAGGCACGTGGCGGTGCGGACTGCGCGGGCTGGCCGGCCAGCAGCGCGCCGGTGCCGCTGGACGGCAGCGGCCTGGAGACCAAGCCGCTGGTGCTGCAGAGTCAGCGCGACGCGTTGACCCCGTACCCGGGCGGCGTCGAACTGGCAGATCAGATGGACGGCGTTCTGGTCACGGTCCAGGGCGGTGACCATGGCGTGTTCGGCCGCGGCAACGACGCGGTGGACGAGGTCGTCACCGATTACCTCGTCGACGGTGTCACGCCGCAGCCGCAGGTGCTGCCGGAGGCACAGATCCGGATGCCGCTCACGCCTCCGAAGCCCGCCCCGCTGCCGGCTGCGGAGAACCTCGACGCCGCAATGGCGCGCGGTTTCTCGGCGGCGTCGGATGCGGTCACCGCGGCTGCGGAGGAAGTCGACCAGGCCGTCGCGGAGGCCACGGGGGCGCCCGTGGCTCAGGGTGATGCCGCCCAGGGTGCTCAGGCCCAGGATGCTCAGGCCGATGTTGCTCAGGCCGAGGGTGCTCAGGCCGAGGGCACAGCCGCCGCTACGGATACGAGTACGGACGCGCCGGACGCGGCTGCGGACGCGGGCCGGACCGGCCCGGTCGCGCAGGCCGTGGACGAAGCGGTCGATCGGATCGGCGCGGCGCTGGGCGTGCAGTGATCGCGGGCGGGCGATAGCCGCCTGAGATCGCTGCAACGGCAACGAAAGCGGGGCCGGCCGGGAGGAATCCCGGCCGGCCCCGCTTTCCGTCGTGGGCGGGTGAAGCCGACGATCAGCCGCGCAGCCGCGACATCGCGTCGATCCGCTCCGCCGCCTGGGTCATGATGCGCTCGATGAGCTCGGAGCAGCTGGGCAGGTCGTCGATCATGCCGACGACCTGACCCGAGGCGAGCACGCCCGCCTTGGTGTTGCCCTCCACCAGGCCGGCCTTGAGCAGCATCGGCGTATTGCCCGCCATGATGATCTGCTGCCAGGTGCGGTCGGACGCCTTCTTCATGGCGAGCCCGTCGCGCACGAGCGTCGACCACTTCATCCCGGTCATCGCCTTGAACTCGGTGGCGTTCTTCGCCGCCGCCGCGAGGCCCTTGGCGTAGCTGCTCTTCTCGAGCGCGTCCACCAGCTCGGTGTTGAGCACGCGATGCGGCATGCCGTCGACCTTGCGCGAGACTGTGGTGTCCTGCAGCCCGCGCGCCAGGTACTCCTGCTTGACCGAATCGGGCACCGCCGAATCGGAGGTGAGCAGGAAGCGGGTGCCCATCGCGATGCCTTCGGCACCGTAGGACAGCGCGGCGGCCAGGCCTCGTCCGTCGAAGAAACCGCCGGCGGCCACCACGGGGATGCCGCCGTCGCCGAGGGCGTCGATGACGCTGGGCAGCAGCAGCGTGGTGGCGACCCCGCCGGTGTGTCCGCCGCCTTCGCCGCCCTGCACGATCACCGCGTCGGCGCCCCAGGAGGCCACCTTGACGGCGTGCTTGGCCGCGCCGATCGACGGGATCACGACGACCCCGTTGTCCTTGAGCTTGGCGATCAGGTCCTTCTTGGGCGCCAGCGCGAACGAGGCCACCTTGACGTTCTCGCGGATCAGCAGATCGATCCGTTCCTTCGCGTCGGTGGCGTCGGCGCGGATGTTCACGCCGAAGGGCTTGTCGGTCAGCGACTTCGTCTTCTTGACCGCGGCCTCGAGCTCGTTGAAGGTCATCGTCGCCGACGCGATGATGCCGAGGCCGCCGGCGTTCGCGGTGGCGGCGGTGAGTCCGGGGCCCGACACCCAGCCCATGCCGGTCTGGACGATCGGATACTGCACGCCGACCAGCTCGGTGAAGCGGGTCGAGATCTGCGGGGTGGTCACAGCGCCACCTCGCGGTCGCGCATCGACTTGGGGTCGATGACCTCGCGGATGAGGCGCAGTTCCTCGGCCGAGGGCTCCCGTGTGGGGCCGGCGGCGTCGAGGCCGTCGATCTCGAACGTGGTGTTCTCGCGGACCTGTTCCGCGGTGACGCCCGGGTGCAGGCTCAGCGCGTGCATGGTGCGGCCGGGGCCGCTGTAGTCGAACACGCCCAGGTTGGACACCACCTGGTAGTTGTTCAGGAATCGGTAGGCGGGGTTGTCCGGGTCGGCCTTGTCGTAGCCCACGCCGCACACCACGTCGACCTGCTCGCAGAACACGCGCGCCGAGTGCTTGCCCACCCAGTAGCTGGTGGCGTGGTTGATGGCGTTGCCCGGCCCGCCGCGCACGCCGAACATCTGGCGCGTCGGCTTGTCCAGCGGCCCGAACGCGGAGATGTTCTGGTTGCCGTACTTGTCGAGCTGGTTGGCGCCCATCACCACGTGCCGGCGGCCCGAGGCGACCACGTCGAACACCTTGGAGAACGGCAGCCAGCCTTCCACCCGGCCGGGCTGGCCGAGCGCGGGCGTATCCGCGAGGATCAGCGCGTTGCCGTCGGTGATGAGGAGGTCCGGCTCGGTGGTCAGGCGGGCCAGCCGGGCGCCGATGGACGGCAGCGTGGCCATCGGGGAGGCCATGATCTCGCCGGCACCGGAGAACATCTCCGCGCACGCGACGGCGCAGTACTCGGCCCTCGTGACTTCGGTGTCGGTCATGCCTGCTCCTTCTTGTCCTTCTGGTCCTGCGCGAACTGTGCGACGGCCGCCTGGTAGTCGGCCTCGCTGCCGGCCAGGTAGGTGGCGGCGAACTTCTGCCAGGCCTCGGGGTCCTTCGCGGACTCGGCGTAGTGGCGCTGGAACGCCTCGTCGCGACCGTAGTCGTCGGCGAGGGTGAAGTGCGCGCCGTTGCGCGCCTCGCTGACGGTGTCGACCATCATGCGGTTGACCAGAAGCGACTGCTGCGGAACGGACTTCACCAGCTCGTCGGTGGAGACGATCTTCTCCACGCTCAGGATGCGCTGCGTAGCCGACATCAGGTGCAGGTCGTCGAAGTACGGATCCACGCCGGTGTAGGCGGCGTTGCCGTGCTCGTCGGCGATGTCCAGGTGCACCAGGGCCGCATCGAGGTTCAGCGCCGGCATCGCCAGCAGCGTCTCGGTGCGGCCGTCCGCGGCGGGGTACGGGGAGTCGACGGTCTTGAGCTCCTCGCCCCAGAACTGCGGGACGCTCGAGCCGAGGCCGGCACGGATCGGCTGGAACGGCAGGCGCGCCGCTGCGGCCTGCAGGCCGGCCTTGACCATGCCCTCGTCCATCTCGCGTGCCTCGATGGTGCCCTCGGTGCGGGCCTTCGCGAACCACGGATCGTAGAACGGCTTGGAGTCCAGGGAGACGAACCCGTAGTAGGCGCGCTTGACCTTTCCTGCTGAGATCAGCAGGCCCAGATCCGGCCCGAGGAAGCCGACGACGGTGAGGTCGGTGACATCGGTCCGCAGCAGCGCGCGGACCAGGGCCATCGGCTTGCGCCGGGAACCCCAGCCGCCGAGCCCGATCGTCATGCCGCTCTCGATACCGGCGACGGCCTCATCAAGTGAGCGGCGCTTGTCGCGCATCTGTGCCATTTACTCGGCCCCTTCGTTGGGTGTGTTCGATTTGGGCTTGCCGGTGGCCACGAACGCATCGCGGTGCTCGTCGGCCACCCCGGCCAGGTTGAGTTCGTAGGTGTAGCGCTGCTCGAGCAGGTAGCTGCCCTTGACGTCCATCGGGTCGATGCCGTTGATCGCGGCCTTGGCGGCGCGGATCACGTTCGGGTCCTTGTCGGCGATCTTCTGCGCGACGTCGACGGCGGCGGCGTCCAGCTCCTCGCGGGGCACCACCTTGTAGACCGACCCGAAGTGGTGCAGCTGCTGCGCGGTGACGTTCTGCGCGGTGTAGTACAGGGTGCGCATCATGTGCTGGGGCACGAGCCGCGACAGGTGGGTGGCGGCGCCCAGGGCGCCCCGGTCCACCTCGGGCAGGCCGAAGACGGCATCGTCGGTGGCGACGATGACGTCCGCGTTGCCCACCAGTCCGACGCCGCCGCCCACGCAGAAGCCGTTCACCGCGACGACCACGGGGACCTCGCAGTCGTAGACGGCGGAGAACGCCGCGGCGCATCCGCGGTTGGCCGCGACCAGTGCGTCGAAGCCCTCCGTGGCCTGCATCTCCTTGATGTCGACGCCCGCGTTGAAGCCGCGGCCCTCCGCGCGCAGGATCACGACGTGCGTGCCGGGGTCACGGCCGGCGGCCAGGATCGCCTCGGCCAGCTCGAACCACGCCGCGGACGGCAGTGCGTTCACAGGCGGGTAGTCGACGGTGACGGTGGTGATCCCGCTCCCGTTCGAGGTGGACGTGATGCCCATGTCTGCTTCCTTACCTTCGGGTCGAACCTTGCTGGTGGGCCGGACCTCCGCGTCCGGGTCCGTGATCGCTTACCGGCTCGGCCGGGTGACCGGCTCGGCGCGATCACCGCCGCCGGGCTTAACAACCAAGCGATTGCTTGGTATGTTACCAGATGAGTGCCCCCGGATAAGGAGTGAATGCAGTGAGCGGATTGGTTGACGGCCGCATCGTCATCGTGACCGGTGCCGGACGAGGGATCGGGCGCGAGCACGCGCTGGCCTTCGCGGCAGAGGGCGCGAAGGTCGTGGTCAACGACCTCGGCGCGGGCGCGGACGGGAAGGACACCGGCGAGCACCCCGCCGAGCAGGTCGTGGCCGAGATCAAGGCGGCCGGCGGCGACGCCGTCGTCAACGGGGACGACGTGGCCTCCTGGGAGGGCGCGCAGAACCTGATCAAGACCGCGATCGACACCTTCGGCGGACTGGACGTGCTGGTGAACAACGCCGGCTTCCTGCGTGACCGGATGCTGGTCTCGATGGGCGAGGACGAGTGGGACGCCGTGACCCGCGTGCACCTCAAGGGGCACTTCGCGCCGCTCCATCACGCCGCCGCCTACTGGCGTGCCGAATCGAAGGCGGGCCGCACCCGCCAGGCGCGCATCATCAACACCACCTCCGGAGCGGGGCTGCAGGGCAGCGTCGGCCAGGGCAACTACGCCGCCGCCAAGGCCGGCATCGCCGAGATGACGATCCAGGCCGCCGCGGAGATGGGCGGCTACGGCATCACCGCCAACGCGATCGCCCCCGCGGCCCGCACCCGGATGACCGTCGGCGCCGGCGGCGCGATGGCCGAGGCGATGGCGGCGCCGGAGGGCGGGTTCGACGTGATGGACCCCGCGAACATCTCGCCGATGGTGGTGTGGCTGGGCAGCACCGAGTCCGGCGACGTGACCGGGCGCGTGTTCGAGGTCGAGGGCGGCAGCGTCACGGTGGCCGAGGGCTGGCGGCACGGCCCGGCCTGGGACAAGGGCGCCCGCATCGACCCGAAGGAGCTCGGGCCGGTGGTGAAGGACCTGCTGGGCAAGGCGGAGACGCCCACCCCGGTGTACGGGGCGCGCTGACAGCAAGAGCGCGAACGGCGGTGGCCGGCGGTTCCGCGGAACCGCCGGCCACCGCCGTGTTCGGGGGCGACCAAGCAGAAAATGCCGGATCAGCGCCCTGATCGAGCAATTTCCGCTTGGTCGATGCGCCTTCCGTGGAGACGCGCGGCCGCTACCGCCCCAGCTTGGTGCGCACCACCAGGTTGACGCCGGGGAAGCAGGCGGCCAGCTCGCCGCGGCTCTCCTTGAGCGTCGACGTGCCGAATCCCTGCCCGCGGCACTCCGGGGTGATCCACAGCCGCAGTTCCACCTCGCCGTGATCGCCCAGCTCGCCCACGGCCAGGCCCACCGCCTTGCCGTCGTCGTCCGGGTCCTCGACCACGAACCACGCGGCCGATTCCTCGTCGATCCGCGCGAGGCCCTCGTCGATGGCGGTGTCGATCTGGCCGGGGGCGTGCAGCGTGGTCCCGTCCTCGCGCGGCTCTGTGGCGCGGGCCCGGTACAGCGACGTGTCCGGTTCCTGCTTGACGAACGGGCGCAGCCGCACGTCGCGGTCGCTGGGGGTGATCCAGTTCAGCGCGCTGTTGACGTCCTCGAGCTCCTTCTGCATCCGCCGCAGGTCCTGGCGGTTGAGGCGCCACAGCTGCATGTTCAGGACGGCGTCCGCGTGCTCGGCCGGGACGTCCAGGAGGCGGCGGACATTGCGGGCGGCGTCGTCGCGGTCGGTCGACTCGATGATGGCGTCGAGGACCTCGTGGCGCCGTTCCAGCGCGGCCACGAGGCTGTCGAGCAGGGCCCGGCGGTCGAGGGTGGGTTCGGGGGACGACGACATCGGATGCGCTCCTGACATGGTTGGTGTGACGTGCTGTGCTGCCGATGCCGCCAGTGTAGGGCGGCCGGCGAGGCGGTGAACGCGATCGCGCGCCGTGCCCCGGGGCGGGACACGGCGCGCGAGGGACGTGCGGAGGTCAGATGCGTTCGATGATCGTCCCCGCGGCCAGCGCCCCTCCGGCGCACATCGTGACCAGCGCGCGCTCGCCGTCGGTGCGCTCGAGCTCGTGCAGCGCCGTGGTGATCAGCCGGGAACCGGTGCAGCCCACGGGGTGGCCGATGGCGATCGCGCCGCCGTTGACGTTGACGCGGTCCATGTCCGGCTTGTGCTGCGACGCCCACGACAGCGCGACCGAGGCGAAGGCCTCGTTGACCTCGAATAGGTCGAAGTCGCTCATCGCCAGGCCGGAGCGGTCGAGCAGGCGCTGGGTGGCCTGCACGGGGCCGTCGAGGTGGTAGTAGGGCTCGGCGCCGACGAGCGCCTGGTGGGTGATGCGCGCGCGGGGCTTGAGGCCGAGCGCCTTGGCCTTGTCCTCGTCCATGATCAGGATCGCGCACGCGCCGTCGGAGATCTGCGACGAGGTGCCCGCGGTGTGGCGCGCGCCGTCGTAGACCGGCTTGAGCGTCGCCAGGCCCTCCATGGTGGTCTCGCGCAGGCCCTGGTCGCGGCTGACGGTGTTCCACTCGTCGGTGGGCTTCTTGTCCGCGTCGATCACCGGTGCCTCGACGGGGATGATCTCGCGGTCGAAGCGGCCCTCGCTCCAGGCGCGCGCCGCATTCTGCTGCGAGCGCAGGCCGAACTCCTCGAGGTCGGTGCGGGAGAATCCGCGCCGGTCCGCGATGCGCTCGGCGGCCAGGAACTGCGCGGGCATGTCGATGTCCCAGGACTCCGGGCGGCGGGGGCCCGCGTGATCGCCGGCCACGTTGGCGCCCAGGGGGACCTGGCTCATCATCTCGATGCCGCAGGAGACGCCGACGTCGATGGCGCCGGCGGCGACCAGGTTGGCCACCATGTGGGTGGCCTGCTCGGACGATCCGCACTGGCAGTCGATGGTGGTCGCGCCCGTCTGCCAGGGCAGCCCCGCGTTGAGCCAGGCGACCCGGGCGACGTCGTTGGACTGGGCGCCCACCTGCGTGACGCATCCGCCGACGACCTGCTCGACCAGCTCGGGGTCGATGCCGGCCCGCTTGACCACGCCCGCCTGCGCCTTGCCGAGCAGTTCGGCGGCGTGCAGGCCGGAAAGCCACCCGTTCCGCTTGCCGATGGGGGTGCGCACTGCTTCCACGATCACGGGATTGCCCACGACGAGGTCCTTTCGATTCGATGGCGGCGGTCGAGCCGGACCGGTGGTGCCGGGGCCGGCGGAGTTGGGGCCGATCAGGTTGGGGCCGATCGGGCTTGGCTTGATCGGGCTGGAGTTGATGAGGCTGTGGCCGATGGGGATGGGACCGATGGGGATGGGGCACCGTCCGGGTGCACACGCCCTCAGCTGCAAGCTAGAACAGGTATGCGCCGGTGATCAAGCCGGAGTCCCGCTGGTCCCGGGCCAAACCTTTCCAGTCGGACTGGAATGTGTTCTAATCGAGTTAGAACGTGTTCCAGTAGTGGCTGGGGCACCCGTGACCGCCGAGGGCAGGAGTGTAGACGTGACCAAGCCCAATCTTCCCGAGGGATTCGATCCCACCGAGCCGGAGCTCATGGCCGAGCGCGTCCCGCACGAGCAGCTCGCCGAGCTGCGCCGAAACGCCCCGGTGTACTGGATCTCGCAGCCGCGCGAGGTCGGCGGCTTCGACGACGACGGCTACTGGGCCGTCACCAGCCACGAGCTCATCCGCGAGGTCTCCCGCGACGACAAGACGTACTCGTCGTGGGAGAACACCGCCATCGTCCGCTTCGCGGACTACATCACCCGTGAGCAGATCGAGATGCAGCGCACGATCCTGCTCAACCAGGACGCGCCCGTGCACACCAAGCTGCGCGGCATCATCTCCCGCGGCTTCACCCCGCGCGCCATCGCGACGCTGCGCGGCGCGCTCACCGAGCGTGCCGAGAAGATCGTCAACGAGGCCAACGGCGAACAGACCGGCGACTTCGTCTCGAAGGTCGCCGCCGAGCTGCCGCTGCAGGCCATCGCCGAGCTGCTGGGCGTGCCGCAGGAGGACCGCGGCCAGCTGTTCAAGTGGACCAACGAGATGATGGGCTACGACGACCCGGAGAACGCGGACGTCGACCCGGCCATGTCGTCGATGGAGATGCTCGGCTACGCCTACAACCTCGCGGAGAAGCGCCGCGAGGAGCCGGCGGACGACATCATCAGCAAGCTGCTCGACGCCAGCATCGACGGCGAGGCGCTGAGCAGCGAGGAGTTCGGCTTCTTCGTGCTGCTGCTGGCGGTCGCCGGCAACGAGACCACCCGCAACGCCATCACCCACGGCATCCTCGCGTTCATGGACAACCCCGAACAGTGGAAGCTGTGGCGGGAGGAGCGGCCGAAGACGATGGCGGACGAGGTCGTCCGCTGGGCCAGCCCCGTCACCGTGTTCCAGCGCACCGCCACCTGCGACGCCGAACTCGGCGGCCAGCAGATCAAGAAGGGCGACCGCGTCGCCATCTTCTACATGTCCGGCAACCGCGACGAGACGGTGTTCGACGACCCCTACACCTTCGACATCACGCGTGATCCCAATCCGCACCTGGGGTTCGGCGGCACCGGGGCGCACTTCTGCATCGGCACGCACCTGGCGCGGCTCGAGATCGAACTGATCTTCAACGCCATCGCAGACGTGATGCCGGACATCACCAAGCTGGGGGAGGCGCAGCGCCTGCCGTCGGCCTGGCTCAACGGCATCAAGGAGCTCGAGGTGGACTTCACCGGAAAGTGCCCGGTGGCGCACTGACGCGCCCGCCCGACGAGGGGTGACGAGAGGCCCGGCGGTCTGCGGATCGCCGGGCCTCTCGTCGTCCGTCGAGTCCGGTCCGCCCGGCCGCCCCGTCGGGCGACGCCGTCTACTGGCCCGGGTCCCGCGCCCAGGCGTCGTTGGTGCCGAGGGCCGCGAGCAGCGATCGCACTGCGGATGCGCGCCGGCGGGTGTGCCCTTCCAGGGTGTCGAAGGCGCACTCCGGGTCGGCCGGCGGCCCCAGGTGGGTGCAGCCGCGGGGGCAGTCCTCCGCCGCAGCGTCGAGGTCGGCGAACGCGCCCAGGACGTCCTCGGGCGAAATGTGCGCCAGGCCGAACGACCGCACGCCGGGGGTGTCGATCACCCACCCGCCGCCGGGCAGCGGGATCGCCACCGACTGCGTGGAGGTGTGCCGCCCCTTGCCGACACCGGAGACGACGCCGGTGGCGCGGTCGGCGTCGGGGACGAGCCGGTTGACCAGGGTGGACTTTCCCACGCCGGAGTGGCCGATCAGCGCCGTGACGGTGCCGGTGAGCAGCGCGCGGACGGGGTCGAGCGGATCCTCGCGCCCGGCGAGCAACACGGGCACGTCGAGGTCGGCGAACGCGGCGGCGAACTCGGCCGGGTCGGCCAGATCCGATTTGGTCAGGCACAGCACGGGGGCGACGCCGCCCACATAGGCGGCGACGAGGGCGCGCTCGACGAACCCGGTGCGCGGCGGCGGATCGGCGAGCGCGGTGACGATGAGCAGCTGCTCGGCGTTGGCGACGACGGTGCGCTCGTACGGATCGGTGTCGTCGGCGGTCCGGCGCAGCACGGTGCGGCGCTCGGCGACGCGGACGATGCGCGCCAGGGTGTCCGGGCGGCCGGAGAGGTCGCCGACGACGTCGACGGTGTCGCCGACGACCACCGGCGTGCGGCCCAGCTCGCGGGCGCGCATCGCGACCACGCGGCGCTGCGGGTCGCCCTTCAGCGCGCATCCCCACCGGCCGCGGTCCTTGGAGACCACCATCGCGGCCACAGCGTCGCGGTGGTCCGGCCGCGTCTTGGTGCGCGGCCGGGAGCCGCGCGACGGGCGCACCCGCACATCGGACTCGTCGAAATCGTGAGTCCGCCGCGGCCGACGCGCCGCGCTCAGGAGACCGCTCCGGACCCGGCGAGCATCCCGGCCCACATCCCCGGGAAATCGGGCATCGTCTTGCCGGTCGTCTCGACGTCCTCGACCTGCAGACCGTCCACGCGCAGGCCCAGGATGGCGCCCGCGGTTGCCATGCGGTGGTCGGCGTAGGAGTGCCAGGTGCCGCCGTGCAGCGGCGCCGGCGTGATGGCGAGGCCGTCGTCGAGCTCCTCCGCGCGGCCGCCGAGGGCCGTGATCTCCGCGGCCAGCGCGGCGAGCCTGTCCGTCTCGTGGCCGCGCAGGTGGCCGATCCCCGTCAGCGTCGACGGCCCGTGCGCCAGCGCGGCCAGCGCGGCGACCGTGGGCGTCAGCTCGCCGGTGGCGCGCAGGTCCACGTCGATGCCGCGCAGCCGCTCCGGCCCCTCCACGGTGAGGGCATCGTCAGCCCAGGTGACCCGGCAGTCCATCGCCGCCAGGATCTCGCGGATCGCGTTGCCCGCCTGTGTGGTGGTGCGCGGCCAGCGTGGCACGGTCACCCGGCCCGCGGTGACCGCCGCGGCGGCGAGGAACGGCGTGGCGTTGGACAGGTCCGGTTCCACCATCCAGTCGACGGCGCGGACGGGCCCCGGCTCGACCCTCCAGGTGTCGACGCCGTTGCCGGAATGCTCGGTGGAGACGGCGACCCCCGCTGCGGCGAGCATGGCGATCGTCATGTCGATATGCGGCATGGACGGCACCGGCGTGCCCCGGTGCCGGACGGACACGCCGTGCCGGAAGCGGCAGCCGGAGAGCAGCAGTCCCGATACGAACTGCGACGACCCCGAGGCGTCGATCTCCACGATCCCGCCCTCGAGAGACCCGGAACCGAACACCGTGAACGGCAGCGCCCCTCCGACGACCTGCGCCCCCAGATCGCGCAGGGCGTCGAGGACCACGCCCAGCGGGCGCACCCGTGCCTGCGGATCGCCGTCGAAGGAGACGTTGCCCTCCGCGAGCGCGGCGATCGGCGGCACGAAGCGCATCACGGTGCCGGCCAGGCCGCAGTCGACCGCGCCGCCGTGCAGGGGGCCGGGCACGACGGACAGCGCCGTCGGGTCGGAGCCGTCGCCGTACGGCTCGATCCGCGTGCCCAGCGCCTGCAGCGCGCCGATCATCAGGTCCGTGTCGCGGCTGCGGAGCGCGCCGGTGATGGTCGACCGCCCCTCGGCGAGCGCGGCGAGGACGAGGGCGCGGTTGGTGATCGACTTGGACCCCGGCAGCTCCACGACAGCATCGACAGGCCCGCCGGCGGCGGGTGCACTCCACAGGCTCATCACTCCATCTTGGCCCATCGCCGCGTGCGCGGTCGGCACGGCCGGTCGGCCGGCGGCGCGGGCCGTGACGGAGCCGGTCAATTGGTGGCGATCCGGGCGGTCACTGCGCCGGTGAGCGTGACGAGGTCCTGCGGCCGAAGCTCCAGGTCCAGGCCCCGGCGGCCCGCGCTGCACAGGACCAGGCCGTAGGCCAGCGCGGACTCGTCGACCACGGTGGGCAGGCGTTTGCGCTGGCCCAGCGGCGAGATTCCGCCGACGACGTATCCGGTGGCCCGCTCGGCCTCGGCATGGTCGGCCATCGCCGCGCGGCGGCCGCCCAGCGCCTTCGCCGCCGCCTTGAGCGACAGTGCCGACGGCACGGGCAGGACGGCCACCGCCAGCACGTCGTCGACCTTGATCAGCAGGGTCTTGAAGATCTGTTCGGGTGCCACGTCGAGTTCGGCGGTGAGCGCCTCCACCGCCTCGGCGCCGAAGGTGCGTACGCGGCGATCGTGCGAGTACTCGTGCACACGGTGCTCGATTCCGGCCCGTGCCGCGGCGAGGGTGGCCGGAGTGGAAGTGCCCGACATGCCTCCACAGTAGGCCCGCACCCCGCGTGGCCCGGGAACACGACACGCCGGTGCGGCGTTGCACGGGACGAGGTCGTGGAGTCGCCGGAGAAGGCGGCACCGGCGACGGTCGTCCGTAGCGGAGGAGGTCTGGAGCATTGGGTGTGACGTGCATGCGCCGTCCCGTACTGATCGGCGAGCCGATAACGGTAGCCTCGGCATCAGGGACGACGGAAGGGACTCAAGTGCCGAAACCCGAGGAGCCGGACCGCAGCGCCTCCGCAACGGCGGAGCCCGAGTCCGGGGGCGCCGCAGCCGGGGGCGCCGCAGCCGCCCGGGGCGGGGAGGGCCGCGGCGTAGCGACGCGGGCCGGCGCCGGTGATACCGCGGAGAACGGGTCAGCGGAGAACGAGGCCGCGGAGAACGAGGCCCAGCTGGCCGCGCGGTTCGAGCGCGACGCGATGCCTCTGCTGGATCAGCTGTACGGCGCCGCGCTGCGGATGACGCGCAAGCCCGCCGACGCCGAGGACCTGGTGCAGGAGACCTACCTCAAGGCGTTCTCCGCGTTCCGGTCGTTCCGCAAGGGCACCAACCTCAAGGCGTGGCTCTACCGGATCCTCACCAACACCTACATCAACGGCTACCGCAAGAAGCAGCGTCAACCCGCGCAGTACCCGACGGACGAGATCACCGACTGGCAGATCGCCGCGACCGCCGAGCACACCGCGGAGGGGCTCAAGTCCGCCGAGCTCGAAGCGCTCGAGGCCATGCCCGACGAGAACATCAAGAACGCGCTGCAGCAGCTGCCGGAGGAGTTCCGGATGGCCGTGTACTACGCGGACGTCGAGGGCTTCCCGTACAAGGAGATCGCCGAGATCATGGACACGCCCATCGGCACCGTGATGTCGCGCCTGCACCGCGGACGCAAGCAGCTGCGCGGACTGCTGGCCGAGGTGGCCCGGGAGCATGGCATCGACACCTCGAAGAAGACGAAGGCGGCAGGCGGCAAGGCGACGGCACAGGCCGCGCCCGCAGGGCAGGAGAGCGACCGATGACCGGCGCAGCACCCGATGATCTGGATTGTTCCGCGGTGATCGCGGACGTCTGGTTGCTCCTCGACAACGAGTGCGACCAGGCGACGCGCGCGCGGGTGAAGCGGCACATGGAAACCTGCCCGTCGTGCCTCGCCACCTACGGCATCGAGGAGAAACTCAAGTACCTGCTGGAACGCAAGTGCGGCGGCGAACACGCGCCGGAGGGGTTGCGACAGCGGCTGAGCCTGGAGATTAGGCGCACCGTGGTGACCACGACGCGGATCGAACGCGGCGACGCCTGAACCCGTACGCCGGCTGAGGCGGGCGCGAACCCCTGAGCCGGCGCGCCCCGCGAACACGCTGAGGGCCCGGGAGCTGCATGCTCCCGGGCCCTCAGCGTGTCTACGGTCAGCTGTTGGGGCGCTTGCCGTGGTTGGCGGGCCTCTTCTTGCGGTCGCGACGCTTGCGTCCACGCTTGCTCATGATGTTCACCTCTCGTCCAACGGTGCATGTCCCGCCCGGCAGGGCGTGCCCACGGAGGTGGCCGCCCGCCCGTCCACGGAACACCGACCGGAACATTGTCGCACGTGCGCCGGACTGTGGTTCGATTGGTGCATGCTGTCGGATGCGCCGGGTGAACCGGCTCCCGCCCGCCCGGCCCCGGCGGCCCGGACGTGATGTCGACGCTCAGCGAGCTGCTCGCGCAGTACACGGACCTGGACGGCGGGGCGGTCGACCACCTGCAACGGGTGGTGGGCGAGTGGCAGCTGCTGGCGGATCTGTCCTTCGGCGACCAGCTGTTGTGGGTGCGCAGGTCCGGTGCCGGGGAGGTGGCCGGTCCGGCGTCGACGATGATCTGCGCGTCCCAGAGCCGCCCCACCACGGCGGCAACGGTGTTCCAGCGTGACGAGGTGGGCGCCCGCCCGTCGGCCGCGCAGGCGCCGCTTCTGCAGCGCGCGTGGGACGAGGGCGCCGTCGTCCGGGGGATCGTGGCGGTGCCCGGGGTGACCGACGCGGCACGGATGGCCGCCGTCCCGGTGCGTTACGCCGGCCGGACGGTGGGGGTCGTCGCCGCGGTCACCGCGGGTGTGCGACCACGCGTGCCCAGTCCGCTGGAGGCGGTGTACGACGACAGCGCCGCGCTGTTGCAGCAGATGATGGCCGAGGGCGCGTATCCGCCCGACGAGGCGGACTCGGCCTCGCACTCGAGCCCCCGCGCCGGTGACGGGCTCATCCGGCTCGACTCGTCCGGGCACGTCGCCTACGCCAGCCCCAACGCGCAGTCGGCGTTCCACCGGATGGGTCTGACCGTGGAGCTGGTGGGCCGTGACCTCGTGCAGGTGACCGAGGAGCTGGTGTGGGATCCGCTCGACGGTCGTGAAGCAGGCGAGAGGCTGCGGGACACGCTGGTGCACGGCACCGTCCTGCGGATCGAGCTGGACACACGCGGGGCGACGATCCTGATGCGTGCGCTGCCGTTGCGCACATCCGCGGCGGCGGCCGGGGCTCTGGTGCTGGTGCGGGACGTCACCGAGGTCAAGCGGCGCGACCGTGCGCTGCTGAGCAAGGACGCCACCATCCGGGAGATCCACCACCGGGTGAAGAACAATCTGCAGACCGTCGCCGCGCTGCTGCGGCTGCAGGGCCGACGGAGCGGCGACCCGGAGGTCACCGCCGCGCTCGCCGAGGCGGTGCGCCGCGTGTCGTCCATAGCCCTGGTGCACGAGACCTTGTCGATATCGGTGGGCGAGGACGTCGACCTGGATGCGGTGGTGGACCGGCTGGTGCCGATCATGGCCGAGGTCGCGGGCGGCGGCCGTGTCCGGATCCGGCGGCGGGGCGGATTGGGCAGTTTGGGGGCGGACAGGGCCACGCCGCTGGTGATGGTGATGGTGGAGCTGGTGCAGAACGCGATCGAACACGGCTACGAGGGTGTGGCCGAGGCCGGGGACGTGACCATCGACGCCGTGCGATCGGCCCGGACTCTGGAGGTCACCGTGCACGACGACGGCCGCGGCGTGCCCGACGGGTTCACGGTGGAGGATTCGCCGCGCCTGGGGTTGCAGATCGTACGGACACTGGTGGGCGCCGACCTGGGGGGAGAATTCAGCCTGGGTTCCGCCGAAGGAGGCGGCACGGATGCGATCGTGCGAATGCCCGCGGTGCGGAGTCGGGAATGAGGGCGTAGGGGGCACATAGAGGGCAGGGGCATAGAGGGCAGGGGGAGACGGCCCGGTACGCGCAGTCCGGCGACCGAAGGCCTCAGACCGCAGACCGCATTCCAGAAAGGCAGGCGGGCCGGGCCCCCGGTGGGAGGCCCGGCCCGCCTGCTGCCGCCGATGGGGCGGACGGAGACTTCAGACTGCGCTGCGGGTGCGTGCGCGCGCCTTGCGCCGCTTCAGGGCACGGCGCTCGTCTTCGCTGAGGCCACCCCACACGCCTGCGTCCTGTCCGGACTCGAGCGCCCAGGTGAGGCATTCGGATGCGACGGGGCAGCGGGCGCAGACCGCTTTGGCGGTCTGGATCTGCGCAATCGCCGGACCGCTCGTGCCGACCGGGAAGAACAGTTCCGGGTCCTCGTCGCGGCAGATGGCACGATGGCGCCAGTCCATCCCTCACTCCTTACTGGGTGCGTGCATGCACCGTCGGATATCTGATGAGAAAAATATGTGTTGCGTTTGCGGTCGGGAAGGCTTCCGCGCCACCGGTTCGGTTGCTGCGGACCATCTCCTGGAAAGGCCTTCGTGAACCCCGCCAATGAATGCTGTCACGTACTTGGGTAATGTCAATAGAGTTTTGTGAAGTCGTGGGCAACGTCACGTGAACAGAGTGCAACCTGCGCAAGGCGGCCTGCAGTCGGTTCGCGGTGCACGGCGACCCACGAAGCGACGGGCCGGTCGTCGTATGCACGCGGTGCGGCCGCCGGGCGGGCCAGGCGGGGGTTCGACGGTCGGATTCATACCCCGCCGATGCTACGCGCAACACGTGGTGTACGCTAGCGAAATTTTCCGTCCGCTCAGTGCACGGCCTCGCCCGGAACCGCGGCTCAGTCGGGTTCGGTGGGGGCGACGACGTCGAGGATCCCCGGCACCGAGTGGAAAGTGACGTCCGTGCGCACCCCCAGGTGATCGCCGTCGATCTGGAACGCGGCGGGTTCGGTGCTCCGGATCCGCACGCACGGCGTGTCATCGGTGTGCACCAGGTTCCTGTTCTTCGGGCGCGCGGTCGCGGACAGCAGCTGTCGCGACAGCCGCAGGCTCGTCGCGGTGCCCATACTCCGCATGCCGAACACCCCCAGGCCGCTGTCGAAGCGCGTGCCCGGATTGGTCCGGACTTCCCGCGCACCCAGATACGTCCACGGTGAGGTGTTGGACACGAATGCGTAGTGGACGCCGTCCACGGGATCCCGGCCGGGCAGCTCGACCGACAGCGTCGCCGGGCGGCGCGCATTGCGCAGGAACACGCGCACCGTCGTCCGCAGATAACGGGACGGCGTGGCGGCGTGACCGGCGCGTCGCGCGGCCTCCATCGCCTCCACCACCAGGGCGTCGACGCCCATGCCGGCGGTGAAGGTGAACCAGCGGTTGTCGCAGTGGCCCAGCCCGATGCGCCGCCGCTGCCGCGACGCCAGCAGGTCGAGCACCTGGTTGGTGGCCTCGACGGGGTCCGGGCGGATTCCCAGCGACCGCGCGAAGACGTTCGCCGAGCCGCCCGGGACCACGCAGACGGACGGAGTGCGGCCCTGCGCGATCTCACGCACGGAATCGGGGTGGGGCGGGCCCAACAGGCCGTTGACGGTCTCGTTGACGGTGCCGTCGCCGCCATGCACGACCACCACGGAGACGCCTTCGAGTGCGGCACGGTGCGACAGCTCGGCGGCGTGGCCGCGATGCGTCGTGTGCACCACCTCCAGATCGAGCCTGCTGGCCAGGGCGTGCGCCAGCAGGTCACGGCCCGCCGGGGTGGTGGACGTGGCGTGTGGGTTGACGATCAGGAGGGCGCGCACGCTCAGACACCCTAGCGGCACGCCCCGGACATGCTGTCCTAGGCTGTCCGCGTGCCCGACGACAACGACGGTTCGAGGCCGCGCGACCCGCGGGACCCCTCGACCGCCCCCCATCCGACCGAACCCGGAATCCCGCCCAACACGGTGCGCCTCGCGGGCGGCATCGTCACCGGCGAGGGCGTCGTGGGCGTCGGCATCGCGATCTTCTACGTGATCTCCGCGCTGGTGGGCAATCACGACAAGGGCATCAGCTACTACGGCACCGCCGCCTGGTTCGGCGTTCTTTTCGGCGGCGTCCTGGCGGCCGGGGTCACGCTGCTGATGGGCAAGCGCGGCGGGCGCGGTGTCGCCATCATCACCCAGGTGCTGCTGGCGCCGTTCGCGTTCTCGCTGCTCGGCCAGTCGCACCAGCTGGCCTGGGGAATCCTTATCGTCCTGGCCATCGTGCCCGCGTTCGTCCTGCTCGTGCACCCGCGGACATCGGAGTGGATGAACCGGCCCTACGCGCACCGCGCCGATCCCGACGCAGGCCGGTCGGACGACTCCGACGATCCCGACGACTGACGTCTTCGCGGGCGCCCGGCCTGCGACTTCGGCCGTCCGGGTGCGGGGTCGACGGGACGCGTTCCGAGCGCTGCGCCGTGACCCCGGCCGTCATTCCAGCCGCTGCAGGAGCCGGTAGACGGGGTCGGTCGCGTCCCGGGCGCCCGCCGGGCCGTCGCCGGCGCCGTGTTCGATGCGGATGACCCGCGCTGCGGACGGATCGTCGGCGGGCGGGCCCTCATACCGGTTCCATTCGCGCACGGCGAACCGCTCGACGATGGCCCACGTGCCGTCGCGACGTTCGAAGTAGTCGACGTAGCGCAGCCCGGTCGTGAAGTTCATCGCACGATGTGCGCCCCAGTGGCGGGCGACGCCGTAGCTCTCCGCCACCGCCCGGTCGCCGCTGACCTGCGCAAGATGGTTGGAGATCTCGTGGCGGGTTCCGTCGAGGGTGCGCAGCAGCGGCCCGACCCACTCGATGAACCCCTCGACGGGGCCGTCGAATCCGGTGTGATGATCGACGCCGTCCGCGTGGTACGCGGAGCGCACCGCCGTCATGTCGAGCCGGTCGATGCCCCGGCAGTAGCGCATCACGGCGTCGTGGATGTGCTGTTTCGCCGTGATCTCCGCCAGGGCTGCCGAATCCGCCAGGGCTGCCGAATCCGCCAGGGCTGCCGAATCCGCCAGGGCTGCCGAATCCGCCGGGATCGCGGCGTCGGATGCCGTCGGTTCTCCGCCGTGTCCGTTCACCGTCCGTCTCCTTCCGCCGCCAGGGCGGCGAGGGCCTCCCCGGTGAGCCTGTTCTGCGTCCATTCGCCCCGCCCGACCGCGCCGATCGATTCGTAGAACCGGATGGCGCCCGCATTCCAATTCAGCACCTCCCACTCGAGGCGGGTGTAGCCGCGCTCCGCGCACACCGAGGCCAGGGCGGCGAGCAGCCGGCGGCCGTGCCCCCGTCCGCGGGATCCGGGCCGCACGTAGAGGTCCTCCAGGTGGATGCCGTGCACTCCGTCCCACGTGCTGAATGTGAGGTACCACAGCGCCATCCCGGCGATCCGCCCGTCTTCCACGACGACATGGCCGAACACCGCCGCGTCCGGGGTGAACAGCGCGTCGGCCAGCAGGTCGGAGGTCACCGTGCACTGGTCGCGCATGCGCTCGAACTCCGCGAGCCCCTCGATGAGCTCCACGAGCACGGGGGCGTCGCCGCGGCGGACGCGGCGGACGTCGACGGTCATCGGATCGGCTCCTCGTGCGGTGCTGGCAGTCGCCCCGGGCCTGCCACGGAGCAGACGACCCGGTACTCGTGCTCGTGGCCCAGCTCGGCCACCGCCGCGGTGGGCATGGCCACGCGCGCGCCCAGCGTCACATCCGCGTCGATCCAGCGGGCCATCAGCGCCCGGGAGAAGTGACCGTGGCCCACGAGCACCACGTCGCGTTCCGCCCCCGGGCCGGCCACGGAACGCAGGAGCGCGTCCGCCCGCGCAGCGACCTGCGCGGCCGTCTCGCCGCCGGGACACGGATGCGTCCACACCGTCCAGCCGGGGACCGCCTTCCGGATCTCGGTCGTCGTCACGCCCTCGTAGTCGCCGTAGTCCCACTCGGCCAGTCTGTCGTCGACGGCGTCGACCGCGAGGCCCGCCAGGCGCGCGGTGTCCAGTGCGCGCGCACGCGGGCTCGCGATCACCAGAGGATCGTCCAGCCGCAAGGGGGCCAGCAGCTGCGGCAGCCGTCGGGCCTGTTCGATGCCCTCCTCCGTGAGAGCGACCTCGGTGCGGCCGGTGTGCCTGCCCGACGCGGACCATGCGGTTTCGCCGTGCCGGACGAGCACGACGCGGAAATTCTCCGTCACCCGGCCATCTTCGCACCCCCGTGCCCCAGCGGCCCGGGCGCGGGGGCCGGGGGCGATCCGGCGGTGTCGGCGCGCCGACGACGGGGCGGATGTGGCCTGGACGACAACGATCGGCGAAGATGGCGGACGTGGCAAGAGTTCTGGCAGTGGCAAATCAGAAGGGCGGGGTCGCCAAGACGACCACCGTCGCCTCGCTGGGTGCGGCGCTGGTGGCCCGTGGCAGGTCGGTGCTGATCGTCGACCTGGATCCACAGGCGTGCCTGACGTTCTCGCTGGGGCACGACCCCGACAAGCTCGCGTCGTCGGTGCACGACGTGCTGATCGGCGAGGCGGACGTGGACGACGTCCTGGTCGACACCGCGGACGGGATGACCCTGCTGCCCGCGACGATCGACCTTGCGGGTGCCGAGGCCCTGCTGCTGATGCGCCCGGGACGCGAGCACGCTCTGCGCCGCGCGCTGACCGCCGTCGCCGAGCGGTTCGACTACATCTTCATCGACTGCCCGCCGTCGCTGGGCGTGCTCACCCTGAACGGCCTCACCGCGGCGGACGCGGTGATGGTGCCCCTGCAATGCGAGACGCTGGCGCATCGCGGGGTGGGGCAGCTGCTGCGCACTGTCGAGGAGGTCCAATCGATCACGAACCCGTCGCTGCGGATGCTCGGTGTGCTGCCCACGCTCTACGATGCGCGCACCACGCACAGCCGTGACGTCCTCGCCGACGTGTCCGACCGTTACGGCATGCCGGTGCTGGCGCCGCCCATCCCGCGCACGGTGCGGTTCGCGGAGGCCTCGGCGTCGGGGGCGACGGTGCTCGCCGGCCGCAAGAACAAGGGCGCCGCGGCGTACCGGGAACTGGCGGGGAACCTGCTGGCCCACTGGGAGGACGGCGCCGAGCCGGTGACCCTGTCCGCCGCGGAGATCTACTCGTGACCGGTTCCGTCACTCCGGGGGCGGCACGGGCGTGAGCGCCACGAGGGTCCCGCCGCGCTGCTCCAGCACCACGTTGCCGGCCGTGCCCGGAACCACCGGCCCCGCGGTGCCGACGGCGCCGTCGGCGGTGCGGTCGACGGGGATCGTGCGCCGCACGCTGCCGTCCCAGGGGCCCGCCACGGCAAGCCCCTCGGCGGTGGGGACCAACAGCGCGGAGGCCATCGAGGTGCCCGGCCCCAGCGTGCCCGGCATCCGCCACCGGACGGCGAGTGTCCGCGCGTCCAGCGCGACCGTGCTCGCGCCGTTCCAGAAGGTGATCACCGGTCCCGATCGGGCGCCCACCACGACGCGGTCGATGGCGGTGCCGTCGGCGAGCGGTGTGAGGCTTTCGCGGGCGACACTCGCGTCGTAGACGAGCAGCGCGGTGCCCTGGCCGTCGGGCGCGACGACGGCGGTGTGCTCCCCGGACACCGCGACCACGCGCGCCGCCTGCAGCGGGGCGCCGTCGATGCCGAGCACCTGGGAGCCCAGCACGTCGGGCTGGGAGGCGTCGTCGGGCGTGGCGGTCATGACCGTCAACCGGACGCCGGCGTCGCCGGGGCAGCGCTCGAGTACCGCGATGCGGGTGCCGGACGCGGCGGCGGAGTCGATGGAGCACCCCGGGCGCGGGTCGCTGTCCGCGTGCACCGGCGCGTCGACGCGGCCGTACTCGACGGTGCGCACCAGATCCGAGCGCCACGACTCGATGCGGGTGGTCCCCACCGCGGTCACCCTGTCCTCGCCGGTGAGCAGCCGCATCGTGTCGTCCGAGTTGCTGCTGCGTTGCGGCCCGCGGCGGCCCGAGTCCGCGTCGACCGCGGTCACCTCGCTGCAGCCGTCGCCGGTGCGGTAGACGGCCACGGCGTGGCCGAAGGCGGCGGTCGCGGCGCACAGCGGCACCCCGCGTTCGTACGACCAGCGGACCTCGCCGGTGCGGAAGTCGTGGCCGAGGACCGTGGACCCGTCGGCCGTGATCACGGTGCCGCCCACGACGAGCGGGTGGCCGGCCGCGGCATCGGGGGCGCGCCAGGCCTCGGCGAGGGCCGACGGCGTGCCGGTGACGGCAGTGGGGACGGGGGCCGCGCCGACGGCGGGCTCGGCGTCGGTGGCGCGCGACGGGCTCGTCCACCACACGATCAGCGCCGCGACGATGATCGCGGCGCTGATCAGTGCGGTGACGGCAAGGTCGACGCGCGTGCGGCGCTCAGGCTCAGGCCGGGGCACGGAGCGGAGTCAGTCCGTGGCCGCGGCGCTGCCCTGCGGGGCGCTGCCGCCCGATGCGCTGCCGCCCGAGCGGCGGCGCCGGCGACGGCGCTGCGTCGGGCCCGCGGAGGACGGTCCGGTGCCTGCCTTGGCCTCGGAAGACGCGTCGGCGGTGCCGCCGTCGCCCGCCGGGCGCTGCGAGGCCGCAGCGCCCTCTCCGGCGGACTGCGCGCCCCGTGTGCGTCGGCGCGAAGAACGGTTGCGCTGCGCCGCGGCCTTGCCGTCGGCGCGGCGACGCGTGTCTCCGGAGCCCGACACGGAGCGCTTGTCACCGTTGCGCGAGCTGCGCGGACTGCCGGTGGCGCGGGTGGCGGCCCCCACCTTGCCGGTGACGTCGGTGGGGATGTCGAGGTCGACGAAGAGGTGCTCGGAACTCGAGTACGTCTCCACCGGATCGGCGATGCCGAGGCCCAGCGCCTTGTCGATCAGCTGCCAGCGGGGGACGTCGTCCCAGTCGACCAGGGTCACGGCGATACCGGTGCGGCCCGCGCGGCCGGTGCGGCCGATGCGGTGCACGTAGGTCTTCTCGTCGTCGGGGCACTGGTAGTTGATGACGTGCGTGACGTCGTCGATGTCGATGCCGCGGGCGGCGACGTCGGTGGCCACGAGCACGTCCACCGTGCCGGAACGGAAGCCGTCGAGGGACTTCTCTCGGGCCGCCTGGCCCAGGTCGCCGTGCACGGCGCCCACCTTGAACCCGCGCTCGGCGAGCTCGTCGGCGACCTTCTGCGCGGTCCGCTTGGTGCGCGTGAAGATCATGGTGGCGCCGCGGCCCCGTGCCTGCAGGATGCGCGTGAGCATCTCCACCTTGTCCAGCGCGTGCGCGCGGAACACGTGCTGGACGGTGCGCTCGTGCACCGCCGACGAGTCGGGCTCCTCGGCGCGGATGTGCGTCGGCTTGGTCAGGAACGTGCGCGCCAGGGTGATGATGGGCCCCGGCATCGTCGCGGAGAACAGCATGGTCTGGCGCTTGTCCGGCACCATGCCGAGGACCCGCTCGATGTCCGGCAGGAAGCCCAGGTCCAGCATCTCGTCGGCCTCGTCGAGCACGAGGACGGAGACCTTGCCCAGGACGAGGTGCCCCTGGTTGGCCAGGTCGAGGAGCCGGCCGGGGGTGCCCACGACGACGTCGACGCCGGACTGCAGCGTCGCGATCTGGTCCTCGTAGGGGCGGCCGCCGTAGATGGACATCACGCGGGCGCCCAGGTGCACGGAGGCCTCCTGAAGATCCGTGGTGACCTGGACGCACAGCTCGCGCGTCGGCACGATCACCAGCGCGCGTGGGGTGCCGTCCAAGGGCCGCTCGGCGTCGGCGGCCGTGATGCGGTGCAGCAGCGGAACGCCGAAGCCGAAGGTCTTGCCCATGCCCGTGCGCGCCTGGCCGATCAGGTCGTCGCCGGCCAGCGCCAGCGGCAGCGTCAGCTCCTGGATGGCGAAGGTGCGGTCGATGCCGACGTCGGCGAGTCCGCGGACGATCTCGTCGCGGACGCCGAGCTCGGCGAACGTGGGGGCGGGGGAGTCGGGAGTGTGGTTGAGGGACACCGGGCTGACATCGGGACTCGGGGTCACGCCGGTGTCGATGGTCTGCTTGCTCAGGGTATTGCCTTCCGTGCGGTCGTCGCGCGCACGCAGACGGTGGGCTGCTGGGCCGCGGCCCCGCCCACCTGCGGTGGGGGCCTGCGACCGCCGTGCCCCGGACGCAGCCCGGGTGGGCGGCATCGGCGGGGCGCCGGATCCCAATGCGGGGCAGTCGCCGTCGAACTGGTGACAGGCCTGCCGATCGGTGCGCGCACATTTCCGGCCCGGCGGTCCGTGACGGACGCTTCCATGTCGGGGCTTTCACCCGCGGTGGACACTGCCTGCACAGCCGCGGCGCGCCGTGTCCGCGCCGGCCGTGCGCGCGGGCGATGCCCACGCTGGGCCTGCGGAACACCCGCCGCCCGTCGGCTGCCGGAGATCCGAGCCGCGCCGGCATCCATGCCGACGCGCCCTCATCCTACCGGTCGGCGGCGGCGTACGCGGGCACCGGACCGCGCCGGGGCTATTGTGCACTGCATGACGAACCCCGAACCCGTCTCCCCGGATGCCGTCGCCCACGACCCCGCAGACGCGGAGAGTCGGGTGGATGCGGACCATCCGGGCGTCGACGAGCTCTACGGACTCCTCGCATACGGGCAGCTGTCCGCCTTCTACCGGCTCACGGCGGATGCCGCCGCGATGGCGCCCACCGTGCGGGGCAAGGTGGCGATGGCGCGGCTGGCGGCCACGGACCACGAGCATTTCGAGCTGCTGCGCGGCGCTCTGGCCGACCGTGGACGCGACGTGTTCGACGCGATGGCGCCCTACGAGCAGACCATCGAGCAGTTCCATGCGTCGACCACGCCCAGCTCGTGGCTCGAATCGCTCGTCAAGGCGTACATCGGCGACGGGCTCGCCTCGGACTTCCACCGGGAGATCGTGGCGGCGCTGCCCGAGGAGATCCGCAGCGTCGTCTCGGAAGCGCTCGAGGAGACCGCGCGCTCCGAGTTCGTGGTGGCCGAGGTGCGCGCCGCCATCGAGAAGACCCCGCAGGTGCGTTCGCGGCTGGCGCTGTGGGCGCGCAGGCTTCTCGGCGAGGCCGTCACGCAGGCGCAGTACGTGGCCCTGCAGAGCGAGGCGCTGAGCGAATTGGTGATCGCCGCCGCCGGCGACATCAATCACCTGGCCGAGTTGCTCGACCGGATCCAGGACAAGCACGCGCGGCGGATGGAATCTCTGGGCCTCGGATAGTGTTCCGGGTGTTGTGGGGCCGGGCCCCGCGGCACGGCAGGGTGATCCGCTGCACGACGGAGTGATCCGCGGTTCACGACGACTGGGATCGAGACTGGGAGGAAGACCGTGGAGGTCAAGATCGGTGTGTCCGACAACCCGCGCGAACTGGTGATCGCCAGCGCGCAGGCCCCGGAAGAGGTGGAGAAGCTGGTCTCCGCGGCGCTGTCCGGCGGCGAAGGGGTGCTGAGCCTGGAGGACGAGAAGGGCCGCCGGTACGTCGTGCCCGCCGCCCGGATCGCATACGTCGAGATCGGCATCAAGGACTCGCGCCCCGTCGGTTTCCTCAAGTAGCAGGCGGCCGGGCGGCGTCGACGACGGCGCCCGGCTCCGGCGCTGTTGCCCCGGCGGTCAGTCCTCGCGGCGTCCCTGCATGGGCACATGGGCAAGCCCGCCCCACGCGAGAGCCGCCGTGGTGGACACCGCGTCCTCCTTGGTGATGGGGCGGTCCGCCTCCATCCAGTACCGCGCGCTGACCTGGCTTGCGCCGACCAATCCCACCGCGAGCATGCGCGCACGGTACGGGTCCAGGCCGGAATCCTGGCTGACAGTGTCGAATACGGCGTCCACGCAGGCGTCGACGCCGTTCTCGACGCGGCTCTGCACCTGTGGATCGCCCATGAGGTCGGATTCGAAGACCAGCCGGTAGCCCTGCGTGTCGTTGTCGACGAAGTCGAAGAACGCGCCTACCGCGGCGTGCACGCGCTTGCGATTGTCCGTGGTGGAGCGCAGCGCCTGGAGCACGCCGTGCACCATCTGATCGATATGCCTGGTCAGCACAGTCATGTAGAGGTCGAGCTTGCTGGGGAAATGCTGGTAGAGGACCGGCTTGCTGACACCCGCGGTCTCGGCGATCTCGTCCATTCCGGCGGAGTGGTAGCCGCGGACCACGAAGACCGTGCTGGCCGCCTCCATCAGCTGCAGCCGGCGCTCGTTGCGCGGCATGCGGGCGGGCTTCTTCGTGGGCCGGTGGGCGGAGTCCGCGGAACCCTCCGACTCATCGCGGGCGGTATCAGTCATTGCTCTCCAGGGTCTCCGTGATCTCCGGTCGTGCACGGTCCGCAGGCCGTCGGGCGTGAACCGGAGACTCAGACTACTCGGTCGGCGCGTGCACCCGGCGGCTCCCATCGGCGGTGTACCTCGTGCGCTGGTCGGGGAGTATGAGATTCTGGTGCTGTGACATATCGGGACGATGACGCGCACCGGTCCCGCCGTCCGGCGGCGGACGGCGACGGACGCATCGCCGGGGCCGTGCGCGACCGCGGTCCCGAGCCGCAGTACGCCGACGGTCAACGCGTGCGAGATTCTGCCGATGAGCAGGGCGGATTCTCGTTTCCGTCGTGGAACCAGCCGCTGCGCGCACGGTGGGACCCCACCTTCGGTCCGCAGCGCCCGCGTGCCCGGCGCAGCGAGCGTGAGGGCATCCGGCGCCAGACCCGGTTGGGGCGGTTCGTCTCGCAGTACGGCTGGCGCGCCTACGCGATCCCCGTGCTCGTGCTGGTGACGGTGTTCGTGATCATCGAGGCGTTCCGCGGCGGCGGGTCCTCCAGCGCCGAGTCGCCCAGCCTGGGCACCCGGCTCTCGGACGTCAACGGCATCGTCGGCGCCCCCGTCGCGGACGGCCGCTTCGACGCGTCGGTGCCCTCGGCGGCGCTTCCGGACGGCGGCGCGTTCACCGTGCAGGGCGCCGGCACGTTCCACATCGTCCCCGGCACCACGGGGCAGGTGGGGCAGGGCACGCAGCACGTGTACACGTACACGGTCGACGTCGAGGACGGCGTCGACACCACCGGGTACGGCGGGGACGAGGCGTTCGCCAGCCTGGTCGACCACACGCTGGCCAACCCGAAGAGCTGGATCAACGATCCGACGGTCGCATTCCGGCGCGTCGACACCCCGGACGCCGACTTCCACGTCGCCCTCACCTCGCAGATGACGGTGCGGCAGAGCTGCGGATACGACATCCCCGTGGAGACCTCCTGCTACAACGCCGACCTCAAGCGGGTCGTGCTCAACGAGCCGCGCTGGGTGCGCGGGGCGGTGGCCTTTCAGGGCGACATCGGCTCGTACCGGCAGTACATGGTCAACCACGAGATCGGCCATGCCATCGGTTACGCGCAGCACCAGCCGTGCCAGAGCGACGGCGGGCTCGCGCCGATCATGATGCAGCAGACCTTCGGCGTCGCCAACGACGACATCGCCAAGCTCGATCCGGAAGGCGTGGTCCCGAAGAACGGCATGACGTGCAACCCCAACCCGTGGCCGTTCCCGAGATCATGAGCGCGTCGGGGAATGCCGCGGGCCCGCTGCCGCCCCTCGTCGGGGTCGGGCCGGGGCTCAGCGATCGCGACCGGGCGAGATTCCATCGGCACACGATCCTCCCGCAGCTCGGCGAAGACGGTCAGCGGCGGTTGCGCAACGCCCGCGTCCTGGTCATCGGGGCGGGCGGCCTGGGCGCCCCCACGCTGATGTACCTGACCGCGGCGGGTGTCGGCACCATCGGGATCGTCGACTTCGACGTGGTGGAGGAGTCGAATCTGCACCGGCAGGTCATCCACGGAGAGGCCGACGTGGGCCGCCGCAAGGTGGACAGCGCACTGGACTCGATGCGGGCCATCGACTCGCAGGTCCGCGTGCGGCTGCACGCCGAGCCGCTGGACAACGGCAACGCGGTGGAGATCTTCGGCCAGTACGACCTGATCCTGGACGGCACCGACAACTTCGCCACCCGCTACCTGGTCAACGATGCCGCCGTGCTGGCCGGACGCCCCTACGTGTGGGGTTCGATCTTCCGCTTCTCCGGCCAGGTGTCGGTGTTCTGGGACGGCGCGCCGGACGGCCGGGGGGTCAACTACCGGGACCTCTACCCGGAGCCGCCCGCCCCGGGCACGGTCCCGTCGTGCGCCGAAGGCGGAGTGCTGGGCGTGTTGTGCGCGGCGGTCGGCTCGGTCATGGCCACCGAGGCGGTCAAGCTCATCGCGGGCATCGGCCGCCCGCTGCTCGGCCGGCTGCTGATCTACGACGCGCTCGAGATGAGCCACCGGACCATCGGCATCCGCAAGGACCCGGCCGCGCCGCCGATCACGGGGCTCGTCGACTACGAGCGGCTGTGCGGCGCTCCGGACGCGCCGCTCGTGCCGGAGACTTCCGCCCGCGAGCTCGCGGCGGAACTGGATGCCGCCGCCGGGGAGGGGAGCGGGCGCGTGGAGTTGATCGACGTGCGCGAACCGGACGAATGGGCCATAGCGCGCATCCCGGGGGCCAGGCTGGTGCCGTTGGGCGGTTTCGCCGCCGGCGCGGAGGACCCGCTGGCGGAACTGCCGCCGGAGCGCCGGGTGGTCGTGTATTGCAAGTCCGGCGCGCGATCGGCGCAGGCGACAGCGTGGCTCTTGGAGCACGGTCACCGTGACGTGTGCAACCTGGCCGGAGGAATCGACGACTGGGCGCGCACCGTCGACACCGCGATGCCGCGATACTGATCCGGCCGTCGACGCCGAAGGCCGGCGTGGGCGGTCGGCCGGACGGGACTGCCGACACGGCCGGGCGGCTACCGACACGGCCGGGCGGCTACCGGCGCGGCCGGGCCTGCTCGACGGTAGGTTACGGAATGTGAGCACTCCAGATCTTCCTCCCGAGCACGTCCGGTCCACGTTCGGCCTGCGTGGCCAGGAGATGATGCCGTTGGGTGACGGTTCGGGCGCGTGGCGCGTGGGCGAGGCGGTGGTGTCGCCGGTGGCCGACCATGCGCGGGCGGCCTGGTCGGCGAGTGTGCGCGAAACCCTGGACGTGGACGGCGTGCGGTTGGCCCGGCCCGTGCGCTCGAGCGACGGTCGATACGTGGTGTCCGGTTGGCGGGCGGACACCTTCATCACCGGCGAACCCGAGCCCCGCTACGACGAGGTGGTGTCGCTGTCGGTGCGGCTGCACGCCGCGACGTCCTCCCTGGCGCGCCCGCGGTTCCTGGTGCAGCCGCCCGCTCCGCCGTACGCCGACTCCGACATCTTCGCCCTGGCGGACCGGGCCGCATGGGAGGCCACGCCGTTCGCCGGCGTCCGCGGCCTCGACGCGATCGTCGCGGCGGGGCCGGACGGCGACCGCAGCAGCGAGCTGGTGCGCCAGTTGGCGTCGCTGCGCAAGCCCGTGGAAACTCCTGCGCAGGTGGTGCACGGCGACCTCTTCAGCACTGTCCTGTTCGCCGGCGCGGCCGCCCCGGGCATCCGGGACATCGTGCCGTATTGGCGCCCCGCCCCGTGGGCCGCGGCGGTGATCGTCGTGGACGCGATCTCGTGGGGCGGTGCGGACGAGGGCCTGATCGAACGCTGGGGCGTGCTGCCGGAGTGGCCGCAGATGCTGTTGCGGGCCATGATCTTCCGGCTGGCCGTCCACGCCCTGCACGACCGGGCCACCACGGGCGTGCTGCCGGGGCTGGAACGCACCGCCGACCTGGTGCGGCTGGTGGTCTAGGGCGCTCACGGGGAGGCGTGGGCGCCGCTATCGGCGCGGGAGTGAGAATCCCTCCGCCACCACCGCGGCGAGCTCGAGGAACGCCCTGCGCGTGCCCCGGCCGAGCAGGTCCAGGTCCACCTCCGACCCCTCTGCCAGGTGCGGGTCGAACGGGATCGTGTGGACGACGCGGCATCGGCCGGCGAACAGTTCCTGCAAACGGGGCATCTTGACGGCGTTCGAGCCGCGCCCGGCGGAGTTGATGACGACCACGCAGCCCTCCACCAGGTCGCCCCGGTCGTGGTGTTCGAGCCAGTCGAGCGTCGCCAGCGCGCTGCGCGCCCCGTCGATGGCGGGAGAGGTGACGAGCACCAGCGAGTCCGCGGTGTCGAGGACGCCCGCCATCGCGGAGTGCATGAGGCCCGTGCCGCAGTCCGTCAGCACGATGTTGTAGTAAGACTGAAGGATTCGCAGCACCGACCGGTAGTTCTGCTCGCTGAACGCCTCCGAGACCGCGGGATCCTTCTCGGACGCGATCACCTCGAGCCTGCTGCGCGCCTGGGAGGTGTGGGCGCGCACATCGGAATAGCGGCGGATGCGCGGATCCTCCAGCAGGCCCCGCGCAGTGGACGTGGTCTGCGAACGTACCCGCTGGCCGAGGGTGCCGAGGTCGGGATTCGCGTCGACGGCGATGACCCTGTCGCCGCGCACGGACGCGAACGTGGAGCCCAGGCCGATGGTGGTGGTCGTCTTGCCGACCCCGCCTTTGAGCGACAGCACCGCGATGCGGTAGTCGCCGCGGATCGGCTGGTCGATGCGCGCCACGAGCTCGCGATGAGCGGCGTCCGCGCGCGATTCCCCCGGGTTGATCAACCTGCCCGAGGCCACGTGCACGGCGCGGCGCCAGCCGCCGGAGGGCGGGCGCTTGGACCGCTGGAGCAGGTCCAGGTCGGACAGTTGCTGGTGTGCCGGCGTGCGGGGCTCGGGGGAAGGCCGTGCGGGCGCACGTGTACCGGGCCGCGCAGCGGCGGGGGATGCGGGTTCCGTAGGAGCCTGCGTCTTCCCGAGAGCCGACGGTGCCGGTGACTTCAGCGGCGCCGCGGCTTCCGTGACGGACGGGGCGTGCCTGGCGGGGGTCTGTGCGTCGGGGGCCTGTGCGGCGACCGGCGGTTCCGCCCGTGCCCTGCCTGCGAGCCAGGGCGGGTCCGCCGGTGCGGAGCCGAAGTTCTGCGCGCCTGGATACCCGACGTCTGGCATGGAAATCCCCCCGTGTGCAAACCCCTGGCCGCGTCAGCGGCGGCCCCCCGTGAAATCAGCGACCACGCTAACACCCTGCCGCGGCGGAAGGGAACGGCCGCCGCCTCATTCTGTCCGGCGTCCTTTCCGGATCTGGCCGGCCTATCCGGGACCTACATCGCGCGAGAGAAGATCGGACAGGAAGCCGTACAGCGTCGTGGCGGCTCGCGCGGCGTCCCTGTCGTCGATGGCGTCGACCAGCGCCCGGTGCTCGTCGAGGTAGACGGTTCCCGAGTCGGCGACTTCGGCGAGCATCTCCTCCGTCATCGTCGGGACCACGCCCTCGTAGACTTCCAGGTAGGTCATGTTGTGGGCGGCGACGACCACCGCGCGGTGCAGGGCCGCGTCCGCGCGCGCCGCGGCGTCCAGGTCTCCGGCCCGATGGTGGCGGTCGATCTCGCCGAGCAGCCGGCGCATGTCGTCGATGTCGGCCGCGCTGCGGCGCTGCGCGGCCAGCGTCGCGGCGGTGACCTCCAGGGCCTGTCGCAGTTCCAGAAGTTCCCTCCGCCGTGCGGGGTCGATCTCGCGCCGCAGCACGGCGGCGACCGACGAATCCGCCAGCACGAACGTGCCGGAGCCCTGCCTGCGGTCGAGGAGCCCTGCGTGCACCAGCGACTGCACCGCTTCGCGGACCGTGTTGCGCCCCGCTCCGGTGATCCGTGCGAGCTCGGGCTCCGTGGGGATCCGTGAACCCACCGGCCACCGGCCCTGACGGATCTCGCGGCGCAGCACCTCCGTCACCTGGTCGATCAGACCCGGACTCCTCGTGATCGACTGCACGACCCGTTCCCTCCGTACCGAAAGACGTTGTCATCACCATGTCACCGTCATGCCACCACCTTGGCGCCACCGCGCCGCCGCAGTGCCCTCGCCAGCGCCGCGGCGTCGTCACACCGGCATTGTCGCACCCGCCGCGATCAATACATCCCATCATCCTATGATTTGTCGGAGCAATCGGTGGACGGTCATGATGACGGCGGGGAGAGGGCGACGGTGGGTGTGACAGGTATCGGCGGCGACGTGCGCAGCAGTCCGCGGGGGCCCGCAGGCGGATTGCGCGGATTCTTCTCGGGGCGGGTCATCGCCTTCCTGGCCCTGACCTTGTCCGCCCTGGTGCTGCGCACCGCGGTCACCTCCATCACCCCGTTGCTGGACAGGATCGGCGACGAGGTCGGTTTCGGCTCGGCGGTGGCCGGCGTGTTCGGCATGGTGCCCACCGCGATGTTCGCGCTGTTCGGCCTGCTCACTCCGCTGCTCATCGGCCGGACGGGTCTCGAGCGGGTGGCGGTGCTGTCGATGGTCTTGTCCGGTGCCGGGCTGCTGGCCAGGGCACTCGTCAACGACACCGCCCTGCTTCTCGTGTTCTCCGGTGTCGCCCTCGCGGGGATGGGCATCGGCAATGTGGTGATTCCGCCGCTGGTCAAACGCTACTTCTCGGATCGCGTCGCGATCATGAGCGCCGTCTACATCACCTGCGTGCAACTGGGGACCGCGGTGCCGCCCCTGCTGGCGGTCCCCGTGGCGGACGCATACGGGTGGCGATGGTCGCTGGGCATGTGGGCCCTGGTCGCGGCGGCCGCCCTGCTGCCGACGCTCGCGCTGCTGCGGTCGCGGCGCTCCGCGGAGGCCGCCGCGCGCGTGGCCGTGCCCGGAGCGTCCTCGGAGGACCGGCCCGCCGCCGCCCGGCCCGGCGTCGTCGAGAGCCCTGTCGACGAATCCGCGGGCCGTCGAGGTTCGTTGGTGCGTACAAGCCTGGCGTGGGGCCTGGCGGGGATGTTCGGCATGACCTCGCTGATCACCTACTCGCTGTTCACCTGGCTGCCCCGGATCTTCTCCGACGCGGGAGCCGACGAGGCGTTCGGCGGCGCGATGGTGGCGCTGTTCTCCGCGATGGGGCTGATCGCCGCGCTGGCAGGGCCCACAGTCTGCGCGCGCATGTACAACCCCTTCCCGATCGTCCTCGGCTGCGCGGTCGTGTACATCGTCGGCTTCGGCGGGCTGTACTTCGCGCCGATGGGGGCGCCGATCCTGTGGGTGGTCCTGCTGGGCCTCGGGCCGAGCACGTTCCCGATGTCGCTGACGCTGATCAACCTGCGCACCCGTACGCAGTCCGGCGCCTCGCGGATGTCGGGGTTCAGCCAGGGGATCGGTTACACGGCGGCGTGCCTGGGCCCGCTGCTGTTCGGCGTGCTGCGGGACGCGACGGGCGGATGGGCGTGGCCGTTCGCGTTCATGCTCGCGGCGATGTGCGTGATGGTGGCCGGTGCGTTCTTCGCGTGCAAGCCGCGCTATCTCGAGGATCTCTGGTAGACGGGCGATCCCGTCGGAATCCGGCGCCGCGGTGCAGCGTCAGGCGGTGAAGTGGGCGCGTCACGGCTCGTGAAACGCGTGCCGCATGTCCACACGGCCGTCGGTGATGGGGACGCCCTCCTCCGCCAGGAGTGCCAGCTGCCGCGTGCGCACGGCGGGGGCGGGGCGCCCGTCCGCGCGGATCACCCGCTGCCAGGGCAGTCCGCCACCGTCCACGCGCAGTATCCAGGCCACGGTCCGCGGCGTGGACAGTCCGGCCGCCCCGGCGATCGCACCATAGGTGGAGACCCTCCCGTGCGGAATCGCGGCGATCAGCTCGCGGACCCGCTCCACCTGCATCTCGGTGGTCGCCGCCATGGCTCAGTCCTCCGGTTCCAGCGCGCGGCGCACCAGCTTCGCCACCAACTCGGGATGCGACTGGGAGACCATGTGCTCGCAGTCGACCGCGTGCACGGTCAGCAGCCCGCCGAGCTGGGCGTGCCATTGGTCCACCACCTGATCCGCCAGGAACGGCGGTTGCACCCGGGTGGCACGTACGAGATCCGTGGGCACGGCCGGCGGCGGCACGGCCGGCAGCGCCATCTCCGCCCACGCGGCCACCATCGCCGGCGCGCAGACGCGCCAGGTGACGCCGCCGAAGGGGGAGGCGACCAGGTGCTCGGCGATGTCCGCGTCGAGGACGGCGGGGTCGACGTCGGCCCAGCCGCCGTGGAGCTTGTCGGCGCGCGCCGTGGCGGCGTCCGGATAGTCGGGCGAGTGCAGGTAGGCGTCGGCGATCTCGCGCGCCCTGTCCGGTTCGAGCCCCATCGCCGGGTCGAGCAGCACCAGGGCGCGCACGGCCGCCGGATGCGCGCGGGCCAGCCGCACGGCGATGTTGGCCCCGTAGGAATGCCCGACGACGACGAGCGGCTCCGCGCCCTCCTCTCGCAGTGTTGCGGCCAGATCCCGGACCTGGGCGTCGACGGTCCAAGGCGGGCCCCACGGGGAACGGCCGTGCCCACGCAGGTCCGGGGCGAGAACCGCGAGGTCGGGGAGCCACGTCCGCGCGAGGGAGGCCCAGCGCCTGCCGTGGCCGGTGAGTCCGTGCAGCGCCAGCACATCGGGGGTGCGTCGCGTCGGGCCGAACCGGTGCAGGTGCATGGTGCTCACAGCGCCGATTCTGTCACCCGGCAGGGGAGGGCGGAGCGCGGAACCCGGCGATGCGGTGGAAGGCGCGCGGCCCGGCGATGCTGTCGGTGGGCTGTGCTGTGATGGTGCGCAGCGGGTGAGAGTGCAGCGGGAAAGAGTGCAGCGGGAAAGAGTGCAGGCGATGGCGAGTGAGCGGAGGTGGCTTGCGGCATGGCGGTGAGCGGATCGGACGTCGGCACGTCGCGCCCCCGGGCGAGGCTGGTGCGCGCCGCGCAGGACGCATCGCCCCCGCGGGTGTGGGATGAGGGCGCGGCGTCGTTGCTGACGCAGGCCGCGGCGACGGCAGGAGGCGGCGCAGGGTCGGCCGCCCGGCCGGCCGTGCAGGTGCTCGGCGGGCCCGGGACGGGGAAGACGGCGCTGCTGGTGGACGCCGCGGTGGCACGGCTTGCTGCCGGCGCGGACCCGGAAAGCGTGCTGGTGCTGACGCAGTCCACACGTGCGGCGGCGGCGATGCGCGCGCAGATCACCAGGCGGCTGTTCGCCGGACGGCCGGACGCCGCGTCCCGTGCCACGCGGGAACCGATGGTGCGCACCGTCCACTCCTACGCGTTCGGCGTGCTGCGTTTGCACGCTTCGGCCCACGGCAATCCGCCCCCGCAGCTCATCACCGGCGCGGAGAAGGACGCGGTGATCCGGGAACTGTTGCGCGGGGACGCCGAGGACATCGCCGAGGGCGGGACGGCCGCGCGCCGTGCCTGGCCGCGTCGCCTGCAACCGGCGCTCGGCCTGGTCGGTTTCGCCCGCGAGCTCCGCGACGTCATGCTGCGCGCCGCAGAACGCGGGTACGGCCCCGAGGACCTCGTGCGGCTCGGGGCGTCGCATGGCCGTGCGGACTGGCAGGCGATCGGCAGGTTCGCGGCCCGCTACGAGCAGTCGATGCTGTTGCGTTCGTCGGTGGGGATGGAGGCTCCGCAGGCGAGCGCGCCCGCGCTCGACGCCGCCGAACTCGTCAGCGCGGCCCTGGAGGCATTCGCTCTGGACCCGGACCTGCTGGCGGCGGAGCGCGAGCGGGTGCGATGCCTGCTGGTCGACGACGCGCACCACCTGGACCCGCAGGCCGCGGCGCTGGTGCGGCTGGTCTCCGCGGGAGCGGGGATGACGGTCGTGGCGGGCGACGGCGACCAGCAGGCCTTCCGCTTCCGCGGCGCGGACGCGGCCTACCTCGAATCGGTAGCGGATGCGGGCAGCCCGCAGCGGATCGTCTTGACCGCGTGCCGACGGTCCGGGAGTGCGCTGGTGGACCTCGGCGCGCGCGTGGCGGGGCGGCTCCCCGGCGCGGCGCCGCAGCGCGGGCCCTCCGCGGCCCCCGGCTCCGGGCAGGGGGCCGCGGAGGTCCGGGTGCTGACCACCCCGGCCCACGAGGCGACCCTCATCGCCGATGCGCTGCGGCGTGCGCACCTGGGGGACGGCGTGCCGTGGTCGGAGATGGCGGTGATCGTGCGGTCGGTGCCCGCCTCGTCGGCGGTGCTGCGGCGGGCGCTCACCGCGGCGGGGGTGCCCGTGGCCACCGCGTCGAACGAGCTTCCGCTGGCGCGGCAGCGCGGCGCCTCCGCGCTGCTGATCGCCTTGCGTGCGATCACCGCGCACAGCGGCACGGCAGAGAGCGCCGGCGGATTCAGTGCGGACGACGCGCTGGCCCTCGTGTCCGGTCCGGTCGGCGGCGCCGATCCGGTGGCCCTGCGGCGGCTGCGCAGGGGCATCCGAAGGGAAGAACTGGCGGCGGGCCGCGATCGCGATTCGGTCGAGGTCATCCGCGTGGTGCTGGCGGGGGGAGGGGCCGGGGCCGGCGGCGCAGCGGACCTGCCCCGGGGGCTCAGCGAGGTGGAATCCGCACCCCTGCAGCGGGTCCGCGACGTGCTCGATGCGGGGCGCGCGGCGCTGCGTGCCGGGAGCGGCGTCGAGGAGGTGCTCTGGGCGCTGTGGCAGACCAGCGGGCTCGAGGGGCGCTGGGTGGCGGATTCCGCCCGCGGCGGGCCGGCCGGAGCGCAGGCCGACCGCGACTTGGACGCGGTGGTCGCGCTCTTCGACGCCGCCTCGGATTTCGTCGACGGGCTGCCCGCCGCGCACCCGTCGGGCTTCGTCGCGTACATCGAGGATCAGGAGTTGCCAGGACAGGCCGGCACCATTGCCGGGGCGTCGGCCGACGCGGTGTCGTTGCTCAGCGCGCATTCCGCAGCGGGACGCGAGTGGGACACCGTCGCCGTGGCGGCCGTGCAGGAGGGCCTCTGGCCCAACCTGCGCGCGCGCGGCACGTTGCTGGGCGCCGAGGACCTCGTCGACGTCATGGACGGCCGGACCGCGCAACCGGACTCCGACGAGCCGCGCCTCCGCATCTCCCGCACCGCCGAGCTCCTCGCAGACGAACGGCGGCTGTTTCTGGTGGCGTGCACGCGTGCGCGGCGGCGGCTGCTGGTGACGGCGGTGGACTCGGACGGCGGGGAGGAGCTCGTCCCCTCGCGCTTCCTCGAGGGGCTCGCCGCCGTGGAGGGCGGGACGAGCGCCGATGGCGCCGATCGCGCCGACGGCGCCGCGGACGGCCCGGGAGAGGGGTCCGCGGCGGATTCGATCCCGGCGGCCGAATCGGGCGGACGCAGGGTCCTCGCCCCGGGGCCGCTGGTCGGTGAGCTGCGTGCAGCAGTGTCCGCACCGGTCGGAACCGACCCCGCCGCGCGGGAGCGTCGCCGCCGTGCCGCAGGTCAACTGGCGCGGCTCGCCCGGGCGGGCGTCCCGGGGGCGCATCCACGCCAGTGGTACGGGCTGGCCGCCGTCAGCACCTCGGAACCGCTGTGGGGGGCGGACGACGGCCCGGTGGCGCTCTCCCCGTCCAACGTGGAGACCTTGCGCAACTGCGGTCTGCGCTGGTTCCTGGAGCGCAACGGCGGGAACGACGGCGCGCAGATCTCCGCTGTGGCCGGCACGCTGGTGCACACCCTGGTCCAGGCGGTGGCCGCCGACCTGCCGGAGGACGAGGTCGCCCGCCAGATGGACGACGCCTGGCAGCAGGTCGACCTGGGTTCGCAGTGGTACTCGCGCCACGAGCTCGAGCGGCATCGCAGCATGCTCGCCGGGTTCCGCGGCTGGCTGCGGGCCACCCGCACCGAACTCACCGAGTCGGGGGTGGAGGTCGCCGTGGACGTGGTGTTGGAGGCGCCGGAGGGGTCGGGTTTGCCCGGTGTGCGATTGCGTGGGCGGATCGACCGGCTCGAACGCGACCCGGACGGCCGCTTCGTCGTCGTCGACGTCAAGACCGCACGCAATCCGGTCACCGCCGGCGAGGCCGCCGATCACGCGCAGCTCGCCGCGTATCAGGTGGCACTGGCGGCCGGCGCCGTCGACGGAGAGCGCGGCGACCCCGGCGGCGGCCGGCTGGTGTTCGTGGCGAAGTCGAACAAGGACGGTGTCGCGACGGAACGCGTGCAGGCGCCCCTCGATGGCGCGGGCGTTGAACAATGGCGGGACGTCATCCACGAGGCGGCGGCGGCCACCCGCGGCCCCGGCTTCACCGCCCAGGTGAACGACACCTGCCGGCACTGCTCGGTGAAGACGAGCTGTCCCGTGCAAGCCGATGGAAGGCATGTGACCGAATGACCGCCTCGCACGCCGCGCGGGTCGGCGCGGCCGAGATCGCCGATGCACTCGGCCAGTTCCCGCCCACCGCTGAGCAGACGGCGGTGATCGAGGCGCCCCTCGAGCCCGTCCTCGTCGTCGCCGGCGCGGGCGCGGGCAAGACCGAGACGATGGCGGCGCGGGTGGTGTGGTTGGTGGCCAACGGCCTCGTCGAGCCGTCGCAGGTCCTCGGCCTCACCTTCACACGCAAGGCCGCCGGCCAGTTGACGGACCGCATCCGCCGCAGACTGGCGCGGCTGGCCGGATCGTCGCTTCTGCGGGACGTCGACCCCGGCGGCGGCATCCGGGACAGGCTCCGTTCCGCGGAACCCGAGGTGAGCACCTACCACTCCTACGCCGGGCGCCTGCTGGGCGAGTACGGCCTGCTGCTGCCGATGGAACCGTCGGTGCGGATGCTCGGGGAGACCGAACTCTGGCAGATCGCCCATCGGGTCGTCAGCACCTGGGACGGCGACATCGACACCGACTCCAGCCCGGCCACGATCACCGAGCAGGTCCTCAAACTGGCCAATCAGCTGGGCGAACACCTCGTGGATCCGGCGGACCTCGACCGGTCGCACGTGGAACTCGAGCATCTCGTGTTCACGCTCCCGCCCGGCCCGCGGCAGCGCGCGGAGCCGTCTCAGAAGCTCACCGGGCCGCTCGCCGTGCAGGAGCGCCGAGTCGCGTTGCTGCCGCTGGTGCGCAGGCTGGCCGAGGAGCTCCGTGCTCAGGGCGCCCTGGACCCGGGCTCGCAGATGTCCCTGGCGGCCAGGCTCGCCTCCGCGCACGCGGAGGTGGGCGAGGCGGAACGCGCGCGGTTCCGGGCGGCGATGCTCGACGAGTATCAGGACACCGGGCACTCGCAGCGCGTGCTGTTGTCTTCGTTGTTCGGCGGCGGACACGCGGACCCGGATCGCGATGACGGCGACGCCCGCGGTGCGGCGGCCGTAGCGCTGACCTCCGTCGGTGACCCGATGCAGTCGATCTACGGGTGGCGGGGCGCCTCGGCAGCCAATCTGCCGTACTTCACCACCGATTTCCCGACGGGCCGGCGCCCGGCACGGATCCTCGAACTGCTCACCAGTTGGCGCAACCCGGCCGAGGCGCTCACCCTGGCCAACGCGGTCGCCGCGCCGCTTCGGGAGCGGGGAGTGCCGGTGAGCGAGCTGCGTCCACGCCCGGACGTCCCGCCGGGCGATCTGCGGGCGGCACTGCTGCCGGACGTGGACGCCGAGCGCGAGTGGCTGGCCGGACACATCGCAACGCGCTTCGATGTCGCGCGCGCCGCCGGCGATCCACCGCCGACCACGGCGGTGCTCGTGCGCCGCAACGCGGACTCCGTTCCGATCGCCGAGGCCCTGCGCGAGCGCGGCGTGCCCGTGGAGGTGGTGGGCGTCGGGGGGCTGCTGCAGCAGCCGGAGGTCCGCGACGTGGTCGACACGCTCCGCCTCGTGGCAGACCCGCTCGCCGGCACCGCTGCCATGCGCGTGCTGACCGGGCCGCGCGTCAGGCTCGGCGCGGCCGACCTGGGCGCGCTGGCGCGGCGGGTGCGCGAGCTGGGCAGGCACGGCCGGCCCGGCACCCAGGGGCTGCTCAGCGACGAGGACGAGCTGCATGACGCGCTGGCCGCGGCCCTTCCCGGCGACGAGGGCGATGAGGCCGGCCTCGGCGATGCCATCGCGGACCCGGGCCCCGCCGAGCGGTATTCGCGGGAAGGGCACCGCCGGATCACGGCACTGGCGCGGCGCCTGGCGTCCCTGCGCCGGCGCATCGGACAGCCGCTCACGGAGCTGACCGCGGAGGTCGAGCGGTCCCTGGACATCGGCATCGAGGTGGCGGCGCGCAGCGGAAACACCGGCGGCGGGCGCGAGCAGCTCGACGCGTTCGCGATGGTCGTGGCCGAGTACGCGGCCGACCCGCACGCCACGCTCACCGGGCTGCTTGGGTACCTCTCCGCCGCGGAATCCGTGGAGAAGGGGCTCACGCCGGGCGAGGTCGAACTGGACCCGCACCGCGTGCAGATCCTCACCGTGCACGCCTCGAAGGGCCTCGAATGGCAGGTCGTGGCGGTTCCGCACCTGGTCGGCGGGGTCTTTCCTGCGGACAGGGGCACGTCCACATGGATGGGGGACGTCACGGAACTGCCGCCGCAGCTGCGCGGCGACCGGGCGGCCGAGGACGGGGGTGAGGGTGTGCCGGTGCCCGACCTCGACGGGTGCACCACCCGCAAGGACCTCGAGAATGCGCTCGATGCGCACAAGAAGGCGCTGGCGCGGCGCCGGTTGGAGGAGGAGCGCCGGCTGTTCTACGTCGCGGTCACGCGGACGGAGCACACGCTGCTGCTCTCCGGCCACCATTGGCCGGCCTCCGGCAAGGCGAAAGGGCCGTCGGTCTTCCTCACCGAGGCGCGGGACATCCTCGAATCCGGCGCCGGGCGCGTCGAGCAGTGGGCGCCCGAACCGGACGACACCGAGAATCCCCTCGCCGCACACCCCCGGACGTCGCAGTGGCCGGTCGACCCCCTCGCAGGGCGGCGCGACGACGTCGAAGAGGGCGCGCGGATGGTGCTCGACGAGCTGGACGCCGCGGAGTACGCGGCGGAGGAGGACCGTGCGGACGCGCCGCGGGACGATCCCGATGACGGGAGCGGCGCTGTCGCGGGCGGGGAGAGCGCGCCGGAGGATCCGGAGGGCTGGGCGGCCGACGTCGAGCTGCTGCTGGCCGAGCGCGCGGCCGCAGCCGACCGGGCGCTCGAGGTGCCCTTGCCCGCGCGGCTTTCCGTCAGCCAGATGGTGCAGCTGCGCGCGGACCCCGACGTGCTGGCGGAACGCCTCCGTCGGCCCGTCCCCTACAAGCCGAATCCGCTCGCGCGCCGCGGCACCGCGTTCCACGCGTGGGTCGAGCGGCGGTTCGGGGCCACTCGGCTGCTCGACCTCGACGAACTGCCCGGCGCGGCGGACACGGGCGCCGAGCCCGGGGCGGACCTGCAGGCCCTGCAGGAGTCGTTCCTCGCGTCGCCCTGGGCGTCGCGCAGCCCTGTCGAGGTGGAGGTGCCGTTCGAGACCGTCATCGGCGGTGTCCTGCTGCGCGGGCGCATCGACGCGGTCTTCCGGGACGACGACGGCGGGTGGACGGTTATCGACTGGAAGACCGGCGCTCCGCCCACCCCCGCGGAGGAGCCGGCCGTCGCCATCCAACTCGCCGTGTACCGCGTGGCCTGGGCCGAGCTGATGGCGTCGGGCGGAACCGGCACCGGCGACGGTGCAGTGGCCGCCGCGCCTCCGCTTGAACGGGTCCGGGCGGCGTTCCACTACGTGCGCAGCGGTCGCACCGCCGCGCCCCCGGATCTGCCGGACGCCGACGAGCTGGCCGCGCTGCTGGAAGCGGCCCCCGAGTCCTCGGGAGGGAGGTGAGCACGACCGTGGATACCCCGCAGCCGGGACACCGCGCGCCGGGCGGGCTACGCTGCCCCGTTATGAGCAAACGCGTGCACGGCGGGAACAAGGGCGATGGCCGGTAGGCCCGGCCCGGGGCGAATCCGCCGGCGGCTCTTCCTCGACGACGAGCTGACGGACCGCCCGGATTACGACCTGGTCAACATCGTCCGCGTCCCGATGCGGCCGGTCAGCCCCTCACGCAGCATCATCGTCCGGCTGGTGCTCGGCGTCGGGATGATCGTCTTGTCGGGATTCATCGTCTATCTGCAGCGTGACGGCTACCAGGACGTCGCGGGCAAGCCGATGACGCTGCTCGACTCGATGTACCACGCCACGGTGTCGGTGACCACCACCGGCTTCGGCGACATCTCACCGGTCAGCGAATCGGCCAGGCTCGTGAACATCCTGGTGATCACGCCGCTGCGGATGGCTTTCCTGGTGGTCCTGGTCGGCACGACCATCGAGGTGCTCACGGAGCGGTCCCGCCAGGCGTTCAAGATCCAACGTTGGAGGCAGAGGTTGCGCGATCACACAGTCGTCATCGGGTATGGAACGAAGGGACGCGCAGCGGTCGACGCCCTCACCGGTGACGGCGTGCCGCCCGGCGAGATCGTCGTCGTCGACACCGACGCGGCGGTCCTGGAGAAGGCATCGCACGCGGGCCTGGTGACCGTGCAGGGGTCGGGCAGCAAGGCGGACGTGCTCCGGCTCGCCGGCGCGCAGCGGGCGGCGGCCGTCATCGTCGCCGCCAATCGCGACGACACCGCGGTGCTCGTCACCCTCACCGCCCGCGAGGTGGCGCCCAAGGCCAAGATCGTCGCGGCCGTGCGCGAATCCGAGTACACCCACCTGCTCGAGCAGTCGGGCGCGGACTCCGTCGTCGTCTCCTCGGCCACGGCGGGACGGCTGCTGGGCGTGGCCACCTCCACGCCGAACGTCGTCGACATGATCGAGGACCTCCTCACCCCCGACGAAGGTTTCGCCATCGCCGAACGCGAGGTGGAACCCGACGAGGTGGGCGGCTCGCCGCGCCACTTGCGCGACATCGTCCTCGCCGTGGTCCGCAACGGCGAGATGCTGCGCGCGGGCACCGCGGACGTCGACTCCATCGAAGAGAACGACCGGCTCCTGTACATCCGGAAGGCCTGATCGGCGCGCACGGGTGGCACAGTGGGTGCGTGACCCGATTCGCACTGCACGAGCCCCCACTGCTGTCCCGCGACCCCGCCGACCCGCTGGCGCGGATCGATCGCACGGACGCGGCGGCCCTCGACGCGGCCTGGCCGGCCGCGCGGGTGCTCAAGGTCGGCGGGCGCGGCAAAGTGCGCACCGACGGCGCACACGTCCTCCTCGACCCGGCGGTCGACGTCGCGGCCAAGCGGCCGGACGCCGCGGTGCTTGTCGGCAGCGACGCCGGCCGGCAGGTGTGGGCGGTGGCCGACCCCGGGCTGGGCTCGGCGCCGGTGCCCGGCGAGTTCGACGTCGACGTCTCGCTCGGAGACCTGCGCACCCACGGCACCGTGTTCGGGGCCGCCGAAAACCGTTGGCTCGTCACCGCGCTGGCGCTGCTCAACTGGCACCGCGGCGCAGGATTCTGCGCGCGTGACGGTGCCGCCACGGCGCCCGGCAACGCGGGATGGGTGCGGGTGTGCGGGACATGCGGCCGCGAGGAGTATCCGCGCACGGATCCGGCGATCATCTGCCTGGTGCACGACGACGCCGACAAGGTCCTCCTCGCCCGCCAGCCGAGCTGGCCGCAGCGCCGCTTCTCGGTGCTCGCCGGCTTCGTCGAAGCAGGCGAATCGCTCGAGGCGTGCGTGGCGCGCGAGATCGGCGAGGAGGTGGGCGTGCCCGTCCGCGACGTCCGCTACCTGGGCAGCCAGCCGTGGCCGTTCCCGCGCTCGATCATGCTGGGATTCAGCGCGATGGCGGACCCGGAAGCGCCCCTGCGGTTCCACGACGGCGAGATCGCCGAGGCGCGCTGGTTCACCCGCGGCGAAGTGCGCGACGCGTTGGCGCTGGGCGACTGGGCGGCCGATGCCGACGCCCCGCTGCTGCTGCCGGGCAGCATCTCCATCGCACGGGGGATGATCGAATCCTGGGTGGATCCGCGCTGAACGTGCGGTGCGCGAGCGGGACCCCGGGCCGCCTGTGCGAGGCGTCAGTCGCGGGAGAGCCCCAAGCGGCGGCGCACGCCCTTGAACGGCGGATTGGTCACCACATCGCCGTTGGGGAAGTGCACCGTGGGCACCACATGGTTGCCGTTGTTCACAGAGGCCACGAACTCGGCGGCCGCGGGCTGCTGCTCGATGTCGATCTCGACGAACTCGATGCCGTCCGCGCGCAGGTCGGCCTTCAGCTTGAGGCAGAAGGGACACCAGTCGGTGGTGTAGACGGTAAGGGTCTCGGGTGCCGCGGGCGCGGATGTCTCGGTGCTCACGTCCTGCCCAACGCTGCGCGCGTGCGGTGTGTTCCGCCCCGCGGGCGGAATGTGACGGATCCGGCGGCCCGGCTGCGGCGATCGAGCCGAGGCCGGGCCACCCGGACGGCCGCTGTCAGGGGTGGCTGCGATGATGGCGGAATGGGACGGACAGGAGGCGCTCGCTGCCAGGATCAGATGTGTCGCGGTCAGGTGTGTCGCAGTGAAGTGTGTCGCGGTGAAGTGAGTCGCAGTCAGGTGTGTCGGGGCCAGGTGGGCCGAGGTCGGGATTCGGGGGGTCGGGGCTCGTGGGTTCAGGCGTAGCGGGGGCGGGGATGGCCGGTTCGGTAGCCGACCGTGCAGGGTCCGGGCGCACCGACGCGGCGCTGCAGGGGCTGGACCCGGAGCAGACCGCTGCAGTGCTGGCGCCACGCGGGCCGGTGTGCGTGCTGGCGGGCGCGGGCACCGGCAAGACCCGCACCATCACCCGTCGCATCGCGCACCTGGTCGCCCACGGCCACGTGGCGGCGGGCCAGGTGCTGGCGGTGACCTTCACGGCGCGCGCCGCGGGGGAGATGCGGATGCGCCTGCGCGCGCTCGGCGTGGACGGCGGCGGCGGGGCCGTGCAGGCACGCACCTTCCACGCCGCCGCGCTGCGACAGCTCAAGTACTTCTGGCCGCGGGTGGTCGGCGAGGTGGATTGGCAACTGCTGGACCGCAAGTTCGCCGCGGTGGGGCAGGCGGCGTCGCGCGCCGGGGCGCCGACGACGAAAGAGTCGGTGCGCGACCTCGCCAGCGAGATCGAATGGGCCAAATCGTCGCTGATCGTCCCCGAGCAGTATGCGGCGGCGGCCGCGCGGCTCCACCGCGACACCCCCGCGCCGCCCGAGCAGGTGGCCGCCGTCTACTCGGGATACGAGGAGCTCAAGGCCGCCTCGACGATGCTCGACTTCGATGACCTCCTCCTGCATACTGCCGCCGCGCTGGAGGAGAACTCGTCGGTGGCGGACGAATTCCGCGACCGCTACCGGTGCTTCGTGGTGGACGAGTACCAGGACGTCACCCCGCTGCAACAGCGCGTGCTGGACGCATGGTTGGGTCCGCGCGACGACCTGACCGTCGTCGGCGACGCCAACCAGACGATCTACTCGTTCGCCGGCGCGTCGCCGCAGCACCTGCTTGATTTCTCGCGCAGGTTCCCCGATGCCACCGTCGTGCGCCTCGAGCGTGACTACCGGTCGACGCCGCAGGTCGTCGACCTGGCCAACAAGGCGATCGGCGCGGCGCGGGGGCGCATCGCGGGCACCCGTCTCAAGCTTGTCGGGCAGCGCCCGCCGGGCCCCGAGCCGCGGTTCAACGAGTACGACGACGAACCGGCCGAGGCCGCGGCGATCGCCCAGCGCATCGGTGCGTTGATCAAGGAGGGCACCCCCGCCTCCGCGATCGCGGTGCTCTACCGCATCAACGCGCAGTCGGAACTGTTCGAGAACGCGCTCACCGAGGCCGGGGTCCCGTACCAGATCCGCGGCGGCGACGGGTTCTTCCAGCGGCAGGAGATCCGGCAGGCGGCCGAGGCGCTGCGCCGGACGGCCGCGCGCGACGACCTCCCCGATGGCGCCGACAGCGGCGAGAACCTCGTCGCGCTGGTGCGCGCAACGCTCGCCCCTCTGGGCCTGTCCGACAGCGAGCCGCCGGGCGCGCAGGCCCGCGAGCGGTGGACATCGCTGCGCTCGCTCGTGCAGCTCGCCGAGGAACTCCGGATCCACGAACCCGACCTGAACCTCGACGGGCTCTTGCGCGAGCTCGGCCGGCGCGCCGATTCTCGCCACCCCCCGGTGGTGGAGGGGGTCACGCTCGCCTCGCTGCACGCCGCCAAAGGCCTCGAGTGGGATGCGGTGTTCCTGGCGGGCGTCACGGACGGGATGCTGCCGATCACGCACGCGCTCGGCTCGGGCGGCCGGCCGGACGACGAAGCCGCGGTGGAGGAGGAGCGACGACTGCTGTACGTCGGCGTGACGCGGGCGCGCGTGCACCTGTCCATTTCGTGGGCGCTGGCGCGCAACGAGGGCGGACGCAAGACCCGGCGGCGTTCGCGCTTCCTGCACGGGCTCATCCCGGATTCGTCACCGGCGTCGAAGATCGCGCCGCCCGCGCCGCGTGAGCGCAAGCGGGCCCGCTGCCGTATCTGCGGCAAGGCCCTGGTGGGCGCGACGGACACCAAGCTGGGGCGGTGCGCCGGATGCCCATCCGACATCGACGACGACGTGTTCGCCGCGCTCAAAGACTGGCGGCGGGAGAAATCGCGCGAGCTCGACGTGCCCGCCTTCGTGATCTTCACCGACGCCACCCTCACGGCCATCGCGGAGCAGCTGCCGGCGGGCGACCGCGCGCTCACGGCCATCCCCGGCATCGGGGCGGCCAAGCTCGAGCGCTTCGGCCGGGACGTGCTCGCCATCGTGGCGGGCGACCGGCCGCCGAGCGTCGGCGGACCGCCGATCGAACCCGCCTGACGCCCGGCCGTTCACTGCGCGGGGTCGTCCACCATCCCCGGGGCCCAGCGGCGGATCACCGACAGGAACGGCGCCTCCGCGTCGAGCTGGCACAGGATGGCCACCGACCCGCTCAGCACGCGATGGATCATCAGGTAGTCGGCGGGCAGTGTGAACGAGCGGCTGGTCTGGAACTCCTTGCCGCGCAGGTTGGTGTAGGTCTCGGCGATGCCCTGCATCCAGGCGCGGTCGAAACGGAAGGTGTCCTGCCGCAGCGGCTCGACGAACGGCCGCAGGAACTGCATCGCGTCCTCTGCAGGCAGCTTGTCGCCCCGGCCGACGTACCCCGCCATCGTCATCAGCGAAACCAGGTCGCCCGGGCGGTCCTGGACCGCCAGGCGCACCATGTCGGTGAGCACCTTCGGCAGCCCGTCCGGCAGTTCGACCGCCGCGCCGAAGTCGATCACGCCCAGCCGGCCGCCCTCGGTGATCATGAAGTTCCCCGGGTGCGGATCCGTGTGCATCAGTCCGACCCGGGCGGGCGAGGAGAAATGGAACTCGCACAGCCGGAACGCCGCGTCGTTGCGCTCGTCGGGGGTGCCATGGGCGATGGTCTGCGACAAGGGGGTGCCGTCGAGCCACTCGGTCACGAGCACCTTGGGCGCACTGGCGACGACACGGGGGATCGAGATCAGCGGGTCGCCGGCGAACTCGGCCGCGAACCGGCGCTGGTAGCCGGCCTCGATGCGGTAGTCGAGCTCCTCCTCGGCACGGGTGGTCAGCTCGTCCACCAGGGCGCGGACGTCCGTCCCGGGGGCGAAGGGCCGGAAGACCGGGGTGAGCCGCCGCAGCTGCCGCAGATCGGAGCGCAGCGCCTCGTCCGCGCCCGGGTACTGGACCTTGACGGCGACCTGGCGTCCGTCCGCCCAGACGGCACGGTGCACCTGACCGATGCTGGCGGCGGCGGCCGGGGCATCGTCGAACTCGGCGAACCGCGAACGCCACGCCGTGCCCAACTGGTGGTCGAGCACGTGGTGCACTGCCGACGCCTGCATGGGTGGGGCGTCGCGTTGCAGCTTGGTGAGGGCCTCACGGTAGGGCTCGGCGAGCTCGTCGGGCATGGCGGCTTCGAACACGCTCATGGCCTGCCCGAGCTTCATCGCGCCGCCCTTCAACTCGCCGAGTACGGCGAAGAGCTGCTCGGCCGCCTTCGCAGCGAGGTCGGCGTTGATCTCCTCGGCGGCCTGGCCGCTCAGCCTCCGCCCGAGTCCGGCCGCGGCGCGTCCCGCGATCCCCAGGGGCAACGACGCGAGCTTTGCGGTGCGTGCGGCACCGTGGCGAGGAATGTCAGACACGGGACCATTGTTCACGATCCCACCGCGGCGGGGCCGTAACCCCCGGTGAGGGCGTCCCCCAGCGCTCCGTCGGCCGTCGCTGGGCGTGCGGATCGGCACGGGCACTCGGGGTGCGGCGGCCAGGGCTGCGTGGTCACCGACGATCCGCCGGGGCCCACCTCGATCTGGTGACCGGACTCGGGTGGATCGCCCGGCTCCGCCGACCGCGCGCGGCGGATGCCGAGCAGGTACGTGCGCAACCGGTCCGCTGCGACGCCCGTCGTGACCATGATCGTGGGCGCATCTCCTCGCCCGCGCAGGCCCATCTGCTGGAGCATGAGCCGGGGCCAGGCCGGGTCGCGGTCGCGGCGGTGCAGGTCGCCGCAGCCCAGGCACGCCGTGCGGCCCGGCAGCACCACCGGGCCCACGACACCGGCGCCGTCGCGCAGGTGCACGTGCATGTGCGGCATCGCGGCCTCGTGCAGCAACCGCCGAATTCTCGGCTCGACGACGGCCTGGCCGGCCAGGACGATCGCGGACGACGATGCCGCCGCGAGGACGTCGGCGTCGTCCGGGTGTGCGCCCGAGGCGCGGACCTGCACTCCGATCGCGGGAAGATGCTCGCGAAGCCTCTCGGCGAGCGGACCCGTCCCGTGGACGGTGATCGTGCAGCGGGGAACGCGGTCCTCCGGGCCCGGCGCGAGCAGCCCGGCGCGGCTCAGCTCGTCGAGGATCGGACCGGCGTGGGCGAGGGGGATGCCGGTACGGCGCAAGGCGCGGTCGAGTCGGCTGGTTCCGTCCAGCCGGCGCAGCAGCGCCGCGAGGTTCCGGGGGCCGTAGCCCGCGGGCGGCCGCACGACGACGGCCCGAGCGGGCGACATCCCGATCTGGACCGTGCCGTCGCCGCGCAACAGCACCGGAAAGCGGGCATCGAGGCGCGGCATGGAGCGGTACATGCGGCGTTCGTCGGAGGTGGGTCTGCCCCGCGGCGGGGACGCGGCGGGGCCGGTCGGGGCGGCATTCGATGCGGACATGACCCGACCGTGCCATCCGGCGGCCCGTGCACGGCCGCGCGGTGAGCGGTTATCCACAGGGCGGCGTGGTCGTCCACCTGCGGATACGAGTCGGCCGGGCATCTGGTGCGGCCGCCGGGCCGGAGGGCGCGCTAGCGTCAGGGGCGTGAGTGTGCAGGGGAAGGTCGAGATCCGCAGAAGCGCGCGCCGCAAGCGCACCGTCAGCGCGCGCCGCGAAGGGGACGTGACGGTGATCCTGATGCCGGCCGGACTGTCGGCGGCGCGGGAGGCGGAGCTGGTCGACGACATGCTCGGCAGGCTGGAACGGTCGGAGCGGCGCCGGCGCGGCCGGGCGGGTGCGGGCGACGAGGCGCTCGAGGCGCGGGCGAGGGAGATGTCGGACCGTTGGCTGGGCGGAGCGGCGCAACCGGCGTCCGTCCGGTGGGTGCCGGTGATGCGGTCGCGGTGGGCGTCGTGCACGCAGACGGACGGGACCATCCGCGTCAGCGAGGCGGCCCGCCGCTTCCCGGCGTACGTGCTCGACTACCTGCTGGTGCACGAGCTGGCACACCTGGTGGCTCCGGGCGGACACACCCCGCGCTTCTGGGAACTGGTGCGCCGCTACCCGCGTACCGAGCGGGCGATCGGGTTCCTCGAGGCCAGTTCGGTGGCGCTGCGCGATCCCGCGGCAGGCGCATGGGGCCCGCACGGAGCGGACGACTGCGACGACGCGGCAGCGTGCGACGGGTCGGCCTGACCCGGCCCGTCGTCCCGGGCCGGGCCTGCTCCGTCCTGGTTACTCCCGGTGGTCCGTGCCGTCTTCGCCGTCGCCGGAGTCGCCGCTGCCGTCCTCGCCGCGGGACCGCTCCTCCTCGATGCGCAGCAGCTCCGCGATCGGGTCGTCCATGCCGGAGGTGTCGCCGCCGATCACACGGTCGATGAATCCGGCGGGGTCGTCCAGGTCGGCGGCCTCGGGGAGCAGGTCGGGGTGCCCCCATACCGAGTCGCGCTTCTCGATGCCGGCATCCCGGGTCAGTCGCGACCACAATGCGGACGCCTCGCGGAGTTTGCGGGGACGCAGTTCCAGCCCCACCAGGTTGGCGAACGTCTGTTCCGCGGGGCCGCCCGACGCCCTTCTGCGGCGCAGCGTCTCGCCGAGCGCGTCGGCGCCGGGGATACGGTCGTCCAGCGCTTCGTGGACGACGGTGGCGACCCAGCCCTCCACCAGCGCCAACAGCACCTCCAGCCGCTCCAGGGCGGCCTTCTGCTCGGGGGTGTCCTTGGGGGTGAACGTGCCCTCCTGCATCAGGCCCTCGAGCGCGCTCGGGTCCATCAGCGCGGACGGGTCCAGCCCGCGTGCGGCCTCCTCGATGGCGGAGAAGTCCACTGTGATACCGCGGGCGTACGCGTCGACGGCGTCGAACAGGCGCTGCGCCAGCCAGGGAACATGGCTGAAGAGACGCTGATGGGCGGCCTCGCGGGCGGCGAGGAAGATCAGGACCTCCGAGCGCGGCCTGTCGAGCCCTTCGCCGAAGGAGGCGATCGCATCCGGCATCAGCGCGGCCGTGCCCACCGGGCCGAGCGGCAGTCCGATCTCGGTGGACGTGAGGACCTCGACGGACAGTTGGGCCAGGCCCTGGCCGAGCTGCGCGCCGAAAGCCATGCCGCTCATCTGCGTGATCATGCCCATCATGGGGCCGGCCATCTGGGCGGCCTCTTCGGGCAGCGCCCCCGACCACATGGACGACATCTGCCGCGCCACCGGGTCACAGAGTTTCTTCCAGCTCTCGAAGGTGTTGTCCACCCATTCGGCGGGAGTCCACACGTCCGTCTTCGCCACGCCGGACGGCAGGGTGGTGGCGGCGTCCAACCACAGTTCGCCCAGCCGCACCGCGTCCTCCGCGGCTTTGCGCTGCTCGGCGGAGACAGGACCCTCGTGGGGGATCTGCTGGTGGGCGGTACGGGCGGCGAGCTCGTAGTTGACCGGCCCCTGCGCGCCCGCCTCGCCCGAGCTCATCGCCCCGCCCATTCCACTGAGCATCTGGCCGAACTGCGACAGCATCTGGCCGAGCATGGCCGGATCGAACTCCTGCCCGCCGGGACCGCCCGAGCCCTGCTGGCCGCCGGGCAGGCCGAACATTCCGAATCCGAACGGCGAACCGCCCTGGCCGGGTTGGGGACCGCCGGGGGTGGAACCGCCCTTGTCGGAACCGCCGGGCGTGGAACCGCCCTCGCCGGATCCGCCATTGCCGGATCCGCCACCGCCTGAGGAGTCGTCGCGACCGCGACGCTCCGGGTCGTCGCCGGAGTCGTCGGAACTCGAGAAGCCGAACGGCACGTCACTCATGCCTCAACGGTACAAGCTTGCCGCGCCGAAGTACCGACTCAGCGGCCGGTCACGCTCACGGCGAACACGTCGGCACCGGGGCCGGCGGAGCCCCCTGGGATCGGCGTCGCCGCGGGCGCCTCTATATCGTGGGCCGGGTGAGTCGACGCATCCTGACGCTGATCGCGCTGTTCGTTCCGCTGGTCCTGCTGGTGGTGCTCGGTTTCACCGTCACGGTGCCCTTCGTGGCGATGGGACCGGGGCCCACGTTCAACACACTCGGCGAGGTCACGGTGGAGCAGGAGGACGGCACCACTGGAGAGGTGCCGGTGGTGGACGTCGAGGGCATGCCCGTGGACCCTGTCAGCGGCCACCTCAACATGACCACGGTCGCCGTCCGCGATCAGATCACCCTGTTCGACGCGCTCGGCCTGTGGGCGGGCGGCGCCAACGGCGTGGTGCCGCGCGACGAGGTGTACTCGCCGGGCAAGTCGGAGGATCAGATCCGCCAGCACAATCAGGCCGCGTTCAGCGAATCCGAGCACAGCGCCGCCGTGGCGGCGATGCGGCACCTCGGGCTGTCGGAGGTCGAGGTCAAACAGGTGGTGCAGCACAGCGGGGCCGAGGGCGTGCTGGAGCCGGGGGACGTGATCACCGCCGTCGATGGGACCGAAGTCTCCACGGCGTCCCAGCTCACCGACGTGATCTCGGCGCACGCGCCGGGCGACGAGGTGGACGTGAACTTCCGGCGCGGGGACACGGACAAGACGGCGACGATGACGCTCTCCGCGCCGTCGGACCCGTCGGGGACCGGAGGCGTCCTGGGGATCACCGTCGCGGACACCGTCCCCTCCGACGTCGACGTCACCTTCAATCTCAACGACATCGGCGGCCCGTCCGCCGGCCTGATGTTCTCGCTTGCTCTGGTGGACAAGCTCAGCCCCGGCGAGCTCAGCGGCGGGGAGTTCGTCGCCGGCACCGGAACCATCGACCCGTCGGGCAAAGTGGGGCCCATCGGCGGCATCCCGTACAAGATGCGCGCGGCGCGCGACGCCGGGGCCACGGTGTTCCTCGTTCCAGCGGGCAACTGCTCCGAGGCCGCGCGGCACGCCCCGGACGGCCTCACCCTGGTCAAGGTCGACACACTCGATGACGCGATCTCCGGGCTGCAGGCGCTCGAGGAGGGGCGGCCTGCGCCGCACTGCTGACGGGCTATGCGCTTCCCTCGGACGTCGCCGCACCGCGGCCTCGCCCGGCCGGGTCAGAGCGTTCCATCGCGGGTGCCACGCGGCGCACCGCCGGGATCACCAGTCTTCGTCGGGGGCGTCCGCGTCGAAGGTCGCGTGCAATGCGGAGATCAGGTCGTCACCCAGGCCTTCGTAACGAAGCAGCTCGACTTCCTCGGCGGCGACGGGGGAGTCCGGCGCGCCCCCGTCCTCGTCCGCATCGGCGCGCATCTGCAGCAGGCACAGCCCTCCGCCGTCGCGCAGCGCTGCGACGTACTGGCGGGCGGAGCGCCGGCGCGGGTCGCGCGCGGCGGAGTCCGGATCGGCATCGGCGCCCGGGGGCAGCACGACGATCTCGCGCACCAGGAGGCAGCCGGACACCGGAGCGGGCCACGACACTCCGGAGAGGATCTCGCCGAGCGCCGCCGGATGCAGGTCGGCGTCGTCGTAGAGCGGTTCCTGCTCGACCGGCGTCAGGCCGGCATCGTCCAGGTGGTCGAGCAGCGCCGGGTCGGTCTCGGCCAGGACGGCCGTGGGGACCAGGGCGTAGAGCCGCGGCGGCACGCCCCAGGGGTCGCCCTCGGCTGTGATGAACTCGGCCACCTCGCGGATGCTCCGTCCGAGGTCGTCCACGCGGGCATCGGCACCGTCGGCACTCATGTGCCCATCCTCGCACTCGCGCCGGGGAACCTCCCCGCCTCCCCGGTCGTTGATCGGGTGACCCGTGAGTCCGCCGGCGTCGGGCCGGTTCCGTAGAGTCGTGTCCGACCACAGTACGTCCGGCGGGGTGTGCCCTGCCCGGCGCGCCGGTCCGTGCGACGGGCGGCGCCGGCCGGGGCGCGCGGACACAGCGGCGCAAGGCCAGAGCGGCAGTGCGCAGAGTTTCGAGGTCCCCGCCGGCGCACGGAATGCGCCTGCGGACAACGGTCCGGAGTCTTCCGGTGCGGCGCCGAACGCGGCTCCGCATGAGGGCGACGGGCGTCCTACGAAGATGGAGAGAACGTCGTGAGCGTGCGGCCGCCAGGAAGTGTCCCCAGGCTGTCCCGTAGGTCCAAGATCCTCATCGGGATCGGAGTGGCACTGATCGTGCTGCTCCTCGTGGGCCCCCGGCTCATCGACACCTACATCAGCTGGGAATGGTTCAAGAACCTCGGGTTCAGCTCCGTCTACAGCACGGTGCTGTGGACGCGCATCATCACCTTCCTGGTGGTCGGCCTCGTCGTCGGCGGCATCATCTTCGCCGCGATCGTGCTCGCCTACCGGATGCGGCCGGTGTTCGTGCCGATGGCGGGCGAGCACGACGTGCTCGCCCGGTACCGGGCCCTGGTGATGTCGCGGCGCAAGACCTTCGGCCTGGCGGTGCCGGTCCTCGTCGGCCTGATCAGTGGCCTGGTCGCGCAGAGCGACTGGCAGATGATCCAGCTGTTCCTGCACGCGAAGCCGTTCGACGAGTCGATGAACGACCCCCAGTTCGACAAGAACATCGGCTTCTACGCGTTCGAGCTGCCGTTCATCAAATTCGTGCTGACCTGGCTCTTCGTCGCGCTGATCGTGTCGTTCTTCGCGTCGCTGGTCACCCACTACCTGTTCGGCGGCATCCGGCTCGCGGGCCGTTCGGGCAACCTCACCCGTGCAGCGCGCGCGCAGCTGGCCATCATCGCAGGGGTGTTCCTGCTGCTCAAGGCGGTGGCCTACTGGTTCGACCGGTACTCGCTGCTCTCGAGCACGGACAAGTACCCGATGTTCACCGGCGCCGGCTATACGGACATCAACGCGGTACTGCCCAGCAAGATGATCCTGCTGGCCATCGCGGTGATCTGCGCCGCGGTGTTCTTCGCCGCCATCGTGCTGCGCGACCTGCGCATCCCGGCGTTGGCCACCGCGCTGATGGTGTTCTCCTCGGTGATCATCGGCGCGGTGTACCCGCTGGTGGTCGAGCAGTTCTCGGTCAAGCCCAACGCGGCGCAGAAGGAATCCGAGTACATCAAGCGGAACATCACCGCCACCCGCGACGCCTACGGGATCACCGACGCCAACGTGGACTACGTCGACTACGCGGGCGTGGGCACACAGAGCCCGAAGGACGTCCCCGCGGACAGGACGACGGTGGAGAACCTGCGCCTGCTGGATCCCAATATCATCTCGCCCACGTTCACCCAGCAGATGCAGCTGAAGAACTTCTACGGCTTCCCGAAGACGCTGAATATCGACCGCTACAAGGTGGACGGGGAGCTGCGCGACTTCATAGTCGCGGCGCGCGAGCTGAATCCGCAGAGCCTCACCGGCAACCAGACGGACTGGATCAATAAGCACACCGTCTACACGCACGGCAACGGGTTCGTGGCGGCACAGGCCAACACGATCCGCACCGGCGGAGACGGCGACGGCGATGCGGGCGGCTACCCCGTCTACCAGGTGAGCGACCTGAGCACGAAGCCGACCATCCCGGCGCTCGAGGTCGACAACCCGCGGGTCTACTTCGGCGAACTGATCTCCAACGCGTCCGACGACTACGCCATCGTCGGCGCGGCCGGCGACGAACCCCGCGAGTACGACTCGGAGACGGGCGAGCGCTACACGTACGACGGTGCGGGCGGCGTGTCCGTCGGCAACTGGTTCAATCGTCTGGCGTTCGCCGTCAAGTACACCGAACGCAATTTCCTGTTCTCCGACGCGATCGGCGACGATTCGAAGATCCTGTTCAACCGCGACCCGCGCGACCGTGTCAAGAAGGTGGCGCCGTGGCTGACCACCGACACCTCGGCCTACCCTGCGGTGATCGACGGCAAGATGAAGTGGATCGTCGACGCCTACACCACGCTGGAGAACTACCCGTACGCGCAGCGCAGCTCCCTCGCGGGGTTGATGTCAGACAGCATCGACGCCGCCACGGGCCGGCCGTTGCCGCAGAAGGAGGTGTCCTACATCCGCAACTCGGTGAAGGCCACCGTGGACGCCTTCGACGGCACGGTCACGCTGTATCAGGTGGATGAGAACGACCCGGTCCTCAACACCTGGATGGACGTGTTCCCCGGCGTCGTGAAGCCGGAAAGCGCGATCAGCCCCGACCTGCGCGCACACTTCCGGTACCCGGAGGACCTGTTCAAGGTGCAGCGCGAGATGCTGGCGAAGTACCACGTGGACGACCCCAACGAGTTCTTCACGAACAACGCGTTCTGGTCGGTGCCCAGCGACCCGACGGTCGACACCGACGCCAACCAGCCTCCGTACTACGTGCTGCGCGGCAACCCGGAGACGGCCGAGCCGCAGTTCGACCTGACCAGCCCGATGCGCGGTTACCAGCGTGAGTTCCTGTCCGCGTACATCTCGGTCTCATCGGACCCGAAGGACTACGGGCAGTTCACCGTTCTGACGCTGCCCACCGACACGCAGACGCAGGGCCCGGGCCAGATGCAGAACTCGATGACCTCGGACTCCAAGGTCTCGCAGGACGTCGCGCTGCTGGGCCAGACGAACACGCTCAAGTTCGGCAATCTGCTGACTCTGCCGATCGCCGACGGCGGGATCCTGTACGTCGAGCCGTTGTACACCGAGCAGAAGTCGACCTCCGGCAACTCGTTCCCGCGCCTGTCGCGGGTGCTGATGAGCTACACGGATCCCAACGGCGTGGTGAAGGTGGGCTATGCGCCCAGCGCGTCCGAGGCGCTCAGCCAGATCTTCGGCCCCGGCGTGGCGAACCTGGCCACCCGCGAAGTCGACGAGGGCGGTGCGCCGGTGGAACCGGCGCCCGGCGGCGACCAGTCCGGCGGTGGCTCTCCGAGCCCGTCGCCCACGCCGACCCCGACGCCGCCGCCCCCCGCGCGCGGAGACGAGCAGGCCGCGGTCCAGGGGATCGACTCGGCGCTGAAGAACATGCAGTCGGCTCAGTCGAGCGGCAACTTCGGCGACTACGGCAAGGCTCTCGACAACCTCCAGAAGGCCATCGAGAACTACGAGAAGGTGACCGGGAACACTGGCGGATGACCGGGTGCTGCGGCGCGGATTCGCCCCGAAACTCCTGATGGGAAGGGTGATTTCAGGATTTCGGGGCGGATTTGCCCGGGCGTCGCACTACCGTGTAACGTGGTTCTCGCAACGCGGGGTGGAGCAGCTCGGTAGCTCGCTGGGCTCATAACCCAGAGGTCGTAGGTTCAAATCCTGCCCCCGCTACCACTGAAAAGTCCGGGCCGGTCATGATGACCGGCCCGGACTTTTCGTTGTGCAGGTGGGGTCGGGGTTCTGTGCGGTTGCCGAGGCGCGAGCGCCTGGCCCGGACCGAGGCGAAACATCCTCGGCGGCAACGAATGCGCGACCGACGATGCTTGCCGCAGGCCGGCCGCCGGCTCCGCGGCCGGCCACGGTGACCCGATTCGTGTAGGCGGGGCCGACCGTGTACTGTAGGAAACGCAACGCGGGGTGGAGCAGCTCGGTAGCTCGCTGGGCTCATAACCCAGAGGTCGTAGGTTCAAATCCTGCCCCCGCTACTGGCCAGGCCCGGGAAACCATGGTTTCCCGGGCCTGAGTGCTTTCCTGCTCAGAGCGCTTCCCGGCCCGTTCCGGCCGGGTCGCGCTGTGTGTATTGCGGGGTGTATTGCGGGCGGGCCCGCTAGTCGCCGTCTACCTGGCCCCCGGTCTGCAGGAACTCGTTGATGTCCTGCGAGGGCACGTTCGCGCCGGCGTCGGGGAGGAGTCCTCGCCCCCGGAGGTCGGCGTAGATCCGCCTGTTCTCTGCGAGGTACCACCGCTCGCGCTCCGCGTTCTCCGCCGGATCCTCCGCCATCGGGTAGCCGCGGAACGGAACCGCGATGCCCTCGGTCGTACCGTCGGCGAAGTACCGGTCGGCGTGTGTGCCGGGGTGCCGGTGCTCCCAGAGGAGATCGAGGTACTCGCGGCCGCTCTCGTCCACTCCCCAGGCCCAGCCGATGTGCAGGGCTCGGTGGAAGGAGTGGCCGTTCTCCTGCGCGGCCACCTCGGATGCGGTGACCGCGCAGTAGTCCTCGGGGATCGGTGCGAGGGCGGCTGTGGCGCAGGCGATGCGCGGCTCATTCATGGTGTAGAGCATGCCGCACGGGTCCGACAGGAAACCCCGGCCCGCACTCCCGCCCGGTACGCCCCGGACCTGCTACAGCTCGGCGACCTTGTTCTTGAGCAGCTTGCCGGTGGCGTTGCGGGGGAGCCGCTCGACGAAGATGATTTCGCGCGGGACCTTGTAGCGGGCCAGGTTGGCCTTGACGTAGGCCTTGAGCTCGTCGGCCTTCGCATCGGCGGCGTCGCCCGCGGGCACCCCGTCCGCGAGGGCGACCACCGCGCGGAGGCGGTGCCCGAACGTCTCGTCCTCCACGCCCACCACGGCGGCCTCGTGGACGTCGTCGCGTTCCACCAGGAGGTTCTCCACCTCGAGGGGGAAGACGTTCTCGCCGCCGGAGACGATCATGTCGTCGTCGCGGCCCTCGATGAACAGCAGCCCGTTGCGGTCGAAGTGGCCGACGTCGCCGGAGGACAGCAGGCCGTCGATCATCACCTTGTTGCGCCCGTCGGTGTAGCCGCCGAAGCTGAGTCCGCTGCGCACGAAGATCCGGCCTGTCACATCCGGCGCGGTGATCTGCCGGTCGTCGGCATCGTAGAGCCGCACCTCGCAGGTGACGGGCGGGCGGCCCGCGGTGCCGGGGGCCAGACGCAGATCGTCCGGGGTGGCGACGGTGGCGACGGCCACCTCCGTCGACCCGTAGAGGTTGTAGAGAACCGGCCCGAAGATCTCCTCGGTGCGCCGGCTCAGGTCGGGGGAGATGGCAGAGCCTGCGGCGAAGATGATCCGCAGCGTCGTCGTGTCGTACCGGCCGAGCACCTCGGGGCCCAGATCGATGATCCGTTGCAGCATCGTGGGCACGACGATCAGCGCGTCGGCCTTGTGCTCCGCGATGCCGGCGAGCGTGCGCTCGGGGTCGAACCGGCGGCTGAAGATCACAGTGCAGCCCAGGGCGATCGAAAGGATGAACTGGGAGACGCCGGTGCCGTGGAAGATCGGCGCGGCCATGAAAGTGATGCCGCCTCTGCGCAGCGGGATGCGGTCCAGGAACTGGGCGGAGGCGAACACGGTGAGCCGGTCGCGGGGGGCGCCCTTGGGAGTGCCCGTGGTGCCGCTGGTGAGCAGAACGAAGCCGCCCGGCTTGGCGGGGGCGGGCAGCGCGTCGCTCGAGTGCTCGGCGATGAGGGTGAACACCGAGGGCACGGGGGTTGCGGCCTGGGCGCCGGCGCCGGAGCCCGCTTCGGTCCAGGCCGAGTAGCGCGCCAGACCGTCGGGGAGGGCGCTGAGCAGATCGGTGAACTCGTCGTCGTACACCAGCGCGCGGACGTTCTCCCGCTTCGCGACGTCGGCCAGCTGCGGTCCCGCGAAGCCGGTGTTGAACATGACCAGCCGGGCGCCGATCTTGCCGCTGGCGAGCATGGTGAGGACCAGCCCGCGGTGATCGCGGCACAGCGCGGCGATCACCGAGCCCTGCCCCAGGCCGTCCGCCTGCCAGGCCCGGGCGAGCGCATTGGACTGCACGTCGAGTTCGCGGAAGGTCAGCGGGCCGAGCTCGTCGATGATGGCGGCGCGGTCCGGGGTGAGCGCCGCGGCGTGCTTGGCGGCGCCGACGAAGGGGCCGAACCTGCTCAGCGCGATCAGCGAGTGCACACCGTGGTCCAGGCGGGGAAAGGGCACGAGACCTGCGCGTTGCATCACCAGCACGCTGCGGGCCACCTCCCTGGCCCTGCCCCCGTAGCGCGCGAGCAGATCGGTCGTCGCGGACTTCTGGATCATGCGTGTACCTTCCCCGCGGGAACTTCCTGATCGCCGGCGGCACAACCGCGGCGACGGACGGTGACGCGTCCTGCGCCCCCACGTCGCGCGATGCGCCGGCGCCGCAGCATGTGTCTGTGACGGCCGGTGCATGTGCCGTGCTTCACCCTATGACCCGAGACTCTATCGGCGCGTGCGGGGGTGGGCCGGATAACAGGACCGTTGCCGAACGCGGTTCGACGCGATACCGTTCAGGCCGTTCCTGCCGCCGAGCCAGAGACGAGTGATGCCGGTGCTCCTCCAGAGGTAGTACGCAGCCACGCAGCCGCACACCTCCTGGGAGCACTCATGCCCGCATCGTCGTCCATCCCGCCCTTGCCTGCCGCCGGTCCGGCCCACTCCGGCGGGGGCGGCGGCATAGTCGTTTCCGATCTGGCCTTCCACTGGCCGGACGGCACCGTCGTCTTCGACGGTCTCACCGCCGCGTTCCCGGACGGCATCACCGCGCTCGTCGGCCGCAACGGGGCTGGCAAGACGACGCTGTTCCGGCTGCTGACGGGTGATCCGGCCCCGGGGCGCGGTTCGGTCTCCACGCCGCAGCCGGTGGCGGTGCTGCCGCAGGACGTCACGCTCGACGCGGACCGGACCGTCGCGGAGACGCTGGGAGTGTCACACGCGCGCGACGCGCTGCGCCGCATCGAGGACGGCTCCGTCGACCCGGCCGATTTCGACGCGGTGGGCGAGGATTGGGACGTCGACGCCCGGTGCCGGGCGATGCTCGGGCGGCTCGGCCTCCAGCTCGATGACCTCGACCGCACGGTGGGAACCGTGTCCGGCGGCGAGGCCACGCTGATCGCGCTCGCCGGCATTCTGCTCGCCGAGCCGGAGGTGCTGCTGCTCGATGAGCCCACCAACAACCTCGACGTCGCGGCCCGCCGTCGCCTACTGGAGGTCATCGGTGCGCTGACGGTGCCGGTACTCCTCGTCAGCCACGACCTGGACCTGCTTGAGTCCGTCGACGCGACGGCCGAGCTTCGCGACGGCCGGATCCGGTTGTTCGGCGGGCCGTACAGCCACTACCGCGAGGTCATCGACGCCGAACAGTCGGCGGCGACGCAACGGGTCAGCGATGCCCGCGGCGACCTGCGCAAGCAGCGTGCGGAGATGGTGGAGGCGCGCGTCAAGCTGGACCGGCGTCAGCGCTACGGCAAGAAGATGCAGGAGAGCAAGCGCGAGCCGAAGATGATCATGGGCCTGCGCAAGCGGGAGGCGCAGGTCTCCGCGGGCAAGCTGCGCGGCGCCCACGAGGGGGAGGTGGAGCGGGCCGCGGATGCGCTCGAGGAGGCGCGCAATCAGGTGCGCGACGACAAGCGCATCCGGATCGACCTGCCCGAGTGCGAGCTGCCCGCGAGGCGGGAGGTGCTGACGACGCCGTGGCCTGCCGCGGCGCCCACGGCGATGCCCTCCGGCGCGCCCGGAGGGGCCGAGGCGATGCTCGCGGTGGTGGGGCCGGAGCGGATCGGCGTGGTGGGACGCAACGGCTCGGGCAAGACGACGTTGCTGCGCGCGATCATCGCGTCGGGCGACCTGCGGGTGCCTGCGGCGTACCTGCCGCAGCGGCTCGACTTCCTCGACGACGGCGCGACGATCGCCGAGGCGGTGGCGGATGCGCGTCCCGGCGCGGACTCCGAAGAGGTGCACGCGCACCTGGCGCGTCTGCTGTTCCGAGGACGCTCGTCGGACAAGCGCATCGGCGCGTTGTCGGGAGGCGAACGGCTGCGCGCCGCACTGGGCGTGGTGTTGTTCCGGCGTCCCGCTCCGCAACTGCTCATGCTCGACGAACCGACGAACAACCTCGACATCGAGTCCGTCGAACAGCTCGCCGATGCGTTGCGCGGCTGGCCGGGGGCGCTCATCGTGGTCAGTCACGACATGCGGTTCCTCGAGGAGGCGGGAGTGGATCGCCGGATCGAGCTGTGACGCGACGCCGACGCGGCTCGAGTGGGGTGTTTTTCGGTGCTTTCCGCGCGGAAAGCACCGAAAAACCACCAACTCGACGGCGGAAGCGGGGTGACGCCTGACCTGCTATTTCAGTTCGGCGGACGAGAGTCCCAGCACCCGGCGGGCGACGATGAGCTGCTGGATCTGCTGGGTGCCCTCGAAGATGTCGAGGATCTTGGCGTCGCGCGCCCACTTCTCCAGAAGCGAGCGCTCCGAGTAGCCGAAGCTGCCGGCCAGCTCGACCGCCTTGAGGGTGACGGCGGTGCCCATGCGCCCGGCCTTGGCCTTGGCCATGGAGGCCTCCAGCGAGTTGGGCTTCTTGTTGTCGGCCATCCAGGCTGCGCGGATGGTGAGCAGCTGGGCCGCCTCCCAGTCGGACTCCAGCTCCAGGTACGCGGCGGCCGCGGCGGGCTGGTTGACGGCGGGGATGTCGTAGGAGATCTCGATGCCCGCGTCGGTGAGGATCCGCCGGAGCTCTTCGAGTGCGGCGCGGCCGACGCCGACGGCCATGCCGGCGACCAACGGACGGGTGTTGTCGAAGGTGGCCATCACGCCGCCGAAGCCCTTGGCCGTGTCGACCTCGGGGCTGCCCAGGATGTTGTCGCGCGGGATCCGGCAGTCCTCCACCAGCAGCACGGCCGTGTCGGAGGCCTTGATGCCGAGCTTGTGCTCGAGGCGCGCCACCGACAGCCCGGGGGCGTCGCGGGGGACGACGAACGACTTGATGGCGGCGCGGCCCTTCGAGCGGTCGACGCTGGCCCACACGACGATGTGGGTGGAGCGTTCGCCGGCGGTGACGAAGATCTTCTCGCCGTTGAGCACCCACTCGTCGCCGTCCAGGACTGCGGTGGTGGTCACCGCTGCCGAGTCGGAGCCGAAGCCCGGCTCGGTGATCGCCATCGACGCCCACACCTTGCCGAAGCGTTCGAGCTGTTCGTCGGTGGCCACCGAGGCGATCGCCGAGTTGCCCAGCCCCTGATAAGGGATGGCGAGGGTGAGGCCCACGTCGCCCCAGCAGGTTTCGATGACGTTCATCAGCGACGACATGTTTCCGCCGTTGACGTTGCCCTCGGGTGCCTTGGTGTCGGAGCCGCGGCCGAGGGTGGCGCCGGATGCGGCCTGACCGGCGTCCGCGAGGCCCTCGACCAGGCTGGCCATCGTGTCGAGTTCCACGGGGCGCTCGTGCTCGGCGAGGTCGTACTTGCGCGAGATGGGGCGGAAGATCTGGGCGGCGGCCTGGTGTGCCTGGTTGGACGCGGCCTTCATCTTCTTCGGTAGTTCGAGGTTGATCATCGTGTCTCCATGGTGGGGCGTGGAAGAAGCGGTAGCGGGCGGTCTGGATGCGGACCGGCTAGATGAGGACCGGCTAGATGAGGACGACGCCCTCGCCGATCCCGACGGCGCGCAGGTCGCGGTACCAGCGCTCCACGGGATGCTCCTTGGTGTAGCCGTGGCCGCCGAGGAGCTGCACGCCGTCCAGCCCGATCCGCATGCCCTTGTCGGCGGCGAGCTTGCGCGCCAGCGCGGCCTCGCGGTTGAACGCCAGTCCCTGGTCGGCGCGGGAGGCGCCGCGGTAGGTGACCAGGCGCAGGCCTTCGAGCTCGATGGCGATGTCCGCCACCATGAAAGCGACGGCCTGCCGGTGGCTGACGGGTTCGCCGAAGGCTTCACGCTCGTTGACGTAGGGGGTGACGTAGTCCAGGACTGCCTGCCCGGCGCCGACCGTCAGCGACGACCATCCGAGGCGGGCGAGCGCGATGGCGTCGGAGTACTCCTGGGCGCGCGCGGCGGGGTCCGTGTCCGGTCCCCCCAGGAGGGATTCGCGGGGCAGGGTGACGTTCTCGAGGATGAGCCGCCCCAGGCCGGCCGCGCGCAGGCCCATGCTCGGGTCGGCCTCCACGACGAGGCCGCTCGAATCCGACTCGACGAGGAAGAACGCGGGCTTGCCGTCCAGCTCGGCGGCGATGACGAACAGCTCGGCAGCGCCCGCCGCCGGCACCATCGACTTGACGCCGTCGAGGGTGTAGCCGTCGGCGGTGCGCACGGCCTTCGTCTGCAGGGCGAAAGGGTTGAACAGCGGGCGCGGCTCCGCGACGACGACCGCCGCGGCGGGGACCTGCTCGCCGGCGAAGGCCGGCAGGTAGGTCTGCTGCTGCTCGTCGGTGCCCCACTGGGTGAGTGCGACGGCGACGCCGCTGGGCGCCAGCACCGGCAGCGCCAGGCCCATGTCGCCGTGGGCGAGGGCCTCGGCGACGAGCGCATTGGTGACGGCCCCGCGCTCCTCGGCGGCCCCCTCGAGGGAGTCGGGGATGTTGATCATGGTCACGCCCAGTTCCGCGGCCCGGCCGAGCAGGTCGGCGGGGGCGGCGGCGGAGGCGTCGGCGTCGGCCGCGGCGGGGCGCAGGATCTCCGCGGCGAAGTCCTTGACCGTGTCGACGATCATCTGCTGCTCGTCGGTGGGGGTGACGTCGAACCCGCCGGGCTTGGCGGACTTCAGACGGGCGGGCTTGCCGCCGCCCGGGACCTTGTCGAAGACGCGGTTGGCGGCGCCGAGGGTGCGGAACCCCGTCTTGGTCCCCTCGTAGGCGACACGGTCCACCGTCTCGCGGATGCCGTACTTGTCCGCGAGGGTCGATCCCGTGATGGAGGTGAGCACGCGCATGGCCGTGCCGATGACGTCGCGTTTGATGGGGTTGAGTCCGACGGTGGAGTCGGTGCGGCGGGGCCGCGTGGGGGAGTTGCCGTTCTTGCTCATAGTCACCATCTGTCCGTAAGGGCCGGGTGTGCCGCGATCGATGTCGCCCACACGTGCCGGGTCGCAGGGCGGACCCGCTTGTTCTCCCCGTTGATCTTACTCCACGGTAAGGTAATTGTGTACCGGAATCCCGGTCCGGTGCGTCGACCTGCGTCCGGAACGGATGAGAGGACTCTCATCCGGATGTCATCGTGCGCTCATCAACCCGGCGTTTGCTCGTGGATGGGACTGATGGGAGGCGAGTGCAGGAGCCCGTGCGCATTCGCCGGTACGGAGAGCAGGAGAACGACATGACAATCGCTGTGGAACAGTCCGCCGGCGCGGGGCGGACCATCGACGAGCGCCCGTACGGGTGGCGTGGTGCGGTGGTCGACCCGGTCCGGCTGCGGGCTGCCAAAAAGGCGTACATCACCCGCCACCTCGCCGAGCGGCTCGCCGGCGACGCGACCGGCTACCGGCTGACGGCATCGCGCCCGTCGGCCGGCGACGTGGTGCTCGCGCGCGTCGCGGAGATCGGGAAGCACACCCGGCTGCAGAGCCCCGGCGGACGGCGTCAGGCGCTGTTCGCAGGCGACGAGATCCTGGTCGCCTACGGAAACCGGTACGCGTCCGATCAGTTCCACGCCGTGGTTCCGGACCGGCTCGGCGATTGCAGCCTGGTCGCCGGAGGCGGCGTGGCGGCCCAGGTGATCGCACAGCACGATTCGATCGTCCAGGCCACCAGGATCGAGCCCCTGGGGTTGCTCAGCCGTGGCGGCCGCACTGTCAATCTGCGCGACATCGCCCCCCGCCGGCCTGATCCCCGTCACCCCGTCGACCGCCACGCCGTCGACCACCACCCCGTCGACCGCCACGCCGTCGGACGGCCGCCGGTGGTCGCGGTGCTGGGCACCGCGATGAACTCCGGGAAGACGACGGCCGTCGCGAACCTGGTGCGCGGGTTGGCGGATGCGGGCCTCGCCGTCGCAGCGGGCAAGGCGACCGGCACCGGAGCCGCGAACGATCCGGGGCTCTACAGCGACGCCGGCGCGGCGAAGGTCCTCGATTTCACCGACTTCGGGTATCCGACGACCTTCCGGCTGGACCACGACTCCGTCCGGGCGGTGTTCACGGGGCTGATCGCCGCACTGGCGGAGGTCGGACCGGATGCGATCGTCATCGAGGTCGCGGACGGCGTCTACCAGCGCGAGACCGCCCGGTTGCTGGCCGACCCGGGCTTTCGCGAACAGGTGGACCACGTGGTGTTCGCGGCGACGGACTCGCTGGGTGCGGCCGCGGGGGTCGACGTGCTGCGCGCGGCGGGCGTGGAGGTCGGCACGGTCACGGGAGTGCTCACCTCGTCGCCGCTGGCGGCCGCGGAGGCGTCAGCGGTGCTGCCGGCCCGGGTCGTCGCGACGGCCGATCTGTGCCTGCCGGCGACGGCGGCAAGCCTTGTCTCCGGCTGCCCGGATTGATGCCGGGCGGCGGCGTGAACCGTCTGCCGCGACTGCTCGCGGGGCGCCGGCGGGCCACGATGGCGATGCTCGTCGGCACGGGGCTGCTGATGGCGGCCACCACCGTGGCGAGCGCATTGCTGCTCCAGCGGTTGCTCGAAATCGGCACCGGGGCGGGCCGTCCGCAGAGTCGGTACGGGGGCGCGGCACTGCTGGCCGGACTGCTCGGCACGGTGGTGGCGCTCGGCGCACTGCGCGCCGCCGACCGGGTGCTGGCGGAGATGCTGGGGCAGGACTACATCCACAGCCTCCGCGTCGGCCTCGTCCGCGCCGCGCTGACGATGGACCGGGGGCCGTCGCCGGGCGTGACGATCGCGCGTGCCACGAACGACCTCTCCAGCGTGCGCAATTGGATCTCGATGGGAATCGCCCCTTTGGCGGTCGGCGCGCCCTTGGTGGCGGGCACGGCGACGGCGCTGTGGCTGGTGCAGCCCGTGCTGGCGATCGCCGTCGCAGTGCCGCTCCTCGTGTCGGGTGCCGCGATGGCGCTGCTCGCCGGGCCCGCGTACCGGAGGGCGCGGGAGCTTCGTCGGCGCCGGGGCCGCCTCGCGGCGGCATTGGCGGACACGATCCTGGCGGCGCCGGGCATCCGCATGGCGGGCGGCGTGCACCGCGAGGTGGCGGCGATCGACAGGGCGGGACGCAGCGTGGTCGGGGCTGCGGTGCGGCGCTCGGCGACGGCGGGACTGATCCGCGGGGCGGCGGCCGCGGCGGCGGCAGGGGGTGCCGCGGCCGTCGCCGCGGTGGGCGTGTGGCAGGGGGTGTCGACGGCGACCATCGCGTCGGCCCTGATGATCGTCGGCATCCTCTCCGGCCCGCTGACGGACATGGGCCGGGCCGTGGAGTACCGGCAGAACTTCCGCGCGGCCCGGCGGATCCTCGCCCCGGTCCTGGACACCACGGACTCCACGGGCTCCGGGGGAGGGGACGCGCGCCCGGAAGCGGTGCCGGCGGCCGGTTCCGGGTCCGTCGTGATCGGGCTGCCGGAATCCCGCGGGTCGATCACCGCGCACCCCGGCGACCGGGTGCTGGTCCGCTGTGCGGACCCCGCCGCACGCACGCGGCTCGTGCAGTCGATGCTCATCGGCGGCGACTCCGGCGTGGAGGTGACGGTGGACGGCACGGCGGTCGCCGACGCCGGGCAGCGCGCGCTGCGCGCGCTGGTGGGGTACGCGGCGTCGGGAACCGTCTTCGAGAGGGGCACGGTGGCGCGCGCCGTGCGCTACCGCAGACCCGATCTGCCCCCTGCCGCGGGCACCGACGCTCTCGACGCAGCAGGACTGACCGGCACGGTGGCCGGCCTCGCCCGCGGCGAGCGGACGATCCTCAAGCAGGGCGGGCGGCCGTTGAGCGCTTCGGAAAGGGCGCGTCTCGCTCTGGCGCGGGCCACGCTCGGCGCGCCCCCTCTGCTCGTCATCGACGGTCTGCGGTCCGACCTGGATGCGGAGGGGGCGGACCTGCTGACCCGCACGGTATCCCGGTACCCGGGGGTGGTCCTGTTCTGCGCAGACGGTCCGCGGCCCGCAGTGACCGGCGCGGGCGCCGTCATCGAGTGGTGGATCGACGCCCCGCCGTCGCCGTGACGGCGTCTGCAGCCGTGCTCGTGTCCGCGGGCCGATGCGCCGCGGGTCAGCGGGCGGCCATCCGATAGCCGGCGCCGCGGACGGTCTCGATGCGGTCGTCGCCGATCTTGCGACGCAGGTACCGCACGTAGACGTCGATGACGTTGGAGCCCGGATCGAAGTCCAGGCCCCATACCTGCGAGAGGAGCTGCTGCCGGGAGAGCACCTGGTCCGGGTGCCGCATGAACGCCTCGGCCAGCGCGAACTCGCGCGAGGTCAGTTCCACCGCCCGGCCCTCGACCCTGGCCCGGCGTGTCTGCAGGTCCAAAGCCACCGGACCGGCGTGCAGGACCGTCGGTTCCGGGGACGCCCCGGCCCCCCGCAACCGCAGTTCCACCCGGGCGAGAAGCTCGTCGAAGGCGAACGGCTTGCGCAGGTAGTCGTCGGCCCCGCTCTGCAGTCCGGATACGGTGTCGGCGACCGTGCCGTGTGCGGTGAGGATGACGACGGGGAGCCTGTTTCCGCCGGCCCTCAGCCGGCGCAGCACCCACATGCCGTCCTGCACGGGCAGTCCCAGATCCAGAATCATGAGGTCGTACTGGCCGGACGAGGCGTGCTCCCATGCCTGGCGGCCGTCTGCTACGCATTCGGTGGTGTATCCGGCGGCTCGCAGCCCTTTCGCGAGGAACGACGAGATCCGTGCTTCGTCCTCGGCGATGAGGATGTGCCTCATGCCTTCTCCTTCGATCGGTCGTCCGGGGGGCTTTGCGGGTCGGGGGGCGGTGCCCCTCGCGCAGGACCGGCCGCGCCGGAGGCGTCCGGGAACCGCGCGGGGAACCGGATGGAGAAGACCGCGCTGCCGCCCTGGGCATCGTGCACGGCCGCGGTACCCCCGTGCGCCGCCGCGATGGAGCTGACGATGGCGAGTCCCAGGCCGGAACCGTCGCGGCGGTGCCCGTCGGCTCGGGTGAACCTGTCGAACACGCGGTCCTTGAGGCCGTCCGGCACGCCGGGGCCGCTGTCGCGGACGGTGAGCACCACGCGGCCGTCGCGGACCACCGCGCCGATGCTCAGGGCGTCTCCGTCCACCGTGAACCGGACCGCGTTGGCGCACAACTGCATCAGCGCCTGCGTCAGCCGTTGGCCGTCGCCGATGATCACGGTGTCCGCCGCGTCGCTCACCGTCCAGTGCCGGCTCGCCAGGGCACTGGCGCGCGCGACAGCGCCCACCACGAGGTCGGTCAGATCGACGCGCCCGGGCGTGAGGAAATCGGGCCGGTCGGCTGCGGCCAGCACCGCCAGGTCGTCGATGAACCGCTGCATGCGGTCCACCTCCTCGAGGAGCATCGCGGTCGTCTCGGCCCGTTCCTGCGGTGCGTCGCCCATGAGCTCCAGGTGTCCGCGCACGATCGTCAAGGGGGTGCGCAGCTCGTGCGCGGCGTCGTCGAGGAACTCGCGCTGCCCCTCGAAGGCCTGCTCCAGCCGGTCGAGCATGGTGTTGAACGTCCGGGCCAGGCGCGCCACGTCGTCGCGGGCCTCGGGGGCGATCCCGATGCGGCGCGACAGGTCGGACGAGGTGATCGCCTCCGCGGTCCGGCGCACCTGACGCAGCGGGGCGAGGATCCGCCCGGCGACGAACCACGCGATGATTCCCGCCACGAGCAGCGCCGCGGTACTCGCCAGCGCCGTCGACCGCACCACCTGGGATGCGTTGGCATGTGCGGCCCCCGAGTATTCGACGACGACCAGTGCGCCCGAGGCGCCTCCGGTGCCGTCCGTCACCGGGATCGCGGCGTACACGGCACCGCCGCCGGCCTCGATCCGCCCGACCGACGGCGCCGTGGCGGCGGATGCCGCGGCGACGACGTCGTCACGGCGGTCGAGTCGGACCGGAACGTCGTTGCGGGTGCGGTGCGCCGGTCGGCCGTCGACGACGCTGAACATCGCCTCGTCCTTCTCCGGGACCGCCTCGGCGAGGTAACTCTCGAGCAACTGGGGGATGTCCGCGAACGGGCGGCCGGTATGCGGGTCCACGCCGCGTTCGGCGAATAGGCGGAACCGATCCGTCTCGTGTTCGAGCTCGGCCGTGGTCATTTCGGCGACGCGCGAATGCATCAGCTGGTCGACCACGACGAGGTTGAGACCCAGCGCGATGGCGACTATCAGCATGAACCACCCGAGGACGCGGGCACGCGTGCTCGGCGGCCGGATCCGGCGGCGCATCGTCAGCCGCCGTGCCCGGCGTCGTCGGAATCGTCGTCCGCGTCGGGGTCGGCAGACCCGTCCGCGTCGCCCGCGGCTCCGTCGTCCGCGTCCTCGTCGGGGTCGGCCTCCGAGTCCTCCGCGGCGGGTGCTGGGGCGTGCGGCGGGACCACTTCCGCTCCGGCGGCGCCGGATTCGCCTGTGGTTCCTCCGCCCTCGGAGCCGGTTCCCGGAAGGTCGCCGGGTGCGGGATTCACTGGGGGAGGCGGGGGTGCCGGGTCGGTGGTGGCGGTGACGAGCCGCGCGTCCACAGCCGGTCCGAGGTCCGGATCCACCGACCAGGACCCGTGGCCGAGCACCGCCCACGCCACGGTTGCAGCGACGGCGACGGCGGCGGCCGTTCCCGCCGCCGCGGTCGCCGGTGACGGACGTCGTTCACGCATGACTCCACTCTGCGCCGGCGACCGACATCGTCGGGCCGCCGATGAGAGCTTTCTCATCCGGCGCATGCCGGCGCGGCCTACGTGCCGATCCGGGCCAGCACCGCGTCGTGCAGCAGGCCGTTGGTGGCCACGGCGCTGCCGCCCGCCGGGCCCGCGCTGCCGTCGAGCGCGGTGAATCGGCCGCCGGCCTCGCGGACGATGATGTCGAGGGCGGCGAGGTCCCACAGCGACACCTCGGGCTCCGCGGCGATGTCGACGGCGCCCTCCGCGACGAGGCAATAGGAGAGGAAGTCGCCGTAGCCGCGCAAGCGCCACACCTCGTCGGTGAGGTCGATGACGCGGTCCCGGTCGCCGCGCGCCCGCCAACCGGACAGGCTCGACAGCGACAGGCTGGCGGCGCTCAGGTCCCCGACGCCGGACACGCGCAGCGCGCGGGGAAGACCTCCCTCGAACGTTCCGAACGTGCCGTCGCCCGCTGTCGCCCACCAGCGGCGCGACAGGGCCGGGGCGCTGACCATGCCGAGCACCGGCACGCCGTCCTCGAACAACGCGATCAGGGTGGCCCACACCGGGACGCCGCGGACGAAGTTCTTCGTCCCGTCGATGGGATCCACCACCCATTGCCGGCCCGTCGGTGCGGGCTCGCCGCCGAACTCCTCGCCGAGGACGGAATCGTCCGGGCGTTCGATCTCGAGGATGTCGCGGATGATGCGCTCGACGGCGACGTCCGCGTCGGTGACCGGCGTCATGTCCGGCTTGTCCTGCACCCGCAGATCGGCGGAGCGGAACCGCTTGCCGGTGATCGAATCGGCGCGATTCGCCAGGCGCAGGGCGAGGTCCAGGTCGGCGGCGTACATGGCCATGACCGTACCGTGACGCGGCTGCTGCCAGGAGACTCCGTCCGGGTCGGCGTGGTGGGCGGCGGGTAGCCTTGTCTACCGTGCAACCTGACGTTTCCGCAGACCTCGCAGAACTCGAGACCACTTTGTCGACGGTCGAGCGCGTGCTCGACATCGACGAGCTGGCGCGCCGCATCGATGAGCTCGAGCACCAGGCCGCCGACCCGGAGCTGTGGAACGACCAGGACAACGCGCAGAAGGTGACCAGCGAACTCTCCTACGCGCAGGCCACGCTGCGCCGTGCGAGGGACCTGCGCTCGCGGCTCGACGACGTGCCCGTCCTCTACGAGTTGGCCGACGAGGAGGAGGGCGACGCGGCCGCCGCGGCCCGTGAGGACGCGGACTCCGAGCGGGCGAGCCTGCGTTCCGACATCGAGGCGATGGAGGTGCGCACCCTCCTGTCCGGCGAGTACGACCCGCGTGAGGCGCTGGTCAACATCCGCTCGGGCGCCGGCGGCGTGGACGCGGCCGACTTCGCGGAGATGCTCATGCGCATGTACGTGCGCTGGGCGGAGAAGCACGGCCACAAGGTGGAGGTGTACGACACCTCCTACGCGGAGGAGGCCGGCATCAAGAGCGCCACCTTCGCGGTCAAGGACCCCTACATGTACGGGACGCTGTCGGTGGAGCAGGGCACGCACCGCCTGGTGCGCATCAGCCCGTTCGACAACCAGGGCCGTCGCCAGACGTCCTTCGCCGAGGTCGAGGTGCTGCCGGTGGTGGAGACCACCGACAGCATCGAGATCCCCGAGAACGACGTGCGCGTCGACGTCTACCGCTCGTCCGGTCCCGGCGGCCAGTCGGTGAACACCACCGACTCGGCGGTGCGGCTGACCCACATCCCCACGGGCATCGTCGTCACCTGCCAGAACGAGAAGTCGCAGCTGCAGAACAAGGTGGCGGCGATGAAGGTGCTGCAGGCCAAGCTCCTCGAACGCAAGCGCCAGGAGGAGAAGGCCGCCATGGACGAGCTGGGCGCCGGCGGCAACGCCTCGTGGGGCAACCAGATGCGCTCCTACGTCCTGCACCCGTACCAGATGGTCAAGGATCTGCGCACCGAGTACGAGGTCAACAACCCGCAGACGGTGCTGGACGGCGAGCTGGACGGATTCATCGAGGCCGGCATCCGCTGGCGCATGCGCTCCGACGAGGACTGAGCGCCGCGCCGGGCTCGGAGGATCGGCGCTGCCCGCGGGCATGGCTACACTGGCTCTCCGTGATCCGTCTCGTGAATGTCTCCAAGTCGTACAAGACGTCTACCCGGCCCGCACTGGACAAGGTGAACGTCGAGGTCGGCAAGGGGGAGTTCGCCTTTCTCATCGGGCCTTCCGGCTCCGGGAAGTCGACGTTCCTCAAGCTGCTGCTCAAAGACGAAGCCCCCACCTCCGGTGACGTGTTCGTCGGGGACACCCGCGTGAACAAGCTGGCGGGGCGCAAGGTGCCGCAGCTGCGTCAGACCATCGGCTGCGTGTTCCAGGACTTCCGGCTGCTGCAGCAGAAGAACGTCTACGAGAACGTCGCCTTCGCGCTCGAGGTGATCGGCAAGCGTGAGGCGAACATCAAGAAGGTCGTCCCCGAGGTGCTCGACATGGTGGGGCTGGCGGGCAAGTCGCACCGCCTTCCGCACGAGCTCTCCGGCGGCGAGCAGCAGCGCGTCGCGATAGCGCGCGCCTTCGTCAACAGGCCGCTGCTCCTGCTGGCCGACGAGCCCACCGGCAACCTCGACCCGGACACGTCCGGCGGGATCATGCTGCTGCTCGACAAGATCAACCGCACCGGCACCACCGTGCTGATGGCCACGCACGACCACGAGATCGTCGACTCGATGCGCCGGCGCGTCATCGAGCTGCAGCTGGGCAGGCTGGTACGCGACGAGGAGCGAGGCGTCTACGGCGTGGGCAGGTAGCGCCCGCGCGGCGCGGCGGGGACGGGATTCCGTCGTACCGCTCGCCGCCGCCCCCGCCTGATCGCCGCCGTCCCCACCGACCGGAGAGCACACACCCATGCGCGCGAAATTCGTCTTCACCGAGGTCCTGCAGGGGCTTCGCCGCAACATCACGATGACCGTGGCGATGATCATCACCACCGCGATCTCGATCGGCCTGCTCGGCAGCGGCCTGCTGGTGGTCCAGATGAGCAACGCCACCGAGCAGATTTATCTGGATCGCGTGGAGGTCGAGCTGTTCCTCACCGACGACGTGTCCACCAACGACCCGGACTGCACGCAGGCCACGTGCACGGAGCTGCGGCAGGACCTGGCCGAGGCGGCGGGGCAGTCGTCGGTGACCTTCGTGAGCCGCGACGAGGCCTACAAGATCTATCAGCAGCAGTTCGCCTCGGATCCGGAGATGCTGTCGCTGGTCCGGCCGGAGGCGTTGCCGGCGTCGTTCAAGGTCAAGGTGGACGACCAGAAGCTGTTCGGGGAACTGGACCGCGAGTTCAGCGATCGCACCGGCGTGCAGCGCGTGCGCACCCAGGCGGATCTGGTGGACCGGCTGTTCTCGGTGCTCGACGGCATCCGCAACGCGGCGTTCGCGGTGGCGCTGGTGCAGGGCGTGGGCGCGGTGCTGTTGATCGCGAACATGATCCAGATCGCGGCGCTCTCACGGCGCACGGAGGTCGGCATCATGCGCCTGGTGGGCGCGTCCCGTTGGTACACGCAGCTGCCGTTCCTGCTGGAGGTGGTGGTGGCCGCCGTGGTCGGATCGGTGCTTGCCGTGGGCGGGTTGTTCGCGGCGAACAACCTGTTCATCAAGGACGTATTGTCGGATCTGTACAGTTCCAACATCATCGCCAGGATCACGGACGCGGACATCGGGCTCGTCGCGCCGATCCTCATCGCGGTGAGTGCGGTGCTCGCGGCGGTGACCGGATGGATCACGCTGCGCCTGTACGTGAGGGAATGACGGCATGCGCGCGCCGGAGTGTCGGCCTGCGCGCCAAGGACAAGGGCTGGACGCGCGCGTTGCGACGCTGAGACCGCGTCGGGACGGGACAGGGAACAGAGCATGGCCAAGAAGGGCAAGGGCGCGAAGAAGAAGCCCGCGGATTCCGAGGGCAGGCGGGTGATCGCCACCAACCGCAAGGCGCGCCACAACTACGTGATCCTCGACACCTACGAGGCCGGGGTGGCGCTGGTGGGCACCGAGGTGAAGAGCCTGCGCGAGGGGAAGGCGTCACTGGTGGACGCGTTCGCGACGGTCGACGACGGGGAGGTGTGGCTGCGCGGCCTGCACATCCCCGAGTACTCGCACGGCAGCTGGACCAACCATTCGCCGCGACGGGTCCGCAAGCTGCTCCTGCACCGGCGCCAGATCGAGATGCTCATCGGCAAGACCCAGGAGGGAAGCCTGACCCTGGTGCCGTTGTCGATGTACTTCTCCGGCGGCAAGGTCAAGCTGGAACTGGCGCTGGCGCGGGGCAAGCAGGTCTACGACAAGCGGCAGGACATCCGGCGCCGGACCATGGAGCGCGAGGTCACCCGCGAACTCGGCCGCCGCGTGAAGGGCATGCGGGGCTGAGTCCGCGGGTGCGGGCAGGGAGGCCGGGTCAGTGCACGGCCACCGGCTCCCGTTCCGGAGCGTGCGCACCGGAGACGACCGCGCCGGTGCCGCCCGCCGCGTCGGAGCCCTTCGCCCGTGCGCGCCACACGACGAGCGCGAGCGCCGCGGCGGAGACCGCCAGCCAGCCGAAGAGGATGAGCAGGCCCTGTCCGAGGCCGTTGCCGCCGAAGTAGATCACCGACTGCATCGCCTGGACCGCGCCCGATCCGATCCAGAACGAGTGCACGGCTTCCCATGCCGCCGGCAGCATCGACGGTGCGATGGCGCCTCCTGCGCTCGGGAAGTTCATGAAGATCGCGATCGTCATCACCGCCATGATGGCCGCCTGGCCCAGGATCTTGTTGAGTACCACCGCGACGAGGCCGATCGTGAACGTGTAAAGGACGCCGACGAGCAGCATCACGGTGAGGCCGGCGGCCGTCGCGCCGAAGGTGCCGGTGAAGATCGAGGCGACCCCGAAGGCGATCAGCGTCAGTGCGACGGACATGACGCCGAGGATGCCGAGCATGCGCCGCATCTTCATGCGGGGAGCGAGCTGCGCGAGCACCGTCACCGTCAGATAGCCGGCGATCGAGCAGACGATCATGAAGTAGAACAGGCCCATGCCGGTGGCGTCGCCATCAGTGAGCGGAGCGATGTCGTCCGTCTGCACGGTGGTGCCCATGGACTCTGCCAGCGGACTCGCGACCCCCTGCACCACCTGTGCCACGGTGGCGCTGGCGCCGGAGGCGATGTGCACGGTCATCGGGCTGCCTAGCTCGATGACGCCCTGGATGTCGCGGGAGGCGAGGCCGTCGAGGGCGCCGCCGAGGTCGCTGGTGGCGGTGATGTCGAACGAGCCGGGGGAGCCCTGTTCGATGCCCGCGGCCACCGCGGAGGCCTGCTGCTGGGGGCCGACGATGCTCAGGTGCATGTCGTGCGGCGTGGGGTTGTGGAATGCGCTGATGTAGCACAGCGCGAACATCACTACGAAGAAGACGGGGAAGATCATCGCCTTCGCGATGGTCGAGAGGCTCACCGGCGCGTCCACGCCCGGTGGCGCCTCGTGCTTGGGGTGGTGTTCGCCGAGCGTCGGCGCGACCGCCTCGATGTCGTCGGCGAGGATCTCGGTGTAGTCGGGGCCGCGCGCGGCGTCCCCGTGCGGGTTGCTCTGGTGTTCGGTGCTCATGGCTCAATCCCCTGCTGAGGTTTCGTGGTTATGCAGCACAGTCAACGCTGTTGACAACGTGCTGTCAACGCCGTTGACGCGTGAGAGTGAACACCGTCGACCTGGGAATACGTGTTGCACCGCGGTCGCGACGGCCGGCGGGATGATTTCGGGGGGCGTGCGCGTTAGACTGTGTTGTCCGCGCGGAAGCGTGCGGGCGGCTAGATCGCGAAAGTCAGATCACGAAACGGCAGATCACGAAACGGCAGATCGTGAGAAGGCAGATCGCGAGAAGCAGGATCACGCGGACACGGCAGCGTGCGGACGCATCGCTGTCGAGGTCGCGGAAAGGGGCTGAACGGTTTCGACTGCGTGAGTAGATCCAAGGGAAGCGTGCCGGTGCAGGCAGGAGACCACCGTAAGCGTCGCTGCAACCAATTAAGCGCCAACTCCAAGCAGAGCGCTGACTCCTTCGCCCTCGCTGCCTAAGCAGCAGGCGTGAGTCTGTCAGTCCGGGTTCGCCCTCGGCCCGGGTACTGGCATCAGCTAGAGGGCTCACCGTCATGATCGGTCGCGGAGATTGACGGGACATCACACAGCGACTGGGGTCGTCATCCGGACGGGTTCGCGAGATCCGGAGACCCGAGCAGAGGCATAGCGGACTGCGCACGGAGAAGCCTCGGTGACACTGCGGAGGACCCGGGTTCGATTCCCGGCAGCTCCACCGACCACGGGCCCCGGCGGGCGAGAAGTTCCCGCCGGGGCCCGTCGCCGTCGTGCCGCCTTGTGCGCACGCCGGCCGCCTGCTATTCGACGCCCAGCGCCGTCAAGGCCAGCAGGGCGATGTTCAGTGCCGCGATCACGGTCACCGTCGCCCAGGCGGCGGCGCGTACTGCGGGACCACTGCGATACGCGCCCATCATCGATTGCCGCGAGGTGTACCGCACCAGGGGGATCAGCGCGAACGGGATGCAGAAACTCAGCACCACCTGGCTGAGGATCAGGGCATAGGTGGGATCCGCTCCCGTCGCGAGCAGTGCTACGGCGGGTGCGAGCGTGATGATGCGGCGGGCCAGAAGGGGGATCCGCACGCGGAGCAGGCCCTGCATGATCTCGGCCCCGGCAGCCGAGCCCACGGAGGTGGAGGCCAGCCCGGAGGCCAGCAGCCCCACGGCGAACACGGTTCCGACGGCGGGCCCCAGTGCGGTCTCGATCGCGTGGTGTGCACCCTCGATCGTGTCCGTGCCGGGGACGTCGTGCAGCGCGGCTGCGGCGAGGACGAGCAGTGCGATGTTGACGCCGCCGGCGATCACCAGCGCGATCGCCACGTCCCACTTCGTCGCCCGCAGCAGTCGCCGCATGGCGGGGCCGCGGGGGGCCCGGCTCGACGGACCCGGTTGTGCGAGGTCGGTGCGGTGCCGGTCGCGTGCGAGTGCGGAATGGACGTAGATGGCGTGCGGCATCACGGTCGCGCCCAGCATCCCCGCGGCCAGGAGCAGGGTTTGCGCCCCCTCGAACCGGGGCACGATCCCGGCGAGGAGCGCGCCGGGGGAGACATCGACGAAAAGAAGACCGCACGTGAAGCCGATGGCGATGATCAGCAGAAGGCCGACCACGAGCAGCTCGAACCGGCGCTGTCCGCGGCGGTCGCCCACGGCCAGCACGGCCATGGACACGACTCCGGTGATGAGTCCGCCCACGGGGAGCGGCAGGCCGAACAGCAGGTGGAGCGCGATGGCCCCCCCGATCACCTCGGCGACGTCGGTTGCCGCCGCGGCCACCTCGGCCTGCAGCCAGAACGCCCGCCGGGCGACGGTGCCGAGCCGTGCGCCCAGGACCTCCGACAGCGACATCCCGGTGACCAGCCCCAGTTTCGCGGACAGGTACTGGATCAGTACCGCCATCGCGTTCGCCATGATCAGAACCCACAGCAGCAGGTAGCCGAATCGGGAGCCGGCGGTGACGTTGGCTGCCACATTGCCCGGGTCGACGTAGGCGACTGCGGCCACGAAGGCCGGACCGAACAGCATCGCGACGCGGCGTGCATCGTGCCGGCGTGCGTGCGGTGGCCGGTGGCCGGTGGCCGGTGGTGGGGCTTCGGCGGGGTCGGTCGACGTCGCCATCGTGGAGACTCCTGCTTGTGGGCCGTGGGAGGCGCCGTCTGCGCGGTCGATCTCGCGTATCGGGGCTGCTCATCAATATGTTCGGATATACGAAACTTCCGATGCGAGACACCGTAACACCTTCTGGTGAGTGCACGTAACCGCCGTCGCGGCGTTCCCTTGCGGCCGGTATCCCGGCGGTTGTTGTTCAATCGGGTGCAACGGACGGGCGCGAAGGCGCAAAGTGCCGGTATCCTCGGCCGCGTGTGGAAACCGATCGTGAGTCTGCTCGTCCGCCTGGGGCTGGCCGCCGTATGGCTGGTCTCCGGCTGGGCAAAGGCGTCCGACGTGCATCAGTCGATGGAGGCCGTCGACGCGTACCGGCTTCTGCCCGACTCGATGGTGCGGGCGGTGGCGATCGGCCTGCCCGCAGTGGAATTGGTCCTGGGGTTCATGCTGATCCTCGGATTGGCGGTCCGATGGACGGCGATCGTGTCGGGTCTGCTCCTTCTGGTGCTGATCGCCGGCGTCGCCTCGGCGTGGGCCCGCGGGCTGCAGATCGATTGCGGCTGCTTCGGCGGCGGCGGCGAGGACGCGTCCGTCACCTGGGCGGACTACGCCGAGGAGATCGCGCGCGATGTCGGTTTCCTTATACTTGCGGCGTGGTTGACACTGTGGCCTCGCAGCCCGCTTGCCCTCGGATTCGGATCGCGAGCCGGACTGCGTGCGCGTGAAGACGACGTGCACGAGGACGGCGACCACATGGATGACGTCCCGGAGGGCGCGTCCGACGAGGCCGGGACCGTGTCGCAATGACCCCTGCTACGGCGGTTCGGCCGCCGTTCCGACCTGCGTGAACCCGGAAAACGACACCCAGTGACGAGCTGCACCCGCCGCAACCGCGGCGGGGCCGCCCGGAGAAAAGGATGGATGACGCAAGGTGAGCTCCAAGAAACCACCGAAGAAGTACAACGCCGCCAAGCTGGGCAACAACAAGCGCAACGACGCGCTGCTCACCTACGTTCTCGGCGGCGTCGCGATCGTCGCGATCATCGTGTTGATCGTGATCTTCGTGGTCTTGCCGAACACCGAGGACACCGAGGTGCAGGCCGAAGGCTACGGATCCGTCCAGGACGGCACGCCGGTGAAGGTCATCGATTCCGGAGGTGTGCTGCTGGGCGACCCGGACGCCCCGGTGAAGATCGACGCCTACGAGGACTTCCTCTGCCCGGCCTGCGCCCAGTTCGAGCACCAGTTCGGCGGGGCGATCAACCAGGCGATCGACAACGGCCAGATGGCGGTCCAGTACCACACGCTCGACTTCCTCAACAAGTACTCGGCCAGCGGCGACTACTCCACGCGAGCGGCCGGTGCGGCGCTCTGCGTCGCGGACACGGGTGATGGCGCGTTGTACTCCAAGTTCCACAGCGCCCTCTTCCAGGACGGTGTCAAGCCGGAGGAGCAGGGCTCGACCGACCTGAGCAACGCGCAGCTCTCCGACGTGGCGAAGCAGGTCGGCGCGGACGATGCCGTGGTCTCCTGCATCGCAGACGGCGCCAAGGTCGACGTGGCGAAGGCTGGCGCGCAGTCGTCCATGCAGCAGCTGTCCGACAAGACCGGCGGTCAGGTGAGCACCCCGACCGTCCTGCACGACGGCAAGAAGGTCAACATCCAGACCGCCGATTGGATCAAGCAGCTCACCGGACAGTGAGCTACTGACCGCCGTCGGCGGCCGTCGACCGGAGTTCCGCCCCGCCCGTCCGCACTGGACGCGCGGGGCGGAACCGTCTTTCCAGGGCGCTGCCCGCACGCACGGAGCCGGGACGTGGAAAGGTGAAAACTGCGGCCGACCGGGAGGAGACGGAGTGCGCGGGCTGAGGATGGACACGGGCGGCGGCACGGATGATGCACGGCGGCGGCGCGCAGCCCCGGAAATCGGCCGCGGGCGCGCGGCCGCCGCGGTGGCCGCGGCGGTGTTGGCCGTCGGCGCGCTCGCCGGATGCGGATCGGGCGCGGACGACACCCCCGAGGCGGACGGTACCCCGGTCGCCACCACATCGGCGGCACCGACGGCGGACGGCGCGATTCCGGACCCGGCCCGCTTGGACATCGCCTCGGTGGTCGGTGTGCCCGTGGCCTTGGACGGTGACGGCGCCATTCGGCTGGGCGTCCCGAATGCCCCGGTGGTGCTCGACGTCTACGAGGACTACCTCTGCGAGGCGTGCGGCCAGTTCACCGACCTGTACGGGGATTCGGTGTACGGAGCGATCACGGGACGCCGGCTGGCGGTGCGGTATCACTCGATCACCATCCTCGACGGCAAGTCGCCCTCCGGCGATTACTCGACGCGTGCGGCCGCAGCGGCACGGTGCATCGCACAGTCGGGGGACGCGGTCGCGTATTCGAAGTTCCGTGACGCCCTGTTCACCAAGGGCGTCCAGCCCCGTGAGGGAGGCGGATCGGACTTCGACAACGCGCAGTTGGCGCAGTTGGCGCAGCGGCTCGGCGCCGACGGTCCGGCGGTGTCCTGCATCGGGAGCGGGGCCCAGTTGGACGCGGAGAAGGCTGCGGCGTCCGTGGCGCGCTCGTCGCTGGCGACGCTGTCCGGAGGCGGTGCCATCACGCCGTCCGTCTACCGCGGAACGGACGAGGTGAAGATCTCCCGCTCGGAGTGGTTGCAGGACGCGCTCGCCGCCGAGACGACGACCACCCCGCCGGCGAGCGCGCCTACCACCGCCGGAAGGTGACCCCCGACGCCGCAGGGCGGGGGCGTGCGCGTGTCGGCCTCCGCGCTGCCCAGGCGATTTGGTGGCGGGAGAAGTGATCGTGTAACTTTGCTGAAGCACCGCGGGATGCAACCGCGAGGCAGTGTGTGACCACAGGGTCGGGTGAGTCGATGGATTCGCGAACGGCTACACTGGTTGCAGTACGGGGCTATGGCGCAGCTGGTAGCGCACCACACTGGCAGTGTGGGGGTCAGGGGTTCGAGTCCCCTTAGCTCCACAGAGAATCTGATAGCAGAATCTTGCCTCACCTGAGCGTGGGGCAAGATTTTTTTGTCCTTTCGGTATCGATCCTGCCCTCCGAGGTCGCGGAGGCGCGGATGCGTTTCCGCGCAGTCGGCAGTCGGCCGGAACTCAAAGGCACATCGCTCAGACACCGCCGCGCCGGCCGGATCGCCGGGCGCGGTTGCGTTCGAGTGCAGTCGCGCGGAGGTCGCCCACCGGCCCGAGGTGCGCCAGCTTCTGCGGGTTCGTCACGGAGCGGATCGTCTGGATCCGGTCGTCGAGGATGTCGAGCACCCAGGCGGCGAGGACACCGCCATCGCGGTCTCGGATGATCGCACCGGGCTGCCCGTTGAGTTCGCACCGCCCGAGCGTCGCGCCCAGGCCGAGCAGAGGCACGACCGCGTTGGCGAGCAGCCGTGCGGTGCGCTGGGCGCCATAGGCGGCCCCGGCGCCGCCGGCGATGCCGCCGCCATCGTTGATCGTCGCGACGTCGGCGGCGAGGAAAGCCTCGAGCTCCTCGACGTCGCCGTTCTGGAGGGCGTCGAAGAATCGGTCGGCGAACACGGATCGCTGACGGCGGTCGGCCTCGAAGCGGGGGCGCCCGGCATCGACGTGCCGGCGGGCACGCGAGCGGAGCTGGCGGCACGCGGCCTCCGACCGGCCCACGATCGTGGCGATACGCGCGTAGTCGAAGCCGAAGACGTCGTGCAGGACGAACGATGCCCGCTCCAACGGGCTGAGCCTTTCGAGCAGCAGGAGCGCCGCCATGGACACCGAGTCGGCGAGCTCCGCGGTGCGCGCCGGATCCGCGATCGGAGCCGGACCCCACAGCCGTCCGGCATCGGTCCCGGTCGGCAGCGGTTCGGGGAACCACGGTCCCGCGTAGGTCTCCCTGCGCACTCGTGCCGAGCGGAGCACGTCGATGGACAGGCGCGTGACGATGGTGCACAGGTACGCCTGCAGCGAATCGGGCTCGATGTCCGTGGCCGCGTAGCGCAGCCAGGTCTCCTGCACCGCGTCCTCGGCCTCGGCGACGCTGCCGAGGATCTGGTACGCCACCGCGAAGAGGGTCGGGCGCAGCTCCTCGAACCCGGCCGATCGTTCGTCCGCCCGTGCGTTCTGTCGTGCCACCTCTGCGCTCCCGTCCTTCGACAACGGTACTGCGCTTATCCAGACGAAGCGGCGCCGCGAGTTGTGACATCGCGGGCTGGGCACTGCGCGATGTCACGCCGGCGAAGGCCGCCTCGTCTCACCTTGGACAGCATCATTGGACAGCATCTTCGTGAGCGGGAGCGGAACCATGAATATCGCACTCTGGATCGTCGCCGGTGTCTTCGCGGCCGGATTCATCGCCGGCGGCATCATCAAGCTCGTCTCGCCGTACGAGAAGTACGCCGCCAAGCTGCACTGGCCCCAGGACTTCACCCCCGGCAACGTGAAGTTCATGGGGGGCATCGAGCTCCTCGGCGGGCTCGGCCTGATCCTCCCGGGGGCGCTGAGCATCGCGCCGGTCCTCGTGCCGGTGGCCGCCTCGGGGATGGCCCTGTACATGGCCGGTGCCGTCACTGAGCGGATCCGGCGGGCCGAGTACAAGGAGATCCTGGGCGACCTGCTCTTCCTCGCGGGGATGATCGTCGTGGCGTGGGGCCGGTTCGGGCAATCCGCGTTCGATTGACCCGTCGGCCCGTCCCTCCCGACCACGTGGCCGGGAGGAGACCCGGCGCTCAGAAGCCGAACACGCCGCCCGACCCGGCCGAGGCGACGCAGGCGTTGCCGTAGGTGTTCGAGAAGTTCACCACGTGGGCTCCGTTCCCGTCGAACCACATGCCCAACGCGCTCGCGGGAGTCGGCATGTAGTTCAGCGGGCAGGCCACGTTCGCTTGGGCGGACAGCGCGTTGAAGTCGCCGCCGGCGGCGCGGATCGAATCGCAGGCCTTCGCCGCGTCCGGGTGCGTGCCGGCATCAGGCGAGCACGTCAGCCCGGCCACGTCGGTGCCGCTGGTGAGCAGGAACGCCCCGAACCCGCCGGGCGAATCCGCGACGGAACCGCCGGGCGCGGCCGCGGCGACTCCCGCGAACGCGCCGACGCTCAATGCCGCCGCGCCTGCGGTGCCGATGACGGTCCTGGTGATGGTGTGCATGAAGGCCTCTCGGGTCGGGACGGGAATCGTCTGCCCACTACATCGCGCTTGGAGGTGAGCGGGTTAGCCGCCTTGCTGTGACCTGCGTCGGACGCGCCTCGGGGCCGACACTTCGCGTGTCGGCCCCGAGGGCGGTGAAGGCGGTCTCCGCGGTTACGGAGTCGAGGGCGCCGGCGTCCGCCGCTCGGCCCGCTCGCGCCGCCAGGCCTCGGACTCTTCGGCATGCTCCGCCGTGATCGTCGCCGGTGCCGCGACGGCGGCCCGCGTCTGCTCGGCCGGCCCGGCGTCGTTGGCACTCTCGACGGCCCCCACCTGGCCCGCAGGCTCCGCCGCGGCGGCACCGGGCGCCGGAGTGCGCTGCTGCGAGTAGTGGAAGTGCGGGCGGTGGCGGCCCAGGAACGAGCCCATCCAGGACATCACGGCCACGTAGCGGTTGCGGAAGCCCACCATGTACATCAGGTGCACGGCGAGCCACAGCACCCAGGCGACGAAGCCGGTCAATTCGATCCGGCCGATCCTGGTGATCGCCCGGAACCGGTTGATGATGGCCATCGACCCCTTGTCGCGGTACTTGAACGGGGTGCCGGCGTCGCGCTTGCCCGAAGCGATGGCCGCGGCATGCCGCCCGCCCTGCATCGCCGCGGGCGACTGCCCGGGCAGGCCGTTCAGCGAGATCATGTCGCCGACGGCGAAGATGTCGGCGCGCCCGCCCACGGTGAGGTCGTCGTTGACCAGCAGGCGGCCGGCGCGGTCCGCCTCGCATCCGGTGCGCTCGGCCAGCACGTGGGCGAAGTCGTTGGCCCGCACGCCCGCCGACCAGATGATGGTCTCGGCGGTGACGCGCCGCTCCTCGCCGGTCTTCGCGTCCTTGAGGGTCGCGCCGTGCGCGTCGATGTCGGTGACGAAGGTGCCGAGCACCACGTCCACGCCGTCCTTCTCGAGCGACTCGGCCACGTACTCGCTCAGTTTGCCGCCGAACGGGGGCAGGGCCTTGTCCGCGCCTTCGACGATCTTGACCGTGACGTCCTCGGGCTCGAGGTCGTGCAGCGAGGTGGCGAAGTAGCGCTGCGCGAGCTCCTTGATCTGGCCGCCCAGCTCCACGCCGGTGGCGCCCGCGCCGATCACGAGGAATGTGAGCAGGTTGCGGCGCCGCTCGGGATCCGTGGTGGTGTGGGCCTCCTCGAAGCAGCGGAGGATCTGATGGCGCAGGCGCTCGGCATCGTCGATGGTCTTGAGCGCGAAGGTCACGTCGGCGAAATGATCGTTGCCGAAGTAGGCCTGGCGGGCACCGGTCGCCGCGATGAGCGTGGTGTAGCTGAGGCGCAGCTGTTCGCCGCCGGCCTCGTAGGTCACCTCGCGCCGATCGGCGTCCACATCCACCACCCGGCCCAGGCGGACGTCGGCCGTCGGGTACTTGGCCAGGACCGCACGGATGGGCGGGGCGATCTCGCCGGGCGAGAGGACGCCGGTCGCGACTTGGTAGAGCAGCGGCTGGAAGAGATGCTCGGTGGTCTCCGAGATGAGCACGAAGGGGGTCTTGGCCTTGGCGAGCTTCTTCGCGGCGGCCAGAGCGCCGAAACCGGAACCGACGATGACCACCTCTGTGCGCTCGACACCCGCGTCCTCGTGTGCGGGGCTCTTCGCGCCCGGCGCAACCTGTGTCGTCACGGCGACCTCCATCTCCTCTGTGCGTTGTCGGATCTCGACGCGGGCGGAGTACCGGCGGCGTGGCCCGTACCGGGTTTTGGTTCCGGTGACCTGAACTACGCCGACGGGGGAGTGACCTCCACCCGTTGACACCGACCGTATTGGCGTGACCGGCGGTGCACCACCGATCCGGAGATATCGGCAGACTCCTATCTCGATCGGTCATAAGTCGCCTGAACAACAGCGCGTGGAGGAGCCGGGTCCGGGCCGCGTACGCGCCTCGGGTCCCGGCGACACGGGGGCAGACCGTGCCTCCCTATTCTGGGTGCATGGACTTCCGGCAGCTGCGCTACTTCACCGCGGTCGGGGAGCTCAGGAGCTTCTCGCAGGCGGCGGAGCGCTGCTTCATCTCCCAATCGGCCATCAGCCATCAGATCGCCAAGCTGGAGCAGGACCTCGGTGTGAAGCTGTTCGACCGCTCCACCCGCAACGTGGAACTGACGGCGGCGGGGGAGCGCCTCATGCCGGTGGCCGCGGAGGCGCTGGCCGTCGAGGCGAAGTCGCGGGAGGTGGTCCGCGAGCCGCGCAACAGGATCCGCATGACCGCGAACATGAGCTTCGCCGCGCAGAGCCTCGAGGCCATCGCCGCTGTGCGCGAGACGCACCCGAATCTCGACATCGAGTTCGTCCTCCGGGATTTCGCGGACAGGATGGCGGCCGTCACCAGCGGTGACGCGGACGTCGCGTTGATCCGGGGCGAGGTGGACCGCCCGGGCCTGCAGTCGGTGAGCCTGGGGACGCAGGACCTGCTGGTGGCGATGTCGCGGCGGCACCCCTTGGCGCGGTCCGGCACGGTCGACCTGAGCGCGCTGGGCGACTATCCGCTCCTGCTGCCGGCCCGGCACAGCCAGGTGCTGATCCACCAGGTGGTGGAGCGGGCCTTCCGGGAGATCGGCCGGAAGGTGCAGCTGGGCCCGCCGATCCCCGCCGATCACACCGCGTCGTTGGAGGTCATCACCCGGCCTCGCGCGTGGACGGTGCTGTACGCGGACGCGGCGGGGGGCCACGCTGTCGCGGGGCTGCGCCTGCTGCATGAGACCGAGCACCGCCTCCGGGTTCCGGTGCGCGCGGTGCTCAGCCCCGCGCTGCGGCGGTCGGTCGAGTTCCACGATCTGATCGCCGCGCTGCGCAGAAGCAACGACGCGGCGGGCGACGGCGGCGCGGGCCGGGGCTGACGGCGCAGGCCGGGTCTGAGGGCTTGGTTCGGGTGGAGTCGCACGGCTCAGCTCAGTTCCGCGAACTCCTCGACCTTCCTGGTGCGACCCGCGACGATGAGCAGGTCCTCCGGCCGGATCACGGTGTCCACGGACGCGTGCGTGAACTCCTCGCCCCGGTGCTTGACGGCCACCACGGTGATCCCGAACCGGCGGCGCGAGTCGCTCTCGAGCAGCGTCCGGCCGGCGAGGACCGCGGGCGCCGTCGTCTTCACCATCGCGTAGTCCTCTTCGAAGGCGACGAAATCGAGCATCCTTCCGGTGACCAGGTGCGCCACGCGCTCGCCCATGTCGTGTTCGGGCAGAACCACGTGGTGCGCGCCGACGCGCTCGAGGATCCGCCCGTGCTGCCGGCTGGTGGCCTTCGCCCAGATATGGGGTATGCCGAAATCGGCGAGCGCCGAGGTGGTGAGGATGCTGGCCTCGAGGTCGGTGCCGATCCCCACCACCGCCCTGCGGAACTCGGGCACGCCGAGCTGTTCGAGCGCCTGGGGGTCGGTGGTGTCGGCGACGGCGGCGTGCGTCAGGGTCTCGCTCACCTGCTGCACCAGCGCCGCGTCGGCGTCGATGCCGAGCACCTCGGTGCCGCGCTTCTCGAGCTCCTCCGCCAGCGACCTGCCGAACCGGCCGAGGCCGACCACGGTCACCGGTGCGGTCATGCGTGTCGTGCGGTGTGAATCAGCCAACGATCGGTCGCTCCTCGGGTAGTTCGTAGCGGCGTCCGCGTTCGCGGAGCGCCAGTGCCGACGCGAAGGTGATCGGGCCGAGCCGGCCGACGAACATGAGTCCGATCAATATCAATTGTGCGCCGTCGGGCAGGTCTGCGGTGATGCCGGTGGTCAGTCCGACGGTGGCGAAGGCGGAGGTCGCCTCGAAGAGCACTTCGTTGAGGTTGTACGGCGTGATCAGCATCAGCGCCACGGCGGACGCGAACACGGCGCCGACGCCGAGCAATGCCACCGAGACGGCCTGGCGCTGCACGCTGCCCGCGAGGCGGCGGCCCATCACGTGCACGGTGGGCTCGCCGCGGGCCTCCGTGATGATGACGAACGCCAGCAGGGCGAAGGTCGTCACCTTGATGCCGCCGGCCGTGCCCGCGCTGCCGCCGCCGATGAACATCATCACGTCGGTGATGAGGAGGGTGGCCGGGTGCATCGCGCCGACGTCGACGGCGTTGAAACCGGCCGTGCGGGGCGAGATCGCGCTGAAGGCGCCGGCGAGCAGGGACCCGGGGGAGTCGAGCGGTCCCAGGGTGCGCGGGTTGCTCCATTCGATCCCGGTGATCGCGATGATCCCGATCAACGCGATCAGACCATAGGTGATCAGCGTGATCTTGGTGTGCAGCGACCAGTGCGGACGGTGGGGTTCGCGGCGCAGCCGCCGGCGGGCGGCGCGGATCACCTCGATGACGACGGGGAATCCGAGACCGCCGACGATGATCGCCGCGCTGATCGGCGCGATGATCCACGGATCCGCCGCGAAGCGCGTGAGGCTGTCCGACCACAGCGCGAATCCGGCGTTGTTGTAGGCCGACACCGCATGGAAGACCCCGAGGTACGCGGCCCGGCCGATCGGCTCGTCGTAGTGCAGCGCGAATCGCAGCGTGAGCAGCGCCGCGACGACGACCTCGACGGTGATGCTGAGCCGGATCACGCCCAGGACCACCCGGCGACTGTCTCCGAGCCATGTCGCCTTCGTCTCCGTCTGTGCAGCGAGCCGCATCCTCAGACCTATGCGGCGGGCGACGAGCAGCCCCAGCAGCGACGCGAGCGCCATGATGCCGAGTCCGCCGATTTGGATGAGGGTGACGATCACGACCTCGCCGAAGGTCGACCAATATCCGGCCGTGTCCACCACCACCAGGCCTGTGACGCATACCGCCGACGTGGCGGTGAACAGTGCGGTCAACGGCGCGGCGGCGGTTCCGTCCGCGGTTGCGACCGGCAACATCAGAAGCAGGGTGCCGACGACGACCGCGCCGGCGAATCCCAGTACGACGAAACGCGCCGGGTGCTGCGCGCCGAGCGCTCTGCGAGTCACGCGATGACGCTACATCCGCGGCGGCCGTCCGGAGGTGCGCAATACGGTGATCACCGCCACCATGTGTCGAGGGGGCTCGCCGGCATGGCGCGCTTGTGCCGGCTGATCGTGTACAGATGCTCGATGCGCGCGGCCGCGGCGTCGTCGACCGCGCGGCCTTCCAGATAGTCGTCGATCGCGCGGTAGGTGACGCCCAGCGCCTCTTCGTCGGGCAGGGCGGGGCGGTCGTCCTCGAGGTCGGCCGTGGGCACCTTCTCCCACGTCTGCGGGGGCGCGCTCAGCTCACGCAGCAGCGCCGCGCCCTGGCGCTTGGTCAGGCCGGTCAGCGGCGTCAGGTCCACGGCCCCGTCGCCGAACTTCGTGTAGAAGCCGGTGACTGCCTCGGCGGCGTGGTCGGTGCCCACCACCAGCAGGCCGCGCTGCCCGGCGAGCGCGTACTGGGCGACCATGCGTATCCGGGCCTTGACGTTGCCGCGCACGAAGTCCCGCAGCCCAGCCGGCCGTGCCGCGGAACCGTCCGCCGTCGTGTGCAGCGCCTCCGCCGTCGCATCCGACACGGCGTCCGCGCCGGCCTTGATGTTGACCGTCACCGCCTCGTCCGGCGCGATGAACCGCAGCGCCGTCTGCGCGTCGTTCTCGTCCGCCTGCGTGCCGTAGGGGAGGCGCACGGCGACGAAGCGGGCGTCGCGCACGGCTCCACCCCGCGTGCCGCCCGCCAAGCCCTCGCCGCGCAGGCGCTCCGCCGCCAGCTGGCAAAGGCGTCCCGCGAGAGTGCTGTCCTGTCCGCCGCTGATGCCCAGGACGAAGCCGTGCGCGGGTGTCGACCGCAGGTACTCGGCGAGGAAACCGACGCGCGCCTCGATCTCCGCGGCCGGATCGATCTCGGGGCGCACACCCAGTTCGCGTGCGATCGTCTGCTGAAGTTCGTTCGCGCGGTCCATGTGGTGGACTGTAATGCGGGCGGTGGACAGTGTGCGGTCGGCGGCGCCGGGCCCAGGCCGGACGCATGCGGCGATGGGGCACGACGATGGCGGACGGTGAAGCGGCGATGGCGGACGGTGAGGCGGCGATGGTGAGCGGGGCGACTGGAAACGGTGCGGTCGTGGGGGTCCCGGACCGGCGGCGGATGCTGGTGGTCTCGGCGACGGCGTCCGAGGCCGCCCACCTGCCGGACGGGGTCGAGACACTGATCTGCGGGATCGGCAAGGTCGACGCGGCGGCGGCGACGACGGCGGCGGTGCTGCGCGCCGTCGAGCGCACCGGCGCCGACGGACCGGGGGACATCACCGTCGTGAACGTCGGTACCGCCGGCGCGCTGCACGACGGGCATTCGGGGCTGTACATCCCGTCGGCGGTGACCAACCACGACATCAGCTCCGAGGCGCTGCGCGCGCTGGGGTATCCGCTGGTCGACCGCATCGCGCTGCCCGACGGCGACGGCAGCGTGCTGGCGACGGGCGACACGTTCGTCTCGGACCCGGCCGTCCGCGCCCGGCTCGCGCAGGACGCGGACCTGGTGGACATGGAGGGCTTCGCCGTCGCCCGCGCGTGCACGCTGTTGGGCACGCCGGTGCGGCTGGTCAAGTACGTCAGCGACGACGCGGACGAGTCGGCGATGGACTGGCTCGACCGGGTCGACCACTGCGCGCGGGAACTGGGCACGTGGGTGGCGGGGCGGCTCGGCGCCGTCTGAGCGATCTCGGACGTTCCGATAAAGTCAACGCCCATGAGTCGTGGGAGGAACGTCCTGGTCGCCGCGTCGGTCACGATGACGGCGGCGGTGGCTCTCGCGGGCTGCGGCTCCGCGGCGACGGAGACCTCGTCCTCGGCTGCCGCCGGCGAGTCCGTGGATGCGAGCGGGGCGCCCGCGACGGACCCTCTGTGCACGGTGGCGGGGGCGCTCGCCCGACTGCCCGCGCCGGATCCCGGAGACAGCGGGTATCTCACCACCGGCGATCTGGACGCGGCCACGGCGGCGGCCGGGGTGCAGCGTCCGGAGCGGGGCGATCCGGCGGCGGTGTCGGCCTGGCTGGAGGCGATCGGGGCGACGGGCGGCGGGGGCGGCGCAGGCGAGGGCCATGGCGTCTCCGCGCTCGCCCCCGCCGTGTTCTCCGTGCCCGCCGGGCAGCAGGCCGCGGTGGCGGACGAGATCGGCGTGGGCATCGCCGACGTGGGCTGCTTCGCCGCCGACACGGCGGAACGATCCCGGTTCGCGGTGGTCTCGGCGAGCGCCGAAAGGCCGATCGACCTTGCGGCGGCCGTCGGCGCCGCGGCGGGGGAGCAGAAGAACGGGATGTGGACGTTCGGCTCCGGCGAGGACGAAGCCGTGGACCCGAGCAGGTCCACGGCAGCGCGATGGAACGGTGCGCCGCTGCACCTGGCGATGCTCGGGGAGGACCTGGCGATCTCCACCTCGGCCGGGGAGCTGACCGCGCTTGCCGGAGGCGACGCCGCGACCGCCGCCGACGACACGGGTCGCGCCGCGGTGGCCTCGGCCCTCGACGCCCGGCGCGTCTACTCGGCGATGCTGCCGGGCCGCACCTCCGGCGATGCGCGTGCGATGCCCGCGGCCTTCGACGCGATGGGGGTGGGCCTGGCGCACTCCGGCGGCGCGCCGCGCCTGATCGTCGCCTACCACCAGGCGAGCGCGGCGGATGCGCAGCGCAATGCCGATGCGGTGGCCGACGTGCTGGCCGGGGACCCGCAGCTGGCCGGCCGGCTCGCGTTGGTGTCGGCGGACGTGGAGGGCACGGTGACGACCGCGGAGTTCCGTCTGACCGGCATGCCGGCTGCCTCGGTGTGGGCGCTGCCGATGAGGGGCGCGTCGATCGTCACCCACGCGGGAAGTCCTGGATTCGTCCGCACGAGGTAGCGCAGTCCGACGCCGCGGTCGCTCCGGCGTTTGGTGGACATCTGGCCGGAATCCGGCGGAAAACCAGCCGAAAGTCCACCAAACGCGGAGGGTCCGGCGTCACACCATGTGCGCGTCGATCCAGGCGGTCAGCTCGGCGAGCACCTTCTCGCGGTCGACCTCGTTGAAGATCTCGTGATACATGCCGTCGTAGACGGTGCGGTGCTTGTCCGTGGAAACGGCCTTCTCGAACAGCTCCTGCGAGCCCCGGGGCGGGGCGAGGGTGTCGAGCTCGCCGTGCAGGATCAGCAGCGGCAGCCGCAACTCGGGCGCGCGGCGCTGCACGGCGTCCACGGCCGTCATCAGTTCGGCCGCGGTGCGGGCGGGGAGCTTGCCGGAGAACACCAGCGGGTCCTGACGGTAGTCCTCGCCCACGGTGGGGTCATGGCTGAGCGCGTCCGACTCGACGGCGACCATCCCCATGGTGGGCACCGCCGCGGAGAGGGCGCGGGCGACCGCCTTGGTGACGGCGTTGGCCTGGTCCATGGCGGCGAGCGGGCCGCTGAGCACCAGCCCGGCCAGCCTGTCCTGGTTGTCGACGGCCCAGAGCGCCGAGGACAGGCCGCCCATGCTGTGCCCCACCATCACCACCGGCACGTCGGGTACCGCCGCCCGCGCACGGTCGAACGCGGTGCCGATGTCCGCGACGAGGTTGTCCATGCGGTCGATGAAGCTGCGCTTCCCGCCGGAGCGGCCGTGCCCGCGATGGTCGTGCGCGGCCACCGCGTAGCCGCGGGCGAGGAGGGCGTCGGCCACGTGGTCGTACCGGCCGCAGTGCTCGCCCATGCCGTGCACGAGGACGACGAGCCCCTTCGGCGGCGCCGCGGTGGGCGTCCAGCTGCGCCAGTACAGCTCCACCCCGCCGACGCCGGTGATGGTGCCCTCGTCTTCACGGACCGGTGTTGCCACGGGGACCCCTTCTCGCGTTCGGATGCAGCGATCTGCGGCCGGCCGTCGACGGCCGGCCGCAACCCCGATCCGGCGTGCGCGGAGGGGGCCGCCGCAGGCCAATCTAGTCGCTTCCGTGACGCTCCGGCGGCGAATCGCCGAGGCGCCCCGCGACACGCCGGACGGGGCCGCCGGTGCGGCGCCACGCGACCCTCCGACCAGCGAATATCATGCGTGTCACTCACAAGTTATGGGAAGTCTTGCAAAAGGCACCACTAGGTGTAGTGTCTAAGACGTCAGCAGGGCAACAGCGGTTCCGGTGGATCCGAGCCCCCGGAAAGTCCGGATTCCGGTTGCGAATCCGGCCGATCCACGTTAGTGGAGCGGGGTGCGAGGGCACTGAGGGACAGGCGCTCTCTCGGGGAAGGGAAGGCGCTCCCGCGCGGCTCGCCTGACACGTCGTAATCAGGGTGCAGTCACCGTCGAGAGAGGGTCAATACGAGATGAGCATCACCGTCTACACCAAGCCCGCCTGCGTCCAGTGCAACGCCACTTACAAGGCCCTCGACAAGGCGGGCCTCTCGTACGACGTCGTCGATATCTCCGAGGACGCCGACGCGCGTGACTACGTCATGGCGCTCGGGTATCTGCAGGCCCCCGTCGTGGTCGTCGGCGACTCCCACTGGTCCGGCTACCGCCCGGACCGCATCAAGGACCTCACCGCGATGGCCGCCTGATCGGGCGCCCACCCGGCCGGCGGCCGGGGAAGACTCCCGGTGGTCACCGGGGGCCGGTCATCGATTCGCGTCGTGGAGGTCCCCCATGCCGTCATTGGTCTACTTCTCCAGCGTTTCGGAGAACACGCACAGATTCATCGAGCGACTCGGTCTTCCCGCCGTGCGCATCCCACTGCACCTGCCGCCCGGCGGATTCCGGGTGGATGAGCCGTACGTGCTCGTCTGTCCCACCTACGGCGGCGGCACCACGGTCACGGGCCGCGACACGCGGTACGTGCCCAAGCAGGTCATCAAGTTCCTCAACGACATCCACAACCGGCAGCTGATCCGCGGGGTCATCGCCGCCGGCAACTCCAACTTCGGCGACTCGTTCTGCTCGGCAGGGGACGTGATCGCCTACAAATGCCAGGTTCCGTACCTGTACCGCTTCGAACTCATGGGCACCGCGGAAGACATCGAGCGCGTCCGCGCGGGCCTGCAACACTTCCAGGAGAGCGACCAGTGGCACCGACCATCACAGACGAGGCACCTGCAGGCGGCCGCGAGCGCATCGACGTGACCGTCGCCGGCGACGAGACCGAGCTCGATTACCACGCCCTCAACGCCATGCTCAACCTGTACGACGCGGACGGCCGCATCCAGTTCGACAAGGACAGGGCGGCCGCGCGGCAGTACTTCCTGCAGCACGTCAACCAGAACACCGTCTTCTTCCACAACATCGACGAGAAGCTCGACTACCTGGTGGAGAAGCACTACTACGATCCCGAGGTGCTCGACCGCTACGGGCGTGAGTTCGTCAAAGGCCTGTTCGACCGCGCGTACGCCAAGAAGTTCCGGTTCCCCACGTTCCTCGGCGCGTTCAAGTACTACACCTCGTACACGCTCAAGACGTTCGACGGCAAGCGCTACCTGGAGCGCTTCGAAGACCGCGTGTGCATGGTGGCGCTGAGCCTGGCCGACGGCGACACCGTACTGGCCGAGCAGCTCGTGGACGAGATCATCGACGGCCGCTTCCAGCCGGCGACCCCCACGTTCCTCAACGCCGGCAAGATGCAGCGCGGCGAGCCCGTGTCCTGCTTCCTGCTGCGCATCGAGGACAACATGGAGTCGATCGGGCGCTCGATCAACTCGGCGCTGCAGCTGTCCAAGCGCGGCGGCGGGGTGGCGCTGCTGCTGAGCAACATCCGCGAGCACGGCGCGCCGATCAAGAAGATCGAGAACCAGTCCTCGGGCGTCATCCCCGTGATGAAGCTGCTGGAGGACTCCTTCTCCTACGCCAACCAGCTGGGCGCGCGGCAGGGTGCGGGCGCGGTCTACCTGCAGGCGCACCACCCGGACATCTACCGGTTCCTCGACACCAAGCGCGAGAACGCCGACGAGAAGATCCGCATCAAGACGCTCTCGCTGGGTGTGGTCATCCCGGACATCACCTTCGAGCTGGCCAAGCGCAACGATGACATGTACCTGTTCTCTCCGTACGACGTGGAGCGGGTGTACGGCAAGCCGTTCGCGGACGTCAACATCACCGAGACGTACTACGAGATGGTGGACGACCAGCGCATCCGCAAGACCAAGATCAAGGCGCGCGAGTTCTTCCAGACGCTCGCCGAGCTGCAGTTCGAGTCCGGCTACCCCTACATCATGTTCGAGGACACGGTGAACCGGGCGAACCCGATCGCCGGCAAGGTCACGCACTCCAACCTGTGCTCGGAGATCCTGCAGGTGTCCACGCCGTCGCGGCTCAACGAAGACCTCACCTACGGGCAGGTGGGCAAGGACATCTCCTGCAACCTCGGCTCGCTGAACATCGCCAAGGCCATGGACTCGCCGGACTTCGCGAGCACCATCGAAGTGTCCATCCGCGCGCTCACCGCGGTGTCCGACCAGACGCACATCGACTCGGTGCCGTCGATCGAGCGCGGCAACAGCGAGTCGCACGCCATCGGGCTCGGCCAGATGAACCTGCACGGGTACCTGGCCCGCGAGCGGATCCACTACGGGTCCGACGAGGGCGTGGACTTCACCGACATGTACTTCTACACGGTGCTGTACCACGCGCTGCGCGCGTCGAACCGGCTGGCGATCGAGCGGGGCAGCCACTTCGCCGGATTCCCGGAGTCCAAGTACGCCAGCGGCGAGTTCTTCGACAAGTACACCGAGCGCGCGTGGGAGCCCGCGACCGAGCGGGTGCGGGAACTCTTCGACGGCGCCGGCATCGCCATCCCCACCCAGGACGACTGGCGCGAGCTCAAAGCGTCGGTGATGGCGCACGGCATCTACAACCAGAACCTGCAGGCCGTGCCGCCCACGGGGTCGATCTCCTACATCAACAACTCGACCAGCTCGATCCACCCGGTGGCCTCGGGCATCGAGATCCGCAAGGAGGGCAAGATCGGGCGCGTCTACTACCCGGCGCCCTACATGGACAACGACAACCTGGAGTACTTCCAGGACGCGTACGAGATCGGCTACGAGAAGATCATCGACACCTACGCGGCCGCGTCGCAGCACGTGGACCAGGGCCTGTCGCTGACCCTGTTCTTCAAGGACACCGCCACCACGCGCGACGTCAACCGGGCGCAGATCTACGCCTGGCGCAAGGGCATCAAGACGCTCTACTACATCCGCGTGCGGCAGATGGCCCTCGAGGGTACCGAGGTGGAAGGTTGCGTCAGCTGCATGTTGTGATGCTGCAGGTATGAAGGCGACCCGGGCCCGAGGTGGACACCTCGGGCCCGGACGACGAAGACGCGGCGATCCTTGTCCGCCGGCGTGAGAAGCAGGATATTCGACAGTATCGGCATCCGGTGCCCGGATACGAGAGGAATCGAGGAACCGACATGTCCGCACCCGCAGCGCACAGCCCGGCGGAGGGGCAGCGCGTCAAGCTGATCGACCGCGTCTCGGCGATCAACTGGAACCGCGTGCCCGACGAGAAGGACGCAGAGGTGTGGGACCGCCTCACCGGCAATTTCTGGCTTCCGGAGAAGGTGCCGGTGTCCAACGACATCCCGTCGTGGGCCACGCTGACCGAGTACGAGCAGCGGCTCACCACGCGGGTGTTCACGGGGCTGACGCTGCTGGACACAATCCAGGGCACGGTGGGCGCGGTGAGCCTGATCCCCGACGCGATCACCCCGCACGAGGAGGCGGTGTACACCAACATCGCATTCATGGAGTCGGTGCACGCGAAGAGCTACTCGACGATCTTCTCCACGCTGTGCTCCACCCCGCAGATCGACGAGGCGTTCCGCTGGTCGGAGGAGAACGAGAACCTGCAGAACAAGGCGCGCATCGTCCTCGACTACTACCGGGGTGACGATCCGCTCAAGCGCAAGGTCGCGTCCACGCTGCTCGAGTCGTTCCTGTTCTACTCGGGCTTCTACCTGCCCATGTACTGGTCGAGCCACGCCAAGCTCACCAACACCGCCGACGTGATCCGGCTGATCATCCGCGACGAGGCGGTGCACGGCTACTACATCGGCTACAAGTACCAGAAGGGTCTCGAGAAGCTCTCCGGGGCGGAGCGTGAGGACCTGAAGAACTACACCTTCGAGCTGCTCTTCGAGCTCTACGAGAACGAGGTCGAGTACACGCAGGACCTCTACGACGAGGTGGGGCTCACCGAGGACGTCAAGAAGTTCCTGCGCTACAACGCCAACAAGGCGCTGATGAACCTGGGCTACGAGGGACTCTTCCCCAAGGACGAGACCGACGTGAACCCGGCGATCCTCTCGGCGCTGTCGCCGAACGCCGACGAGAACCACGACTTCTTCTCCGGCTCCGGCTCGAGCTACGTCATCGGCAAGGCGGTCAACACCGAGGACGAGGACTGGGATTTCTAGATGCGGTGATGGTCCCGGGCGAATCGGCCCCCGGCCCGGCGGAGTCGGATAGCGTTCGACGCATGACCGGAGCGGTGGGCGGGCGCGACGCGATACCGTCGGCCCTCGCGCGCTCGTGGCTGCTGGTGCCGGCGTACGAGGCCGACAGGATCGCGGCGGCGGACGCGTCGGCGGCGGACGCGGTGATCCTCGATCTCGAGGACGGCACGCCGGAGCGTGACAAGGGCTCCGCGCGTGAGGACGTGGTCCGCCGGCTGCAGTCGCGTTCCGCGTGGGTACGGATCAATGCCGTCACCACGAGGCATTGGCGCGACGACGTCGACGCATTGCGCGGGCAGCCCGGGCTGGCGGGCGTGATGCTGGCGGAGAGCACGACGCCGCACGACGTGGACCGCACTGCCGCACAGCTGGGCGCCGACGTGCCCGTCGTTCCGCTCATCGAATCGGCCGCCGGGCTGGACTCGGCCAGGCAGATCGCCGCAGTCCCGGCCGTGGTCCGGCTCGCCTTCGGGCTCAACGACTTCCGTCGTGACACCGGGATCGGCGCCGGGGCGCTCGCGTTGGCGTACGTACGATCGCAGCTGGTGCTGGCCAGTCACCTCGCCGGCTGCGCGCCGCCCATCGACGGTCCCACGATGGACGGCGACCCGGACGTGCTGGCGCGGGAATCCGCAGTCACCGCGGAGATGGGCATGACTGGAAAGCTGGCGCTGCATCCCGAGCAGACCGAGGCGATCAACGCCCACCTGAGCCCCGGTTCCGACGAGATCGCCCGGGCGCAGGAGCTCATCGCGCGGCTGGGGGAGGACGGCAGCGGCATTTCCGACGGCAGCGACCGCCCGCGACTGGCGCGCGCGAAGTCACTGCTCGAGCATGCCCGCGACTTCGGCCTGATGGCGGACGGCGGCTGAAGAGGGGGGACGGCCGACGATGTCCCGCCGGACTTCGGGAACCACCGTAGATGCACGGAATCCACTGACGACGAAAGAGGACGGCGCATGCCGCAGGTGAAGGTCGTGGCCACGATGGAGGCGAAGGACGGCGCGGGGGCGGAGGTGGAGCGCGTGCTCACCGATCTCGCCGGCAAGAGCCGGGCGGAGAACGGCTGCGTGTCGTACGAGGTGTTCGCCTCGGCTGCCGCGCCGGGCACCTTCGTCACCATCGAGACGTGGGCGGACGAGGGCGCGCTGGAGGCGCACATGCGCGGTCTGAACCTCAAGTTCGCCGCGTCGGCGCTGCGCGAACATCTGGCCGGGGCGCCCGCGCTGCACCCGCTCCGGCCCGTCGAGTCATGAGCCCGCGGGCCGGAGCGCGGGCCGGAGCGCGGGCCTCAGGCTTCAGTAAGTGAAATCCAGCGGCGCGATCGGCTGCCCCGAGTAGGGGAGCAGGACGTCCGGCTGTCCCATCGGCACGATGAAGGTGCCGGTCACGCCCGAAGCGGAACGCCGGTCGGCGTCGGCGGGCAGGTCCAGCCGAGCGAGCCGGACCCTGCTCATGGAGTCGGTGCCCACCATCGCACCCGTCGAGGTCTCGGCGGTCAGCCAGGTGCCGTCCGGCGTGAACTCGATCCACGGGTCGGACACGGCGATCTCGAGCAGGTGGAACTTGGTCGACAACACCACGGTGCCCTCATAGCGTGCCGTGCCGAGCCCGGTGGCTGGGTCGATGTCGACGCCCGCGGATCGGAACGTCCAGCGGCCGTCGTCGCGCACGGCCGCGCCGTCGTCCCCGCCGGCCGCGCCCATCAGGGTGTCCGTGACGAGGCCGTCGAATCCGGGTGCGAAGCCCCACACGAGGTCCGGCTCCGGCGGCACGGGGGTGTTCGGGCCGGGCGCCGGGTCGAAGCGGACCGGCACGAAGAGCTCCTCCTCGGCGTTCACGGCGCCGGCCGCGGCGTAGCTGTAGACGCCGTACCGGGCGCCGTCCGGGGCCGCGGCGGGCGGGGCGACGGTCAGGCGGGCGGTGAACGTGCCGTCGTCGTCCATCGGCACCCACTGCTGCCGGATGGTGCGGCGAAGGTCGAACGGGACGTCGGGCACGGCGCCGAGCGCCTCGTCGGTCATCACCCACGCGGTGGCCGAACGGTCCTGCCCGTCGCGCGATTCGGACGGCGCGCCCTGCGACGGGCGCCACTGCGGCGCGAAGGCGCCGAACGCGACGAACACGCCGTGCGGGGTGCCGGGCAGCACGGGCAGGGGGAGGCCGTCGGTGTTCGCCAGCGGGTCGAAGCCGTGGCCCTTGACGACGATGGTGTCGCCGGACCGGACCGGAGTATCGGCCAGCGGGGTGGCCCCGTCGGCCGCGAACACCTCGATCCGCGGTATCTCCGTGGACGGCGGCCGCGCGTCCGCCGCGACGGACCCCGTGGGCGCCGCGCCGACGGTCGCGGGAACGAGTGCAGGCGAGAGAGCGAGCGCGAGCCCCGCGAGGGCGCCGACGGAGCGGCGCGCGAAGCGCATGCGCGAACCGGGGTCCGCGGCGGCCGGGTTCAAAGCGTGCGTTGACAACACCATGGCAGCATCATTGCATTGAACGCATGACCAAGGTTAGCCAGGCCTAATTAATCCGGTGTGACGTCCGCCTCGGTGTCGTCGGTCGGCGGGGGCCGGCGAGGTCAGCCGTAGGCGTTGAGCGACCCGCGGACATCGTCCAGGATCTCGCGGGCCGCGACCAGGCCCCGGCCCCGGGACCACACTCCGTCGTCGACGGTGAACGTCCTGTTCTCGGTCACCGCGATCGACGCCCATGCGTCCGAGTCCATCACCTCTTCGCCGTGGCGCAGCGCGGCAGTGTCGCCGCCGGCGTCGTCCTCGCCGCTGTCCTTCCCGGCGAACGACAGGAACAGCACATCGCCCTCCAGTGCCGCGACGTCGCCGGGGTCCAACGTGCGCACGGCCGGTGAGCCGAACCGCTGCGAGGGGGGGCGGTGCACGCCGATCTGCTGCAGCACCTGCCCGGCGAAGGACGCCGGGCCGAGGATCTCCAGCGAGTCGGCTGTGAACCGGGCGATCGACGCCTGCGCCTGCGCGGCTGCGATGTCGTGCCCGGTGGTGGCGGCCGAGTCCGTGAATCCGCCGATCATGGCGCGGGCGGCCGCCCCGCGGCCGACCGACTCGGCGACCGCCTCGACCGTGCGCGTCCACGGGCCGTCGGTCGGAACGACGACCGTGCGCGCGGAACCGAGGGCCGCGTCGGCGGCGTCCTGCTGGTCGATCAGGATCAGATCGGCGCCGGCCGCCTGGATCGCGGAGCCGTCCGGATTCTCCGCGGATCCGGCGGCCTGGGCGTGCGATGCCCATCCGCCCAGGTAACGGAGCGGTGCGACGTCCGCCGGTGCCGCGACGGCGACCACCCGCTCCTGCAGGCCCAGTGCGCACAGCGTGTCCAGCGCGGAGTATCCGACCGCGACGATGCGCCGGGCGTCGAGTGCGGGGGAGGCCCCGGGATCCAGCGGCGCCTCCGGGCCGCAGGCCTGCCCGGGCTCGCGCTCCACGCCGAGGACCGGGGCGCCGACTATGCGCGTGGTGCTCCGGGGGATGCCGTCGCCGTCCACCGGCGTCGTCGGCATGCTGGCGCAGCCGGCGGACACGAGACCGACGGCGGCGAAGGCCACCATCCCGCGCAGCGTGCGGGCGGAGAACGCGCGGCCGGGGAGCGTGCGGGCGGACTGTGCGCGGGCAGGGGAGGCGGCTCCGCCACGGGTGCGGTGACGGGACGCGGCGCGGCGCGGGGCTGGAACCATGACGACCGACAGTAACACCGCGTGCCCTCGGCGGCGGCGCGCCGGCCGCGCGTCCGCGTGCCCGCCCGGTGCGGCCCGTGGGCCGGGGTCGGGGAGGTTCGCGAAGCGGTTTTCCACTGTCCTTCATCGAGCGGTGACCTGCACGGGGACGCGTGAATACGACGATCTGTAGGACCCGGTCGAGAGTGGGGTGGTTTAGGGTTTAGGATCAGTGCAAGCGCAAGCCGTTTGACGTTCCCGGGGCACTCCTAGCCGTGACCGGGATGCCTAGTCAGGAGGAGCAGTTGACAGCCGTAGCGCCTAAGCCAACCCTTTCTCGGCCTTATCCGCCGAGCAAGGGGCTGAAGGGCTCCTTCATCTACAAGATGGTGACCACCACCGATCACAAGACGATCGGCATCCTCTACATGGTCACGTCTTTCTCCTTCTTCATGGTCGGCGGCCTGATGGCCCTGCTGATGCGTGGCGAACTGGCACGGCCGGAGCAGCAGTTCCTGTCCAACGAGCAGTTCAACCAGCTGTTCACCATGCACGGCACGATCATGCTGCTGCTGTACGCGACGCCGATCGTGTTCGGCTTCGCCAATTACATCCTGCCGCTGCAGATCGGCGCGCCGGACGTCGCCTTCCCGCGCCTGAACGCCATGGCGTACTGGATGTACCTGTTCGGCGGCCTGATCACCCTGGGCGGGTTCATCACCCCCGGCGGCGCCGCGGACTTCGGCTGGTTCGCCTACACGCCGCTGTCGGACTCGATGTACTCCCCGGGTGCCGGCGCGGACCTGTGGATCATGGGCCTGGTGCTCTCCGGCCTGGGCACCATCCTCGGCGGCGTCAACATGATCACCACCGTGGTCACGCTGCGCGCCCCGGGCATGACGATGTTCCGGATGCCCATCTTCACGTGGAACATCCTGGTCACCTCCATCCTCGTGCTGCTGATCTTCCCGCTGCTCGCGGCGGCGCTGCTGGGCCTGATCATCGACCGGCACTTCAACGCCAACATCTACGACCCGGCCAACGGCGGCGTGATCCTGTACCAGCACTTGTTCTGGTTCTTCGGTCACCCGGAGGTCTACGTCGTGGCGCTACCGTTCTTCGGCATCGTCTCGGAGATCTTCCCGGTGTTCTCCCGCAAGCCCTGCTTCGGCTACGTCGGCCTGATCTACGCCACGATCTCCATCGGCGGCCTGTCGATGGCCGTGTGGGCGCACCACATGTTCGCCACCGGCTCGGTGCTGCTGCCGTTCTTCTCGCTGCTCAGCTTCATGATCGCCGTGCCCACGGGCATCAAGTTCTTCAACTGGATCGGCACGATGTGGCGAGGACAGTTGACGTTCGAGACACCCATGCTGTTCTCGGTGGGCTTCATCATCACGTTCCTGTTCGGCGGCCTGACCGGCGTCATCCTGGCGAGCCCGCCGCTGGACTTCCACGTGACCGACACCTACTTCGTCGTGGCGCACTTCCACTACGTGCTGTTCGGCACCATCGTGTTCGCCACCTACGCGGGCATCTACTTCTGGTTCCCCAAGATGACCGGCCGCATGCTCGATGAACGCCTGGGCAAGTGGCACTTCTGGGCGACGTTCGTCGGCTTCCACGGCACGTTCCTGGTGCAGCACTACCTGGGCAACGAGGGCATGCCGCGCCGCTACGTGGACTACCTGGCCAGCGACGGGTTCACCACGCTGAACACGGTGTCGACGATCTTCGCGTTCGTGCTCGGCGCCTCGACGCTGCCGTTCCTGTGGAACGTGTTCAAGAGTTACCGGTACGGCGAGGTCGTCACCGTCGACGACCCGTGGGGCTACGGCAACTCCCTCGAGTGGGCCACGTCCTGCCCGCCGCCGCGGCACAACTTCACCGAGCTGCCGCGGATCCGCTCGGAGCGCCCGGCGTTCGAGCTGCACTACCCGCACATGGTCGAACGCATGCGCGCAGAGGCGCATGTGGGCCCGGGCTCCGGCGACCACGGCGACGAGCTGGTCGGCGCGAGCCACGGCGGCGGTACCGCCACGCTGGAACGCGACAAGTGACCGTTCCATGGTTCTTCGCCGGAGCGCAGTGAACCGCGGGTCCTGACCATCGAAGGCGGCCTCTCCCCGGAATACGGGGAGAGGCCGCCTTCGCTGTCCCGTGCCGCGACCGGAGCGGCGGCGGAGCCGCCGGATGTATTCTGCGGCACGAGCGGGGAGGGTTGCCGCCCCGCGGCCGCGCGGGCCGTGATGAGATTGCCACCGGTGCCTCTTCCCGGCACGTGAGCGCGTAAGGAGGTTCCGGTCGGTGACCGAAACAGATGCCACTCTGCTGGTCACGGTGACCGGCCCGGACAAGCCGGGGGTCTCGTCCTCGGTGTTCTCGGTGTTGTCCGCCCATGATGTGAGCCTTCTCGACGTAGAACAGGTCGTCATCCGGGGCCGGCTCACGCTGGGCGTGCTCGTGGCCTCGCCGCCCGAGCCCGGTCCGCTGCGTCATGACCTGGAACGGGCGGTGCGCGATATCGGCATGTCCGTCCACGTCGCGTTGGGGGTGGACCCTGCGCACGGCCACGAGGTCTCCACCCACGCCATCGTGGTGCTGGGGCGCCCGGTCTCGGCCAGCGCATTCCAGGCCATCGCCCACGCCATCGCCGACTGCGGCGCGAACATCGACGCCATCCGGGGCATCGCCGACTACCCCGTGACGGGGCTGGAGATGCAGGTCTCGACGCCGGGCAGGAGCGTCCGCGAGGACGCGGCACTGCGCGCGTCGGTCGCGGAGGCGGCGGCCACCCAGGATGTCGACGTCGCCGTGGACCGGGGCGGGCTGGCCCGGCGTTCCAAGCGGCTCATCGTGTTCGACGTCGATTCCACGCTGATCCAGGGCGAGGTGATCGAGATGCTCGCCGCCCATGCCGGCAAAGAAGCGGAAGTGCGGGCGGTCACCGAGTCCGCGATGCGCGGCGAGATCGACTTCGCCGAGTCGCTGCACCGGCGGGTCGCCGTGTTGGAGGGGCTGCCGGCCTCGGTGGTGGAAGAGGTGGGCGCGGCCATCCAGCTCACGCCGGGCGCGCGTACGACCATCCGCACTCTCAAACGCATCGGTTACCGCTGCGGCGTGGTCTCGGGGGGATTCACACAGGTGATCGCGGGCCTGGCACGGGAGCTCGAGCTGGATTTCGCGCTGGCCAACGAGCTGGAGATCGTCGACGGCAGGCTCACCGGCCGCGTGGTGGGAACGGTGGTGGATCGTGCCGAGAAGGCCGTGGCGCTCCGCCGCTTCGCGGAGGGTGCGGGAGTGTCGCTGGAGCAGACCGTGGCCGTCGGGGACGGGGCGAACGACATCGACATGCTCACGACGGCGGGGCTTGGCATCGCCTTCAACGGGAAGCCGGCGCTGCAGGAGGTCGCGGACGCCTCGCTGAACTACCCGTTCCTCGACGCGGTGCTGTTCATCCTGGGCGTCACGAGGGACGAGGTCGAGGCGGCGGACGCGGTGGACGGTTTGGTCCGCCGGGTCCCCATCGAAGACTGACCGGACGAGCAGGCGCTTTTCCGACGTGCAGGGTATGACCAGGACGGGCAGGGGCTGACGGGATGGACGGCGAGTGACGGGCACGGACACCGGCGACGGGCGCTCGGCGGCGCAGAAGGTGTGGCATTGGCTGCGCGGCGACGTGCGCGCACCGCAGGAGGCGCACCAGGCCGTCCTCACCAACACTTTCGAGGCCCGGCACGGGGTGCTGGCGCGCGGCTACGGCTCGGCGCCGGACCCGGCGGATCCCGCGGACGTGCTGGCGATGCAGGTGGTGCTGCGCATCGAGAAGCGCGATCCGCCGGCACGCAGCGCACTGCTTGCGGCTGCCGCCACCGCCGCGGTGGCCCTGTGCCTCGACGAGCGGAGCGGTCCGGGCGGTGAGTGGGGTCCCGCCCTGCACGCCTGGGTGAATGCCCGGATCCGCAAGGTCACCCGGCGCGCCCGCGGCAAGCAGTGGGAGGACGTGCAGGAGCTGCCGGGGGTCACTGTCGCGAGCGGGGGCGCCGAGGCGCGCGCACTGGTCCCCGGGGCAGTGGGGAACCTGGACCCCCGGGTGAAGAAGCTGCAGATCAGCGGCACCGACCTGCCCGACGACGAGCCGGGGGAGCCCGCGCCCAAGCTGCCCGTCATCTGGATCGATGCCGCACTGGCGATGTCCACGGGCAAGGCGGCCGCACAAGTGGGACATGCGGCCATGATCCTGGCGGGGGCGATGACCTTCGAGCAGGTGCGGAACTGGGCGCGCCACGACTTCGCGTGCAGCGTGCGCGACGCGTCGCCGGAGCAGTGGGCACGCCTGCAGGAGGCCGTGCGCTCGGGCGATGCGGTGGCGGTGCGCGACGCGGGCTTCACCGAAGTGGCCCCGGGGTCGACGACGGTGATCGCCGAGCCGCACGGCCTGCCGTAGCGCCGGGCGGGCAGAATCCGTGGGGTCAGCCCGCGCCGAGACGAGCGAGTGCGCCGCGCGCCGCTGCACCGTCGGACGTCTCCCAGAACGGCGGTAGCGACGCCCGCAGGTAGCCGCCGTAGCGCGCGGTGGCCAGTCGCGAGTCGAGCACCGCGACCACACCGCGGTCGGTGGTGCTGCGCAGCAGCCGGCCCACGCCCTGGGCCAGCAGCAGGGCCGCATGGTTGGCCGCGACGGCCATGAAGCCGTTGCCGCCGCGCGATTCGACGGCGCGCTGCCGGGCGCCCAGCAGCGGGTCGTCGGGCCGGGGGAACGGGATGCGGTCGATGAGCACCAGTGACAGGGACGGCCCGGGCACGTCCACCCCCTGCCACAGCGAGAGCGTGCCGAACAGCGACGTGGCCGGGTCGTCGGCGAACTTGCGCACAAGCTGCCCGGTGGAGTCCTCGCCCTGGCACAGCACCGGCGTGTCGAGCCGTTCCCGCATCGCGTCCGCCGCGGCGCGGGCTGCGCGCATGGACGAAAACAGCCCGAGTGTGCGGCCTCCTGCCGAGGAGACCAGGCCGGCGATCTCGTCGAGCAACGCCGGCGACTGCCCGTCGCGCCCCGGCGGCGGCAGGTGTGCGGCCACGTAGAGGATGCCGGCCCGCGCATGATCGAACGGCGATCCGACGTCAAGAGAGCTCCACCGGACTGCGGGCCGCTCGGAACCGGGCCGGTCGGCCGGGACCTCCTTGCCGGAGGCCAGATCGGGGTCGATCGTGCGGACGGCGGGGGACTGCGAGGCCGGCGGCAGACCCCAGTCGATGGCCAGGCCGTCGAACGATCCGCCCACCGTCAGCGTGGCAGAGGTGAGGATGGTCGTCGCCTCCCCGAACAACCGGGCGCGCAGCATCCCGGCCACCGACAGCGGTGCCACCCGCACCACGTGCCCGCGGCGATCCTCGTCGGCCATCCACACGACGTCCCGTCGCCGGGCGGGGTCCGGCTCGTCGAACGCGGTGAGTACGCGCACGGCGGTGTCGTGCAGCTCGTCCAGTTGGTTGAGGGCCGCGCCTCGTGCCGCGGCCGCCTCGGGGTCGGCCGCCGCCATCCCCTGCTTGACGGGGCCGATGGCGGTGCGCGCGGCCCATGCGGCGTCCCGCAGCGCGGCGAGGGCGGCGCCCGCGGCGTCCGGCACGCGTTGCCACGCGCCTTCGGGGCAGTCGGCCAGGGCTGCGTCCAGGTTCTCCCCGGCCTCCTGCAGACGATCGGAGTCCTGTTCCTCGATCAGACGCGCGCACCTCTTGACCGCCGCCGACACGGCGGGAGCGGTGAGCTCTGCGGTGGCGACCCCCGTGACGCGGTCCACCAGCTCGTGCGCCTCGTCGATGACGACCACATCGTGTTCGGGCAGCACCGGTACGCCGGTGATGGCGTCGATCGCGAGCAGGGCGTGGTTGGTGACGACGACGTCGGCCGCGCCCGCGGCGGCACGCGCGCGTTCGGCGAAGCAGTCGGTGCCGTGCGGGCAGCGCGACGCGCCCAGGCACTCGCGGGCGCTGACGCTGGCCTGCCGCCACGCCATGTCGGTGACGCCGGGGGCCAGGTCGTCGCGGTCGCCCGTGTCGGTCTCGTCGGACCATTCCCGCAGGCGCTTGACCTCGCGGCCCAGGCGGGAGACCGCGAACGGGTCGAACAGCTCCTCGTCCGGCTGCTCGTCCGCCGCGCCCGACGACAGCTTGTTGAGGCACAGGTAGTTGCCGCGCCCCTTGAGGATCGCGAACTCCGGCCGCCGGGGGAGGGCGGGCGCCAGCGCATCGGCGAGCCTGGGCAGGTCGCGCTCCACCAGCTGGCGCTGCAGTGCGATCGTGGCAGTGGAGACCACCACGGTGCGGCCGGTGCGCACCGCGTGCTCCACGGCCGGAACCAGGTAGGCCAGCGACTTGCCGGTGCCGGTCCCGGCCTGGACGGCCAGGTGTTCACCGGTGTCGATGGCGTGCTCCACGGCCGAGGCCATCCGGATCTGTCCCGGCCGCTGCGTGCCGCCGACCGACGCGACCGCGAGGTCGAGCAGCCCGGCGACCGTCGCCGAGGCGGACTCCGCGGGGTCCGCCTCCGGGGTGCCGGAGTTCGCGGTGGCGTGAGCCTCGGTGGCGGGGACGTCGGCGGCGGGCTGCGGCATCACACGAGCCTATCCGCTCCCGCCGGACGCCCCGCACGGCGGATTCGGCAGCCCGGCACGGGCGCGGGTCCGCTCGTCACGGGCGTGGAACCGTGCCCACCAGTTCCACGCCGGCTGCACGCAATCGGTCGAGCGCAGTCGCCACGGTGTCCGGCGCGACGCCCGCGGTGTGCTCCAGCAGCACGCGCGTGGGGAAGCCGGCGGCCGCGGCGTCCAGGGCCGTCGCGCGCACGCAATGGTCCGTGGCTATTCCGACGACGTCGACGGCGCCGACGCCGTGGTCCCGCAGCCAGCCGCCCAGACGCACGTCGTCCCGTGTTTCCAGGTCGGCGTCCGGGGTGCCGAGGAAGCCGGAGTATCCGTCGTCGTACTGGCCCTTGTAGAACACGGCGTCGAACTGCGGCGACCCCAGCGCCGGATGCAGGTCCGCGCCGGGGGTGTGCGCGCGGCAGTGGACGGGCCAGCTGGTGACGAAGTCCGGTGCGGTGCCGGGGGCGGCGAAGTGCGCGCCCGGATCGATGTGGTGGTCGCGGGTGGCCACGACCACCCGGTATTTCGAGCGATGCTCGTCGAGGAGCCGGCGGATCGATGCTGCGGCGGCCGCTCCGCCCGTGACCGCGAGCGCGCCGCCCTCGCAGAAGTCGTTCTGCACGTCGACGACGATGAGCGCCCGGGGTCGTACGGCCGTCCCGTCCGGTGCGGGGGTGCCGGGGGAAGGGGCGTTGACGGTCATGGCGCGGGCTCCATCGACGGCGGGTGTGCCACCACTGTGCTCCCGTGGCGGCGGACAGTCCACCGGCCGGGTACCGGCGCGCGCGTGGTCAGGGGAGGAACCGCGGCGTCACCGCGGGGAGCCCGTGCGTGAGCCGCAGCCCCTCCCACGGCAGGCCGGTGAGCCCGTCCGCCGCCAGCGCGCGTGCGCCGTCGATCCCGCCGAGCCCCGGCGCGGGCTCGCCGCCGCGCACCAGCGGACGCATCAGCTGCTCGGTGTGCAGGCCCGGCCCCGCGAGCGCATCGACACCGCCCGGATCGGTGAAGCCGCCCGCGGCCCGGTAGACGATCTCCTCGACGATCGTGCCGGTGGCGCGCACGGTGCGCACCGCCCGCTTGACGCCGCCGCGCGAGGACTTGTCGGTGCTGCGCTTGGCCACGGGAACGCCCTCGACCTCGACGAGCTTGTAGACCATTCCGGCGGTGGGGGCGCCCGAGCCGGTGACCAGCGAGGTGCCCACCCCGTACGCGTCGACGGGTTCCGCGCGCAGCGCCGCGATCCCGTACTCGTCGAGGTCGCCGGAGACCACGATCCGCGTCCCGGCGGCGCCGAGCCCGTCGAGCTGGGCGCGCACCTGCCGGGCCATCTCGCCGAGGTCGCCCGAGTCGATGCGCACGGCCCCCAGCCCGGTGCCCGCCACCTCGACCGCCCGCCGCACGCCTTCCGCGATGTCGTAGGTGTCCACCAGCAGCGTGGTCCCGGTGCCCAGTGCGTCGACCTGCGCCCGGAACGCGGCAGACTCGTCCGGCCCGTCCGGCGTGGTGTGCAGCAGGGTGAACGCGTGCGCGCTGGTCCCGGTTCCGGGAATGCCGTGGCGCCGCACGGCCTCGAGGTTGGAGGTGGCGTCGAAGCCGCCCACGTAGGCGGCGCGCGCTGCGGCCACCGCGGCCTCCTCGTGCGTGCGCCGCGATCCCATCTCTATCAGCCTGCGCGATCCCGCCGCGTGGGCCATGCGGGCGGCCGCCGAGGCGATCGCGGAGTCGTGGTTGAGTATCGACAGCACCAGCGTCTCCAGCACGACGCACTCGGCGAACGTGCCGCGCACCGACAGGATCGGGGAACCCGGAAAGTACAGCTCGCCCTCCCGGTACCCGTCGATGTCGCCGGAGAACCGGAAGTCCTCCAGCCACGCCAGGGTGCGGGCGTCCAGGACGCCGCGCAGCGGCTCCAGCTCGGCGTCGCCGAAGCGGAAGCGTGCCAGCGCGTCGAGCAGGCGCCCGGTGCCGCCGACGATTCCGTATCGCCGGCCGTCGGGAAGCCGCCGGCCGAACACCTCGAAGCCGCAGCGCCGGTGCGCCGTCCCGTCCGCGAGCGCGGCGCGCAGCATCGTCAACTCGTACATGTCCGTCAGCAGTGCGGTGCTGTACGCCTGCTCGGCGCGTTCGGAAGGCCGGTTCACACCTTCAACCTAAATGCCCCGGCGCACGGTCCGCCAGATCGGGCCGCCGGAAGGCCGACGGCGCCGGTCCCGCGGGTTCGGCGGGGCCGTAGCCGGGCGCGGTGCCTCGCCGTACCCTTGGGGCATGGCTGCACCGATGCCGAGCGCACCCGTCGCGGAACCGCAGGTGGACGAGGAACTCGACGAGCTCGAGGAGATCGACCAACCCTGGGTGACCATCGTGTGGGACGATCCGGTGAACCTCATGCATTACGTGGCGTTCGTGTTCCAGAAGCTGTTCGGATACAGCAAGGAGAAGGCGAACGAGCTGATGATGAAGGTGCACAATGAGGGCAAGGCGGTGGTCAGCTCAGGCGGCCGGGACACGATGGAGAACGATGTCCGCCGCCTGCATGCCGCGGGATTGTGGGCGACGATGCAGCGGGGCGAATAAGCTGGCCGGGCTGCGGCGGGCCGGGCGGCGAGGTCCTGCCGGACACAACTGATCGGAGTCGGGAACCCAAGTGCGTGAGTGGACGAGGAAGCATTCGCTGGGGGGCGTGCGGTTCCGCTCGGACATCAGCGACCACGAGTCGGCGGTGCTCCGTTCGATGGTGACATCGGTGGCGGGGATGCTCGAAGCGCGGGAGCAGGAGACGCCGCAGGACGATCTCGCCGCGCTCACCGGCATGCGCTCGGGCAGCAACGAGGCGCCGAGCGACCCGATCCTGGCGCGACTGCTGCCGGACTTCCACCGGCCCGAACACGACAAGGGCGCCGACCCGGCGGAGGGCGCCGACCTCAACGGCGCGCTGCGCAGCCTGCACGAGCTGGACATCATCGCGGAGAAGCGGCGGGTGGCGCGCGAAATGCTCGCGTCGCTGCCGGAGGGCGGTGGAAGGGTCACTCTGACCCCGGAGCAGGCCGATTCCTGGGTGACCGCGATCAACGACGTGCGGCTGGCGCTGGGCGCGGCGCTGGGGATCGACGCCGACACCCCGGAGCAGCTTCCCGACGACGACCCGCGCGCCGGCGAGATGGATATCTACCACTGGGCCACGTGGGTCCAGGACAGCCTGGTGCAGGTGATGATGCAGTGACGGGAACCGGATCATGAGCACCGCGTCCGGAACGGTGGGCGGCGGTGGGTGAGGTGCGCGGTCGGCCCGGCGCGCGCAACTCGATCATCGACGTCCCGGGGATCCGCGTGGGCCACGCCCATCGGCTGGACGCCGGCGTCACGGTGGGCGCCGCGGACGGGTCGTCCGACGGCAGCGGCTGGGCCACCGGGTGCACGGTGGTGCGCGCGCCCGGCGGGGGCGCGGTGGCGGCGGTGGACGTGCGCGGCGGGGGGCCCGGCACCCGCGAGACCGACCTGCTGGACCCGGCGCACACCGTGCAGCGGGCGCACGCGATCCTGCTGACGGGCGGAAGCGCCTTCGGTCTGGCCGCCGCAGACGGCGTGATGCGCCGGCTGGAGGACGAGGGCGTGGGCATCCCGATGGGCGGCGACGGCAAGGTCGTGCCGATCGTCCCCGGCGCGGTGATCTTCGACCTGCCCGTGGGCGGCTGGCGCAACCGCCCGGACGCCGCCTTCGGCTACGCGGCCGCGGCGGCGGCCGGGACGGACGGGGGGAGTGCGGCGGGCGGTCCCGCCGACGCGGCGATCGCCACCGCGGGGGGAGACGCCGCAGGCTGCGTGGGGGCGGGCGTCGGAGCCCGGGCGGGCGGGCTCAAAGGCGGCATCGGGTCGGCCAGCACGGTGATCGACGGCGGCCCGGCCCACGGCGTGAGCGTGGGTGCGATCGTGGTGGCCAACCCCGTCGGCAGCGTCGTCGACCCGGACGGCGGCGTGCCGTGGGGCGCGGGCGCCGAGCTGGCCGGGGAGTTCACCGGGCTGCGTCGCGACCCCGGGGCGGACGCCCGCGCCCGCATCGCCGGGCTGGCCGCCAAGGGGACGGTATTGAACACGACCATCGGCGTCGTCGCCACGGACGCGGCGCTCACGCCGGCCGGGTGCCGCAGGCTCGCCACCGTGGCGCACGACGGGCTGGCGCGGGCGATCCGCCCGGCGCACTCGCCGCTGGACGGCGACACGCTCTTCGCGCTCGCCACCGGCCTGCACGAGCCGCGTGGCGGCGGTCCGCCCGCACCCGCGGAGATGCCCGCCCCCGCCGAGATGCCCGGGGACCTGGCGTTGTTGACGGCCCTGTGCGGTCCGGCGGCGGACTGCGTGGAGCGCGCCGTGGTGCACGCGGTGCTCGCCGCCGAATCGGTGGCGGACATCCCCTCCTACCGTGCGGTGATCGGGTGAGCGCCAGGCCGCCCGCGGCGACGGGCGCAGGCGGGCGGACACCGGCGCCGATGCCGCGGTGGAAGTCGGCGGGCGTCGCCGCGGGAGGCTTCGTCGCGGTGCTCTACATAGTGGAGCTGCTCGACACGATCATGGGCGGTCGCCTCGACAGCCTGGGCATCGAACCGCGCACCGTGGACGGGCTCTGGGGGATCGTCTTCGCCCCGCTGCTGCACTTCGGCTGGCAGCACCTGCTCGCCAACACGCTGCCGCTGCTGGTCCTCGGCTACGTGCTGGCGCTGTCCGGGGTGGGGCGCGCGGCGGCCGCCACCGCGATCGTGTGGGTGATCGGCGGCGCCGGGGTGTGGCTGTTCGGCGCCTCGGGCACCGAGGTCGCGGGCGCTTCGGTGATCGTGTTCGGCTGGCTCGTATACCTGCTGGCGCGCGGGGCGTTCACCCGCCACTGGGCCGACATCGTCGTCGGCGTCCTCATTCTCGTGGCCTACGGTTCGCTTCTGTGGGGCGTGCTGCCGTCGTCGCCGCACGTGTCGTGGCTGGGCCACCTGTCGGGGGCCGTCGGAGGGTTCGTCGCGGCGTGGCTGCTGGGCCGCGACCCGCGCGGCGCTGCGCCGGCGGGACAGGGGAAGATCAGGGCGTGAGCACAGGCGGATACCTCGGGGCAGGCGACGCGACAGGAGGGGTCGAGGGGGCGATCGGGGTCTTCGACTCCGGCGTCGGTGGACTCACCGTGGCGCGGGCGATCATCGACCAGCTTCCCGACGAGCACATCCGCTACGTCGGCGACACCGCCAACGGGCCGTACGGGCCGCTGACGATCCCCGAGGTGCGCAGGCATGCCCTGGCGGTGGCCGACGACCTCGTGGACCGCGGCGTCAAGGCGCTCGTGATCGCGTGCAACACCGCCTCGGCGGCCTGCCTTCGCGATGCCCGCGAACGTTATCCGGTGCCGGTGGTGGAGGTGGTACTGCCCGCGGTCCGTCGCGCGGTGGCCACCACGCGCACCGGCCGGATCGGCGTGATCGGCACGGCGGCCACCATCTCCTCGCGCGCCTACGAGGACAGCTTCGCCGCCGCGCGCGACGCGGTCATCACCTCGGTGGCCTGCCCCCGCTTCGTGGACTTCGTCGAACGCGGCATCACCAGCGGGCGCCAGGTGCTGGGGCTGGCGCAGTCCTACCTGGCGCCGCTGCAGGAGGCCGACGTGGACACGCTGGTGCTCGGGTGCACGCACTACCCGCTGCTCTCGGGGATCGTCCAGCTGACGATGGGCGACGAGGTCGCCCTGGTCTCCAGCGCGGAGGAGACCGCCAAGGACGTCCTGCGCGTCCTGACCGAGAACGATCTGCTGCGACCGCACGGCGGCGAACCGCCGCGCCGCGAGTTCCTGGCCACCGGCGATCCGGTGCAGTTCGCGCGGCTCGCGGGACGCTTCCTCGGACCGGCTCTCACCCCCGTGGCACACGTGTAACGTCGTGCGCAGATGCGGCGGCGACGGTGACGAAGATGTCATCGTCACGAGGTCGATGAGTGTGCGGCAGGAGGTCATGGCACTATGACCGCCATGCGGTTGACCGTCTTGGGCTGCTCCGGCAGCGTGACCGGACCGGATTCCCCGGCGTCCGGGTACCTCCTCACGGCCGAGGGCACGCCGCCAGTGGTCCTCGACTTCGGCGGCGGCGTACTGGGCGCGCTGCAGCGGCACGCGGACCCGCGTGAGGCCGTCGTGCTGCTCACCCACCTGCATGCCGATCACTGCCTCGACGTCCCGGGGCTGCTGGTGTGGCGGCGGTACGGCCCGGGGAGCGCGGCGGGCCGTGCGCGGATGTACGGCCCCGCGGACACCGCCCATCGGATCGGGGTCGCGTCCGCGGAGATCGCGGGCGAGGTGGACGACATGTCCGACACCATCGACCTGCACTCGTGGGAGCACGGTGTCGCGATCACCGTCGGCCGCCTCACCGTGGAGCCGCGCCGCGTGTGCCACCCTCCGGAGTCCTTCGGGCTGCGGATCACCGCGCCCGACGGAGCCGTCTTCGCCTACAGCGGGGACACCGCGATGTGCGACGAGGTCGTCGAGCTCGCCCGCGGCGCCGACGTCTTCCTGTGCGAAGCCTCGTGGACGCACGCGCCGGAGCTGCGGCCCCCGGGTCTGCACCTTTCCGGCACGGAGGCCGGCCGGATCGCGCAGCGCGCGGGCGTGGGGCGCCTGCTGCTCACGCACATCCCGCCGTGGACGCCGCGCGGCGAGGTCCTCGCGGAGGCCCGCGCCGAGTACGACGGCCTGGTGGACGTGGTCGCGCCCGATTTCGTGGCGGACGTCGTCCCGACGACGTCGTCGGACCGGCTCGCCTCGCACGGATAGCCCCGCTGCGCCTGGATAGCCCCGCCGCGCACGGTCGCCGCCATGCGTGACACGCGGTACGGCGCCGAGGGAGAGCGCCCCGTCGTCGGGGAAGTCCGCTGTGCGGGAGTTAGGCTCGGGGGGTGACTGTGACTACGCGAACGGACGGCAGGGCCGACGACGAGCTGCGCCCCATCAGCATCACCCGGGGCTTCACCGACCACCCCGCGGGCTCGGTGCTGGTGGAGTTCGGCCGCACGCGGGTGATGTGCACCGCCAGCGTGGAGGAGGGCGTGCCGCGGTGGCGCCGCGGCTCCGGGCTGGGCTGGCTCACCGCCGAGTACGCGATGCTTCCCTCGTCCACGCACACGCGCAGCGGGCGCGAGTCGGTGCGCGGCAAGGTGGGCGGCCGCACGCACGAGATCAGCCGCCTGGTGGGCCGGGCGCTGCGCGCGTGCATCGACCTGTCCGCGCTGGGCGAGAACACCATCGCCATCGACTGCGACGTGCTGCAGGCCGACGGCGGCACACGCACCGCGTCGATCACCGGCGCCTACGTGGCGTTGGCCGACGCGATCACCTACCTCGACGCTGCGGGCCGGCTCGCCGACCCGCAGCCGTTGTCGTGTGGGATCGCCGCGGTCTCGGTGGGCGTGGTGGACGGCCGGGTGCGCCTGGACCTGCCCTACGAGGAGGACTCGCGCGCCGAGGTGGACATGAACGTGGTGGCCACCGACGTCGGGACGCTCGTCGAGGTGCAGGGCACCGGCGAGGGCGCCACCTTCGCCCGCTCCACGCTCGACGCGATGCTCGACTCGGCCACGGCCGGATGCGAGCAGCTGTTCGCCATCCAGCGGGAGGCGCTCGCCGCGCCGTATCCGGGGACGCTCCCGCAGCCTGCCGCACCGGCGAAGAAGAAGGCGTTCGGCAACTGATGCGCCGGATCCTGGTCGCCAGCCGCAACCCCAAGAAGCTGGTGGAGCTGCGTCGGGTGCTGGCGGCCGCGCATGTCACCGGGCTGGAGGTCGTGGGCCTCGACGAGGTCGCCGAGTATCCGGAGACGCCCGAGACCGGCGCGACGTTCGAGGAGAACGCGCTCGTCAAGGCGCAAGACGGCGCCCGCGCCACGGGGCTGCCGTGCATCGCCGACGATTCGGGGCTCACCGTGGCCGCGCTGAACGGCATGCCCGGGGTGCTCTCCGCCCGGTGGAGCGGAGTGCACGGTGACGACGCCGCCAACACGGCGCTGCTGCTGGCGCAGATGTCCGACGTGCCGGAGGAGAGGCGTCAGGCGGCCTTCGTCTCATGCTGTGTGCTGGTGGTGCCCACGGACGAGTACGTGGACGGCGAGGAGGGGCCGGAGGTCAACGAGACCGCGGTGCACGGTGAATGGCACGGCGCCATCGCCCGTGCGCCGCGCGGAGAGAACGGCTTCGGCTACGACCCGGTGTTCGTCCCGGCGGGGGAGGACCGGACCGCCGCGCAGATGAGCGCGGAGGAGAAGGACGCGGACTCGCACCGCGCGCGGGCGCTGGCGCAGCTGGTGCCCATCCTGCGCACGCTCGCCGAGGTGTAGGGGAACCGTCGGCGCGCCGGAGGAAGAGGGCAGACGCCCGTTTTCCCGGTTCCGTGTTGCCGATTCCGCCTGCCCGCCGGGCACCACAGTGGAACCCTGGGCGGCATGGCGATCGATGCGGACGAGGTATACATCAGGGGCTTGCACTTCTTCACCGACGCGGTCGAGGCCGTGGGGCCGGACCGGTGGCAGCAGCCGTCGCCGTGCGAGGGCTGGCGGGCGCTGGACGTGCTCGGCCATATGGGCGGCGTGGTGCGGTTCGGCACGGCACTGCTGCGCGGGGAGGAACCGGGGTGGTCGATCCCGGACCGGCCCGGCGACATCGTCGAGGGGAACCCCCACGCATGGTGGACCGCGCTGGCGGGCCCGGCGCGCGGAGCCATCGAGGGGGTGGATCTGGACGCCGTCATGGACTCGCCCCGCGGGCCGCGGTCGGTGCGGGAGGGCTTGTCGTTCCCGGCGGTCGACCTGTTCGTGCACGGATGGGACCTCGTGCACAGCGTGGGCCGCGAAGCGGAGATCCCCGCCGACGTCGCCGCGTTCTCCTACAAGCTCTCCGAGCCGATGCCGGAGGAGGTGCTGCGCGGGCCGGGCGTCTTCGGGCCCGAGGTGCAGGTTCCGGACGGCGCCACGGCCACGCAGAAGCTCGTGGCGTGGATGGGCCGCGACCCCGCGTGGTCGCCGCCGGCGTGAGGGCGGCGGCGGTTCCGCGGAACCGCGAATGCTCCGTCAGCTGAGACCGAACTGTTCCTTGACCTGCTTGGTGCGGATGTGCTCGACGTAGAAGGACAGGAACGGGATCGTGCCCGCGACCAGTGTGCCGAGGGTACGGGCGACAGGCCAGCGCACGCGCACCGCCAGGTCCATCGTCATGAGCAAGTAGACGAAGTAGATCCAGCCGTGGGCGACGGCGATCCAGCTCAGCCCCTCGACGCCGAATCCGTAGGCGGCGATCAGCTCGAAACACAGTGCCAGCAGCCAGACGCCGGTGATCCAGGCGAGCACGCGGTAGCGGAGGAGCGCGCCGGGGATCTTCTTTTCTTCGGCTGCGAGTGGGCCGGGCACCTCGGCGCCGACGGGGGCGGGGCGCGTTGCGTCCTCGGCTTCGGTCATCGGCCGCGTCCTTTCGTGGAGCGCTCATCGAGCTGAGCAAGGTATTCGTTGTATTCGAGGAGCCGCAGATCGTCCGGCGCCGACTCGGCGGCGTTGCCCGCGGATGCGCCGCGCTGCGGCAGCAGGTCCGCCGGGATCTCGGTGACGGCGGGGGCGGAATCGCGCCCGAGCAGGCGCGCGAGCATACCGGGGCCGTCGTCGGGCACCTCGGGGCGCGTGACGGCGGGGGCGGCCACTGCGGCATCGGGGCTGTCGGAAGACTCCGCGCCTTCGGCGTCGACGATCTCGGCCTGCTGGTCCTCGAGCTTGACGAAGCGCCGGTAGCCGTAGACGCAGAACGCGGCGAACAACGGCCACTGCAGTGCGTAACCGAGGTTCTGGCCGGTGCCGGACGCCGACTCGTAGCGGTCCCACTGCCACCAGCCCAGTGCGAGACAGGTGGCGGCAGCGGCGATGACGAAGACGATCAGTGTCACCCGGTGCCGTCGACGAGTTCGTGCCACACTACGACGGTACCTGACCTGCGGCTCCGCGACCGCTCAGGGGACGGTGACGGGGCGCACTCGGTGAGGGTGTACGACAGGGGCTGTCGTAGGCTGTGCTCCGCACGCGCGAGTGGCGGAACTGGCAGACGCGCTGGATTTAGGTTCCAGTGTCCTAGGACGTGAGGGTTCGAGTCCCTTCTCGCGCACCAAATCTAGAACATGCAGGTAGACACGCTATCGGCGCCACTCCAGGATCGTGCTGGGGTGGCGCCGATAGGCGTTTCTGCCCACATTTTGCCCACAATCGGCGCGAACCTAGACCGACTTCAGGCGCGGCCGGACGCCGGTGCCGATGGCATCGAGGCGCTGCGCAACCCCATCGAGGTCGTCCTCGAATAGGTCCGCGTAGACATCGAGCGTGAGCGCCGCTGTGGAGTGCCCCAACATCGCCTGCACACCCTTGATCGAGGCCCCAGCGGATACCGCCAGGGAGGCTGCAGCGTGCCTCAGATCGTGCGGTGAGATGCCCTTAACGCCTGCCTCCTCGGCTGCAGCATCGAACCATGTCCTCCGCGCCGCCCTCGACCTCACCGGCCCGTCTTTGTCTGTGGTGAACACGAGCTCGTCGGCGCCGCGGCCGCGGATCTGCTCGCGCAGCAGTTCGTGCAGGAACGCCGGGTACGGCACGGTTCTGGAGGCGTGCGACTTCGGCGTACCCCACACGAGGCGCCCGTCGACTTCGGTGGCCGCTTCGGCGATCCGCAGGCGACGGCGCTTCAGGTCGACGCGCCGCACCCGCAGCGCCACCATCTCGGACCACCGGATACCGGTGTAGGCGAGCACCAGGATGATCAGTCGGTTGTCGCCGGCCGCGTGCGCGAGATCAGCGACCTGCTGGGCCGTGAGGTACCGGTTGTCAGGCTTCGGGAGGCGAGGGAGGTCGACGCCTTCGCAGGGGTTGCGGACGATCCGCCGGTCTCTGATCGCCATCTTGCACACGAGCCCTAGAACGTGGTGCGCCTTGCGGACGGTCGACGCCGACAGGCCCTTGTCGTTCATCCCGGCGATCCAGGCCTGAACCCCGGCGGTAGTCACATCGGAGATCCGCTCCGACTCCCAGCGCGGAAGCACCTGCTGATCGAGGCTGTGTCGATACCTGGCGAGGCTCGACGGCTTCAGATTCACCTTGCCCGCGATCCACTGCTCAGCGAGCTCGCCGACCGTGGCGCGGCCGGCCTTCGGGTCGACGTACTCGCCAGTCAGCTTCGCCACCTCGACCGTCGCCGCGAAGTCCTCCGCTTGCCGCTTGGTCCTGAAGCCGCGCTTGTCGGTCTGCCGCCGATCCGGCGTGCGGTAGCGAACCCGGTACCGAAGGCCGGCTTTCGTGGTGTAGCTACTGATCGTCGCCATCGAGCGCCGCCTTCAGCTCGGCCCGCAGCTCGCGGGTGACCTGCCCCTTGTGCTGCGCGTTGGCACCCTCGCCGACCCGCCTGTCGCGCTCTTCGGAGAGCGTTCGACCCCACAGGTGATACGACAGGGCCGCGAGACTCGCAGGATTCAGGCCGAGCGACTTCGCTGCGCGTTCTTCCGCGACCCCTGATGCCTGCGCGAGTTGCCGAATCACGGTCCGCGAATGCCCGAAGAGCCTCGGCACCGACTCAGGAAGGCGACCATCGAGGGCCGCCCGCTCGATGCCCTTCGCCGCGACATCCTGTAGTTCCTCGACGCCGCCGCGTACGTCCCCGGACGCGAGATCGAGCGGTTCGCCTCGCAGGGCAGAGACGATTGCGGCGCCGCGTACATCGAGATCGGCGTTCAGTCTCACCCAGCCGTCGTGCTCTACGAGATCCGCAATCGAGATCCGTTCGCCGGTCACATCTCCGAGGGCCTGCGCGAGCGCGAAGAGGGTGGGCAAGGTGGGGCTCACCTTGCCCTTCTCAAGGGCGCTTACGCGGCTGTCGGACCATCTGAGCCCGTACTCCCGTGCCACCTGCGCGACGGCCTCGGTCCCGGCATCGGCGCGCATGCGGATCGCCTGCGCATTCCGGCCGACCACGTCAGGCAAGCCCGTTGCTTCGTCCATGCCGACACACTACCGCGAATCTTTATCGGCTTGACATCACGGGTGATCTCATGCATGCTCAGTTCATGCCGATAGAAAACGTCGGCGTGAGGCTCAACTGAAGGGAGGCCACCGTGGCCACACCTAAGCGTCTACCGCTCGCCACGCCCGAGGAGGTCGCCGACTTCCGGCGCGTGACGGTCTCGACGCTCGCACAAGAGCGATACCGGGGGAATGGGCCGAAGTTCATGAAGCTCGGCCGGCGCGTGTTCTACGACTGGCAGGACGTCTACGACTGGCTCGACTCCAATCTGATGACGCGAACAGATGCGCGGGCCGCCACATGACCGAGACCCCGCCCCGTCCTCCTGGTCAGACACAGGAGGTGGCCACCAGGCCGAACGTGACGATCAGCCGCGCCCAGGCGTTGAACTTCGATCTCGACATCGGCCTATCGCCGACCCGCGTATCCCGGATCGTCCGCCGACGCCTGAAGGCTGGCGCCGCCGATGCCGACATCATCCGCTGTCTGCGGACGTACCGCGACCCGGTGGGCGACGAGGCGACGTTCAAGGTCGCGCATCCCGACCGGTGGGCCGCATCCCGCGGCCTGACCCGATGACCACAAGAAATGGCCTCGGTAGCGGCTGCCACCGCCCCGAGGCCCTGAACCCCAACCCCCACGAAGGAGGAGAAGTCATGCCGAAGTCTACCGAACCGATCCGCAGCTTCAGCGGATGCTACGCATGGTCGCCGCGAATCCTCGACCAGATTGCCGACCTGCCGGAGGAGCTCGCCGAGCAGATCGCGGACAACATCGAGAACAACTACTGCCCGCGCTGCGATCGGCCGTTCGATCCCGAGCCGCTTCAGCCCGCCGGCTCGCGCGTCACCGATTGCCGATCCATCCCGATCTGCTCGCGTTGCGGCAGCGACGAGGCTACCGAAGTCATGCAGGGGCTCGGCTCCGCCGATCCCGGATGCTCTCATCCTGCGGACTGGCCGCTCAACGTCGGCGACATCGACGCCCGTCATCAGTGGCTGCTCGAGAACACGCGGATCGCCACCTTGGACGTGTCCGCCGGCGGGATGCACTTGGTCGACGAGGACGGCGTGACGACCGTGCAGGCTACGCCGTCGACTGGCGGATGGGCCGAGTACGGGTACCGCGGAAGCGTCGTCGATGAGGAGGAGCTGTGAGCACTCCCTCCGCCGCCACCGGCGGCATGAGCTTCGCCGAGGCAATCACCGACCGCGTCCTTGTCGAGATCCTGGCGAAGGTGTCCCTGGAGATCGGCGCCGCGGAGAAGTTCCCCGAGCAGATCACCGTCGCCGAGCTGGAGAGCATCGCCGCGTGGGCCGGCACGACCGTCGAGGAGATCCTGGTCGAGGCGCGGGCCGCCACCGGCGCCGAGTCGGACCAGCTCGTGCCCTGCACTGAGTGCAGGCGCCGCGCCGAAGCCGAGCTCTCAGACGTCGAGTACGCGCTGATCGAGGCACGCCGCCGGGGCATCGCCGTGGAGGACGTGGCCACGGAGGTGATGGGCGATGAGTGACCGCGACCGCCTGCTCGACAAGGGGCGCGCCCTGTACGACCAGACAGTCGCCCGCGGGGTTGACCAGGGCAGGTACCGCCTGATCGTCGACCCCACCGGCACACGCCCCACCATGCTCGTCGCTGGTGCCCTGTTCGATCAGGTTCCGCCCACCAGCTGGGCCGAGGAGCAGATCGACCAGCAGATAAAGGAGTCCGGCCGATGATCCGCGAAATCCTCCGCCTCACCCTCGTCGTCACCGCGATCGGCGCGGGCAGCTACCTGGTCGCCCTCGGAGCGCTCACGCTCGCGGTGCAGTGGGGATTCTTGGCCGCCTGACCACGACGTCGCCGTCACCCCCGACGGCATCCAGATCCGCCGACCTAAGGAGCACACCATGCCGAACCCGACCACCGTCGAGATCCTTACCCGCGTCGATTTCCAATCGCTGTTCGACTCCAGCGGTGACTTCGACCAGCTGCGAATGAAGGACGGGTCGAAGCCGACGGCCTGCGAACTTGAGGCAATCAAGGCTGCTGGCCCTGAAGACCTCAGCGCGGCAGGCGACGCAATGAAGCGGGCCGCTGACTTCGAGTATGAGCGTGCACAGCGCGTACAGCCTGCCGTGGACCTGGTTCGCAAGTACGCACGCGCCACGGACAAGACCGTTGAGGAGGTAGTGCCTCGCATGACGGCAGAGGAGCAGGAGGAGTTCGCGGAGGCGGCGTACTACCTGCTCCACCGGTAGCCGCTCGACGGCCTCGACAGATCTGCTGATCCACCTCAACACGTTCGACAAGGCCCCGGTCCAGAGTCCCTGTCAGAACGACTGATCCCCCGGACCCAGGTTTGGGCCGGGGGATCGAGAAAGGCAACCACCCTCATGGTTGTTTCCTATCTTACCCAACTCCACGACCAGCTCGACGCTGATGAGCGGCGCGAACGGGATCTACTGACTGAACTCGCCGACCGCGGCTTCAGGATCTCCGTGCCCTGCCGAGTGTGCGGCCAAGCCCTTGTGGATCCGCGCTCAGTCGCCCGTCACATCGGGCCGCACTGCGCCCGCCGATCGGGTGATGCCAAGTGATCTTCTATCCGATCGGCCCCTGGCGCGAATGTGGTTGCTGGACCGCCGCGCATGTCACCGAGCAATGCGAATGGCTTGGCGAGCTCTGCGAGTACCCGACCGTGACACCGCTATGGGACCGGCCCATCCGACTGTGCTCACACGGTGGAGATCCACGTACCTGCCCGATTGAGAGAGGAGTTGCCTCGTGATCCCGTACGGCACCGAAGCCGACACCGCGACTGAAGATCAGATCGTGGCCGCGCTTGACGGCCCGGCCGATCCGCCGACGCCGCTGACCGCCACCAGATCGATCCCGCAGTTCCCTGTCGACGCTCTGCCGACCAGTGTGCGGGCGATGGTGGAGGGAACCGCCGAGGCCACCCAGACTGACCCAGCGATGGCCGGTACGTCGGCACTCTCCGCCCTGAGCGCCTGCACCGGTGGGCACGCGCAGATCGAGATCCGCTCAGGCTGGCGAGAGCCCTTGTGTGGGTACTTCGCCACCGTGGCTGGACCGGGGGAACGCAAGTCCTCGGTGCAGCACTCGATGATCGCGCCGCTGCTCGATGTCGAGGCCCAGCTCGCCGAGCTCGGTATGGCTGCACGGATGGAGGCCGAGACGCTGAAGTCCATTGCGGTCGCCGAGGCCGAGAAGGCTCGCAAGATCGCCGCCAACGCGACCGACAACAAGAGTGCGCTGCAGGCTGATGCTGTCGGCGCCGCACAGACTGCAGAGTCCATGACCGTGCCCGCGGTGCCACGGTTGGTGGCCGATGACGTCACGCCCGAAGCTGCAGCGTCACTGCTCGCCGAACAAGGTGGTCGTCTGGCGATCATCTCGGCCGAGGGCGGCATCTTCGACATCATCGCCGGCCGCTACTCGAAGTCGATTCCAAACCTGGATCTCTGGCTCAAAGGTCACGCGGGCGATCCGCTGAAGGTCGACCGCAAGGGCCGTGAGCCCGAGTACGTCCGTCACCCGGCGCTCACCCTCGGGCTGATGATCCAGCCGTCCGTTCTGTCCGCTCTGTCACGTGAGGAATCATTCAGGGGTCGGGGATTCCTCGCGCGCATTCTGTTCGCCTGCCCGGTCTCGAAGGTCGGCGCCCGCACGATCGCGCCCGCGCCCGTCACCGAGGTCGTGCGCGCCGCCTACACGCGCAGCATCGGCACGCTCGCCGAGGGCATGGCCGGATGGAACGGAGACCCCGCCGTCCTGGTCCTGTCGCCGCCAGCACACGACGCGGTGCGGTCATTGGAAGAGGCTGTCGAACCAACCCTCGCGGGTAACGGAGAGCTCGCGTCTATCGCCGATTGGGGAGCGAAGTACGTCGGTGCGGTCTGCCGGATCGCAGGGATGCTGCACCTGGCCGAGTACGGGCACGACGTTGGTGTTCGATGCCCGGTAGCGGTCGAGACCATCGAGGCCGCCACGCGGGTCGGTGGGTACTTCAAGGCGTGCGCGATCAAGGTGTTCGCCGAGATGGGCATGGACCAGATCACTGCAGATGCGATCTACCTGTTGGAGCGCATCGAGCATATCGGCGAGGACGTCATCTCTGAGCGGGATATGCAGCGGGCCGCTCGAAGGTTCAAGTCCAAGACTGAGCTGCAGCCTGCACTTGACCGACTCATCGAGTACCGGCATTTACTTCCGATCCCGGCGCCGGGATCGGGTGCATCGGTTGGCCGGAGCCCCTCGCCGACGTACCGGCTCAACCACGGGACACAACGGACACAAAGGACAGAACCACCGTCCGAGGGCAGTTCTGTCCGTTCTGTCCGCTCTGTCCCCACCCCTGGCGGTTCCTGCCGCCACCATCCCGACGTCAACCTCACCGCCGCCGGCAAGTGCTGGCAGTGCAGCCTCGCCACCGTCAGCGCCTAGGAGATCACCATGACGAGCACCGACACCGCCGCCATCCAGAGCCTCGCCGCCGAGGTGCGCGTGCTCCAGATCGGCAACCGTCAGATCACGCAGTCAGTCGCCAAGCAGCTCGACACCGCGCGCCCGCAGGACTTGGAGCCGTTCGGCCGCGTCCGGCTCACCGGCAAGGACTTCGATGAGCTCGATTGGATCATCGGCCGGCACCCGAACGGCGACCTACGCATCGCCCACTACAACAAGCTTCCCCGCCAGATGGAGCACCCCGGGCTATCCCGATGGAAAGTCCCGGTTCACGCATGGAGGGACGATCCGCAGCACCCCGCCGCCGCACTGATCCACAGTGTGTGGACTGACTGGTCGGTCGAAATTCCGCAGTACACCCGAGATGCAGTTGAGCTGAAGTCCCCCGAGGGGCACCGCATCGCAATTCCGCAGACGTGGTGCACGATCCACAGGCCGTTGGGTGAATTCGAGTTATCCCGCGCGGTCTCCAATAGTGAGACCGACGGGCGGGGTGAAGTCGATTACGCCGCAGCCGTGAAGGCTGAGCGATACGACGCGTGCCTCGCGCAGGGCCAGGAGGAAGCCCACGACCTTGCGATTCGCATCCTCGATATGCGAGCTCGCGACATCCGGTTCCGGCAGAAGCTGGAGGCGCTCCCGCTGATCGTCCTCGCCGGGCTGCGGTAATGCCCAGCGATCCGCCCCGCCACCGCAACCCCCGCCGCCGACCCGGCGGCCCGGTGGACCTACTCGAGCAGATCTTCGACGGCCGGCCGAACGTGCCCCGCGCCCGATGCGTCGACCAATGGGCGGTCTACGACGCGGCCGCGGAAGGCAACGCAGACGCCCTTCGCACGGCGTCCTGGCTCTGCCGCCAATGCGCGCACCGCATCGAGTGCCCCGACTCCCACGCTCCGGAAGGTGCCCGATGAAGTGGCCCACTGATCTCGTCTCTTGCCCAACACCCGCGTGCCCATGGAGGTGGCCCGAGGCCCTGCCCGCCGATCAGCGCGCGTGTCCGGTGCACGGGGCGTACCGCAAGAATCCCGAGCTCGTCCACGTATCGGAGACCCCGACATGACACCCGCAGATCTTCCTCGCCGCCGTCCCTGCACACGCCAACGTCCGGCACGTGTCCACAGCACTGAGACACGGGCAATCCGATGGTGCGCCGCTCCCGGCTGCGCATATCTGACGCGCGATCCACGCGGATTTTGCCCCAAGCACGGGGGGGACACCGCATGATCAGCCGTCACGGCACCGCACTCATCATCGACGCGGACGGCGCCCGCTTCATCGGACGCCTCATCCGCACCGCCACCGCAGCGGCACGCCGCAACGGCATACCCGCCCCGTCCGAGCTGTCCGAGCTGCAAGCGCACGTCGATGCCGTGATCGCAGCGGAACGGACACTGAACCGACACCGTGCCGAGTATGACCGCGAAGAATGGATCACAGCACAGCGGTACGCGGAACTCACCGGCTGCACCGAGAGGACAGCCCGGCGACACGCAGCCGAACGGGGTAGGAAACTCCGCGGCAGATGGTTCCTCCCGATCGAAAGGTAAGACGATGGCAGCAGACGCCGACGACACCGGCGCATTCCTCGAAGCAATCTTCGGCAAGCGCGCCGCCGACGCCGATCCACCCAAGCCGGACATGAGCGGAAACATCGCCCCACTGGAGGGCGGGAACCCCGACGCCCCGCCCGGCCTCGGACCCGACTCCGGAACCCGCCAGTTCCTCGCGGAGCTCTTCGGAAGCGAGGACTACCAGTGAACAGCCCCCACGCCCGCCAGATCGCAACGACGTACAAAGCCATCGGGGCCACGCTCCCGGAGTCCGTCCGCAACGCACTCGCCAACGCGGACACCGTCCGCAACGCCGACATCCGAACCGGCGGCCTCGACCTCATCGCCCCCGCCATCGCCGATGCCGTCCTCGCCGGCACCGACCCCGTCGATGATCCGGCCGTACAGCGGGCCGTCACCGTGCAGGCGTTCGGCGGACCCACCGGCGATGGCCTCGACCGCGCCTTGCAGCGAGTCATGGACGAGCGCACCACCACCGCCATCCGCGGGGAGATGGACGCCATCCTGGGAGGCCTGGCCGACGCCGCACAGCAGGCTGGGCAGCAGCTGAGCGCGGCCCGCCGGATTCTCGGAGATGTCGAGCTCGACGACGAGACCACGATCATCCGGCTCGGAGCCGACGCCGTCCGCGCCTGGGCCGACGCCCGCGACGCCGTCGCAACACTGCGCATCATCATGGCCGGATGGCAGGCACTCAACACCTTGTGCCGCTTCGCCTCCGACGCATTGCCGCCGATCCTCGCCCTCACCGACGCCGACTTGGACCACGTCGAACAGCTCGGACGGCGCGCAGACGCATGGACCCTGGTGCGCAGTGATTTGAGCATCGAACTCGCCGACGCCACCACCGCACGCGAACGCATGACCAAGATCAGCGAGCAGCGGGCGGCACGCGAGGCAGACCAGTCACGCGCCCGCGGATCACTCCTGTAGAGACCTCCGGTGTTCCTCCTTGCACCGGAACGGAACGCCCCCCGGTATGCTCGACCTCCTAGCCGGGGGGCGTTCCACCCGCAGGACGGCCGCAGGGGGCAGGGGCGGTCACCATACGCACTGGTCCGGCCCCTCCTCGGCCATACGGCCAATATCTCTCTGGACTTTTTCCACGCGGCTGCGCGTAGCCCCTGGCAGGCCCCTATTTCGCCCCCTGAGCGCCTATCGCAGCGCCCCGCGTGTGATCCCTTGCCGGGATCGGCAGATCGGCTCTCACAGCCTCGGTTCAGCACCCTCTCACTGCATCCCTGGTCAATGCCTCCTATCGTGACAACGCGCAGGTAGAATGCGTGTATGAGGTTCACGTGCCAGCAGTGCGCCGCCGACTTCCACCGGGACCGCCCTGGCCGGTCACCGCGGTTCTGCACTTCGCGGTGCCGCCAGCGTGCCCACCGCGCCCGCCAGCTGCCGTACGCGATGACGTCGGTAGCCCGCTGGGCGGCGCGTATCGGCAAGCGCCCGGTGCAAGTCGGTGGCCGGTCCGCATCGCCCATCGACCCGCGCACCTGGACCACGTTCGACCGGGTGAAGCACTTGCCGCACGGCGTGATGCTCGGTGACGGCCTCGCGTGTCTCGACCTCGATCACTGCTTGCAGGGTGACGTCCTGGCACCGTGGGCCGTCGACGCGATCACGCAGTTGCCGGCGGGCAGCATCATCTACACCGAGCGCAGCATGTCGGGTGACGGTGTGCACGTGTTCCACCGCGCCCCTGAGGCTCCCGGCCGTCGTCGCGTCGTCGGTGGCGGTGCCGTGGAGACGTACTCGCGCGCCCGGTTCATCGCCGTGACGGGGGACCGGTTCGAGATCGAGGGAACCGTGGGGGCGTCGGCCGCGTCGTAGTGGTGGCGGGGTCGGTGCCCACTCCCGAGGGCATCGGCCTCGCTTCATGCTGTGCTGCCGCGGACGCTCCTCCGTCGCATCCTTGCCAACTCATCCGTGCCCACATTTTGCCCACACTTGACCACCAAACAGGGGTATGTCGGGTGATGTCAGGTGAGGTATATCTGCTGGTAAACGGCTTTTCGATGCCCTGACCTGCACCCTAGATGGGATTTAGGTTCCAGTGTCCTAGGACGTGAGGGTTCGAGTCCCTTCTCGCGCACCAGTCGCGGGCGCCTGACGCGCAGTGAGGAAGTCGTCGACGATCCGTGCGCGCTGTTCCCGGTCGACCGGCGGCAGCGCGGCCAGCCGCGCGAACACCATCGGGCCGGTCAGCTGCAGCATGGCCAGCGTGTTGTCGTAGTCGCCGATCTCCTTGCGCACCTCCGGGCTGTCGAGCAGGGCGTCGAACGGCTCGCGGTATTGGGCTACAACCCGTTCGCGCAGAGAAGCGGCGTCGGTGTCGGCATCGGCATCGGTGTCGCCCGCCGCGGCGCGGTCCGGGCCTATCGCCAGCCACCCGAACACTGTCAGGTGCAGGGGTGCGCCTTCGATCGACTCGGCTATCGCGTCCATCAGCGTGATCAGCCGCTCGCGGGTGGTCCCCTGCGCCGGTGGGGCCGCGACTGGCGGGATGAGCCGTTCGAAAGCCGCGGTGACCAGCGCGGCGCTGTTGTCGAAGTGCCGGTACAGGGTGGTGCGCGCGACTTTGGAGGCCTTCGTCACCGCCTCGACGGTCACGGCTTCCACTCCGCCGGAGCTGAGCAGGTTCGTCGCGGCGTCGAGCAGGCGCGACCGCGAGCGCCGGCGCCGGGGGTCCTCGTCGGCGGGCTCCCCGGGGCCGTCGGCGGCGGGGGCGGGGGGAGGTTGCTTCGCGATCATCGTCGTCAGTATGGCCCGGCTTTCCGGCGAGCGCACCGTTCCGGTTCAAGAAACGAAACCGTTTGTATCGAAACGCTACGGACTGTAGCGTAAATTGGCGACGGGTTCGGACGGCCGAGGGAGCGCAGCGATGACGGACGTGGTGGCCAAGGAAACGCCTGGCGTGACCGGCCCGGGCGCATCCGTGCCGGGGGCCGCGGCTCGCGGGTGGATCGTCACCGTGGCGTGCGCCGCGGTGGCGGTCATCATCGCCTCGATGGCAGCCCTCTACACCGCGCTTCCGGACATCGCCACGGCCTCCGGCGCCACGCAGGCGCAGCTCACCTGGATTGTCGACGGCTACACCCTCGCGCTCGCGTGCCTGGTGCTGCCCGCCGGCGCCGTGGGCGACAGGTACGGCCGCCGGGTGGTGCTCGTCGCCGGGCTGGCGGTGTTCACCGCGGGGTCGGTGCTGCCGCTGTTGGTGCAGGAGCCGGTGTGGATCATCGCCGCCCGCGTGCTGGCGGGGGCCGGTGCCGCCGCGGTGATGCCGTCCACGCTGTCGCTGCTGACCGGCCTCCTGCCCGCCGACCGCCGGGCGGGCGCCATCGGCTTGTGGGCCGGGGTGGCCGGAGCGGCGGGGGTGGTCGGAATCGTGGGCTCCGGGGCGCTGGTGCAGGTGTGGTCGTGGGAGTCGATCTTCATCGTGCTGTCGGCCGCCGGCGCGGTGATGCTCCTGTGCGTGCTGACGCTGCCGGAGTCGCGTTCGCCCGTTCCGCCGCGGATCGACGCGGTCGGCGGCGTGCTGGTGGCCGCCGGGCTGGGGCTCCTCGTGTTCGGCATCATCTCGGGGCCGGAGCACGGCTGGGCGTCCGTACCCGTGCTCGCGACGATCGGCGGGGGGCTGGTGCTCGTGGTCGCGTTCGTCGTGACGCAGCTGCGCATGCGCGAGCCGTTGCTGGACGTGCGGTTGTTCCGCAGCAGGGGGTTCTCCGCGGGCGCGCTGTCGCTGACGGTGCAGTTCGGCGTCACCTTCGGGGTGTTCCTCATCCTGATCCAATACCTGCAGCTGGTGCTGGGGTACAGCCCGTTCGGCGCGTCGCTGGCCATCGCGCCGATGATGGCTCCGCTGATGCTGGTGGCCATGGTGTCGCCGCGGATCGCCGAGCGGGTAGGCCTCAAGGCCGTGATGGTGGCGGGGATGGCGGCTATCGCGTTCGGCCTGCTGATGCTGCGCGGGATCGACGCCGATTCCGGCTATGTCGACGTGCTGTGGCCGGTGCTGATCATGAGCGCCGGGCTGGGGCTCACCGCCGCGCCGGCCACGGGCGTGATCGTCTCCGAGGCGCCCGCGGACAAGCAGGGGGTCGCAGCCGCCGTCAACGACGCCACCCGGGAGGTGGGGGCCAGTCTCGGCATCGCCGTTGCGGGGAGCCTGCTGGCGGCCGGCTACGCGAGCGGCATCGCACCCGTGCTCGACAGGCTGCCGGCGGCGGCGCGCGGACCGGTGGAGGACTCGCTCGCCGGCGCGCTCGCGGTGGCCGAGCACGCCGGGCCGTCCGCGGGCGTGCTCGAGGACGTCGCGGAGCGCGCGTTCCTCGACGGGGTGGCGAGCGCGGGGCTGGTACTTGCCTGTGCGGCCGCAGTGGGGGCCGTATTCATGGCAGTGCTGGCGCCGGGGAGGGGCGCGGCGAGGAGGCGGCCCGCCCGCGAGGACGTCGCCGCCTACGCACCGGAGCCCGGCCGCTCCGAAACCGGGGCGCCCACGCTCGACGTCTAGCGTCGTCCGTCTCCTCCGGCACGGTGTCTGTGCTGGTCGGATGTCCTGATTCCTGTTCCGGCCGCGATGCTCCGGGCGCCGCGTGCCGTGACCAGATTGTGACTGAAAACACAGCGTGGACCAACGCCGCACATCAGCGGATTTCTACCCGCTGGTACCCCGTTTTCTACTCGTGGGTACCCCGACTGCACCGGGAAACGTGAGGGGTCCCTCATGATTCTGTGGCAATCTTCTCTACGGAGACATCGCCGTGGATCGGGCGGGGACGGGCGGCAGCGACGGCAGCGCAGCCCCTGCGAAGGCCATCGCCGCAACCGGGTCCGGGATGTCGACAGACCACGCGCACGGCCGCACGCCAGGCCCGCCGCGGAGCCGACGGAGAGGAACCCCACGTGACCATCGAGGCATTCGGATCAGGCCGCGACGACGACTCCACCGGAGCCGACGCCGCGACCGACGGCGCGGCTGCGACCCGCAGCGGCGGAACGCCGCTCGCCGACAGGCTCCGGGGCGGCGAGAAGTATGCAGTGGCCTTCGGCGGGCAGGGCGCGCCCTGGCTGGACCCGCTCACCGAACTCGCCACCGACGCGCAGCTCGAGGGAGAGCTCACGGCGCTCGTCGACGAGTCCGAGCGGATCCTGGCCCCGGTGCGTTCCGAGCTGCTCGTGGTGCGCCCGTCGGGCTTCGACCCCATCGGGTGGGGCATCGAGGCGACGCGTCCGCGCCAGTCCGCGCTGACCTCCGCGGCGATCTCGCTTCCCGGGGTGCTGCTGACACAGCTGGCAGCGGTGCGATCGCTGGCGGAGAACGGCCTCGACCTGCGCACGGAGGAGACCGGCGCGCACAACGTCGCCACGCTGGGGCACTCACAGGGCGTCCTCGCCGCCGACGCGCTCGCCGCCGGCGGCCGTGACGACGCGCGTCTGCTCGCGCTCGCCCAGCTCATCGGCGCCGCCGCGACGCTCGTATCGCGCCGCCGCGGGCTCATCGGAACCACCGACCGCTCGCCCATGCTGGCCGTCTCCGGTGTGGAGCCCGAGCGCATCGAGGCCGCGCTGGCCGAGGTGTTCGGCGCCCGCACCCTGGACCGCCCCGTGCTGGCGATCCGCAACGGCCGCCGGCGCATCGTGCTCACCGGCGATCCCGACCACCTCGCCCGCCTGCGCATGCACTGCGAGGGCATCGCCGCGCAGGAGAAGGACGAGCGCGCGGACAAGGTCACCGGCGGCGCGCCCTTCGCCCCGGTGTTCGAGCACGTGGCCGTCGAGGCCGGGTTCCATCACCCCGAGCTGCGCGAAGCCGTGCAGATGGTGGCCGACTGGGCCGAGCGTTGCGGACTGGACGTCGAGCAGGCGTCGCGCCTGACCGACTCGATCCTCGTCGCGCCCGTCGACTGGGTGGGGTCGGTCGACGCCGCGGTCGACGCCGGAGCGAGCTGGATCCTGGACCTGGGGCCCGGGGACCTGCTCACGCGCATGACCGCCGGAGTGGTGCGGGGGACGGGCGTGGGCGTGGTGCCGGCGTCGACTCGCGCCGGCCAGCGCAACCTGTTCACCCCCGGCGCGGCGCCGGAGGTCGAGAACGCGTGGTCGCAGTTCGCGCCCACCGCCAAGAAGCTGCCCGACGGCCGCGTCGTGGTGGAGACCGCGTTCACCCGCCTCACCGGCCGTTCCCCGATCCTCCTCGCGGGCATGACCCCCACCACCGTCGACGCGCGCATCGTCGCTGCCGCGGCCAACGCCGGCCACTGGGCCGAGCTGGCCGGCGGCGGGCAGGTGACCGAGGAGATCTTCCTGAACCGCATCGACGAGCTGAACGCGCTGCTGGAGCCGGGCCGCGCCGTCCAGTTCAACTCGCTGTTCCTCGACCCCTACCTGTGGAAGCTGCAGGTGGGCGGCAAGCGGCTGGTGCAGAAGGCACGCACCACCGGCGCCGCGCTCGACGGCCTCATCGTCACCGCGGGCATCCCCGAGCTCGAGGACGCGCTGGCGCTGATCGAGGAACGCGCCGAGATCGGCATCCCCTACATCGCCTTCAAGCCGGGCACCGTGGCGCAGATCCGCTCGGTGGTACGCATCGCCGCCGAGGTGCCCGATTACCCGATCATCGTGCAGGTCGAGGGCGGCAAGGCCGGCGGCCACCACTCGTGGGAGGAGCTCGACGACCTGCTGCTGACCACCTACGGCGAGCTCCGGGCGCGCGCCAACGTCGTGGTGTGCGTGGGCGGCGGCATCGGCACGCCCGAGCGCGCCGCCGACTACCTGACCGGCCGCTGGTCCACCCAGCACGGATTCCCGGCGATGCCCGTCGACGGCATCCTCGTCGGCACCGCCGCGATGGCCACCCTCGAGGCCACCACGGCGCCCGAGGTCAAGCGGATGCTGGTCGAGACCCCCGGCACGCCCGGGTGGATCGGCGCCGGCAGCGCGGAGGGCGGCATGGCCTCCGGCCGCAGCCAGCTGGGCGCTGACATCCACGAGATCGACAACGCCGCGTCCCGCTGCGGCCGCCTGCTCGACGACGTGGCCGGCGACGTCGACGCGGTGGCCGAGCGGCGCGACGAGATCGTCGCCGCCATGGCCGGCACCGCCAAGCCGTACTTCGGCGACGTGACCGCGATGCCGTACGAGCAGTGGCTGCGCCGCTACGTCGAGCTGACCATGGGCCACGACCTGGCCGACGACGGCTCGGTGTGGGCGGACGTGACCTGGCGCGACCGCTTCGGTGAGATGCTGCGCCGCGCGGAGGCCCGCCTGAACCCCGTCGAGCACGGGCCCATCCCCACGCTGTTCGGCGATGCCCCGGCGGTGCTGGACACCCCGGAGGCCGCCGTGGACGCGCTGGTGGCGCAGTACCCGGCGGCCACCTCGACGCTGCTGCACCCGGCCGACGTGTCGTTCTTCGTGGAGCTGTGCCGCACGCCGGGCAAGCCGGTGAACTTCGTTCCGGTCATCGACAAGGACGTGCGCCGCTGGTGGCGGTCCGATTCGCTGTGGCAGGCCCACGACGCGCGCTACGGCGCTGATGAGGTGTGCATCATCCCCGGCCCGGTGTCCGTCGCCGGGATCACCCGGGCCGACGAGCCGGTGGGCGAGCTGCTCGACCGCTTCGAGAAGGCCACCGCGGACGAGCTGCTCGCCGGCGACGGCGCCGCGGCGACGATCCCTGCGCGCCGGCACCTGGGCGTCGGCGATGCGGTGGCCGACGCCGTGGACCTCGTGCTGGCCTCGCCGGACATCCGCTGGGCGGGCCGCCACACCATCAACCCCGTGCACCGCCTGGGTGCGCCGTCCGAGTGGCGGCTTTCCGGCGACGGCGCCGAGCACCCGCTCACCGGCGCCACACTCGCCGTCGTGGAAGAGGGCGCCGCGCTGCTGCTCACCGTGCCGCTCGTGGGCGAGCAGGCCGTGCGCATCCGCATCACCGTGCCGGCCAGCACCGTTGACGGCGGAACCCCGCTGGTCGGCGCGGACGACGCGGAGGCCGCGATGTCCGAGCTGCTCGGCGTGGCCGCCGGGCAGCAGCTGCCCGAGGTGAAGGGCGGCGTGGCCCGGATCAACCTGGCGTGGACCCCCGACCTGATCGCCGACCACGGCGGCGTCACCTCCGCGGGCCTGCCCGACGACTTCGCGCCGGGCGCCGCGGGCGTGCCGGACGTGCTCGTCGGCGCCTGCTGGCCGGCCGTGTTCGCGGCCATCGGCGCCGCCCGCGTGCCCGGTTCGGACTCGGCGTCCGTGATCGAGGGCATGCTGGACCTGGTCCACCTGGACCACGCCATCGGCCTGGCCGGCGCGCTCCCCGGGGAGCCGTCGATCCTCACCGTCCGCGCCGAGGCGGCCGAGGTCTCGGACTCCGACCTGGGCCGCGTGGTCGAGGTGAAGGTCGCCGTCGGCTCCGTGCGCGACCTGGGCCTGGAATCGACCCCCGTCGCCGAGCTCACCGAGCGCTTCGCCATCCGCGGGCGCGCCGGTCGCGGCGAGCTGGCCGACCCGCAGCGTGCGGGCGGCAAGGCGGGCGACGTCCACGAGAGCCCCCGCCGTCGCCGTCGCCAGGCGACCGTGCAGGCGCCCATCGCCATGGACGCGTTCGCGCAGGTCTCCGGCGACCACAACCCCATCCACGTCTCCGACTCGGCGGCGAAGCTCGCGGGCCTCGGCGCGCCGATCGTGCACGGCATGTGGCTGTCGGCCGCGGCGCAGCAGGTGGCCACGGCCACGCTGTACGAGGGCACGGAGAAACAGGCCGGGTGGACCCCCACCCCGCTCGCCGGGTGGACCGCGCGGTTCCTCGCGCCGGTGCGCCCGGGCGCCGAGATCGACGTGCGCGTGGAGCGCGTGGGCCTGGACGCCGGCCGCGAGGTCATCGAGGTGTCCTGCCGCGTCGAGGGCGAGCTGGTCATGATCGCCAGCGGCGTGCTCGAGGCGCCGCGCACCGTCTACGCGTTCCCCGGCCAGGGCATCCAGCACAAGGGGATGGGCCTGGACGCGCGCGCCTCCTCGCCGGCCGCCAAGAAGGTGTGGGAGCGTGCCGACAAGCACACCCGCGCGGCGCTTGGCTTCTCGATCCTCGCCGTGGTGCGCGACAACCCCACCGCCCTCACCGCCAAGGGGGAGACCTACCAGCACCCGGACGGCGTGCTGTTCCTCACCCAGTTCACGCAGGTCGCCATGGCCACCCTTGCGTGCGCACAGGTGGCGGAACTGCGCGAGGCCGGCGCGTTCGTCGAGGGCTCGCTGTTCGCCGGGCACTCGGTGGGCGAGTACAACGCGCTCGCCGCCGTCGCCCAGGTGCTGCCGCTGGAGGCCGTCCTGGAGGTGGTGTTCCACCGCGGCAGCGCGATGCACCACCTGGTCCCGCGTGACGCCGAGGGCCGCAGCGACTACCGGCTGGGCGCCATCCGGCCGTCCCAGGCGGGCATCGCCGACGACGACGTGACCGACTACGTGGAACGGATCGCGGCGGAGTCCGGGGAGTTCCTGCAGGTGGTCAACTACAACCTGCGCGGCTCGCAGTACGCGATCGCCGGCACCGTCGCCGGCCTGGACGCCCTGTCCGACGACATCGACGCGCGCCGGCTGGCCCGCGGCGGCAAGAAGGCGTTCATCCTGGTGCCCGGCATCGACGTGCCCTTCCACTCGCGGGTGCTGCTGGGCGGGGTCCCCGAGTTCCGGCAGACGCTCGAAAAGCTCGTGCCGCACGACATCGACCCGTCGATTCTCGTCGGGCGATACGTCCCCAACCTGGTGCCCCGGGCGTTCACGCTGGACCGCGCGTTCGTCCAGGAGATCCGTGACCTGGTGCCCGCCGAGTCGCTCGACGCGGTGCTGGGCGACTACGACAGCTGGGCGGCGAACCCTTCGGCGCTCACCCGCATCCTGCTGATCGAGCTGCTGGCCTGGCAGTTCGCCAGCCCGGTGCGCTGGATCGAGACCCAGGACCTGCTGTTCTCCGAGGCGGAGACCGGCGGCCTGGACGTGGAACGGTTCGTCGAGGTGGGCGTGGGCCGCATGCCGACGGTCGCCAACCTGGCTTCGCAGACGCTCAAGCTGCCGGGCCAGGTGGGCGCCGGGCCGCAGGTGCTCAACTCGGAGCGCGAGCGCGCGATCCTGCTGTGCACCGACACCGAGCCGGAACCCGTCGAGGAAGCCACGGAGGCCGCAGAGCCGGCCGACGCGTCGGCGGCCGCCGCACCGGCCCCGGAGGCGGCACCCGCCTCCGCCCCCGCGGCCCCCGCGGGCGGACCGCGCCCGGACGACATCCCGTTCACGGCCGGCGACGCCACCCGCACGCTCATCGCGCTGTGGACCAAGCTGCGCGCCGACCAGATGACCGGCTCCGACACCATCGAGTCGCTCACCGACGGCGCTTCGTCGCGCCGCAATCAGCTGCTGGTGGACCTGGGCGCCGAGCTCAACCTGGGCGCCATCGACGGCGCGGCCGAGGCCGCCATGCCGCAGCTCCAGAGCACGGTGGTGGGCATGGCCCGCACCTACAAGCCGTTCGGCCCGGTGCTCACCGACGCGGTCGGCGACCAGCTGCGGCGCGTGTTCGGCCCCTCGGGCAAGCGCCCGGCCCACATCGGCGACCGCGTGCGCGGCGAGTGGGAGCTGGGCGACGGCTGGGTCAGCCACGTCACCGCCATGCTGGCGCTGGGCACCCGCGACGGCTCCTCCGTCCGCGGCGGCGACCTGGGCGGGCTCACCGACGGCCCCGTCACCGACGGCGGCGCGGCCGACGCGCTGATCGACGCGGCGGTGCTGGCCGTGGGCGAGGCCCGCGGCGTCGCCGTGAGCAAGCCCGCCGCCGCGGCCGGCGGCGGAGTCGTGGACTCGGCCGCGCTGGGCGAGTTCGCGGAGAAGGTCACCGGCCCGGCGGGCGTGCTCGCCGAGACGGCGCGCACGATCCTCGCCCAGCTCGGGATCGCGGAGCCCGGCGCCGACGCGCTGGCCGACGCCGAGCAGGCCGAGGCGGAGCTGGCCGACCTGATCTCCAACGAGCTGGGCTCCGACTGGGCCCGCCAGGTGGCGCCCGCGTTCGACGCGCGCAAGGCGGTGCTGCTCGACGACCGCTGGGCCAGCGCCCGCGAGGACCTGGCCCGGATGTGGCTGGCGTCCGCCGAGGAGATCGGCGAGCTGGCCGACGGGTTCGCCACCGTGGACGAGTCCGTGGCCGCGCACGCCGACTGGTGGCGGCGCCGCGCCGAGCGCGAGGGCCGCGATTCCCTGGCCGCCGAGTACGCCGCCATCGCCGCGGCCCCGCGCACTGCGGCGCGCAGCGGCGAGTTCGCCGGCGACACCGCGGTGGTCACGGGCGCGGGCAAGGGGTCGATCGCCGGAGCCGTGGTGGGCGAGCTGCTCGCCGGCGGCGCCACGGTGATCGCCACCACCTCGTCGCTGACGCAGAAGAAGCTCGCCTACTTCCGCGAGCTCTACCGCACCAGCGCCCGCGAGGGTGCCGCACTGTGGGTGCTGCCGGTCAACATGGCCTCGTTCTCCGACGTGGACGCGCTGATCGATTGGATCGGCACCGAGCAGACCGAGTCGGCCGGCGGAAAGGCCACCGTCATCAAGGATCCGATGACGCCGACCATGCTGTTCCCCTTCGCCGCGCCCCGCGTGGTGGGGGACCTGCGCGACGCCGGCGCCAAGTCCGAGCTGCAGATGCGCGTGCTGCTGTGGGCGGTCGAGCGTCTGGTGGCCGGGCTCTCCGGCATCGGCGCCGACCACGACATCGCCTCGCGGCTGCACGTGGTCCTGCCGGGCTCGCCCAACCGCGGCAAGTTCGGCGGCGACGGCGCCTACGGCGAGTCCAAGGCCTCGCTCGACGCGCTGGTCAACCGCTGGCACGCCGAGCGCGGCTGGGGCGAGCGCGTCACGCTGGTGCACGCGATCATCGGCTGGGTGCGCGGCACCGGGCTGATGGGCGGCAACGACCCGCTGGTCGAGCAGGTCGAGGCCAAGGGCGTGCGCACCTGGGCGCCCGACGAGATCGCGGTGGAGCTTCTCGGCGCCGCGTCGCAGGAGGCGCGCGGCCAGGCGGCCGAGGCGCCGCAGACGCTGGACCTCACCGGCGGACTCGGCGAGGCCGACCTGGACCTGGCCGAGCTGGCGGGGACCCAGGGGGACGCCGAGGACGAAGGCGACCCGGGCGCCGAGGCGTTCGCCGCGAGCGTCCAGGCCACCATCGACGCGCTGCCCTGCCCGCCGGAGCTGCGGCTCACCGCCACCGCGCCGAGCTGGCCCGAGGTGACCGCGGCGCCGGAGGACCTGGTGGTCATCGTCGGCGCGGGCGAGCTGGGGCCGTACGGCTCCGCGCGCACCCGCTTCGAGATGGAGGTGGACGAGCAGTTGTCGCCTGCGGGCGTGCTCGAGCTGGCCTGGAGCACCGGGATGGTCACCTGGGAGACCACCCCCAAGGCGGGCTGGTACGACGCCGAGTCCGGCGACCAGGTCCCCGAGGCGGAGATCTGGGAGCGCTACCACGACGCCGTCGTCGAGCGCTGCGGCATCCGGCTCTTCGACGACGAGGGCGCGATGGTCGACCAGACCTCGCCGCTGCTCACGTCGGTGTTCCTGGACAAGGACCTCACCTTCACGGTGTCGTCCGAGTCCGAGGCGCGGGCGTTCGTCGACGCGGACCCGGAGCGCACCACCATGGCGTCGGTGCCCGAGACCGGCGACTGGAAGGTCACCCGCAAGGCCGGCACCGAGATCCGCGTGCCGCGCCGGGTGAACCTCACCCGCACCGTGGGCGGCCAGATCCCCACCGGGTTCGACCCCACCGTGTGGGGCATCCCCGCGGACATGGCCGGCGCCATCGACCGTGTGGCCCAGTGGAACCTGGTGTGCACCGTGGACGCGTTCCTGTCCGCGGGCTTCAGCCCGGCCGAGCTGCTGCGCTGGGTGCACCCCACTCAGGTCGCCAACACGCAGGGCACCGGCATGGGGGGCATGACCTCCATGCGCGCGCTGTACGTGGACAACCTGCTGGGCGAGCCGCACGCCAACGACACGCTGCAGGAGGCGCTGCCGAACGTCATCGCCGCGCACGTGGTGCAGTCGTACGTCGGCGGCTACGGCGCCATGGTGCACCCGGTGGCGGCCTGCGCCACGGCCGCGGTGTCCGTCGAGGAGGGCGTCGACAAGATCCGGCTGGGCAAGGCCGACTTCGCGGTGGCCGGCGGGTTCGATGACCTGTCCATCGAGGGCATCGTCGGGTTCGGCGACATGTCCGCCACCGCCGACTCGGAGGCCATGGCGGCCAAGGGCATCGACCCGCGCCGCTTCTCGCGGGCCAACGACCGCCGCCGCGGCGGGTTCGTCGAGTCGGCCGGCGGCGGCACCGTGCTGCTGGCGCGCGGCGACGTCGCCGCCGAGCTGGGCCTGCCCGTCCTCGGCGTGGTCGCCTGGGCCGGTTCGCATGCCGACGGCGTGCACACCTCCATCCCGGCGCCCGGCATCGGCGCGTTGGGCGTGGCGCGCGGCGGCCGCACCTCGCAGCTGGCCAAGGCGCTGGCCACCGTCGGCCTGACGGTGGACGACGTGGCGGTGGTGTCCAAGCACGACACCTCCACGGCGGCCAACGATCCCAACGAGTCGGAGCTGCACGAGCGCATCGCCGACGCGCTGGGCCGCGACCCGGGCAACCCGCTGTTCGTCGTCTCGCAGAAGACGCTCACCGGGCACTCCAAGGGCGGTGCGGCGGCGTTCCAGCTGATCGGGCTCTGCCAGGTGCTGGGAACCGGCATCGTGCCGCCCAACCGCAGCCTGGACTGCGTCGACGGCGCCTTCACCGAGTACCCGCGCCTGGTGTGGACCCGGGAGGAGCCGCTGCGCTTCGGCAACGAGATGCCGCTGCGGGCAGGGCTGCTCACCAGCCTGGGCTTCGGGCACGTTGCCGGGCTCATCGCGGTGGCGCACCCGGAGGCCTTCGTCGCCTCGCTTCCGGAGGGCGCGCGGGACGCCTACCGTGCCAAGGCGGCCGAACGCCAGGTGGCGGGCGCCCGCCGGCTCACCCAGGCGATGGTCGGCGGGGCGGAGCTGTACGAGCGCCCGGAGGGCCGGCGCTTCGACGGGCTCGGCTGCTCGGCCACCGGCAAGGTGTCCATCAAGGAGCACGAGGCCGCGATGCTGCTCGAGCCGCAGTCGCGCCTCAACCGCGACGGCGAGTACCGCCTGCGCGGAGAGGAGTGAGCGGACGGCAGTGAACATGCCGGAAGGTGTGTGATCATCGGCAGGTGATCGCAGGCATCGGAACAGACGTGGTGGCGGTCCCGGAATTCGCCGAGCAGCTCGCTCGGCCCGGGACCGCCTTCGCGCGTGCCTTCACCCCGGGGGAGCGGCGCGCCTGCGCGGGGCAGGATCGCGATCCGGCGGCGCAGGCCAAGCATTACGCCGCACGCTGGGCCGCCAAGGAGGCCTTCGTCAAGGCGTGGTCCGCCGCCGTCTACGGCCGCCCCCCGGTGCTGCCCGAGGCGGAAATGCGGGAGATCGAAGTGGTCTCCGACGCGTGGGGCCGCCCGGCTCTCCGGCTACGCGGCGCTGTCGCGGAGGCGGTGCGGGATTCGCTGGGCGGTGTGGTACTGCACGTGTCGTTGAGCCACGACGGCGACGTGGCCGCCGCCTACGTGGTCATCGAGAGGGCGGGGTGAGTCCGAGGCCGCCGAGTCGCTGGTTCCGCGGTGTTCTTCCGGCCGCGAGTACCCGAAAACCGCCGACTCGGCGCGGCCCCGGATTAATATTGTGGGCGCAGTGCAGCCCAGGACGAGAGGCGTTCACATGCCGGCCACCATCACCCCGTACATCAACTTCGGCGGCAGTGCCCGCGAGGCGATGACCCTCTACCACGACATCTTCGGCGGAAACCTGGAGATGCAGACCTTCGAGCAGGCGGGGTACGTGCCCGACGGAGTCGAAGGCGACAAGATCATGCACAGCTACCTCGGCGGCGTCGAAGGGCTCGAGCTGATGGCCTCCGACGCGATGCCGTTCGACGCCGGCGACACCGTGTGCATCGCGCTCACCGGCGACGACTACGCCGCCATGGAGGCCCGCTGGAACCGGCTCATCGACGGCGGCGAGGTGCTCGAACCGCTCGCCACCGCGCCGTGGGGGGACAGCTTCGGCATGTGCCGCGACAGGTTCGGGCTGCGCTGGCTGATCAACGTCGCCGCGTCGTAGCCGGCGGGGACGGGAGGTCAGTCGGCGCCCTGGGGGCGGTCGCCGCCGGCGGCCCGCTCGGTGGAGATGAGATACGCCGTCATCATGCTCTTGAGCTCGCGCACGGCGTCGGCGTGATCCTGATTGTCCTGCACCGAGAAGTTGAGCATCGAATAGACGGCGTGCACCAGCACCTCGGCGATCAGCGTGCGCCGGTCCTCGCGCGCGTGCGGTGTCAGCGGTGCCAGCACGTCCGTCACCTGCCGGGCGAGCGCCCGCTCGTGGATCGCCGCGGTGGCGCGGGTGGCCGGCGTCGCCTGCACGGCAAGCCACACGGCGCGGCGTGACGGGTCGGTCAGCCACAACCCGGCCAGGTGGTCGATGAACTTCTCCAGCAGGCGGGGCCAGTCCAGCGACGGCACCTCCTCGCCGAAGGTCGTCAGCTCGGCCTGCACGGCGACGAGGTCCTGGCGGTCCAGCTCGCACACGATCACGTACTTGTTCGCGAAGAACTGGTAGAGGGTTCCGATGGGCACCCCTGCCCGCGCCGCCGCGGCCTCGCAGGTGAACGACTCGAACCCGACGTCCACGAGCAGGGCGCGGGAGGCGGACAGCAGGGTCTCGAACCGGCGTTTGCTGCGCTCCTGGATGGGGCGGCGGCGGGGGACCAGTTCCTCGGTGGCGGCGGCGCTGACGGCGGACACATCGGCGGCGGTCCTGGGGCGCCGTGCGCCGGCTGCCTCCGGAGATGTGTCCACGATGCCCAGATTATCGGCCGACCGGGCGGTGCGTGTCCACCGCGCGGCGTGTCACCGGCGGTCACGGTCACCTGTCCGGGCGGCCGCCGCGTTCTGCGATCGCGTCCGCCTCGCCTGAACGCGCATCGCTACAGCAGGCCCCGCTCGCGCGCTGCGATCACCGCGCGGGTGCGGCTGTCCACGCCCAGTTTGCTGTAGATGTGCACCAGGTGGGACTTGACGGTGGCCTCGGAGATCGACGACGCCCGCGCGATGTCGCGGTTGGAGTCGCCCTCCGCCACGCGGCCCAGTATCTCCAGCTCACGCGGGGACAGCGCCGTCGCGGGGGACTGCATGCGATCGAGGAGGCGCGAGGCCACCATCGGCGCCAGCACCGTCTCCCCGGCGGCCGCGGAGCGGATGGCCCGAACCAAGGCGTCCGGGTCGGCGTCCTTGAGCAGATAGCCGGTGGCGCCCGCCTGCACCGCCCGCAGGATGTCGTTGTCCGTCTCGTAGGTGGTGAGGATCAGTACGCGCGGCGGATGCGGAAGCGCACGGATCCGCGCCGTCGCCTCCACCCCGTCGGCGCCGTCGCCCAGGCGCAGGTCCATCAGCACGACGTCGACGGCCGGAAGCGAGCGGACCTGGCGCAGCGCCTCGTCGGCGGTCGCGGCCTCGCCCGCCACCTCGACGCCCGCGGCGGCCGTGAGCACCGCGCGGAGCCCCGCACGCACCACCGGGTGATCGTCCACCAGCAGCAGCCGGATCGGTGCGGTCATGCGTCCTCCCCTGTTCGTGCCGACGCGATGGTGGGGACGGTGGCGCGCACCGCGGTACCGTGACCGTCGCCGGACTCCACCACGACGTCGCCGTCGCATTCGCCGATGCGCGCCCGCATCGCGGCGAGCCCGTAGCCGCTGCCGTCGAGCTGCGGCGGCAGCGGTGCGTGCGCGTCGAAACCGCGCCCGTTGTCGACGATGTCGACGCTGGTCTCATCCTCCTGGTGGGTCAGGGTGATCGCCACCGAGTCGGCGTCGGCGTGCTTGCGCGTATTGGTGACGGCCTCCTGCGCCGCGCGCAGCAACGCCACCTCGGAACGCCGCGGGAGTGGATGCGGCGCACCGTGTTCGGTGAAGGTGGTGCGCACGCCCATGGCGCGGTTCTCGACGGCGAGCGCCTCGAGGGCCGTGCGCAGGCCGTGCTTCTCGATCGACTCGGGGTCGAGTCCGCGCACCAGACGCCGGGTCTCGCCCAGTGCCGCGAGGGTGCTGTCGAGCGCAGTCTGCAACTGGATGCGATGGGCGTGATGCGCACGCTGCGCCCCGTCGGGATCGGGAGCCGCGGACGACGGCGGGGCGGGGGTACGGCCGTCGGGGTGGTCGTCGGCCGCGCCGGTGAGCGCGGTGTCGGCCAGCGCGGCGCGCAGCAGGAGGATGACGCTGGACAGGCTCTGCCCCACGGTGTCATGGATCTCGCGTGCCAGGTGTTCGCGCTCGGCCAGGCGGCCCGCGGCGCGCTCCCTGTCGGCGAGGGCCGCCTGGGTGCGGACCAGCTGTTCGAGCAGCCGCCGTCGCTCCTCCGACTGTGCACGCAGCCGGTGGTAGATCTCCGTCATCACCACGGCGCTCGCGATGCCCACGGCGGGGCCGATGACGGCGCCCGCCTGCACCTCGCCCTGGTGCCACGCGAACCCGACGACGGCCACCACCGCGACGCCGATGTCGACGGGGGCGGCCACCCGCGCCGGCACCAGGTGCCACACCAGCATCGCCAGCAGGAAGGCGAGCCAGATGAACTCGCCGGACACCCCCACCAGCGCCAGCCACAGCAGAAGCAGCCCGGCCAGCCACGCGTGGGATCGGCGGTCGGCGGCGTCGCCCGCGACCCGCGCTGCGCCCGCTCCGTACCACGCCGCAGTGATGACGGCCAGGACAAGCGGCGCGACGGGGCCAGTGGCAGTGAGCGGGCCGCCCGCGACTGCGCGGACCGTGCCGATGACCAGCAGCACCGTGAACAGGACGTGGCCGGCCAAGAGCACGTACCGGTCGATGGCGTGGGCGGGTCGTTCGTCGGGTGTCGGGTGACTGGGCGCAGCGGCCCGCGGGGAAGCTGCGGAAGGTACTGCGTTTCCTGGATCCGACACGACATCCAGTATCCCCGACATCCGGGCGGCGGCCAGGCACTACGACTTTCGGTTGATCCGCGCATCCACCGGAGGATCCGCGAAGACCGTCCCCTTCTCCGATGTTTCCCGGCCTGGCGCGCGGAAGACTGTGTATCACAGGCCGCAGAGGGCGCCGTGCAGTTGGAGATTGTGAGAGACATGTTCATCGGTATCCGGGACATCCTGTTCGCGCGGGGACGCTTCACGCTCATCAGCGCCGTCATCGCGTTGATGAGCTTCATGGTGGTCGCGCTGTCCGCCCTGACGAACGGGCTGCAGGGCCAGTCGATCTCCGCGGTGGAACGCCTCCCCGGGCAGTCGGTGGTGCTGCAGGCCCCGGCGCAGGGACAGTCGCCGTCGCTGAGCGAGAGCACGCTGGACGCGCACGCGGTCTCCCAGGTGCGGGAGGCCGCCGACGCGCAGACCGCGCGGCTGGGGGTGGCGACCACGCGACTGGGCCACGGCGGATCCAGCGCCGCGCTCAGCGTGTTCGGCGCGGACCCGGCGCTGATGCCGCGCGCCGACGAGGGCACGCAGCCCGGGGACGGCGAGATCCTGCTCTCCCATTCCCAGGCCGACGATCTCGGAGTGACGGTGGGCGACACCGTCACCGCGGGCGCCGACACGTTGCGGGTCTCCGGGCTGGGGGACGCCGGCTCGTTCGCGCACACTCCCGTCGGATACACCACCGTCTCAACGTGGGAATCCCTCTCGCATGACCAGGGCACCAGCGCGGTAGTGGTCTTCGGCCAGGCCCCCACGATCGACGGGACCACCGTGCTTCCGATGTCGAGCATCACCGATGCGGTCCCCGGATACGGCTCCGAGCACGGGTCGCTGCTGGCGATGCAGTTGATGCTGCTGGCCATCTCCGCGCTGGTCGTCGGAGCGTTCTTCACCGTGTGGACGCAGCAGCGCCGCGGCGACCTCGCGGTGGTGCGGGCGATGGGCGCCGACCGCTCCTACCTGCTGCGCGACGGTCTCGGTCAGGCGGTGGTGGTGCTGGTGGCCGGGCAGGCCGTGGGCGTGACCGCGGGCGTGCTGCTCGCATTGGCGGCCTCCGGCACCGTGCCGATCGTCGTCACCGCAGTGGGCGTGCTTGTGCCCGTGCTGGGAATGACCGGACTGGGCCTGCTGGGCGCACTGCTCGCGGTGCTGTCGGTCACCAAGGTGGACCCGTTGGTGGCGATGCAGCGATGACGCGCGCCGGATCCGCTCGAACCCCGATACTTCCCCTCCCCATCAAGGAGCAACGATGAGCCTCAAGATGTCCAACGCCACCCTCACCTACCCCGACGGCCGCGGCCGGCTGACCGCCCTCGACAACGTGGACCTCGACGTCCCGGCGGGCCGCTTCGTCGCGGTCACGGGCCCGTCCGGTTCCGGCAAGTCCAGCCTGCTCGCAGTGGCCGGCACGCTCATCACCCCGGACTCGGGCGAGGTCGTCGTCGGAGACGTGGCCGTCACCGGCGCCGACGCCAAGGAGCGTGCCCGGATCCGCCGGGAGCAGGTGGGTTTCGTGTTCCAGCAGGACAACCTGATCCCCGCGCTGACCGCCGTGGACCAGCTGCTGCTCGCCGTGGACATCCGCGGCATGCGCCGCTCGAAGCACCGGGACGAGGCGATGTCGCTGCTCGACGAGGTGGGCCTGGCGGACAGCGCCGGCCGCCGGCCGCACGAACTCTCCGGCGGCATGCGCCAGCGCGTGAACATCGCGCGTGCGCTGATGGGCGGCCCGTCGCTGCTGCTGGTCGACGAGCCGACCTCGGCGCTCGACACGGAACGCGGCCGCGCCGTCGTCGAACTGATCGCCCGCCTCGTGCGCGAGCGGAACCTGGCGGCCGTGATCGTCAGCCACGACCTGGCGACCCTCGGCCCCGGGCTGGCCTCAGGCGTGGACGAGACCATCGAACTGGTCGACGGCGCCATCCGTTCGCGCGACACGCACGAAGCCGCGGCCTGAGGGGCCGTCTGATGCTCCGCGTCACATTCGAGCGGAGATGTGGCGGGTGTAGCGTTCTGCACTGCACTGGGACCCGCCGAAAGGATACGCATGGACTCCCGACTGCAGAATCACGCACGTTCCGCCGCCTCCGCCGGCCTGGCCGCGGCCATCTGCATGGCCATCGTGCAGATCATCTGGCTGGCGATGGGGGAGGACGTGGGGCGCGCGATCCTCTACGGGGTGTCGATCAGCTCCATCGCCTTCGGCGGAACGTATGCCGGGATGTTCTTCATGTCGATCCGCAAGGGCGGCGCAGCGTGACAGGGTCGCGCCGCCCCGGCAGCGCTAGACCTTGAGGTCGCGCCGGAGCTTGGCCACGTGCCCGGTGGCGCGGACGTTGTACTGCGCAACCTCGATGCGCCCCTCCTCGTCCACCAGGAAGGTCGAACGGATCACGCCCTGCACGGTCTTGCCGTACATCTTCTTCTCGCCGAACGCGCCCCAGGCGGTCAACGTGGCCTTCTCCGGATCCGACAGGAGCGGGAAGTTCAGTCCCTGGTCATCGCGGAACTTGGCCAGCTTTGCCGGCTTGTCGGGAGAGATGCCCACCACGGACAGTCCCGCCCCGTCGAGCTCGGCGAGGTTGTCGCGGAAGTCGCAGGCCTGCTTGGTGCACCCGGGCGTCGAGGCCGCCGGATAGAAGTAGACGACCACCTTGCGGCCGTGGTAATCGGCCAGCGAAACGTCGTTGCCGTCGGCATCGGGGAGAGTGAATGCGGGGGCCTCGTCACCGGGCGCGAGTCGGTGGGGCGTGGGGGTTGCGTCGCTCATATCCCAGAGATTACCGATGCGCGCCACACAAGCAGGGCCCACCTGTTCTACGGTGTTGTGCGTACATCCGTGAACAAGCGCGTACAGCCCGACAGTCGATGGAGGACACGTGGCCAGGGACACCGACGCAATCGAGCGCGACATCGAGCGTGCGCGCGAAGAACTCGCCGCCACGCTCGACGAGCTGGCCACGCGCCCCAAGCGCATGGCGGACTCCCTCAAGGAACGGGTGATGGCCTCGGTGTCTTCGCCGGCGGTGCGGTACGGGCTCATCGGCACCGGCGTAGTGGTCGTGGGGCTCGTGGTGGTCAAGATCGTGCGCTGAACGATCTGGGCTGAGGGCGCCTGCGCTCAGTGCGCCGCGCCGGGCGGCGGCGCGACCGCAGTGACACGAAGTCCACATTCTGTGACCCTCGGATGGTGGTTTGCCACCATCCGAGGTACGTGGAATGTGGATTTCGTGTCATCCGGGTGTCGATGTGCGTCAGTGGTCCATGAGCCGGGTGACGAGCGCGGCAGCGAGCGTGCGGGTCTGGTCGCAGTCGCGAGTGGGGCTGACGTCGGCATCACCGCGAGGGCCGCCGATGACGTGGACGAACCCGAAGTCGACTGTGACGAGAACATGGCAGTCCTGCCGTACGCCGTCGTGGTCACGGATGGACATCTGCGCCGGGCGCCCCGCCACCTCTGTGGGGAGAACCTCGCCGGACGCTTCCAGAACCCGCTGCACCCATCTCCTGGTCGAGCCGTCGGCGTGTTCGAGCTGGGACATGACGGAGACGGCGAGCATGGCGTTACCGTAAGTGCACCCGCTTGAACTTGGATCCCGGTCGATTGGAACGTGCGGTGCGAGTCGTAGCCCTCGAGTCGTAAACCACTCAAGCATGTCATCGGTGCAAGGGTCGGCCAACGCAGGAGCGGGCGCGGCCCCCGGGTGCGATGAAATCGGCGGTGCGGTCGCGGTAGAGGTGTCCGCGCACGATGCAGTAAGTGCGACGCCGGCAATCGCCAGGCCGATGATGCGGACCCTCATCCGTTCGGTCGACCGGCTATCAAAGCGTCTTCGAGGTTCCGTGCCGTGAACGTGTCCGCCGCCATCAGCTCGGCGGCGCTGGACCGTACCCAGGCGGCGAGATCGCGGGCCATCTGGGCGAACTCCCGCAGCCGTATGACCGCGGACCCGTTGTCGCCCACGGCGAGGTCCAGGTACATCTGTTGAAGCTGCAGGATCGAGGGGAGCGTGCCCCACGGTTGGCGGCTATAGATTCTATTGAATCTGACTGCAAGGAGTTCCAACTCTTCAGCCGCGCGATCGTAGGCCCCCGCGATGGTGTCGACGGCGTCTTGAGTGATGACGAGTTCGTCGGTGCTGTCTGTCAATGATCCCCCCCGGTGTCGACAGGTGCGGGATCACGGTACCCGAGGGTGCCGGCGTCCGTGTCGAAGGAAACCGGATCGAATCGTGTCGCCGGCCTTCATGACAGCAACGCGAAACCCCCGCCCGGATGATCATCCGGACGGGGGCTTCGGTGGTACGCCGTCGGGGGCTCGAACCCCGGACCCGCTGATTAAGAGTCAGCTGCTCTACCAACTGAGCTAACGGCGCGTGCATGCCTTGCGAGCGAGTCCGGCGTCGAGTGCCGCACCCCGTTCGCTCGGTGCGTTGGAAACAGTATCAGGCCCGCAGACGATGACAAAAGCGTGGGGCGTGGGTGTGGCGTACGTCGCTATTGCGGCGCGGTGTTCCCGCAGGTCCCTCCATTGATGGCATCATATACAGCACGTCTGCTGTGATGATGGGAACATTCGGGCGTGCAGACGCTCCCGGTCGGCGCAGGGGCGGTCGGAGTCGTGTCTTTCGATTGTGAAACGGAGTCGTGTGTGAAGGCGAGCTGGGGACGCGTATGGGGGCGCCGTCATGCTGTTGCCGTTGTCGGTCTCGTGGCGTTGGTGGGGGCCACGTCGGCGTGCACGATCGGCGGGGATTCCGATTCCGCCACGGCGCCCGAGACACCCGAGAAGGTCGCCGCGGAAGTCGAGTTCGCGGTGCCGGACGGGGCGACCGGCGTCTCACCGATCGAGCCCGTGTCGCTGACTGTGGCCGACGGCACGCTCACCGGCGTGACGATGAGCAACCCGCAGGGCGAGAAGGTCGAGGGTGAGTTGGCGCCCGACGGCCAGTCGTGGACCACCGATGAATACCTCGGCTACGGCACCACGTACACGGTGCAGGCGCAGGCGCAGGGCGAGGCGGGGCCCGTGACGGAGACCGCGAAGTTCACGACGATTCAGCCGGACAATCTGACGGCCGCGTACATGCTGCCGTTCGGCGGTCAGACGGTCGGCGTGGGCCAGCCGGCCGTGGTGCAGTTCGACGAGCCCATCCCGGACCGCATGGCGGCGCAGGAGGCGATCACCATAACGGCTGATCCGCCGGTGGAAGGCGCCTTCTACTGGGTGTCGAACAAGGAGGTGCACTGGCGCCCCAAGGAGTACTGGCAGCCCGGCACCGACGTGACGGTGGACGTCAACACCTACGGCAAGGACCTCGGGGGAGGGCTCTACGGCCAGGAGGACGCCCACGCGACCTTCGCGATCGGCGACTCGGTGATCGCCATCGCCGATGACAACACGAAGATGATCACGATCTCGCGCAACGGCGAGGTCATCAAGACCATGCCCACGTCGATGGGCAAGAACATGTTCCCGACGCCCAACGGCACGTACATCATCGGGGAGAAGCACGACGAGATCATCATGGACTCGTCCACGTACGGCCTGTCGATCGACGACCCGAACGGCTACAAGACTCCGGTGGAGTGGGCCACCCGCATGTCGTACGGCGGCATCTTCGTGCACTCCGCTCCGTGGTCGGTGTGGGCGCAGGGCAGCCAGAACACGAGCCACGGTTGCCTCAACGTGAGCCCGTCGAACGCCAAATGGTTCTTCGACAACCTCAACCGTGGTGACATCGTCGTCGTCAAGAACACGGTGGGCGGGACACTGTCCGGCATCGAGGGACTCGGCGACTGGAACATCCCGTGGGAGAAGTGGCAGGCCGGTAACGCAGACGTCGCGTAGCCGGACCCGACCAGCATCTGAAACCTGTTGCAATCAGATCCGGACGTTCGTATAGTCTCTACTCAGTGTGACTCACTTCATGCTGAGCGCCTGCGGTGTCACACGACTCGGCCCCAAAGCGGCCGGGCCATGTCACGCCAAGGGGATGGAGACCACAGTGAGCCGTAGGACCTTTACGAGGATCGCCGCCGCCGGCGCGAGCGCCGCCCTGATAGCCACTGGGATGAGCGTCGCGATGGGGACGGGTGTGGCGAGTGCGTACGACGCTGAAACGTGCGCGACGAGCGCCCAACGTAGTTACGACAATTTTGGCTCATTCGGAACTGACTATTACCTCAGCAAAGAGATCCTCAATGACGGCGTCGTCGCACCTGACGGCACGGTCACGTTCCTGATCAAGTCGTGGGGAGCCGGCGCGTTGATCAGTGAATTGCGGGACTTCCACCCGGAAGGATTCGAGCTTGAGAAGGCCGAAATCAATGTGAGCTGGGTCCTCGGTGGTCAGGGGTGGGAGGACGCGACCGCGCGCGCGGTCGAGAGTGGTAACAGGGTCTCCGTTCGCGGTGCCGGTTGGACCACCGCCGGCGGCGCGACGGCAGCGCTGCGTACAACCTATCGGGCGCCGAGCGATCTCGAGCCGGGCACGAAGGTCGACGCGGGCGGGGCGGGGTTCAACGTCGTTCTGGCTGGCGGTGACCACGACTGGACCGATCTGAACCTCTGCGCAACCGTGCGCGCCAAGAACGCCGGCGAGCAGGTGTCCGGCAGTCTGGACAATGCGGGACTCGGCTCGGTGAACACTGCGAGCGCCAACGCGTTCGGATCGCTCACCGATCCGCAGGGGTCGATCGCCGGGATCATCAACAACCTCGACTTCGGCAAGATCATCGGCGGGGCGATGGGTAGCTGACCCGCGACCGACGAACACGGGCCTGCCGAGTATTCGGCAGGCCCGTGTTGCCGTCAAGCGGTCTACTCGGGGAATGCCCGGTCTGCTGCGCGCTCAGCGCAGGTCCGACGGGTCCGTGTTCGCCCCGCACAGCACGACGCACACCCGCTCATCGGCGGCCGGCCGATACCCGTCGCCGCCGATCCCCGCGAGCGCCGCGCCGGCCGCGTGCTCCACCACCAGACGGTGCTCGTCCCACAACCGTTGTCGCGCCCGCACGATCGCGTCGTCGGAGACCAGGACGGAGCGCACGTCGCCGTGCTGGGCCGCTGCCACGGCGATTGCGGACGCGCGACGGCCGCCCAGGGAATCCGCGGCGACCCCGCCCACTTCGACCTCCACCGGCCCGCCTGCCTCCAGGGCGGCGTGCAGGGTGGGGGCGCGCTCCGGCTCGACGGCGACCACGCGGATCCCGTGATGGCCGGCCACCGCGGCGATTCCCGAGAACAGTCCGCCGCCACCGACGGCGACGGCCACGGTGTCGAGCGCCGGGACCTGCTCGACTATCTCCAGCATCACGGTGCCCGCCCCGGCGGCGATGAACGGATCGTCGTACGCGTGCGACTTGAGCGCGCCCGACTCGTCGGCGAAGGCGTCGCACGCATCCCACGCGTTCGCGAACGGCCCGTCGATCAGGCGCACGTCGGCCCCGTACTGCGTGAGCCGATCGATCTTCAGCCGCGGCACCGATGACGGCACGAAGACGGTGGCACGCACGTCGTGCTGAGCTGCCGACCACGCGCAGGCCATCCCGGCGTTGCCGCCCGACGCGATCGTCACCCCGGCCGCGGGGAAGGTGCCTGCCTCGTGGTGGGCGCGGATGAAGTTCTGGGCGCCGCGGGCCTTGAACGTGCCCGTGTACTGGAGCTGCTCGAGCGCGAAGAACTCGGTCGGGGCAGGGGAGCCCGTGGGTTCGGCGGGGGCGGAGGGCTCGGCGGGGACGACCGCCACCCGGCGCACGGTTCCGCGGATCCTGGCCGCCGCCGCCTCGACATCCTCGTACTTCAGGCGCTCCGCCATCCGCGGGCTCCTCTCCGACGTGGCACGAATGAACTTCCGAGTCCGATGGTAGGCGGCGACCCGCACGGTCGAGCCGGATGACGAAGTGCGTTCGGGAGGCGGGATGCGCTGTGCGGTCGGAACGAAGGCCAGCGCCGGACCCGCCAGCAACCGGACCAGCAAACGAAAACAAGGCCCGGACTCCGGTCGAAGGCGAACCTTCGGCCGCGAGTCCGGGCCTTGGTGGGGTGAGCGACGGGGCTCGAACCCGCGACATCTGGGATCACAACCCAGTGCTCTACCAGCTGAGCTACGCCCACCATCGGATCACGATCGGATCCGTCGGGCACAAGTACTCGACGGCTCCACAACGCGAAGCCACGGACGATACTAGCGTGCGTGCACGCCTGCGGTCTAATCGGCAGGTCGGGAGGCTGAGCCGCCGTGCGTGCCCTAGGCGGAGCCGTCCGTGGGCGCCATGGACGCGGCGACCTCGGCGACTTCCTCGGACGTCGGTCCGGGATCGGGGACGAACGCGGTCTTGCGGTAGAACCGCAGCTCGTCGATGGACTCGCGGATGTCGGAGAGCGCCCGGTGCGCCAGGCCCTTCTCCGGCTTGCCGAAGTAGATCCGCGGGTACCAGCGGCGGCACAGCTCCTTGATGGAGCTCACGTCCACCATGCGGTAGTGGAGGAACCCGTCGAGATCCGGCATGTCCCGCGCGATGAATCCGCGGTCGGTGCCGATGGTGTTGCCGGCCAGCGGTGCCGTGCCCTCGCCGGAAATGTGCTCGCGCAGGTAGGCGAGCACGATCTTCTCCGCCTCCGCCATGGTCACCGCCGAGGCGCGGACCTCCTCGGTCAGGCCCGACTTGGCGTGCATCTCCTGCACCACGGGGGGCATGTTCGCCAGGGCTTCGTCGTCGGCGTGGATGACCACGTCGACCCCGTCGCCCAGAATGTTCAGCTCGCCGTCGGTCACAAGGGCCGCGATCTCGATGAGCTTGTCGGAGCCCAGATCCAGGCCGGTCATCTCACAGTCGATCCACACCAGTTTGTCCTGCACGGGACTCACCTTATCCGCGACGGCCGGACGGCATGCGCGCACCGGGGGAACAGCCGGCCTACCCGCCGAGTTTCTTGTAGAACGTGCCGACGATGGGTGCCACCACGGCGCGCGGGCTGTACTGCCCCGCGGTGGACATGGCCTTGCCGAGCACCCCGGGTACCACGCGCATCTTGTTGCCCGCGAGCCCGTCGAGAGACAGCTTGGCGGTGTACTCGCTCGAGATCCAGAAGAAGTCCGGCACGAGCCTGTCGACGATCGACGCGTCGGCGGGGTCCGGCTCCTCGGTGCGCACCGGGCCCGGCGCCAGCAACGTCACGTGCACCCCTTTCCCGCGCAGCTCGTGGCGCAGCGATTCGGAGAAGGTGTTCGCGAAGGCCTTCGTCGCCGCGTAGGTGGCGTTGTGGGGGATCGGCATGTTCCCGGCCGCCGATCCGGTGATGAGGATCCCGCCGGTGCCGCGGGCGATCATCCCTGGCAGCACGGCCAGCGTCAGATCATGCACCGCCACCGCGTTGAGCTCCACCTGGGCGCGTTCGTATCCGGGGTCCAGCTGCGCGACGGGGCCGAACGTGGCGATCCCCGCGTTGTTGCACAGGATGCTGACGGTGCGGCCGGACAGCTCGTCCACCAGCATCGTGCGTGCATCGCGGTCGGCCAGGTCGACGCCGCGCACCTCCACCAGCACGCCGAACTCGTCGGTGAGCCGCGCGGCCAGGCCGTCCATGACCTCCTTGCGCCGCGCGACGAGGATCAGGTTGTGCCCGCGCGCGGCGAGCTCCGCTGCGAGGGCCTCGCCGATTCCGGAGGAGGCCCCCGTGACGACGGCGCGTGCCTCGGGCGTGGGTGCGGGCAGGCTCATGCGGGTGCTCCAGTGTTCGGTGTGCGGACGGGGCCGGGCGCGACGTCGGGAACGTCCGGCGGTGGCTGATTCTAGGGCGTGACCATGGTCTTGATGGATTTGCGGAGGGTCATCATCTCGTAGGCGTCGCCCACATTGCCCAGCGGCACGGCCCTGTCGAAGACGAGGCCGGGGGAGATGCGACCGGCGAGGACGTCGGGCAGCAGCTCGTCGATGTACGGGCGGGCGGGGGCCATGCCGCCTGCCAGGTGGAAGTTGTGCGGGAAGATCGCGCCGATGTGCAGCGCGGGGTCGGTGGCGGGCACGCCGACGAAACCCAGGTGGCCGCCGGGCCGCAGCACGCCGAGCGACTGCCGCATCGACTCCTCGGTGCCCACGCATTCCAGGACCGAGTCGGCCAGGCGGCCGCCGAGCAGGTCGCACACCGCGGCCACGCCCTCGTCGCCGCGCTGGTCGACGACGTCTGTGGCGCCGAACCTTCTGGCGAGGGTCTGCCTGTCGGGCCGCCGCGACATCGCGACGATCCTGCCCGCCCCCAGCCGCTGTGCGGCCAGTACGCCGGAGAGCCCCACGGCGCCGTCGCCCACGACGACGACGGTGCCGCCCTCGGTGACGTTCGCGCAGCGTGCCGCGTGGTGGCCGGTGGGCAGGACGTCCGAGAGCGCGAGCAGGTCGCGGTAGTCGCCCACCTCCGGCTGCTGCGGCAGGGGCACGAGCGTGCCGTCGGCGAAGGGGACCCGGATGTATTCGGCCTGTGCGCCGCCGAGCTGCCGGCCGTCGGCGCCCGCCGCGCCCCACACGCCCAGGTTGTCGCACGAGCTGGTCAGTCCGCGTTCACAATTCGTGCACGTGCCGTCGCTGTGCGTGAACGGGGCGATGACGAAGCGGCCGGCCTCGACGCGCTCCACCTGCGAGCCGACCTCTTCGACGACGCCGATGAACTCGTGTCCGATGGGGCGCGGCTCGGGTGTGGCGCGCTCGCCCCGGTACGACCACAGGTCCGACCCGCACACGCACGCGCGCTCGATCCGCACGAGGGCATCCGTGGGCTGTTCGATCGTGGGGTCGGGCACTTCCTCGACGCGCACGTCGCGGGGGCCGTGGATGATCGTGGCGCGCATGCTGGGTGCTCCTCCTCGCGTTGCCGGTGCAGGCAGCCGCCAGCGTAGCGCGGTACGGCCGGAGCCCCGCCGGCCCGCGCTCCGCCTCCGGAGGCGCGGGGGCGTCGGGATCCCACGCCGGTCACAGCGCGGGCATGGGGAACGGCAGCGAGCTCGGCGGCGGGCAGAACACCGTGTGGCTCGCCGCGTATCCCGGATCCAGCGCGGACAGCACGATGTATGCCGCGGCCGGGTCGCTCGGGATGTTCCCGTGCGCGGTCATGTCGCCCGGGCACAGGCTCTGCACCCAGACGTTGTGCACCGTCGCGCCGGGGCCGGCCGTCAAGAACGTCGCTTCAGGCGGCGTGGAGACCATGTCGACCCGATCCCCGACCGCCGTGTAGTGCACGCCGGGCTGCGTGTCGCCTCCGGCGTTGAGCTCGGTCATGAACGGACTCCCGACCAGCTGCTGTCGCACAGCCGTCGAGAACACCGCCGCCACGGCGTCTCCGGCGACGGGGTTGCCCGCCGCAAGGTTGGAGAGCCCGGAGATGGTGGTCCCGTGATTGGTTCCGACGAGGGTGATCAGGTTCAGCACCTTGTTGTCGGCGGGATCGGCGGGATCGGTGCCGCCGTTGAACTTCAGGTATTGACGACTCATCGGCCCGCCCTGCGAATGCGCCACGATGTCCACCTGATCGGTCCCGGTCGCGGCGAGCACTTCGTCGACGTAGACCGCGAGCTCCCCGGCGGATTTGGCGATGTCCGCCACCGCGAAATAGCCTGGGATGCCGCTGGCCAGGCTCGCCGGGTCCTTCCCGTAGTTCAGCGCGAAGACGCAATACCCATCGGCCTTCAACTCGGGGGAGAGGACGTTCCAGCGGTTCATGTTGCCGTAGGTTCCGTGCACCAGCACGACCGCGCGGGGATGTTCCGCAGTCGGCTTGCAGTTCCAATCGTTGGCGCCGGGTGGAGGCACGCTGCCGTCCTCCGGTGGTGGGGACGGTGGCGCGGGCGGTGGTTCGGCGGCGTTGGCGATCGGCGCGGTGCCCGCGATCGGCGCGAGCACAAGCGCCGCGGTCGACAGGATCGAACCCATGAGGTTCCGGCGACGTCGACGCGGCGAAGCGGATCGACCGGTGCGCCACTTCGGTGAGGTCATGCTTTCGCTCCTTCTCTGTGAGAACCGGCCGGGTCATCGCCCTGGAACGGCGGCGGCCACCGGCGTCGGCGCGGGGATCGGCAGGGATACCGGGATCGGCAGGGATGACGGGTCCGGCGCCGGGCAGGTGACCTGGTGCGTATCCGCGTAGCCCGGGCTCAACGTGGACAACACGATGAAGATGGCGGCGGGGTCGAACGGCATCCGGCCGTGCCGTGTCGTGTCGTCCGGGCAGAGGCTCTGCACCCAGACGTTGCGCACCGTCGCACCGGGGCCGGCCGTCAAGAACGTCGCCTCCGGGGGTGTGGACACCAGGTCGACTTCATCTCCGATGGCCGTGTAATGGACGCCGGGCTGGGTGTCGCCGTCGGCATTGAGATGGGTGATGAACCGGCTTCCTGCCAGCTGTTGCACGGTGGCCTCTCCGACCACCGGCTCCACGAGGTCGACGGCGAGCTGATTGCCGGCGACCAGATTCGTCAGCCCGGAAATGGTGGTGCCGTGGTTGGTTCCGGAGATGGTTATCAGGTGCAGAACCTTGTTCTGCGTGGGGTCCTGCGCATTCGTGCCGCCGTTGAATCGCAGATACTGCCGACTCATCGGTGCGCCTTGCGAATGCGCCACCATGTCCACCCGGACGGTCCCGGTCGCGGCGAGGACCCTGTCCACGAACTCGGCGAGCTGCCCCGCGGACTCTGCGATGTCGGCGGTCGCGAAGTATCCCGGGATCCGGCCGGCCACGCTCGAGAGGTCCCGGCCGTAGTTCAGGGTGAAGACGCAGAACCCTTCGGCCTTGAGCGCCGGGGACATGGCGTTCCAGGTGTCCTGGTTGCTGTAGGTCCCGTGCACCAGCACGACCGCGCGCGGATGCTCGGCCGTCGGTTCGCAGCTCCAGTCGTTCGCGCCGGGCGGTGGCATGCTTCCGTCCTCCGGTGGCGCGCCCGGAACGGGAGACGCTTCGGCGGCCGGGAGTGCGGAGGTCAGCGGGGGTGCGATCGACGATGCGAAGGCCAACGCCGTCGTGGCGGCGATGGCACCCCCGTGCCGCCACCGGCGTCGGCGCCTGCGCGCGGTGTGGGTGGTCGGGTGGCGCGCGGCGCTCGAGGTGGACGTCATGGTCCGGTTCCTTCGCTGGCGAGAGTTCCGCGGAACCGCACCGGACCCGGTCACGGTGCGGTCAGGCGATGGACACGCGAATTCTAGCATCTAGAATTAATGACCGCCTGTGTATCCGGATTCTCCCTTGTTCAGCGTTCCGCGGTTATGGGGAAAGCCAGCTGCAGGACGTCGGTCGCTTCCACGCGCGTGACCGGCTCAGATCGCGGCCGCCACCTCGGTGCCCTGTTTGATGGCGCGCTTGGCGTCGAGTTCGGCGGCGACGTCGGCGCCGCCGATCACGTGGTGGGTGACGCCCCGCGCGGCCAGCTGGTCGACGAGCCCGCGCACAGGTTCCTGTCCGGCGCACACGACCACCGTGTCGACGCCGAGCACGCGGTAGTCGTCGCCGACGCGCAGGTGCAGCCCGTCGTCGTCGATCTTGAGGTATTCGACCCCGGCGAGCTGTTCTACCCCCTTGGCCTTGAGCGCCGCGCGGTGCACCCAGCCGGTCGTCTTGCCGAGGTCCTTGCCGATGCGGCTGGTCTTGCGCTGGCACAGGTAGACACGCCGCGGCGACGGCGCAGGCCGCGGCGCGGTGAGCGCGCCGGGCGCCTCCTCGTCGTAGGTCACGCCCCACTCGCGCATCCACTCGTCGAGGTCCAGGGTCGGGGAGGCGTCGTGGGTGAGGAACTCGCTGACGTCGACGCCGATGCCGCCGGCGCCGATCACCGCCACCGAGCCGCCCGCGGTGCGCCCGCCCAGGACAAGCTCGGAGTAGGTGACGGCCTTGGGATGGTCGATGCCCTCGATGCGCGGGATGCGCGGGGCGACCCCGGTGGCGACGACGACCTCGTCGAACCCGGCCAGGTCGTCGATGCCTGCGCGCGTGCCCAGGCGCAGTTCCACGCCGGTGATCGCGATGCGGCGCGTGAAGAAGCGGATGGTCTCGGCGAACTCCTCCTTGCCGGGGATGCGCCGCGCGATCTCGAACTGTCCGCCGATCCGGTCGGACGCCTCGAACAGCGTCACCGCGTGCCCGCGCTCCGCGAGGGTGGTGGCCGCGGCCAGCCCGGCCGGTCCGGCGCCCACCACGGCCACGGACTTCGTGGAGCGGGTCGGCCCCAGCGTCAGGATGGTCTCGTGGCAGGCGCGTGGATTTACCAGGCACGATGCGGTCTTGTTCTCGAAGGTGTGGTCCAGGCAGGCCTGGTTGCAGGCGATGCACGTGTTGATCTCGTCGGCGCGCCCCGCGGAGGCCTTGCGCGCCCACTCGGGGTCGGCCAGCATCGGGCGGGCCAGCGATACGAGTTCGACCGCGCTGGACGTGAGGATCTCCTCCGCGGTCTCCGGCATGTTGATCCGGTTGGACGCGCACACCGGGATGCCCACCTCTTTGGCGAGCCGCTCGGTGAAGTCGACGAAGGCCGCGCGCGGCACCGACGTGACGATGGTGGGCACCCGCGCCTCGTGCCAGCCGATGTCGGTGTTGATGATGGTGACCCCGGCCGATTCCAGCTCGCGGGCCAGCGCCGTGATCTCGGCCCACGTCTGGCCGCCGGAGACGAGGTCCGCCATGGAGAGGCGGAACATCACGATGAAGTCCGCGCCCACGGCCTCGCGCACCGCACGTGCGATGGCCACCGCGATGCGCCGGCGGTTCTCTGCGGATCCGCCCCACCGGTCGCTGCGCTTGTTGACGCGCTCCGCCAGGAACTGGTTGATGAAATAGCCCTCGCCGCCCATGATCTCGACGCCGTCGTACCCGGCACTGCGGGCCAGGCGCGCCGACCGGGCGAAGTCGCGGATCACCTTCTCGATGCCGCGTCCGCTCAGCGCGCGGGGCCTGAACGGATTGATGGGGGACTTGACGGCCGACGCGGACACCGACAGCGGCCAATACGAGTAGCGGCCGGCGTGCAGGAGCTGCAGCGCGATCTTCCCGCCCTCGGCGTGCACGGCGTCGGTGATCTTCCGGTGGCGCCGCGCGTGCTGGTGGCTGGTCATCATCGCGCCGAACGGGATCAGCCAGCCTTCGTGGTTGGGCGCGTACCCGCCGGTGACGATGAGGCCGGCCCCGCCGCGGGCGCGCTCGGCGTAGAACTCGGCGAGCCTGCCGATGTGCTTGGCGCGGTCCTCGAGGCCCGTGTGCATCGAACCCATGACGACCCGATTGCGCAGCGTTGTGAATCCGAGGTCCAGCGGACTGAACAGGGCGGGGTATGCGGTCAAAGCGGGCCTTTCGTCGGGCCGGGCGGGGCCGGCGGGGTCAGGGGCGGACGGTCTCGGCGCCGTCCAGTACGGTGCCGTCCAGTGCGGAGGAGACCTCGTCGCACCACTCGACCAGCGATTCCTCGATGCGGATACCGCCGCGCAGGACCAGGAACTGGTGGAGTTGCAGCGGCGCGAGGGCGTGCGGGTCGGGGAAGTCCTTGGCGAGCATCCGGCGGTATGCCTCCAGCCGGGCGCGGTGTTCGGTGCGGTGCCGGCGCACTTCGGCGAGCACCGCCGACGCGTCCCCGTGCGAGGCGGCGCGGATCTTGACGCTGAGCTCATCGCGGATGGTGGACAGATCCGACGGCCGCGTCAGCCAGTCGCGCAGCTCGGCGGCGCCGGGGCCGCCCACCGCGTAGACCTTCTTGTCCGGCCGCCCGCTCTGCGGAACGGCCTCGCAGGTCACCCAGTCGTCGGCGGCCATGCGCTTGAGCGTCCGGTAGATCTGCTGGTGGCTGGCGCCGTAGAAGAAGCCGATGGACTTGTCGAACCGGCGCGCGAGCTCGTAGCCGCTGCCGGCGCGTTCCGACAGGGCGACGAGGATCGCGTGCTCCAGTGCCACGCAGGAACCGTACCTATGCACGTGGTTGCAGTGCAACTTGTTGCATAGGCGGCCATGCGTGCGGGCGGTCCACGGCGGAGCCGACCCGGACGTGCACGCGTGGCGGTGAAGCGATATAGGTGGGGTACGGCCCGAGTCGGCGGCGCCGCTCGTGCGGTGGTGACCGTCCCGGGGAGCAGCACTGAAGAGCGGAGGTTCCGTCAGACAATGCGTACCGATTCCCAACAGCACCCGTACCGCGCGACGCCGGCGGCACCGACCGGTCGCGTCCCGCGTTCCCGCATCGCCGACCGGTATCCCACCCGGTCGTCGGCGTGCGTGGAGCCGGGAGGCCGGGTGCGCTGGATCGATCGGCCGCACTCGGTGGTGTGGTCGGAGGGCCGGGACGGCGCCGCGGACGGGCCGCTGAGCGCGGGCGAGCTGCGCGGCCACGAGGAGAAGGGGTACACCGTCGTGCCCGGGCTCCTTTCACCGGCGGAGGTGCAGCAGTACTGGTCGGAGCTCGAGCGGCTGACCGGGGACCCGGCACTCGTGGAGGACCATCGGGTGGTCCGGGAACCCGGGTCGGGGGCGATCCGGTCGATCTTCGAGGTGCACCGCATCTCCGGGATGATCTCCGGGCTCGCGAGGGACCCGCGCGTACTGGGCGCGGCCCGCCAGATCCTGGGGTCGGACGTGTACATCCATCAGAGCCGCATCAACTACATGCCGGGGTTCGAAGGAAACGGGTTCTACTGGCATTCGGACTTCGAGACGTGGCACGCGGAGGACGGGCTGCCCACGCCGCGGGCGGTCAGCCTGTCCATCGCGCTGACCGACAACTACCCGTTCAACGGCGGCCTGATGGTGATGCCGGGCTCGCACCGGCACTTCGTTCCGGGGCAGGGCGAGACCCCGTCGGACAATCACCGCCGTTCCCTGGTCATGCAGAACGTCGGGGTGCCCGGCCACGACGACGTCACCGAGCTCGCCGCCGAGTACGGGATCGACCAGTTCACCGGCGCCGCCGGAGCGGGCCTGTGGTTCGACTCGAACATCATGCACGGCTCCGGCAACAACATCACTCCCTATCCGCGTTCGAACATCTTCCTGGTCTTCAACAGCGTCGACAACGCGCCCGTCGACCCGTTCGAGGCGGAAGCGCCGCGTCCGGCGCACATCGCGGCGCGGGATACGACCCCGATTCCGCGGCGCGGGGCGCGATAGCCCGCAGCAGGTCGTCGTCCCGGTTCCTCGCGCCTTCACCATGCGCCCGGTCTAGTCTGAGGCCGGTGTCCGCACCTCGAACGCACTCGCACCACGACGGGGAGGGCGAAATGACGCAGCAACGCGCGGGAGACGAGGGATCGTCGGTCGGAGTGTTCGCCGCGGTCGACGGCTCCACGGCGGCGCTCGGGGCGGCGCGGTGGGCGGCCCTGCACGCACGCTGTCACGCCCGTCCGCTGACGATCGGCTGCGCGGTCCAGCTGCCGGTGCCATCCGGTGAGGCCGGAAGTGCGCGTACGGATTTCCTCGATGCGCTGCGCAAGCGGTGCGAGCGCGCACTCGACCGGGCGCAGGAGGTGGCGCGGGGGGTCCTGGGACCGGATCACCGGGTGACGACGCGCCTGCGGGAGGGGCCGCCGACCCCCGCGATCCTCGACCTGGCCGGTGATGCCGACCTGGTGGTGCTGGGCGATCGCGGGCTGGGCGAGTCGCCGGAGCGCGCCGCCGGCTCGGTGACATCGGCTCTGATCGCCTACGGCGCACGCCCTGTCGCCGTCGTCCGCGGATGGACCGGAGCCGAGGAGTCGCTGGGCGCCGGGCCCATCGTGGTCGGGGTCGACGGGTCGCCGCACTGCACGGCCGCCCTCGAGTTCGGGCTGGCGGAGGCGCAGGCGCGCGGCGCCGACCTGGAGGTGGTGCACGCGTGGAGCGACGTTCCGCTGACCGGCCTGGACGAGCCGCATCTGCAGTGGGAATCGATCCAGGAGCGTGAGGACGCGGTCCTGGCAGAGTCGCTCGCGGGATGGCAGGAACGATTCCCCGGAGTGACGATCCGCCGTGAGGTGGTGCATGACCGTCCGGTGCGGCACCTGCTCGGCCACGCCGACGACGCACAGCTGCTGGTGGTGGGCCACCGGGGGCGCGGAGGTTTCACCGGCATGATGGTCGGCTCCACCTCGCGCGCCCTGCTGCACTCCGCGCCCTGCCCCCTCGTCGTGGTGCGCGACCCCGGCGAGCGCTGACCCGATCGGCGCCCGACCCGTCGCATGCCGGCCGGGTCGGGCATCGACCACGTTCGCCCGGGGGAGGGCCTTTCCGATCTTCCTATCTGCGGATGAGGTTCCCGGTGCGCCCGGAGACCACGGCCGCCATGTTGTAGGTGGATGTGCGCAGCCCGCCGTCCGGGCCGGGACGGGTGTAGTCGCCGTGCTCCGACGCGCCGTCGAGATGTCTGCCGTCGGGGGCCGTCGCCTCGTCCGCGGACAGCTGCACGAACGACGAGAGCGCGCCGGGATCAGGGCCGAACTGGTCCAGCACCCGGGTCAGTGCAGGAGCGGACGGCGACTCCAGTGCGCCGATGTCCGCGATCTCGTCATCGTCCGCCTCCAGCACGTACGCGTGATGCGGGGCGAGCCCCAGATCGCCGGGATCATCCGCCATCACACCCGGGGAACCGTAGAAGACGACGTCGTCCACGGCCCCGCCGATAGCGGGGTTCTGCAGGGCCAGGCTGGTCGTGATCGAACCGTACGAGTGGCCGAGCGCGGTGATGTGCGGATCGGGGTGCTGCGACGCCGCCTGGAGCCCGTCCAAGAACGGGGCCAGACGGGCGGCGCCGTCGCGCGCGGTGCCCGGCGTGACCGTGTCCATCAGGCCGGATGCCAGCTCGGCGGGATCGTCGCCCGGGAGCTGCGGCGCGTCGTACCCGATCCAGGCGATCGCTGCGATGTCGTCGGCCGCCCCGCCCGGGTTCGGCGCGGCGCCGTCGGCGATCTGCGCCGCCGCGGCGGCGCGTAGCACTTCGGCCTCGTCGACCATCGTCGCGAGTGAACCCTCGACGGTCGTGTTGACGCCGGGCGTGGTGACGGCGAGGTGCTCGGCGGTGTCCGGGTCGCCGACGGCGACGGCCGCCCGGCCGCGGGCGCCGCCGCGCATGTCCAGGGTCATGAGCCGGGCCGCCGGGTTCGCGGCCATCACGGTGCGGACCGTCTCGAGGTCGCGGAGCTTCGCCCGAGCCCGGGTGAGCTGCGCGTCGGCGTGGGCACGACGGGCTCTGTCGGCCTCGCGCTCGAGCCGGTCCTCCTCGGTGTCCAGCAGGTGCATGTTGGCGCGGTGGCGGGCGTCGGCGGGGATGCCGTCGAGAGCCCCCACCGCGGCGGGGCGCACCGCGATCAGCTCGGCCTGCTCGCCGTGGCCCAAGGACCGCCAGTACTCGCGGTTGTCGGCCGGCGTACCGGACGGCACGGTGGGAGCGGCGCCCGCCGCGGCCGTCATGGCGGACAGCGCACCGACGCCGCCGTCGCCCCAGCCGGCGGCGCGCACCGGGTCCGTGCGGGACATCGCGGCGTCGACCGCGGCGGCCGCATCGGCGTCGACCGCGGCGAAGCCGTCGAGGGCTTCCGTGATCCGGATCGCGGCGAGCCTGGCCTTGCTCTCCAGCTCCGGATGGTGCCAGGAGACGCGGACGGCGGCCGACGCCTCGTCCACGAACACACCTTCCACGACGGCCTCCTGGACCTCGCCGAGGACTTCGGAGCGTGCGATGCGCAGTCGCTCGTAGGCGTCCGCGAGGCATGCGCCGACGCGGTGTTCGCGGCCGGCGGCGGCATCACCGCGGGACTCGGCGGAACGGACGGACCCGCGCGCGACCTCCGCCGCGGCTCCGCACCACGAACCGAACAGCCGCCGCGCCGACCGTTCGACGTCGTCACGGGCGGCGGCCAACCGCACAGCGCCGGTGTCGGCGGCATTGGCGGCGGCACGCACGCTGCTGATATCGAGCGCCCGCACCTCAGCGATGCTGAGACGGCGGGATGCGATAGCAGGTGAGGTCACTGTGCGCCCCCGTCTGCCGGCCAGGACACCGCCCCGGCGATCGCCTGCTCGGCTCGCGCATAGGCGTCGGCGTTGGATGACGCGGCGTGGGCCAACGAGGACAGTTCCCCGGCGAACGCGCGGTGCGCTTCGCGCAGCGGCCCGGCCGCCCGCGCGAGCGCCGCGCCGACGGCCGACCCCGCGAGGGCCTCGGCGGCTGCGGACAACCGTGCCGCGGACTCGATCGCCCCCACCGCCGTCGATTCCTCCGAGGCCGAAGCCCCGAAGGCGCGGAGCGCATCCACGTCCACGCTCAACGGCCCGTCATCCGTCCCTGTCCCGGTTCCGGTCCCGGCTGGATTCTTCGGTTCCACTACGGCCTCCCCCCGTCGACGGCGCCACCCCCCGCGGCGCCGTCGACTACTACGACGCAACGACGGGGCCGTCGGTTCCGCCGGGGCGGGCCGGGAGAGCATTGGGAGAGTGGCACCGGCCGACGGGCAACCACTTCGGATTCGTACAGGTCACGGCGCCCCCGGCAGGACTCGAACCTGCGACCTAGAGATTAGAAGGCTCTTGCTCTATCCACCTGAGCTACGGAGGCCGGTCCCGGGCGGTCCCGGGACGAGTCGAGATTCTACGCGGGGCCGCGGAGTGTCAATCGTGACGGGGACTACCTGGAGTCCCCTCGCAGGTGGCGCGCCTTGCGGCGCCGCTTACCCTGTAGGCATGGCTACGTCCGACCTCGTTTCGACTCCGGACTCGCGCGACCCGGATTCGTGTGATCCGGATACGCGTGATCCGGATACGCGTGAACCGGACTTGCCCGGGAAGGACCCGTCCGCCGGGGCCGAGGGCGCCCCCGGCGGCGCCCGCCCAGCGCGGCCCGGCTCCCGCGGTTCGTCGATCGGCGGCCTGTTCGTGGTGTGCGCCGGCATCGCGGCGCTCGTCGCGGCGATGCTCTCGAGCCTCTCGTTGACGGCCAAGCTCAGTGCGCTGGGCATCGCGAGCGCCGGCGCGGTCACCGACTACGGCATCCCGGTGCTGCGCGCGGCCGGGGAAATCTCCGCGGTCATCGCCATCGGTTCGCTGTTGCTGGCGGCGTTCCTGGCTCCGCCGCAGCGCAGCGGGGTCCTCGACGTCGACGGGTACCGCGCGGTGCGCACCGCGTCCGTCGCGGCGATCGTCTGGGCCGCCGTGGCCCTGCTGATGATCCCGTTGCAGCTGTCGGAGGTGTCCGGCCGTCCGCTTTCCGAGGCGATGCTTCCGGACAACGCGCTGAGCGGCATCGAACAGGTGGAGGCGTCGCGCGCGTGGCTGTGGGTGGCCATCTTCGCGGTCATCCTGGCGATCGGCTGCCGGCTGATCCTGCGGTGGGGCTGGACTCCGCCGCTGCTGGCGCTGAGCATCCTGACGCTGATGCCGTTGGCGATCACGGGGCATTCCGGCTCGGGCGGCAACCACGACATCGCCACCAACTCGCTCGTGCTGCACCTGGTGGCCGCGTCGTTGTGGGCGGGCGGGCTGTTCGCGGTGCTCGCGCATGCGCGGCGCAAGGGCGCGCGCACCGACGTCGTGGTCCGGCGCTATTCGCACGTGGCGACGGTGGCGCTGGTGGTCATCGCGGTCAGCGGCGTGATCAACGCGTTGGTGCGTGTCACCCCGTCGGACCTGTTCACCACCACGTACGGCTGGATGATCGTCGGCAAGGCCGCGGCCCTGGTCGTGCTCGCGGGCATCGGCCTGCAGCAGCGCCGGGTGTCGGTGCGGGCGCTGCAACGCGACGCGTCGGCCCGCGGTCCGCTGGTGCGGCTGGCGACGGTCGAGGTGATGGTGTTCTCGGCGACGTTCGGGCTGGCGGTGGCGCTCGGCGGGGCGCCGCCACCGCCGCCGGGGCGCGAACTGAGCATCCAGGAGGTGCTGCTGGGCTACACCCTCGACGGCCCGCCCACGCTGATGCGCCTGCTGTTCGACTGGCGCTTCGACCTGCTGTACGGCACGGCCGCCATCGTCATCGCGGTGGTCTATCTGCTGGCGGTGCGCCGCCTGCGGTCGCGCGGCATCGCCTGGCCGGTGGGCCGCACCATCGCCTGGATGGCGGGTGCGTTCCTGCTGCTGTTCACCACCAGTTCCGGGGTGGGGCGTTACACGATGGCCATGTTCAGCGTGCACATGGGCGCGCACATGGCGATGTCGATGCTCATACCCGTGCTGCTGGTGCTGGGCGCACCGATGACGCTGGCGCTGCGTGCGCTGAAACCCGCAGGGAAAAACGGCGTGCCCGGCCTCCGCGAGTGGCTGCTGGCGGCGCTGCACAGCCGCGTCTCCCGGTTCCTGACCCATCCCGTGGTGGCCGCGGTGATCTTCGTCAGCGGGTTCTACGGGTTGTATCTGACGCCGATCTTCGGCGACATCGTGTCCACCCACACCGGGCACGTGCTGATGAACCTGCACTTCCTCCTCAGCGGGTACCTGTTCTACTACGTGGTCCTGGGGGTGGACCCGGCCCCGCGCAGACTCGAGCCGGTGACCAGGCTGGGCGTGGTGATGGCGACGTTGCCGCTGCACGCGTTCTTCGGCATCGCGCTGATGATGACCGACACGGTCATGGGCTACGACTACTACCATGGCCTGGCCCTGCCGTGGGTGACGGATCTGCTGCGCGACCAGCAGACCGGCGGCGGCATAACCTGGGCGTCGGGGGAATTGCCGCTGTTGCTGATCATGGTGGCGCTGGGAGTCCAATGGTCCCGGTCCGATCAGCGGCGGGCGCGTCAGCACGACAGACGCGAGGACCGTGACCACGACGCGGAGCTGGAGTCGTACAACGCGATGTTCCAGGAGCTGGCGCGGCGCGACCACGCCGATCAGGAGGGCGACGCGGTGGCCGGCGCCGATGCGGCCGGCGGCGGCGACCCGTCCCGCGGCGATCCGGGCCGGGACCCTGCCGGCGAGGGATCCACCCGCCTTCCGTGAGCGCCGTGCGCTGATACTGCGCCTTCGTCGCGGCGTCAAGACCGATCCCCGGGTTCTCCACAGGCCCGGAGTTATCCCCAGATCCGGCGTGGTGGATGTCGATCCGGCCGGTTCCCGACCGCGGCGTGCGGCATTGTCGGTGCCGGTGCTCCTGAGCGGCGCCCCGTCCGCACGGCGCGGACCGGAACGAGGGGAGGGGGTCTCGCGCGTGTTCGAGACGTACATGACGGTGATCGGGAACGTGGCGAACAAGCCGGACCGGCGCGATACGCCGGCGGGGCAGGTCGTGAGTTTCCGGCTGGGCAGCACGGCGCGGTACTGGTCCGAGGAGGACAAGCGCTGGCGGGACGGCAGCTCGCTGTTCCTGACGGTGAACTGCTGGCGTCGGCTCGTCAACGGAGTGGCGCTCGGCGTGGTCAAGGGCGCGCCGGTGATCGCGCACGGCCCGGTGCGGCTGCGCGAGTACACGACGGCCGAGGGGCAGCGGCGCAGCGTGATGGAGATGCGCGCGGTGTCCGTCGGGCTGGACTTGGCGCGGTGCCTCGCGGAGCGGGTGGACCAGCAGCGCCGGGGCGGGACCTCCGGCGACGCGGAGTCCGGGGACCCCGGGGCGACAAGTGACCAGCGGGGGGAAGGCGAGCAGCGGGGGGACTGGGACGCCGAGGGCGCGCGGGACCCGGATCCGCGCGAGGAGCCGGGAGCGGCGGAGGATTCCGGCGACGCCGCCCCGCGCTCGGGCGTGCCGGCGGTGCCCGCGCGCGAGGCCCGGGAGCCGGAGACCGTGCAAGCGTGACGTGCCGTTGAAGCGACGCCGCCCGGCTCGGTGCGGGAGACGCGTCCGCGCTGAGGCGGGCGTCTCTCCGCGTAATACGGCCGGGCGGCGCGCCCCGCCCGCACGGTAGGGTTGCGGCCTGGGTGGCCGTCCGCGGGCGGCCACGTGCACCGGGGAGCGGGCGACGTCGGCGGAAGTGCCGGGACGGCGCCGCGGACGTCCGGTGGCAGAGGATTCAGTAGGGCGCAGAATGCCCCGTATGGCGTAGAGCCCAGTTGGGAGTGTGCAGGTGTCGGAGTTCATCTACACCATGAAGAAGGTGCGCAAGGCGCACGGTGACAAGGTCATCCTCGACGACGTCACGATGAGCTTCTACCCCGGCGCAAAGATCGGTGTGGTCGGACCCAACGGCGCCGGCAAGTCCAGCATCCTCAAGATCATGGCCGGGCTGGATCAGCCCAGCAACGGGGAGGCGTTCCTGGACCCGGGCGCCACCGTGGGGATCCTGCAGCAGGAGCCGCCTCTCAACGAGGAAAAGACCGTCAAGGAGAACGTCGAGGAAGGCCTCGGCGAGATCAAGGTGAAGCTGGACCGCTTCAACGAGATCGCCGAGCTCATGGCCACCGACTACTCGGACGAGCTCATGGAGGAGATGGGCAGGCTCCAGGAGGACCTCGACCACGCCGACGCGTGGGACCTCGACTCGCAGCTGGAGCAGGCGATGGACGCCCTGCGCTGCCCGCCCGGCGACGCGCCCGTCACCCACCTGTCCGGCGGTGAGCGCCGCCGCGTCGCGCTGTGCAAGCTGTTGCTCAGCAAGCCGGACCTGCTCCTGCTCGACGAGCCCACCAACCACCTGGACGCGGAATCGGTGCTGTGGCTCGAGCAGCACCTGGCGAGCTACCCGGGCGCAGTGCTCGCCGTCACACACGACCGCTACTTCCTCGACCACGTCGCGCAGTGGATCTGCGAGGTGGACCGCGGCAAGCTGCACCCGTACGAGGGCAACTACTCGACCTATCTGGAGAAGAAGGCCGAGCGCCTCGAGGTGCAGGGCAAGAAGGATCAGAAGCTGCAGCGGCGCCTCAAGGAGGAGCTCGCCTGGGTGCGCTCCGGCGCGAAGGCCCGCCAGGCCAAGAACAAGGCCCGCCTGCAGCGCTACGAGCAGATGGCGGACGAGGCCGACAAGCTGCGCAAGCTGGACTTCGAGGAGATCCAGATCCCCACGCCTCCGCGCCTGGGCGACGTGGTGGTGGAGGCCGACAAGCTCACCAAGGGCTTCGGCGACAGGGTCCTGATCAAGGACCTGTCGTTCACGCTGCCGCGCAACGGCATCGTGGGCGTCATCGGACCCAACGGCGTGGGCAAGACCACCCTGTTCAAGACCATCGTGGGCCTCGAGCAGCCGGACAGCGGCACGGTCAAGGTGGGCGAGACGGTCAGGCTCAGCTACGTCGACCAGGGCCGCGAGAACATCGACCCCAAGAAGACGGTGTTCGAGGTGGTTTCCGACGGCCTCGACTACATCGAGGTGGGCCAGAACGAGATGCCCTCGCGCGCCTACGTCAGCGCATTCGGCTTCAAGGGGCCGGATCAGCAGAAGCCGGCGGGCGTGCTCTCCGGCGGTGAGCGGAACCGCCTGAACCTCGCGTTGACCCTGAAAGAGGGCGGCAACCTGATCCTGCTCGACGAGCCCACCAACGACCTCGACGTGGAGACGCTCGGCTCGCTCGAGAACGCGCTCGAATCGTTCCCCGGCTGCGCCGTCGTGATCTCGCACGACAGGTGGTTCCTCGACCGGACCTGTACCCACATCCTGGCGTGGGAGGGCAACGTCTCCGAGGGGCAGTGGTACTGGTACGAGGGCAACTTCGAGGGTTACGAGGCCAATAAGACCGAGCGCCTAGGCGTGGACGCCTCGCGTCCGCACCGGGTCACCTACCGCAAGCTGACCAGGGATTGAGCGACACGGTGACCGAGCCGTTCCGGGTGCGCCTGCAGCTGCGCTGGGGTGACTGCGATCAATTGGGGCACATCAACAACGTGATGTACCTCGAATACGCGCAGGAGGCGCGACTGCGCTTCCTGCGCGAGCTCGCCGGCGCCGCAGCGCACTCGATCGGCGCGATCGTGGTGCGCAGGGTCGAGATCGACTTCGACCGTTCGCTGCAGTACACCGCCGAGGGCATCGACGTCCAGGTGTGGGTGTTGAAGGTGGGCACGAGTTCGTTCACCTTGCGGCATCGGATCTTCGACCCGGAGGGGAACGTCTATTCCACCGTCGACGCGATAGCCGTGGCGGTGGATCTGGAAAGCGGGACGTCCCGTCCCATCCCCGACGACGTGCGGAGGATCCTGGCGGAGCAGATTCTCGACGCCTGATCCCCTGGACGGACTTCGGGAGCCCGGGACTCAGGGGCGGCGACCGCCCCGGACCGTTTCGGCGGCCGGGGCGGTCGAACACCGGGCGAACACCTCCGGCGGCGCATACGGTCGATGTCACCACGACCGTGCGCATCAGATCGCGGGAGGTGATCGCGATGGGGTTCGGAGGTTCCGGCGCGGACCCGGCGGGCGGAGGCGTCCCCGACGAGGTCGTCGAGGCGCTGACCGCCCGCTATCGGCTGACGCACGCGGGCATCGGCGTGCCGGGGCGTCTCGACTCGGAGATGGCCCGGCACCACGTGCGGTTGGGGCTCACCCGCACCGCGGGCGAAGCGCTGGTGAGCCTGCGTCTGCTGCCCTTCGCGGGCGCCGGCCCGGATACCCGATCCGATCCGGTTGCGGCCGCGACCGCGGATGCCGCCGCCGGCGACGGGGATCAGAGATCCGGGGAGTCGGCGACGCCCGGCACCGGCGGTGCGGCGGACTCGCCGGCCCAGCACCCTGCGGCAGCTGTCCTGCAGGTCGTCACCGACGACGCGCCGTTCCTCGTCGAGTCGCTGATCGCCCTGCTCGGCAGTTCCGGAATCGCGGTCGACCACATCGTCCACCCCATCCTGCGGGTACGCCGCGACGGGGAAGGACGCCTGGTCGCCATCGAAGGTGACGCGACCTCGCGCGAGGATTGCGACGGAGAGGGCCGGCCGCGTGAACAGCTCCACGCGCCGGGCGACGCCGGTGGGCGGGTCGAGTCGTGGATCCACCTCGAACTGTCCGGACTTCCCCCGGAGCTGCGCCGCGACGTCGAGCACAGGGTGCGTGCGCTGCTCGCCGACATCGGCTGGGTGGTCGAGGACACCACGGCGATGCACGACATCATGCGCACCGTCGCCGACGACGTCGAGCGCGGCCGCGGAGTCGGCACGGCGGACGAGGCGACGGCCCGCGAGTGTGCGGAGCTGCTGCGGTGGATGTCCTCGGGCCACCTGGCGCTGCTCGGCTACCGGAGATACGCCGTCGACTCCGCCGTCGACCCCGGGCAGGCGGGGACCGCCGTGCAGACCGCGGTGGCGGACAGCGGGTTGGGCGTGTTCCATTCGGGCGAGTTCACCGACGCCCGCCTGCGCGTCGTCACCGGCAGCGACGCCGCCGCGCCGGACGGCTCCGCCACGGCCCGGCTTCTGACGCTGACGCAGGGGCAGTCCTCCACCGTCGCCATGCACGTGCTCCACCCGTTCTACGTGGGCGTGCGCGCGTACGACGACGGCGGCCGGCTGCGCGGCGAGCACAGGTTCCTCGGGGTCTTCACCATGTCGGCGATGCACCAGAGCGTCTTCGACATCCCGGTGCTGGGCCGACGGGCGCGCAGCGTCCTGGACCGCTCCGGGTATGCGGAGGACAGCTTCAACGGGCAGTCGATCGTCGAGATCATCGAGTCCTATCCCCGCACGGAGATGTTCGCGACGTCCACGGCGCAGTTGCTGCACGTGGTGGACGCGGTGCTGGATCTGGGTGTGCGACGCGGCGTGCGGCTGTTTCTGCGCGGGGATCGCAACGGGCGGTTCATCTCCGCGCTCGTCTACCTTCCCCGCGACCGCTACACGACCACGACACGGCTGGGGATGCGGGACGTGCTGCTCGACGAGCTCGGCGGCACGGATGCCGACTACAGCGCGCGGATCACCGAGTCGGCGCTGGCGATGGTGCACTACACGATCCAGGCGCCGGCGGCGTGGGACGAGCCCGAGGCCGGCGGTGACGGCCTGGACCTGAGCGGACGCCGGGTGCTGGAGATCCAGGAGCGCCTGGCCGAGCTGACCCGCAGCTGGGACGACGCGCTGATGGAGAAGTCCGGCGAGACCGCAGCGGGGCGGGCGCTCGTGCGCCGGTATGCCCGCGCGTTCCCGGATTCGTACAAGGAGGACTTCACGGCCGACGATGCGGCGCAGGACATCGACGTGCTGCAGTCGCTGGAGCCCGGCGCGATCCAAGCCGCCTGGCGCCGCGACCCGCGCAGGAGGGCCGGTCAGTGGCGCCTGATGATCTACCTGGCGCGCAAGGGGATCTCGCTGAGCCGGATCGTGCCCGTGCTGCAGAGCCTGGGCGTGGACGTCATCTTCGAGCGTCCCTACCCGCTGGTGCGGCCGGACGGGGTCCGGTGCTGGGTGTACTCGTTCGGCATCACGCTGGTGGAGGACCTGAAGTCCCGCAGCGACATCACCCCCGAGGGCGAGGTGGGCCGCCGGTTCCTGGAGGCCTTCGAGGCGGTGTGGAACCAGCAGGCGGAGTCCGACCGCTTCGACGAGTTGGTGATGCGCGCGGGCGTCGGCTGGCGTGAAGCGGCGGTGCTGCGCGCCTACGGCCGGTATCTGCGGCAGGCCCGGTTCTCCTACAGCCTCGAACACATCCAGAACGTCCTGTGCGACAACCCGGAGGTGGTGCGGTCGCTGGTCGAGCTGTTCCGCGCACGGTTCACACCGGGGCCGGACGGCGAGAGCGACGACGATGCCGGCGCACCGGGGCAGGCCGACGACGCGGATTCGGCGCGCCGCGCGCGCGCCGACGAGATCTCGGCCGCCGTCTCCGGCGAGCTCGACCGCATCCTCAGCATCGACACCGACCGTGTGCTGCGCGCGTTCCTGCACCTGATCACGGGCACGGTGCGCACCAACTTCTACATGCTCGACGGGGAGGGCGCGCCGCGGGCGGCCCTGTCGTTCAAGCTGGCCGCGCAGGAGATCCCCGAGCTGCCCCGGCCCCGGCCGATGTACGAGGTGTACGTCTACTCGCCGCGGGTGGCGGGCGTGCACCTGCGCTACGGCGCGGTGGCCCGCGGCGGGCTGCGCTGGTCGGATCGGCGGGAGGACTTCCGCACCGAGGTGCTGGGCCTGGTGAAAGCGCAGGCGGTGAAGAACGCGGTGATCGTCCCGCTGGGCGCCAAGGGCGGGTTCGTGGTCAAGCGGCCGCCCGCGGCGACGGGCGACGTGCAGGCGGACCGGGACGCGCTGCGGGCGGAGGGCGTCGCCTGCTACAAGACGTTCATCCGCGGGCTGCTCGACGTCACGGACAACCTCGATACGGCGACGGGGCGCGCGGTGCCGCCGCGGCGCGTCGTGCGCCACGACGGCGACGACACCTACCTCGTGGTGGCTGCCGACAAGGGGACGGCGTCGTTCTCGGACATCGCCAACGGGGTCGCCGCGGACTACGGATACTGGCTGGGCGACGCCTTCGCCTCCGGCGGGTCCAGCGGGTACGACCACAAGGAGATGGGCATCACCGCCCGCGGCGCCTGGGAGAGCGTGCGACGGCACTTCCGGGAGCGGGGGGTGGACACGCAGACCCAGGACATCACCGCGGTCGGCGTCGGGGACATGAGCGGCGACGTGTTCGGCAACGGCATGCTGTGCAGCGAGCACATCCGGCTGGTCGCCGCGTTCGACCACCGCCACGTCTTCGTGGACCCGAACCCGTCCGCGGCGGCCGGGTTCGCGGAGCGACAGCGCCTCTACGCGTTGCCGCGATCGTCGTGGGCCGACTACGACACGTCGCTGATCAGCGCTGGCGGCGGCGTGTGGCCCCGGACGGCCAAATCGGTTCCGGTGAGCCCGCAGATGCGGGCCGCATTGGGGCTGGCGGACGACGTGGACGCGCTGTCCGCGCCCGAACTGGTGCGCGCCGTGCTCCTGGCGCCGGCGGACCTGCTGTGGAACGGCGGAATCGGCACCTACGTCAAGGCCCGCACGGAGTCGGATGCGGACGTGGGCGACAAGGCCAACGACGCCGTCCGCGTGGACGGAGCCGACCTGCGGGTGCGCGTGGTGGGCGAGGGCGGCAACCTGGGGGTGACGCAGCACGGGCGGATCGAGTACGCGCGGAGGGGCGGCCCCGACGGCGCCGGCGGCGCGATCAACACCGACGCCATCGACAACTCGGCGGGCGTGGACAGCTCCGACCACGAGGTGAACATCAAGATCCTCCTGCAGCACGCCATCGCCGCCGGCCGCCTGCGCGAGGCCGACCGCGACGCGCTGCTGGCGTCGATGACCGACGACGTCGCTGCGATGGTGCTGGCCGACAACGTCAGCCAGAACCGCGTGCTGGGCGTGGACCGTCGGCAGGCCACGGCGATGCTGCGCGTCTACGAGAGGATGGTGGACTGGCTCGAGGCGCACGCCGGCATGGACCGCGCCATCGAGGGTCTGCCCGGGCCGGACGAGTTCGACCGGCGCGAGGAGGCGGGGGAGGGGCTCACCTCGCCGGAATTGTCGGTTCTGCTGGCGTACGTGAAGCTCGCGATGAAGCGGGAGCTGCTGGCGGGGTCGCTACCGGACTCCGGGGTGCTGGCCCGGCGCCTGCCGGAGTACTTTCCGGCGGTGCTGCGTGAGCGGTTCGCCCGCGACATCGACGACCACCCGCTGCGGCGGGAGATCATCGCCACCGTCGTCGCCAACGATGTGGTGGACCGCGCGGGCATCACGTTCATGTTCCGCCTGGGGGAACTCGCCGGGGCAGGGGTCGGCGACGCGGTCCGCGCGTTCATCACGGTGGAGAGCGTCTTCGGGCTGGAACGGCTGTGGGAGCGCATCGACGAGGCCGGCATCGGTGTCCGCACCGCCGACCACCTGACGCTGGTCACGCGCCGCCTGGTGGACAGGGCGTCGCGCTGGCTACTGGCGAACCGCCCGCAGCCGCTGCAGGTGGCCGCCGAGATCCGGCGTTTCCAGACGCACATCGCGGCGCTCACGCCCCTGGTGCCGCAGGTGGTGGGCGGAGCGGCGCGCGACCGTTACGAGGCGCGCACCGCCGAGCTGACGCAGGCGGGCGTGCCGCCGGACCTCGCCCGGGAGGTGGCCGGCCAGCTGGACCGGTTCGCGCTGCTGGACATCTGCACCACGGCCGAGGTGCTCGAGTGCGATGCGCGCGAGGTGACGCGGCTGTACTTCGCGCTGGCAGAGCGGCTGCGCATGGACGATTTCCAGGTGGCGGTCTCGGAGCTCGAACGCGGTGACCGGTGGCACGCGCTGGCCCGCCTGACGCTGCGCGAGGACCTCTACAGCGCGATGCGGATGCTCACCGAAGACGTGCTGCGCGGTGGGGAACCGGGCGAGGACCCGCCGACGATGATCCGGGAATGGGAGTCCGGCAACACGTCCCGGATCGGGAGGGCCCGGATGATGCTCGCGGAGATCGCCGAGCACGGCCGGCCCGACCTCGCATCGCTGTCGGTCGCGGCGCGGCAGTTCCGTAGCATGGTCGGCGTCTCGACGGTGCGGCCGGACCCGCCCCGTCGTTCCGGCACGTCTGACGGGTGAGCCGGGCCCGGGTGGGGAACCGCTGTATGGAGGTCGGGTACAGGACTGCTGTCGCGGCGCGTTGGTCGGATATGGACCCGTTCCGGCACGTCAACAACGCAGCGGTGGTCACGCTGCTGGAGGAGGCGCGCATCCCGTGGCTCTTCGCGCCGGAGAGGCCCACGGCGGCTCTCGCCGACGGCGTGTTCCTGGCCGACCTGCGCGTGCGTTACCGGGGGCAGCTCGTGCTCGAGGACAGCCCCGTCGAGGTGGTGATGTGGATCAGCCGCATCCGGGCGGCGGACTTCACGATCGTCGCCGAACTGCGGCCCAAGGGCACCGACGAGGCGAGTCCCGCATCGGTGGTCAGCCACGCCCAGCTGGCCGCCGTAGACCTGGAGAATCAGCGCATCCGCCGGCTTTCGCCGGACGAGCGCGCGTACCTCGAGGAGTTCCGACGTGATTGACGCGCCCGGCGCCGGCGGACGCTACCTGCGCATCCCCGACGCGGCCACCCGCTCCGACCTGCACGCGTTCCTGACTCGCGCGGCCCGCCTGGACGCCGCGGCGCTGGTCCGGTTGGTACGGCGGGGCGAGGCGGTGGCCGTGTGGACCACGACGGCGGGCTTCGACACGCTCGCCGGGCGCACCTTCCGTGTCGAGATCGGGCCGGGCGACATAAGCGTGGGCGCCGAGCCGCTGGCGGCCGAGATCCGATCGGCCGGGGGTGGAAACGGCCCGTCCGGTGCGGACGAGGTGGCAGGCGGGGCCGTCACCGTCGACCCCGGCCTGCCGATGGACACCGCGTGGCGCGGATCGCTGCCGCCCGCCGACGGGTTCGAGCACGTGGACGACGTGCCCGCGCGCGACCTCGTGGCGTTGTCGGTGCAGGGCGCGCAGGTGGCCCGTGAGAACAGCACGATGACCGGGCCGCCACGCTCGCTGCTCGACCAGACCGTGCTGGAGGTCGACGGCGGCGGGCATCGCGTCGCGGTGCCGCTGCGCAGCGTCTTCGCGCTCACCGCGATGGGGTTCGTGCCGCAGGCGGTGCAGGACCCGGCGACCGGCGCCGTCGACGTGGACCGGGTGCCGGCCGACGAACCCGTGCGCGTGCGGGCGACGCGCACCTGGGTGCGGCTCGACGCCCGCTACGGCTCGGTGGCGCTGCGCGTGGGCGGCGAGATCCCGCTGATGGTGACCTGAACCTGACCCTGCTGCCGCCGATTCTCACATCGGCGCGTTCACCAGGGTCTCCGCGGCCATGGCGATATAGCGCAGGAACGCGTCCCGGTGCGCGGCGTCCATGACGTCGTCGCCGATCGACGCGACGGCGGTGTGCATGCAGCGCAGCCACGCGTCGCGCTCGATGGGGCTGATGTGGAACTGGACGTGCCGCATCCGCAGGCGCGGGTGTCCGCGTTCGTCGCTGTAGGTGTGCGGCCCGCCCCAGTACTGCTCGAGGAACATGCGCAGGCGCCGCTCGGCGCCGTCGAGGTCGTCCTCCGGGTACATGGGCCGCAGGATCTCGTCATCGCGCACTTCCTGATAGAAGCGGTGGACGAGCGCGGCGAACGTGGCGGCGCCGCCCACCTCGTCGTAGAAGGTCGAGGGTTGACGCGGAGAGGCCATGGCTCCATGGTGCCGGGTGGCGGCGGCCGCGGCGACGGCGGGGCGGGGCGTGCGAACCGGGCGGATACCGGCCGGTCAGCGTGTGAACGCTGCGCGGAGGCCGCCGGATCGTACATAATGCCGCTGGGAGCTACGTCGCGGCGAGCGTGCGGCGCCCGGGAGACCACCATGACGGAATCCACTAAGAACACGCGGTCCACACACTGCATGCGTCGTGCCAACGGCGCACGTGGCGGCGGCGTGCGCCCAGGGCCGTTCGAGCGCGCGCGCCGCGTGCTCGTGCTCAACGCGAGCTGGGAGCCTCTCGGCGCCGTGGCGTTCCAGCGGGCGGTGGTGATGGTGGTGTGCGGCAAGGCCGAGCTGGTCGCCCCCACCGAGGACGGGCGGCTGCTGCACTCGGAGCGCCTGGTGGTGCCGTTCCCGTCCGTCATCCAGCTGGCCGCGTACGTGCACGTCCCGTACCAGGCGCGGACGCCGCTGACCCGCGCCGGGCTGATGGCGCGCGACGGCCGCCGGTGCGTCTACTGCGGCGGCCGGGCCGACACGATCGACCACGTGGTGCCGCGCAGCCGCGGCGGCGGGCACTCGTGGGAGAACTGCGTTGCCAGCTGCGGGGCCTGCAACAGGAAGAAGGCGGACCGGCTGCTCGAGGAGATCGGCTGGCGGCTTCCGCGGCCGCCCACACCACCGCAGGGCCGGCATTGGCGGGTGCTGTCCGAGGTGCCCGATCCGGATCCGCAGTGGCTGCCGTACCTGGGGCAGGGGGCGGCGTGACCGTCGTCGCCGCGCGTCCCTCCGGGCGGTTGGGGTATGCCGCTTTCGCGCGTGGTACCAGGTGCGATAAGTTCATGGCGTGACCATCTGGGAGACAGTGCTTATCTACCTGGGCGCGCCGCTGCTCATCACGATCGTGATGGCGATCTGGGGCCTGACGTCGCGGGTGGCCAAGCCGAAGTACTACACCTTGGGCGAAAAGTGGACCGGCGGCACCGTGTGGTGGGGCGCCGTCGACGAGGCCCCGTGGCATGCGCACGGCACCGGGCGCGCGATCGAGGCCGGCGTGAGTGGAGGAGCGGCAAGTGGCAACTGGTGAGCTGACCTATCCCGCAGTCGACGAGTCCGCGCTGCCCTTGGGCTTCGTCGTGACGTCCAGCGGCAGGGTCTCGGGTGTACGGCACTCGGGCGATGAGCCGTACGACGATTCCCCGTTCACACACGAGGACCGCAACCGCATCGATCGCACCCTCACGGAGGCGACGCGGCGCACCCGCATCCTGTGGACGATCTACATCGGCGAGCTGGGCGCTGCGTCGGCGGACCGTGCACGTGAGTTGCACTCCACCCTCCCGCGGCCGGACGAGTCGGTGCTGATCGCGGTTTCGCCCAACGAGCACAGCATCGAGATCGTGGGCGGCGACGCCGTCGGCCACCGCTTCGACGACCGCGTCGCACAGCTCGGCGCGTCGGCCGCCGTCTCCTCCTTCCAGCGCGGCGACCTGGTCGACGGGCTCGTCAGCGCGGTGCGGGTGATGGCCGCGGCCGTCAGCCCCGTTCGCGTCTGACCGATTTCCCGGCGCACGGCCGGACCGCAGTACACGGCAGCGGCCTGGCCGTCCGGACCCTGATGGCCGACGACCCCCGCCACCGACACGGTGGCGGGGGTCGTCGCATGCTCGGCGGCGGTCAGCCGGCGTCGGCCTCGCGGGCCGCGAGCGCCCGCACCACGCCCGCCCGTCCCTCGGAGACGAGCCGTTTGAGGGCGGCCGGGTGGTCCGCGGCCAGGAACTCGTCGGCCGCGGCCACCGACTCCTCGCGCACCGACCACGACGGGTACAGCCCCACCACCACGGTCTGCGCCACCTCGCTGGAACGGCGCTCCCACACGGACCCGATCGTGTCGAAGTAGCGCCGGACGTACGGCTCGAGCAATTCGGACTGCCCGATGGCGGTGAAGCCCGCGACGATCGCGCGCACCGTGATGTTGGGGATCTCGTCGTCCTCGGTGGCCTGCACCCAGGCGCGGTCCTTGACCGACTCCTGCGGGCGCGCGGCGGAGGCGTGGGCGGCCTGCCGGGCGCCGGCCGCAGTGTCGTCGCGGGACAGCTCCGAATCGATGAACAGCGAGTCGGCGCCGTCGGCGTCGATCACGCCCGCGCGCGCGAGTGCCTGCACGACCAGCCACCGGAGGTCCGTGTCCACCACCAGGCCCGGGAGCCCGGTCTCCTCGGCCGAATCCAGCGCGGCCCGCAGCACGTCGGTGTGCCGGGACTCCAGCACGGAGCCGCACATCGCCGTGACGAACGCCAGCTGGTGATCGGAGCCCGGCTCGGCGGCGCGCGCCAGCTCCAGGAGCCTGTCGGCGAAGCCGGGCCAGCCCTCGGACGCCGCCCAGGCCGGCTCGGCGTAGGAGGCCAGCGCGGCCTGCGCCTGCATCAGCAGCCGCTGCACCACGCCCACCTCGGACTCGGCCTGGATGCCGGAGCGGACCAGCGCGACGAAGTCCCGTGCCCGCATGCGCGCGCCGCGGGTCATCTCCCAGGCCGCAGACCAGCACATGGTGCGGGGCAGCGGCTCGGCGATGTCCGCGATCCGTTCCGCGACGGTGGCCAGCGAATCGGGGTCGAGCCGCAGCGAGCAGTAGGTGAGGTCGTCGTCGTTGACCAGGATCAGCTTTCCGCGCGGCACCCCGACGAGCTCGGGGACGTCGGTGCGCTCGCCGTCGACGTCCAGCTCCACACGCTCGGTCCGCACCAGGCGGCCGGAGCCGTCATCGTCGTAGACGCCCACGGCGAGCCGATGCCGCCGCAGCTCCCCGGCGCCCGGCTGCGCCCCGCCCTGCAGCACGGCGAACCGGGTGAAGCGGCCCTCGTCGTCCACCTCGAACTCGGGCTCGAGCGTGTTCAGCCCGGTGGTCTTGAGCCACTGCGTGCCCCAATCCGACAGGTCGCGGCCCGAGGCCGTCTCCAACGCCGAGATCAGGTCGTCGAAGGTCGCATTGCCCCACGCGTGGTCGGCGAAGTATGCGCGCAGGCCGGTGAGGAAGTCCTCCAAGCCCACGTACGCCACCAGCTGCTTGAGCACCGAGGCGCCCTTGGCGTAGGTGATGCCGTCGAAGTTGACCTCCACGGCCGCGATGTCGGGGATGTCGGCGGCCACCGGGTGCGTCGACGGCAGTTGGTCCTGGCGGTACGCCCACGACTTCTCGATGTTCGCGAAGGACGTCCACGCAGTGGTGTATTCGGTGGCGCTGGTCTGCGTGAGCACGGAGGCGAAGGTGGCGAACGACTCGTTGAGCCACAGGTCGTCCCACCAGCGCATGGTGACCAGGTCGCCGAACCACATGTGCGCCATCTCGTGCAGGATCGTCTCGTTGCGGCGCTCGTAGCGATACCGGGTGACGCGGGAGCGGAACACGTAGTCCTCGAGGAACGTCACCGCGCCCGGGTGTTCCATCGCCCCGGCGTTGAACTCGGGGACGAAGAGCTGGTCGTACTTGCCGAAGGGATACGGCACGCCGAAACGCGCGTGGTAGAAGCCGAATCCCTGCTTGGTCTCGGTGAACAGCCGCTCGGCGTCCATGTGCTCGGCCAGCGAGGCGCGGCAGTACAGCCCCAGCGGGATGTCGCCGTGCTCGTCGCTGTAGACGTCACGCCACTCGGCGTACGGCCCCGCGATGAGGGCGACGAGGTAGGTGGAGATGGGCTTGGTGGGGTAGAGGCTGAACACCCGCGCGCCGTTCTCGCCGTCATGGGTGCCGGCCACCGCCGCGTTGGACACCACGTGCCAGTGCGCCGGCGCGGTGACGATCAGCTCGAAGGTGGCCTTGAGGTCCGGCTGGTCGAAGCACGCGAACATGCGCTTGGCGTCGGCGGTCTCGAACTGGGAGTACAGGTAGACCTCGCCGTCGGCCGGGTCGACGAACCGGTGCAGGCCCTCGCCGGTGTTCGAGTAGAGACAGTCGGCGTCCACCACCAGCTCATTGTGCTCGGCCAGCGGCGGCAGGGCGAGACCGTGCTCCTCTGTATACCCGGAGGCGTCGACGGGCGCGCCGTTGAGCGTGGCCGAGCGGATCGTCTCGGCGATCAGCTCCACGAACGTCTCCGCCCCGGCGACGGCGTCGAACGTGATCGTGGTGCGGGAGCGGAACGTGCGCTCACCGGGGGCGCCGGCCCCGTCCGTCAGGTCGAGTGCCACGCGGTAGTCGGAGGTGGTGACGGCCTCGGCGCGGCGGCGTGCCTGCTCACGGGTGAGATTGGGTTGGGCCACAGGGGATGCTCCTTCACCTGGGGATCGGAAATCCGGGACCGGAAATCCGTTGCGGAATCGGCTTCCATCCCATCATGCGCGCCGCGCGGCCCGGGCGTGTGCGGCGGAGGGCGAAGCACACCGAGCGTGTGGCCGACGGTGGCGAAACTGGGCGCGGCGTGCGAATGGACGTGGAAGACTGCCGACCGGCACCGATGATCGAGGGGAGTGGATCAGATGGCGGATGCGACGGGCGAGGGGGACGCGGTTCCGGTCGACGGGATCGCGGTGACGGCGATCGGTGTGGCGGTGATCCGCGCCCGCGAGGACGCGCGGCCGGACCGCCTCTACTCCGACCCGCTGGCGCGGGCGTTCGTGGACGCGGCGAGGGCGGGCTTCCCTCCGGAGCGGTGGGCCCGGTTGGAGGCATTGGCCGGGCAGTTCTACGAGGGGCGCACGGTGGGCGTCCGCCTCGTCGACCACTCCGTCCAGGATGCGCTCGACCACGGCATCCGGCAGTTCGTGCTGCTCGGCGCGGGGCTGGACACGCGGGCATTCCGGATGGGGCTGCCGCCGGACACGGTCGTGTTCGAACTCGATCTTCCGGAGACTTTCGCCTTCAAGGAACCCGTGCTCGAGCGGGCGGGTGCGGTTCCCTCCTGCACACGGCGTGTGATTCCGGCGGACCTGCGCGCCGGGTGGCGGCACGCGCTGCTGGACAACGGGTTCCGCCCGGAGATCCCCACGCAGTGGGTCGATGAGGGCACGCTGGGGAACCCGACGGAGGACTGGAAACGCCGGCTGGTGGAGGACCTCACGGCGTTGTCCGCCGTCGGCAGCCGGTTCGGTGTGGGTCGATTCGCTGTCGACGCCGAGAGCCCGCAGTATCGCGAGTACCGGAACCTCACCGCTGGTGATAAAGGAGCAGGCGGGGAGCGGGCGGGCGAAAAGAGGGCCGGTGGTGCGTCGACGTCCGGCCCGTGGGGCGGACCGGACGCCCCCGGCCGACCGACGGACGAAGTGGAACTATGGCTGCGGGACATCGGCTGGGACACCCGGTTCCGCGGCTGGAACGCGATGACCGCCGGGCTCGGCAGGGACGTCGCCCAGGACGATCCCGGTGTCGGGACCGTATTCGCCACCCGCCGGTGATGGTGGATCGCTGCGCGTCGCGGAGTGTGCGGGGGAAGAGAACCGGGAACGCGGGCGTTGGACAATGGTGGATGACGGGGGAGTCAGCATCGGCGACAGAAGGAGCACACGGAGATGACGGGCACTGTAGCGGCGGCAACGACGACGGCACCTGCGGAGGACGCAACCCGCAATCGTGCGGACTTCTGGTTCGACCCGCTGTGCCCGTGGTGCTGGATCACCTCGCGCTGGATCCTCGAGGTGGAGCAGGTTCGCGACATCGACGTGCACTTCCACGTGATGAGCCTGGTCGTCCTCAACGAACGCAACGACGATCTGACCCCCGAGTACCGCGAGCGACTCTCCCGCGGCCTGGGCCCGGTGCGTGTGGCCACCGCGGCGGCCCAGAAGTACGGCGACGAGATCCTCGCCCCGCTGTACACCGCCATGGGCACCCGCATCCACAACGAGGGGAACAAGGACCTCGAGTCGGTCATCGCCGGCGCGCTCGCGGAGCTGGAGCTGCCGGCCGAACTCGCCGACGCCGCGCACAGCGAGGAGCACGACGAAGCGCTGCGCGCCAGCCACCATGCGGGCATGGACAAGGTGGGCGCCGACGTGGGCACCCCGACCATCCACGTGAACGGCGTCGCGTTCTTCGGGCCGGTGCTCTCCCGGATCCCGCGCGGCGAGCAGGCCGGCGCCCTCTGGGACGGTGTCGTCGCGATGGCCTCCTACCCGCACTTCTTCGAGCTCAAGCGCGGCCGGGACGAGGAACCCGTCTTCGACTAGGCCTCGACCCGCTCGCCGAGTTGGTGGTTCTCGGGTGCTCCAGCCGCCGCCGACCACCGAAAAACCACCGACTCGGTGCACGCGGCGGCGCGTTCCGTCAGAGCGCCAACTCGCCCAGCGGCACCGAGGCGTCGGCCAGGCGCCCCAGGTCCACCGGCCGCCGCGCGGAGATGAGCGCCTTGATGTCGTCGGTGGAGTCCCAGATGTTGACGTTCATGCCCGCGAGCACGACGCCCGCCGCATCCACCCAGAATGCGATGAACTCGCGGCCGTCGACGTCGCCGCGGTACACCACCCGCGTGTAGCCCTCGGCGTGGCCTGAGTACTCCATGCCCAGGTCGTACTGGTCGGTGAAGAAGTACGGCAGCCGCGCGTACTCGGCGTTGCCGCCGAGGATGTTGGCGGCCGCCACCGCCGGCTGATTGAGTGCGTTGGCCCAGTGCTCGGTGCGGATCCTCGTGCCGAACAGCGGGTGCTCCGCGGCGGCGATGTCGCCCACCGCGTACACGCCGGGCGCCGAGGTGCGCAGGCCCGCGTCGACGAGTACGCCACCACCCTCCACTGCGATGCCGGCCTCCGACGCCGGCTCCGTATTGGGCCGGGCGCCCACGGCGACGAGGACCACGTCGGCCGGGACCTGTTCGCCGCCTTCCAAGCGCAGCCCCGTCGCCCGCCCGTCCTCGGTGGTGATGGCGGCGACCTTGGCCTCCAGTCGCAGGTCCACCCCGTGCTCGCGGTGCAGGGCGGCGAACACGGCGCCCAACTCGGGGCCCAGTGCCGCCTTGAGTGGCTGGTCGGCGGCCTCCACCACGGTCACCTCGGCGCCGCGTCCGCGCGCACCGGCCGCCACCTCCAGGCCGATCCACCCGCCGCCGATCACCGCCAGCCGGGTGCCTGCGGTGATGGCGCCGGACAGCGCAGCGGCGTCGTCGATGCTGCGCAGGTAGTGCACCCCTTCGGCGTCGGACCCGTCGATGGGCGGGCGGGCGGAGCGTGAGCCGGTGGCCAGCACCAAAGACGAGTAGCCCACGGCGGAACCGTCGGAGAGGGTCACCGAACGCAATGCGGTGTCGATGCCGGTGGCGGACAGCCCCGAACGCAGGTCCACGGTGTTGTCCTCGTACCAGGAGCGCTGGTGCACCGTGAAGTCGTCGAGGGTCTGCTTGCCGGCCAGGTACTCCTTGGACAGCGGGGGACGTTCGTAGGGCAGGTGCTGCTCGGCGGAGACGAGGATGATGGGGCCGGAGTGCTGTTCGGCCCGCAGCGCCTCCGCGGTCTTGGCGCCCGCGAGGCCTCCGCCGATGATGACGACCGTCCCGTCGGCGCCGTTGCCTGCTGTGCTCATCGCCCGTGCCCTCCGATCGCGTGACCCGCCGGCAGGAATCCTCCGGTGTGCGCCTGATAGTGGCGGCGGTCACCACGTTACCCACGGCGAGCGCGTCGCGGCATGCACCTGACACAATCGTCGCCATGCGCGTATACCTCGGCGGAGACCACGCCGGATTCGAACTCAAGGCCACGCTGATCGAGCACCTGACCGCCGCCGGGCACGAGCCCGTGGACTGCGGCGCGTTCGAGTACGACGCCGTGGACGACTACCCGGCGTTCTGTATCGACGCGGCGCGCAGGGTGGTGGCCGACCCGGGCAGCCTGGGCATCGTCATCGGCGGCAGCGGCAACGGCGAGCAGATCGCGGCCAACAAGGTGTCGGGCGCGCGGTGCGCCCTCGCGTGGAGCGTCGAGACGGCCCGGCTGGCGCGTCAGCACAACAACGCGCAGCTGATGGGCATCGGCGGGCGTATGCACTCGCTCGAGGAGGCGAAGGCGATCGTCGACGCGTTCTTGTCGGCCGAGTGGTCGCAGGAGGAGCGCCACCAGCGCCGCATCGACGTCCTCTCCGAATACGAGCGCACCGGCACGGCCCCCGCCGTCCCCGGCGCCTGAAGCCGCGCGCGGCCGTGCCGGAGGGGCACACCGTCCACCGGCTCGCGGCGATCCACGAGGAGCGGTTCGCCGGGCGCCCGGTCCGGGTGAGCAGCCCGCAGGGGCGGTTCGCGCAGGAGGCGCGGCTGGTGGACGGCCGGGTCCTGGAGCGCGCCGACGCATACGGAAAGCACCTGCTGCACTTCTACGACGTGGACCTCGCCGTGCACGTGCATCTGGGGATATACGGGGTCTTCGAGGAGGAGAAGACGCCGATGGACCCGCCGCGCGGGCAGGTGCGCATGCGCATGGTCGGCGCGGAGTTCGGCACCGACCTGCGCGGACCCACCCGCTGCGAGGTGGTCGATCATGCGGCGGTGGACCGTCTGCGTGCGCGCCTGGGCCCAGACCCGCTGCGCGCGGAGGCGGATCCGGAGCGGGCGTGGCGGCGCATCGCGCGGTCGCGCGCCCCGATCGGCGGATTGCTGATGGACCAGTCGGTGGTGGCCGGCGTCGGCAATGTCTACCGCGCGGAGGTCCTGTTCCGGCAGGGCATCGACCCGATGCGCCCGGGGCGGTCTCTCAGCGCTGCCGAGTGGGACGCGCTGTGGGCGGACCTGGTGTCGCTGATGGCCGTCGGTGTCACGGCGGGCGGCATCGTGGTGGTACGCGACGAGCACGATCACGGCGACCCCGCCTACGCCAAGGGCAAGCCGCGGACGTACGTCTACCGGCGCGCGGGCAGCCCGTGCCGGGTGTGCGGCACGACGGTGCTGCGCACGGAAATGCAGGGCCGCAACCTGTTCTGGTGCCCGCACTGCCAGAGCTGACGGGGCGGCAGCACGAGGCCCGGCGCGGGAATCAGCGGGGACTTTCGGCCCGCGGGTCCACGCCGTGGCCGCGCTCGAAGTCCTCGCCGTCGTAGGGCACTCCGGGAAGCCCGGCCAGCAGCGCGTCGAAGAACCCGGCGGAATCGTCGGACCAGCCGGCGGGCGTGCCGGCCGCAGACCACCAGCGCTCGGAGTACCAGCCCGCGGGCACCGGCCGTCCGCGTACGCGCCCGCCGGGGAAGTAGTGCGGCGTGCGGTCCGAGGGGGCGGCGGACGCGGCGACCTCACGTCCGTCCCAGGACGCCGTCCGCGTCGCGCCGACGGCACCCGCAGTGTCCGCCCCGGAGAGCGGCGGCAGCGGCGCGCCGGGATCGGCGCCGTCCGCGATGCGCGCGGCCCGCACGAAGTGCAGACCTTCGATGGCCGTCTCCTGGGCGCGCAGGGCGAGGGCGGGGGTGCCGGCGCGGGGGAGCTGATCAGCCGTGCGTGCCTTGCAGTCATCGGCGCGTCGCAGGCACTCGCGCGCAGCCCGGGTGGCAGCGGGAACGGCCGCAAAGCCCTCCAGCTGACCGGTCAGCCGCGCCATCCACTGCGCGGGCCGGGCGGCGTCGCCGGCGTCGGTCGCAGCGTCCCTCTCGGCGATCCGCCTTTGCGCACGGCGGGCGAGGACGACCGCGACGATGAGCGCGACGAGCACGAAGAGTGCGATGAAAAGCACAGGCGAACCCACACCGGTCAGGGTATCGCTGTGCGCTGGGCGGAGGCGCGTCCGCTCCTGTCTGGGACGCTCGTGCAAAGGTTACAGCTCGGCGGCGGAGGCATATCCAGGCTGCGACCTGCGATACGGTCAGCTACGAATCACAGATTGCGCAATTTTCCATAAGTGGTGATCGGTGCTCGGGCCCGGGAGATCCCCGGAACCCGTGGCACTCGGGCGCGACGACCGGAGCCGGACGGCGGCGCGGTCTCCCTGCCCGCGCCGGGGCGTACCCCCGGGTATCACCGCGGTCACGGAGGACACGGTGGCGACGGTCAAGACGGAGAAGCTCTACAAGGTGTTCGGGCCGAACCCGGAGAAGGTGGTGGCCGCGCTGGAAGGCGGTGCCGGCCGCTCCGAGGTGGACACCGGGGGGCGACCGCCGCGGTCGTCGACGCGGACCTCGACATCCGCGACGGCGAGACGTTCGTGGTGATGGGGCTGTCCGGGTCGGGCAAGTCGACGCTCCTGCGCATGCTCAACGGGCTGCTTCCGGCCACGTCGGGGCGGGTGCTGGTGGACGGGGAGGACCTCACCGCCATGTCCGACCGCGAGGCCCGGCACCTGCGCCGACGCACCATGAGCATGGTCTTCCAGCACTTCGCGTTGTTCCCGCACCGCACCGTGCTGGACAACGCCGCGTACGGTTTGCAGATCCAGGGAGTGGGCAAGGCGGAGCGGCGCCGCAAGGCGGCGCGTGCGCTGGAACTGACCGGGCTCGCCGGTTGGGAGGATCACATGCCCGGCCAACTCTCCGGGGGCATGCAGCAGCGCGTGGGGCTGGCCCGTGCGCTCGCCGCGGAGACGGACATCCTGCTGATGGACGAGGCGTTCAGCGCGCTTGACCCGCTCATCCGGCGCGACATGCAGGACCAGCTCACCGAGCTGCAGAAGACGCTCAACAAGACGATCATCTTCATCACCCACGACCTGGACGAGGCCATGCGGATCGGCGACCGCATCGCGATCATGCGCGCCGGCCGGATCGTGCAGATCGGGACCGCGCGGGAGATCCTCGACTCCCCGGCCAACTCCTACGTGCAGGAGTTCACCCAGGACGTGGACCGCACGCGGGTCCTCACCGCGGAGAACGTCATGGACCGGCAGGCGGTCACCGTCACGGCGGCCGCGCTCGATGCCAAGTGGGACGAGATCGCCGCGGACCAGGGGCATCGGAGCGTGTTCGTCGTCGACGAATCGGGCCGCCCGGTCGGGGTGATCGGATCCGGCGCCGCGGGCGGCGCAGCGGCGCCGGGGGGTCGTCCCCGAGTGGACCGCGATCTGGTGGAGGTACCGGAGAGCGCCTCACTCCGTTCGCTTTTCCGCAGCTCCGCGGCCAGCGACCACCCGCTGGCGGTGGTCGACGACGCGGGCAGGCTCAGCGGCACCATCACGCAGGACCGGCTGCTGGGCGCGGCGGGCGAGGCGACGGCCGAGTACTCCGAGACGGCTCTGCAGTCCGAGGCACAGGGGGCGGCATCGTGAACCCAGATATGATCACCATGGCGGGAGGCCCTGCCGGCGACGTGACCCTGCTGGCCGACAACTGGCATGTGCCGCGGATCCACGTGGGCGACTGGTTCGACACGATCATCACGTGGCTGACGGACAACGTCGGCCCGCTGTTCGACTTCATCTCCACGGTCGTATCCGGCGCCGTCACCTGGCTCACCGACGTGCTCACCTACCTGCCGCCGTGGGGCATGATCATCATCTTCGCGGTGCTCGCGCTGTGGATCCGGGGCTGGAAGGCCGCCGTGGTCTCGGTGATCGGCTTCGGGCTCATCGACGGGATGATCGAGTTCGAGGCGACGATGGAGACGCTGGCGCAGGTGCTGTTCGCCGCGGTGATCTCGGTGGTGATCGCCGTGCCGCTGGGCATCTGGGCGGCGCGCAATGCGACGGTGAGCCGCATCGTGCGGCCGTTGATGGACTTCCTGCAGACGCTGCCGGTGTTCGTCTACCTGATCCCCGTGATCTTCTTCTTCTCCATCGGCACCGTCCCCGGCATCGTCGCCACCGTGGCGTTCTCGTTGCCTCCGGGCGTGCGGCTCACCGAACTGGGCATCCGCCAGGTCGACCGCGAGATGGTCGAGGCAGGCGAGGCGTTCGGCACGTCGCCGTGGGGCATCCTCACCGGAATCCAGCTGCCACTGGCGTTGCCGTCGATCATGGCGGGTGTCAACCAGGTGATCATGCTCGCGCTGTCGATGCAGGTGGTTGCCGGCATGGTCGGCGCCCCCGGGCTGGGCACGGAGGTGTTCGGGGCGGTCACACGGCTCCAGCTCGGCGCCGGATTCGAGGCGGGCATCGCCGTGGTGATCCTCGCGATCTACCTCGACCGTCTCAGCGCCTCGTTCGGCAACCGCTCGACGTTCCACCGCATGGGTGCGGTGTTCCGCAACCTGCGCGGCCGCCGGACCGCGGCGGACGAGGAGAAGACGCCGGCCGACGCCGACAGGACCGCGGCGGCGGCAGGGTGATCCGCGCGGCGAGGTCGGGCGTCGCCGCGGGAACAAGAAATTCGAGAAAGGGAGAGATCATGGAACCAGGGGAGAATCCGGAGTCGGTGGCCACGCCGATGCGCCGCAAGGGGCGTCGCCGTGGACTGCTGACAGGGGCGGTCGCGATCTTCGGCGCAGTCGCCATGGTCGCGGCCGGGTGCGGATCGAGCGACCAGGCGCCCGGCGGGGGCGGTGGCGGCGGTGACGACACCATCAACATCGGCTACATCGCCTGGGACGAGGACATCGCCCTGACCAACCTGTTCCAGCAGCAGCTGGAGGACGCGGGTTACAACGTCAAGACCACGCAGCTCAGCGCGGGCGCGATCTTCTCCGGAATGGCCAACGGCGACGTCGACATGTTCCTCGACACCTGGCTGCCCACCACGCACAAGGAGTACTGGGACAAGTACGGCGACCAGCTCGAAGACCTGGGCGTGTGGTACGACAACGCCAGCCTGGAGCTCACCGTGCCGTCGTATGTGACAGACGTGAACTCGATCGCCGACCTCAAGGACCACGCCGACGAGTTCGGGGGTGTCATCACCGGCATCGAGCCCAGCGCCGGGATCATGAACCGCGCCGAGAACTACGCGGTGCCCGAATACGGCCTCGAAGGCGTGATGAAGGTCCAGCAGTCGTCGACGCCTGCGATGCTGGCGGAGCTCGAGAAGGCGATCAGCGACCAGAAGCCGATCGTGGTCACCATGTGGCACCCGCACTGGGCGTACAGCCGCTACGACCTCAAGGATCTGCAGGACCCGAAGAAGGCGATGGGCGAGGCCGAAAAGCTGCACATCACCGCCCGCGGCGGGTTCAGCGAGGCGCACCCGAAGATCGCCGAGATGGCCTCGAACTTCACGATGGACGACGAGAACCTGCAGTCGCTCGAGGACGCGATCAACTCGGCGGGCAAGGGCAAGACGTCCGACGCGGTCAAGAAGTGGGCTCAGGACAACAGCTCGTGGGTCGACGAGAAGTTCGGTTCGCTCAAGCAGGACTGATCGGCCGGCGGCGGTCTGCACAACCTTTTCCCGCCGCACAGGCGGAACGCGGGCGTGGCCGGGATCCTCAGCGGGTCCCGGCCACGCCCGCGTCCCGTCGCAGTGCCGGGTCGTTGTGCCGGAAGTCCTGAGAACGACCGTCCCGGAGTGGGAACCTCAATGGGAGGACCGACGACGGTGGCCGCGCCGATGCGCTGCCCGGGCTGATCTGCTCAGGCCGGGCGGCGGGTCCGGTCGGAAGGGAGACGGAGCGATGGGCTGGCCGGGCAACGGGGATCCGACGGGGTGTCGTCGACGGCGCGGCACGGCGGACGGCCGACACCCCCGCACCATGGTGGCCGGTTTCCTGGTGGCCGTCACCGCGGTGGCCCTCGTCGCCGCCGGCTGCGGGTCCGGCGCGGACACCTCGGTCGACGAGGCCCACACCGTCAGCATCGGTTATATCGACTGGGCCGAGGACACGGCGTTGACGACGCTGTTCGACCAGCAGCTCGGCGACTCCGGATACGAGGTCGATACGAAGAAGTTCGACGACGTCGGCGCGCTCTTCGCTGCGATGGCGGACGGGAAGATCGACATGTTCCTCGATACCTGGCTGCCGCTGACGCACCAGAAGTACTGGGATCAGTACGGGGACCGGCTCGAGGACCTGGGCGTGTGGTACGACAACGCCCGGCTGGAGCTGACGGTGCCGTCGTATGTGACCGACGTGAACTCGATCGCCGACCTGAATGAGCATGCCGGCGAGTTCGGCGGCGTGATCACCGGCATCGAGGGCGGCGCCGGAATCGTGGACCGTACGGAACACCACGTGATCCCCGACTACGACCTGGGCGGGGTGATGCGCGTGGAGGAGTCGTCCGCCGAGCAGATGGCGGCCGACCTGGGGGCGGCGATCGCCGACCGCACGCCCATCGTCGTCACGCTCTGGCACCCGCACTGGGCGTACAGCCGCTACGACCTCAAAGACCTGCAGGACCCGAAGGGCTCCCTGGGGGGCACGGAGAACCTGCACATCACGGCCCGCGCGGGGTTCAGCGACGACCATCCGAACCTGGCGAGCGTGGCATCGGGATTCAGCATCGACGACGAGCGGCTGCAATCGCTGGAGGCGGCGATCAACGCTGCGGGTTCCGACGGCGCACAGGCGGCGGTGCAGCAGTGGCGGACCGACAACGCCGACTACATCCGGCAGGAGTTCGGAACGCTGCATCAGAGCGATCAGCGGCACGTCAACTGAGCGGCACCGGAATTGGTTCAGGGCACGCGCGGGGCGCGATGTGCCGGCTTCGGCCGTCCCAGGAGGCGGTCAGTCCGGTCCGGAGACCGGCCCTGACCTGCGTGGAGCGGGTGACGGGAATCGAACCCGCACCATCAGCTTGGAAGGCTGAGGTTCTACCATTGAACTACACCCGCATGCTGCACCTGCGGGCCGAACGCGGCCCGCGTGCAATCAGAACTGTACCCAATCCGGGCCCGGTATCACCAGCGGGGGGCCGGGCCGTAGGATCGGAAACCGTACGATCCAGCGTGCGGGCCCGGCTGTGCCCGGATGCGGTTTTCGTGTCGGAACACCCGCCGTGTCGGAACACCCGTCGCGGCGGGCATGCACCGCAGGGTTCCGCCGCGTGGCGCCATCGAACGCAGCCGGGTAGGTGCCCAGTGGTCACGGGGTGTGGCGCAGCTTGGTAGCGCATCCGCTTTGGGAGCGGAGGGTCGCAGGTTCAAATCCTGTCACCCCGACTGGCAGTACACGTGACGTAGGCGGTCGCGGAGGCCGCCTACGTCCTGCCGGAGAACATCGAACACGACCGCGTCCCGGAAGCGGGTCCGCGGAACGACGAAGGAGCTAGTCCGTGAAGAGCACCGTCGAGCAGCTCAGCCCGACGCGGGTCCGGATCAACGTTGAGGTGCCCTTCGAGGAACTCAAGCCGGACTTCGACGCCGTCTACCGTCAGCTTGCGCAGCAGGTGCGCGTTCCCGGGTTCCGCCCGGGCAAGGCGCCGGCGAAGATCATCGAGACCCGCGTCGGACGCGGTGCGGTCATCGAGCAGGTCCTGCAGAACGCGGTCCCCGGCCGTTACACGGAGGCCGTTACCACGAACGACATCAAGGCCATCTCGCAGCCGGAGATCGAGGTCACCAACATCGAGGACGGCGACCACGTCGAGTTCACCGCCGAGGTGGACGTGCGCCCCGAGATCGACCTGCCCGACTTCTCATCCATCGCGGTCGAGGTCGACCCGATCGCCGTCACCGACGAGGCCGTCGACGAGCAGCTCGACGCGCTGCGTGCCCGTTTCGGCACCCTCACCGGGGTGGACCGTGCCGTGCAGGACGGGGACTTCGTCTCCATCGACCTGGCCGCCACCGTCGACGGCGAGCCGGTCCCCGAGGCGACCGCGGAGGGGCTTTCGCACGAGGTGGGCTCCGGTCAGCTGATCGAGGGCCTGGACGAGGCCGTCGTGGGTGTCGAGGCCGAGGGTTCGGCCGAGTTCACCACCAAGCTGCTCGCCGGTGAGCACGCGGGCCAGGAGGCCGTGGTCACGGTGACCGTCAACAACGTCAAGGAGCGCGAGCTCCCCGAGGTGGACGACGAGTTCGCCCAGCTCGCCAGCGAGTTCGACACGATCGACGAGCTGCGTACGAGCCTGCGCGAGCGGGTGGAGCAGTCGCAGCGGTCCGAGCAGGCCGGTGCGATCCGCGACAAGGTCCTCGAGGACCTGCTCGAGAAGGTCGAGTTCGAGCTTCCCGAGGCCATCGTCCAGGCCGAGGTCGACAACCAGATCCACGAGGTCGTGCACAGCCTCGACCACGACGAGGAGCAGCTCGACAGGCTCCTCGAGGCCCAGGGCTCGAGCCGCGAGAAGTTCGAGGCCGATGCCAGGGAGTCCGCGACCAAGGCGGTCAAGGCGCAGTTGCTGCTGGACGCGGTCGCCGACGCGGAGGACGTCCAGGTCAGCCAGGAGGAGCTCACCGAGCGCCTGCTGTTCGAGGCCCGTCGCGGCAACATCGCGCCCGATCAGCTGGCGCAGCAGATCCAGGACGCGGGGCGCCTGGGCGTGCTCTACGCGGAGGTCCGGCGCAGCAAGTCGCTCGCCGACATCGTGCAGAAGGTCACGGCCAAGGACACCGACGGCACCGTCATCGACGTGGCCGACCTGCTGGGCCTGAAGGACGACGACGCCGCCGACGAGGATGCGGCCGCAGAGGCGACCGACGCCGGCGACGACGCCGAGACCGCGGACGCGAAGGACTGACCCCGAGGGGCTTTCACGCTGACAGCGAAAGTGGGCGGTACCGGGACTACGGTGCCGCCCGCTTTCGTTAGGGTCGATGAAGGGGCTCCCGGCGCGGGCGGCATCGCGCGGGGTGCCCGGAACGGCAAGGCGGTCGCGCACCGTCCGACCGCAGTTCGCAGTACCCGACGCACTCGAAAGGCACGCCCGTGAGTTTGCAGAATCCCGCCATGCGTTCCGGCGCCTCCGGTCTCAACCTCAGCGACTCGGTCTTCGAGCGCCTGCTCCAGGAGCGCATCGTCTTCCTGGGCTCGCAGGTGGACGACGAGATCGCCAACCGTCTCTGCGCGCAGATCCTTCTGCTCTCCGCGGAGGACCCCACGCGGGACATCTCGCTGTACATCAACTCGCCCGGGGGATCGGTCACCGCCGGCATGGCCATCTTCGACACGATGACCTACGCGGAATGCGATGTGGCCACCTACGCGATGGGACTGGCCGCGTCGATGGGCCAGTTCCTGCTGGCGGCCGGCACCAAAGGCAAGCGCTACGCCCTGCCGCACGCGCGGATCATGATGCACCAGCCCTCCGCCGGCATCGGCGGTTCGGCCGCGGACATCGCCATCCAGGCCGAGCAGTTCGCGCAGACCAAGCGCGAGATGAACGAGCTCAACGCGCTCCACACCGGCCGCTCGGTGGAAGAGGTCACCCGGGACGCCGACCGCGACCGCTGGTTCACCGCGGACCAGGCGCTGGAGTACGGCTTCGTCGACCACGTCATCAGCCGGGCCAAGGACGCCGGCGGCACCGGGGCGAGCTGAGCGAGGCCGCACGGCCCGCCCCCGTCCGCACGACAATCCCGCTACCGCAGACACGGAGAACCCGATGACCCACTCTTCGCAGAACCCCGGACCGCAAAACCCCGGACCGCGCGGCGGTGCACCGATGATGCCGCAGGCCCGGTACATCCTGCCGTCGTTCGTCGAGCACTCCAGCTACGGCGTCAAGGAGTCGAACCCCTACAACAAGCTGTTCGAGGAGCGCATCATCTTCCTCGGTACGCAGGTCGACGACGCCTCCGCCAACGACATCATGGCGCAGCTGCTGGTGCTCGAATCGCTCGACCCGGACCGCGACATCACGATGTACATCAACTCGCCCGGCGGATCGTTCACGTCGCTGATGGCCATCTACGACACGATGCAGTACGTCCGCGCCGACATCACCACCGTGTGCCTGGGCCAGGCGGCATCCGCCGCCGCGGTACTGCTGGCGGCGGGCACGCCGGGTAAGCGCATGGCGCTGCCCAACGCACGCGTGCTCATCCACCAGCCGGCCACCGAGGGCATGCAGGGACAGGTGTCCGACCTGGAGATCCAGGCCAAGGAGATCGAGCGGATGCGCCGCGCCATGGAGACCACGCTGGCGCGGCACACCGGCAGGACGGCCGAGCAGGTCCGGATCGACACCGACCGAGACAAGATCCTGACGGCGGAGGAGGCCCGCGAGTACGGCCTCATCGACACCGTGCTGGAGTACCGCAAACTGTCCGCTCAGGGGTAGCCGGTCCGCGCGGCCGCCGGCGCCTCTCCGGAGGTGTGGCCGCGCGGTGCCCGGCGGTGCGGGAGGCACGAGCGGCAGCTCGCCATGCGGGCGCCGAATGCCGCCGCGGGTGGCTGCGAGCGGGTACCGTCGGTAAGCGACCGGCGGATGACGACAGGGCGCCGGTGCCGGTGGGAAACCGGACCGGCGCCGCTGGGGAGCCGAGGACGGCCTCGGGAACGGCGACGGCGTAGGACGTGCACGAACGCGGGCAAGCGAGAAAGTAGGGGACGGCGGACATGGCACGCATTGGTGACGGAGGCGACCTGCTCAAGTGCTCCTTCTGCGGAAAGAGTCAGAAGCAGGTGAAGAAGCTCATCGCCGGCCCCGGCGTGTACATCTGCGACGAGTGCATCGACCTGTGCAACGAGATCATCGAGGAGGAGCTGGCGGAGTCCGGCGACGTCAAACTGGACGCGCTGCCCAAGCCGGGCGAGATCCACGAGTTCCTCGACAGGTACGTCATCGGCCAGGACGATGCCAAGCGCAACCTCGCCGTGGCCGTCTACAACCACTACAAGCGCATCCAGGCGGGTGACGGTTCGCGCGACGCGCACGGCGAGTCGGTCGAACTGATGAAGTCCAACATCCTGATGCTCGGACCCACCGGCTGCGGCAAGACCTATCTGGCGCAGACGATGGCGAAGATGCTCAACGTCCCCTTCGCGATCGCCGACGCCACCGCGCTCACCGAGGCGGGCTACGTGGGCGAGGACGTCGAGAACATCCTGCTCAAGCTGATCCAGGCCGCGGACTACGACGTCAAGCGCGCGGAGACCGGCATCATCTACATCGACGAGGTCGACAAGATCGCCCGCAAGAGCGAGAACCCGTCGATCACGCGCGACGTGTCCGGCGAGGGCGTCCAGCAGGCGCTGCTGAAGATCCTCGAGGGCACGCAGGCGAGCGTCCCGCCGCAGGGCGGCCGCAAGCACCCGCACCAGGAGTTCATCCAGATCGACACCACCAACGTGCTGTTCATCGTGGCGGGCGCATTCGCGGGGCTCGAGAAGATCGTCGACGACCGCGCAGGCAAGCGCGGACTGGGCTTCGGCGCGGAGGTGCGGTCGCAGGCTGAGACGAGTGCCGAGTCCGGGGACCGCTTCGCGGACGTCATGCCGGAGGACCTGATCAAGTTCGGTCTGATCCCCGAGTTCATCGGGCGCCTGCCAGTGGTCGCGACGGTGACCGACCTGGACAAGGACGCGCTGGTGAAGATTCTCTCCGAGCCGCGGAACGCCTTGGTCAAGCAGTACGCGCGGCTGTTCGACATGGACGAGGTGGAGCTCGAGTTCACCGACGACGCCCTCGAGGCCATCGCGGATCAGGGGATCCTGCGCGGCACCGGCGCCCGCGGCCTGCGCGCGATCATGGAAGAGGTCCTGCTGCCGGTGATGTACGAGATCCCGGGGCGGGACGACGTCGCCAAGGTCGTCGTCGACGGGGACACCGTGCGGGAGAACGTCAACCCCACGATCGTGCCGCGCGCGTCGGGCGAGGAGCGACGCGAGAAGTCCGCGTGACGTCGTCGTGAGTTAGGGCAGAGGCCATCGAGCGCCCCGGCGGGAGGGTTCCGCCGGGGCGCTCGTCTGCGTCGGGCCGCGTTCAGGTGCGCCCCGCGTTGGGTGGACATTTGGCTGGATTCCGGCGGAAAACCAGCCAAAAGTCCACCAAGGCAGGGCGGCGGTGGGCCTCAGCCCGGTCCGGCGCGGCGCAGGTCGGCCTCGATGGCGGCGGCCGTGGCGGTGAGCAGAGGCAGAATGCGGCCGGTGAGTTCGGAGACGTCGTAGCGTCCGGCGGGGGTGGAGACGTTCACCGCGGCCGCGACGGTGCCGTCGGCGCTGCGGACCGGTGCGGCGATGGAGCGCAGCCCCGGCTCGAGCTCCTGGTCGACGACGCAGTAGCCGTCGTTGCGCACCCGGTCGAGGACGCGGCGCAGCTGATCGGCGCCGGCGACGGTCGTGTCGGTGAGCCGCTCGAACGACGCGGCGGCGATCACCGCGTCGAGCTCCGCCGGGGGCAGGCCCGCCAGCAGCACCCTGCCCATGGAGGTGACGTGGGCGGGGAAGCGCGTGCCGATGGTGATGGACACGGCCATGATGCGGCTGACCTGTTCGCGGGCGACGTAGACGACGTCGGCGCTGTCGAGGACCGACACCGACGTGGACTCGCCGACCCGCTCCGCGAGGTCCCGCAGGTGCGGCTGGGCGAGGTCGGGCAGCCGCAGGCCGGACAGGTAGCTGTAGCCGAGCTCGAGCACCAGCGGCGTCAGCGAGAACGTGCCCGCATCGCTGCGCACGTAGCCGAGGTCGGTGAGAGTAAGCAGGAACCGGCGGGCCGTCGCGCGGGTGAGCCCCGTCGCGCGCGCCACGTCGCTGAGCGTGCGTGACGGGCTGTCCGCGTCGAAGCAGCGGATCACCGCCAGCCCGCGGGCCAGCGACTGGACACGGTCCGGGGGAGGCGTCCGCATGTCGGAGGGGCCCGCGCTCACCGCGTGCCGCCCGTCCCGGAGCGGTGTACGTGCGATGTGATCAGCGCGTTCACGGCGTCGGCCTGCTCGACGTTGGCAAGGTGGGCGCCGGGGTCGAGTACTTCGAGTGCCGCGCCCGGCACCGCGTCGGCGATGGCTCGTAGCGCGTCTGGGCCGGTGGCGGAGTCCTGCGCGCCGGCGATGACAAGGGTGTGAACGGCGATGCGCGGCAGGTCGGCGCGCCCGTCCCAGGCGGAGATCGCCTCGCAGCATGCGGCGTAGCCCTCGTCGGACGTGGCGCTGACCATGGTGCGCGAGCGAGCGACCAGTTCCGGCGCGCTCGCGGCGAGCCTGGGCGTATACCAGCGGTCGACCACCGACGCGGCGATCGAGCCGGTGCCGTCCTTGCGGACCGCCGTCGCGCGGTCGAGCCACGGCTGCGGATCGCCGAACCTGGCCGCGGTGCACAGCAGCGTCAGTGAGAGGAGTCGGGTGGGGGCCCGCACGGCGACGCGTTGCGCGACGGCGCCGCCCAGGGACAGCCCCGCCAGGTGCACCGGCCCGCCCCGGGCGGCGATCAGCCCCAGCACGTCCTCCGCGAGCGCGTCGACGGTGTAGGGGCCGGCGGGGACGGGGGAGCCGCCGTGGCCGCGCAGGTCCGCGCTGATCACGCGGAACTCCCCGGACAGCGCCGTGTATTGCGGTTCCCACATGGTCAGGTCGGAGCCGAGGGAGCCGATGAGTACCAGCGTCGGGGCGCCTGCATCCTCGGGTCCGTCGATGCGGTGTGCGAGTGCGACGGTCATCGGTCCTCCTCGTGTGTGGTCGGCGCTTCAGTCCTGCCCGCTTTTGGTGGACTTTTGGCTGGAACATGGCGGAATTCCAGCCAAAAGTCCACCAAAAGCGGTGACGGGGGCGGTCCGGGGCTAGCGTCGATACCACCATGTTCGCATAGCGAATGGGCGTTCACAAGACGAACATGTTGATGTAGCCTGGGCCGCGTGTTGAACAAGGTGATTGCCACAACAGCGGGGGCCGTGGCCGACGTGCCCCACGGCGCGTCCATCGCCGTCGGCGGCTTCGGGCTGGTCGGCGTGCCGGAGGCGCTGATCGACGCGTTGCTCGAGCAGGGGGCGGGCGACCTGGAGACCGTGTCGAACAACCTCGGCACCGACGGTTTCGGGCTCGGAGTGCTCTTGTCCGCCGGTCGCATCCGCCGCACCATCAGCTCGTACGTGGGGCAGAACAAGGAGTTCGCCCGCCAGTACCTCGCCGGGGAGTTGGAGGTGGAGCTGACGCCGCAGGGCAGCCTCGCCGAGCGCATGCGGGCCGGCGGCGCGGGCATCCCGGCGTTCTTCACCCCCGCGGGTGTGGGCACCCAGGTGGCGGACGGCGGGCTGCCGCGCCGATACGCGCCGGACGGGTCGGTCGCGCTGGCGTCCCCGCCGAAGGAGACGCGCGAGTTCGACGGGGAGGCTTTCGTGCTGGAGCGTGCCATCGTCACCGATTTCGCGCTGGTGCACGCTTGGAAGGGGGACCGGCACGGAAACCTCGTGTTCCGGAAGAGCGCGCGCAATTTCAATCCGCCGGCCGCAGCAGCGGGGCGCATCACTGTGGCCGAGGTCGAGGAGCTGGTGGAGCCCGGTGAGATCGACCCGGACGCGGTGCACGTGCCCGGCATCCAGGTGCAGCGCGTTGTGCATGTGGCCGTGACGGCGCCGAAGAAGATCGAGAAGACGACGCTGCGGGAGACACGATCATGAGCCGGAGGGTGTCGGGAGCATCGCAGGGAGTACCGGAGCGGAGCGAGGAACGGACCGAGGAGCGGAGCGGCGCTCGCAGGCGGGAGACACGATCATGACCTGGTCCAGGAACGAGATGGCGGCGCGTGCGGCCCGTGAGTTGGAGGACGGCCAGTACGTCAATCTCGGCATCGGCATGCCGACGCTGATCCCGAACTTCATCCCCGGCGACGTCGAGGTGATCCTGCATTCCGAGAACGGGGTGCTGGGCGTGGGGCCGTATCCGACCGAGGAGGAGCTGGACGCGGACCTGATCAATGCCGGCAAGGAGACCATCACTGTCGCGCCGGGCGCGTCGTTTTTCGACTCGTCCCAGTCGTTCGGGATGATCCGCGGCGGCAAGGTGGACGTGGCCGTGCTGGGGGCGATGCAGGTGGCGAGCGACGGGGACCTGGCCAACTGGATGGTGCCGGGCGCGATGGTCAAGGGCATGGGCGGCGCGATGGACCTGGTGCACGGCGCCCGCCGGGTGCTGGTGCTCACCGATCACGTCACCAAGAAGGGCGACCCGAAGCTGGTCGACGCGTGCACGTTGCCGCTCACCGGCGCGGGGTGCGTGCAGCGGGTGATCACCGACATGGCCGTCGTCGACGTCGCCGACGGAGAGTTCGTGCTGTTGGAAGTGGCACCGGGCGTCACCGTCGACGACGTCCTCGCCGCGACGGGAGCGCCGGTCCGGGTGCCGGACTCCGTGCGGGTGTCGCCGGCCGGCTGACGGCGCGTGGCGGGGCTCCGGTTGTGCCCTCGATTGACGATCAAGCGGCTCTCACCGGTCCGGCCACCGGGATACGGCACTTCTGGCATGGTCGGCCGGGGCGAGGCATCCGGCGGGTGAGTGTCACTGCGGTGAGCGTGCCTGCGCGGGACTGCTTCCGGCGGGCCCCGGATCCGCGGCCGGCCCGTCCGTGAGGGGCCCCCAGCGCAGGACGGTGCCGCACACGATCCCGCCCAGCGCGAAGATCCCGGCCGTCCACCAGAACGCCGTGGTGTAGCCGTGCACTGCGGCGGCGGCCTGCACTGCGGGCGTGGGGCGCGCGGATGCGGCGTGTGCCGCGATATATCCGGTCACCGCGCTGGTGGCGATGGTGTTCAGCAGTGCGGTGCCGATGGACCCGCCCACCTGCTGACCGACGTTCAGCGTCGCCGAGGCCACGCCCGCGTCCGACGGCTGCACGCCGAAGGTGCCGGTGTTCATCGCGGAGGGCATCGACAGGCCGATTCCCACGCCGCCGACCATGATCGGGCCGAGGACTGCCGAAGCGTAGGAGGAGTCGGCGGTGATGCCGGTCAGCCAGACCATCGCCCCGGCTGCGATGAGCATGCCGAATCCGACGAGCGCCTTGGGCCCGATGCGTGGCATGAGGACCACGTTGGACAGCTGCGCCGACAAGGCCAGTGATCCGATCATCGGCAGGAACGCGACGCCGGTGCGCAGCGGCGAGTAGCCGAGGACGGTCTGCAGGTAGTAGGTGAGGAACAGGAAGATGCCGAACATCGCCGCACCCGTGAGCAGCACTGCAAGATAGGACGCGCCGCGGTTGCGGTCGAGCACGACGCGTGGCGGCAGCAGTGGGAAGTGCGCGCGGGTCTGCCAGAAGGCGAAGAACACCATCAGCGCCACCCCGACGGCGAGGAACGCCAGTGTCGCCGTGTCGTCCCAGGAATGGGACGCCGCATTGGAGAATCCGTACACCAGGCAGAACAGCGCGACGGACCCCGCGATGACGCCGACGAAGTCCAAGCGGGCCTGTCCATGGTCGCGCTGGCTCGTGAGAAGGAACACCGCGCCCACCACGGCGACAGCGGCGATCGCCAGGTTGATGTAGAGGCACCAGCGCCAGCTGAGGTATTCGGTGAGCGCGCCGCCGAGCAGCAGGCCGATGAGGCCGCCGGCCGCGACGATGGCGCCGAACACGCCGAACGCCTTGCCGCGTTCCTTGGCGTCGGTGAACGTGACCGTGAGGATCGACAGCGCGGCGGGTGCGAGCAGCGCGCCGAACACTCCCTGGCAGGCGCGTGCCACCACGAGCATGACGAATCCGACGGACGCCCCGCCGACAGCCGAGGCGGCGGCGAATCCGACGAGCCCGATGATGAATGCGCGCTTGCGGCCGAAGAGGTCGCCGATGCGCCCGCCGAGCAGCAGGAGGCTGCCGAAGGCGAGGGCGTAGGAGGTGATGACCCACTGCCGGTCGATGTCGGAGAAGTGCAGGTCGCGCTGAGCGTCCGGCAGGGCGATGTTCATGACAGTCAGGTCCAGCACGATCATCAGCTGGGCGAGGCCGACGAGTGCGAGCACGAACCATCGGCGGCGGGAACCGGCCATTGCGCCGTCGCGGTCCATGGCGCCTCCTCGCCCGCGCGGCCGGAGCTAGTCGGGACCGCACGTAGCGCCTATTGTGCGGCAGCGCCGCATCCGGCCGCAGCCGATTCGCCCCGCCGGCCAGCAGGGTGCGGGCCGGCGCCTAGGACCCGGTGACCCGGTCCGGCCGCGAGTACACGTTGAGCCCGCCGTCACGCACGAACCCGACGAGGGTGATGCCGGAGCGTTCCGCCAGGTCCACCGCCAGCGAGGACGGCGCGGACACGGCGGCCACCACGGGCACCCCGGCCATCGCTGCCTTCTGCACCAGTTCGAACGACGCGCGGCCGCTGAGCATCAACACCTGACCGGCCAGGGGGATCCGCCCGTCGCGCAGTGCGGCTCCGAGCACCTTGTCGACCGCGTTGTGCCGGCCGACGTCTTCGCGCAGAGAGAGCAGTGCGCCGTCGGAACCGAACAACCCGGCGGCATGCAGGCCGCCGGTGGATTCGAACACCTTCTGCCCGGTCCGCAGCAGTCCGGGCAGCCGGGTGATCACGGCGGCGTCGACGGAGACCGGGTCGTGGGAGGGCGGGTGCGCGCTGACGGTCTCGACGTCGTCGATCGAGGTGGTGCCGCACACCCCGCACGCCGAGCTGGTGAGGAACGACCGTTGCCGGTGCACGCCCGCCGCCTCGTCGCCCAGCTCCACGTCGAGGACGTTGTAGGAATTGCGGCCGTCGTCGTCGGCCCCGGCGCAGTACCGCATGACGTGGACATGCTCGCGCTCGGAAACGATGCCCTCCGCCAGCAGGAACCCGTGCACGAGGTCCATGTCGTCGCCGGGGGTGCGCATGGTGACGGTCAGCGCCGCGCCGCCGACGCGGATCTGCAGCGGCTCTTCGACCACCAGCGTGTCCTGGCGGGTGTGGTGTCCTTCGGAGGTCCGCCGGACGATCCGCCGACGGGTGGTGACGCGGCCCATGCCCTCATCTTGGACTGCGGCGCGTCCCGATGCACATGTCCGTCCCCCGCACGGCGGCCGGGTAAGTGGCATCCTGGACCGGTGCCACCTACGCAGAAGACCGTCGGCAGCCCCGAAGCCCCGAGTTCGCCCCGCCCCGCCGTGAACGTCCGTCCTGCCACGGGAGACGACGTCCTCGGCATCGCCCGCGTGCTCGCGGACGCCTTCCACGACGACCCGCTCATGGCGTGGATCGTGCCGGACGAGCATGCCCGGCCGGGCGCGCTGCAGCGGATGTTCGTGGTGGGGCTGCGCTTCCACCATCTCGGCCTGGGCGGCGTGGAGGTCACGGAAGCCGCGTCCGGCCGCATCGCCGGCGCGGCGGTGTGGAATCCGCCGGGCAGGTGGAAGTCCTCACGCGCGGCGGAACTGCTTTCGGTGCCGGCGGAACTGCTGGCACTGGGCCGTGCGGCGCGGCTCGCGGGCATCGTGGACGACACCCTGTCGCAGGCGCATCCGGAGGAGCCGCACTGGTACCTGTCGGAGATCGGGACCGGGCGGCAGGCGCGCGGCCTCGGCCACGGCTCGGCGCTGCTGCGATCGCGGCTGCGGCGGTGCGACGCGGAGGACATGCCCGCGTACCTGGAGTCGAGCAAACGGGGGAATCTGCCGTACTACGAGCGCTTCGGATTCGTCAGCACCGGGGAGATCCGCATCCCGGACGGGCCGTCGCTGTGGGGCATGTGGCGCGAGCCGCGGCGGTCGTGAAGCTATAGCGCGGTGACGGTGCCTCCGACAGGACCCGCCGGGGATGTCTGCGGCGTGGTGCTCGCGGGCGGGCGTTCGCGCCGTATGGGGCGCGATAAGGCCGCCCTCCCCTGGGGGGCCGCGACGATGCTCGAGACCGTCGTCGCGGCCGTGCGCACTGCGCTTCCGCAGGTCTTCGTGGTCACCGCCGCGGGCCGGAGTGTTGCGCTTCCAGCGGACGTCGACGTGGTGGTGGATCCGGTCCCGGGGCAGGGGCCGCTGCGCGGGCTGGAGACGGGCCTTCGCGCGGGAGGCGCCGCCGGGTACCCGTGGGCGTTCGTCGCGGCCACCGACATGCCGCTCATCACCACTCGGGTGGTGGGGCTGCTGCTCGACGCCGCCGCGCCCGGCGACGCCGACGCGGTGATCGCCGTCGCCGAGGGACGTGACCAGCCGCTCGCGGGGGTGTACCGGACGGGCCTGGCCGGGAGGATGGACGCCGACATCGGGGCCGGAGTACGGAGTATGCGCCGATTTCTGGACGAGGTGGCCGTGCACAGGGTCGTCCTCGGCGGCGCGGACGCGCGGGCGGTGTTCAACGTCAACACCCCCGCCGATGCGCGCGACGCCCGCCGCCATGGCATTGTGTGACGCGTCGCCGGCCCGCGAGGGGGCGTGGGCCCGTGCGCAGCGCCGGGCCGAGGATGCAACGGGCCCCGGTCGCTCGGGTGCCCCAGGATCAGAGGGGATGTGCGCGATGCACACGCGTGGGATCGTTCGGGCGGTTTCGGGAGTCGCTGTGGCAGCGGCCGTGGTCTTGCCTCTGGCGGCCTGCGGGAGCGATTCCGGCGGCGGCAGCGCCACCGGGGGCGACGCGGTGGCGATGATGCAGTCGGCGATGGACGGCGAGGGCGCGGTGACCTGCGAGATCACCGACGAGGAGCAGCCGGGCTCGATGAGCATCGCCGGCGAGGACCGCTACCGGATCCTGGCGCAGTCCGGCGGTGAGACGGTGAACCTGCTGCGTGACGGCTCCGACGTCTACGTCTGGAAGGACGGCAGCCCCACCGGGATGAAGACGACGGCCGACTCGCAGACGGGGATGGCGCTGCCGAACGTCCAGGAGGCGATCGACCAGGAGAAGGCCGCGCCGACGGTGGACATGGAGTGCTCGACGGACGGGGACGTGGACGCGAAGCTCACCGCCCCGGACGATGTGGAGTTCCAGACGGCCCCGTAGAACGCGGCCATGGCCGGTCGCCGACTGTTCGTGTAGAAGTGGTGCCCGGGCCGGCGCCCCGGCGGTGTTCCGGGGAGCGATCGGCGGGGACGGGACCCGCAGTGTGGAAGGCGGACGGATGAACGGATCGGTACGCGCCGCGGTGCGCACAACGGCGGTGGGCATCGCGGCGGTCGGCGCGGTCGCGGCGCTGGCAGGATGCGGCTCGTCGGACCAGGACGCCGGCGGCGCCTCCGCGGCGCAGTCGGCGCCTGCCGGCTCGGCCACGCCGGGGACGCCTTCGTCGGGTGCCGCCCCGTCCGCATCCGGCGGACCTGCCGATGCGGCGCTCTACGACACCGCAGCGCACCGGCTGATCACCGAGGCGATGGCCGGAGACAAGTTCATCGAATGCACGGCGAAGGACTCCGACGACACCGTGACCGCGTACGTCCACGGGGAGGACCGGATGCGCATCGACAGCGGCACCGGGCCCGACGCCGGGCACGTCCTCGCCGTCGACGGCGTCACCTACCTGTGGTCCGACGACCAGCCGGGCGGCATGAAGACGACGGGGCCGGCATCGGACGGGATGAAGAAGATGATCGAGGGCATGGGGGTGGACCTCGACGCCGCGCGCAGGCTGGGCGGGGAGCAGGCCGCGGGAATCGAGGACGGTGCGGCGCTCGGCTGCACCGAGTATTCCGGCGACGCCTCCGTCTTCGCGGTGCCGGAGGGCCGGGAGTTCGACTCCGTCGACGACGCTCTCGGCGAGGCTCCGGTGGACCTGCCGGGGGCGGTGCCCGGTCAAGGGGGCGGCGACTAGCCCCCGCGCCGGGTCGTGGCGGCCGCCACGGGGCGGGCGGGCGACCGCGCCGGTCAGGGGCGCGACGCATAGAATCGTGCGGTGACCAGTCCAGCCCGGAGAAGGGACCCCTCAGTGACCCGTGAGCCCGATACCGCTGCGAACCCGGGCGGTGGCCCGGCAGACTCCCTGGCGAAAAGCTGGGAGCCCGGCGCGGTCGAGTCGGCGCTCTACCAGGGCTGGGTGGACGCCGGGTACTTCACCGCGGACCCGCACAGCGACAAGCCCCCGTTCTCGATCGTGCTCCCGCCGCCGAACGTCACCGGCAGCCTGCACATGGGTCACGCGCTCGACCACACGCTGATGGACGCGCTTGCGCGCCGGCGCCGCATGCAGGGCTACGAGGTGCTGTGGCTGCCGGGCATGGACCACGCCGGCATCGCGACGCAGAGCGTCGTCGAGAAGCAGCTCGCCGGAGAGGGCCTCACCCGCGACGACATCGGCCGTGAGGCCTTCATCGAGCGCGTCTGGAAGTGGAAGGCCGAGTCCGGCGGCACCATCGGCGGCCAAATGCGCAAGCTCGGCGACGGCGTCGACTGGTCGCGCGAGCGCTTCACGCTGGACGACGCGCTGGCCCGCGCGGTGCAGACCATCTTCAAGCGCCTCTACGACGACGGGCTGATCTACCGGGCCGAGCGGCTGGTCAACTGGTCGCCGGTGCTGCAGACCGCGATCTCCGACATCGAGGTCAAGTACGAGGACGTCGAGGGCGAGCTGGTCAGCTTCCGCTACGGCTCCCTCGACGACGCCGAGCCGCACATCGTCGTCGCCACCACCCGCGTCGAGACGATGCTGGGCGACACCGCGATCGCCGTGCACCCCGACGACGACCGGTACCGCGACCTCGTCGGCACCGCGCTGCCGCACCCGTTCCTCGACAGGACGATCCCCGTGATCGCGGATGCGCACGTGGACCCCGAGTTCGGCACGGGCGCAGTGAAGATCACCCCGGCGCACGACCCCAACGACTTCGAGATGGGCGTGCGGCACGCGCTGCCGATGCCGTCGATCATGAGCAAGACGGCGGAGATCGAGAACACCGGCACCCGGTTCGACGGCATGGACCGATTCACCGCGCGCGTCCGCGTGCGCGAGGCGCTTGCCGAGCAGGGCAGGATCGTCGAGGAGAAGCGCCCCTACCTGCACAGCGTCGGCCACTCGGAGCGCAGCGGCGAGCCCATCGAGCCGCGGCTGTCGATGCAGTGGTGGGTGCGCGTGGAGAGCCTGGCCAAGGCGTCCGGCGACGCCGTGCGCGCCGGCGACACCGTGATCCACCCGGCCTCCCAGGAGCCGCGCTGGTTCGCCTGGGTCGACGACATGCACGACTGGTGCATCTCCCGTCAGCTGTGGTGGGGGCACCGCATCCCCGTCTGGTACGGCCCGGAGGGACAGACGGTGTGCGTGGGACCCGGCGACACCCCGCCGGAGGGTTACGTCCAGGACCCGGACGTGCTCGACACCTGGTTCTCGTCGGCCCTGTGGCCGTTCTCCACCATGGGCTGGCCCGACGCCACGGACGACCTGGCCAAGTTCTATCCCACGTCCGTGCTGGTGACCGGCTACGACATCCTGTTCTTCTGGGTGGCGCGCATGATGATGTTCGGCACCTACGTGGCGCGCGAGGACGCGGGCGACGGCGGTGTGCTGGGCCCGCGCGGCCAGGTGCCGTTCCAGGATGTGTTCCTGCACGGCCTGGTGCGCGACGAGCACGGCCGCAAGATGTCGAAGTCCCGCGGCAACGGCATCGACCCGCTCGACTGGGTCGAGCGCTTCGGCGCGGACGCGCTGCGGTTCACGCTGGCGCGCGGGGCCAATCCGGGCTCGGACCTGTCGGTGGGCGAGGGCAACGCGCAGTCGTCGCGCAACTTCGCGAACAAGCTTTTCAACGCCACCCGCTTCGCCCTGATGAACGGCGCGAAGCCGGGCGGGCTGCCGCCGCGCGACCGGCTCACGGCCGCCGACCGGTGGATCCTCGACCGGCTGGAACAGGTGCGCGCGGGCGTGGACGAATCCTACGAGCGTTACGAGTTCGGCAAGGCCGCCGAGGCGCTCTACCACTTCGCCTGGGACGAGGTGTGCGACTGGTACCTGGAACTGGCCAAGGTGCAGTTCGCCGGTGAGGGCGACGGAAGCGGCGAGACCGGGTTCCGGGCGGAGGCGACCCGCACCGTCCTCGGCACCGTGCTCGACGCGCTGCTGCGCATGCTGCATCCCATGATCCCCTTCGTCACCGAGACCCTGTGGAAGGTGCTCACCGGTGGTGAGTCGCTGGTCATCGCCTCGTGGCCCGTCGCGGACGCGGACACGGCGGCAGATCCCGAAGCGGCACGTCAGGTGGCCGATACGCAGAAGCTCATCACCGAGATCCGGCGATTCCGCTCCGACCAGGGCGTCAAGCCCAGCCAGCGGGTGCCGGCCCGGCTCGGGGCGCTGGAGGACGCCGGGCTCGTCCCGCTCGAGGGCGCGGTGCGGTCGCTCGCTCGCGTCACCGCGGCGGAGGCGGGTTTCACGGCCACCGCGTCGATCGAGGTGCGTCTGAGCGCCGCGACCGTCGTCGTCGACCTGGACACCTCCAGCACGGTGGACCTGGAGGCCGAGAAGCGCCGGCTCACCAAGGACCTCGCCGCCGCGCACAAGGAACTCGCCGGCACCACCGCGAAGCTCGGAAACGAGGCATTCCTCGGCAAGGCTCCCGAGCAGGTCGTGGAGAAGATCCGCGGCCGCCGCGACGTCGCCGCGGCCGATGTGGACAGGCTCGAGGCGCGGCTGGCGGAGCTGGGGCAGCCGGCAGAGGGAGGCGCGCGGTGAGCGAGGACCGCGCCGCGGCCGCGGCCCCGGAGGACCTCGCCGCGCTGGAAACGCTCGAGGCGGAACTGGACGAGCGCTGGCCCGAGACGCGCATCGAGCCTTCGCTGACGCGGATCACCGCGCTGATGGACCTGCTGGGCGCGCCGCAGAAGGCGTATCCGACCATCCACGTGGCGGGCACCAACGGCAAGTCCTCGGTGTGCCGGATGGTCGACGCGCTGCTCACACGCATGCACGTGCGGGTGGGCCGGACGACGAGCCCGCACCTGCAATCGGTGACCGAGCGGATCGCCATCGACGGCGAGCCGATCACGCCGGCCGGATACGTGCGCACCTACCGCGACATCGAGCCGTACGTGCAGATGGTCGACGACGGCTCGGTGGCGGCGGGCGGGCCCCGGATGAGCAAGTTCGAGGTACTCACCGGAATGGCCTTCGCCGCGTTCGCCGACGCCCCGGTGGACGTGGGCGTCATCGAGACCGGACTCGGCGGGCGATGGGACGCGACCAACGTCATCGATTCGTCGGTGGCGGTGCTCACCCCTATCGGCCTCGACCACGCGGAATACCTGGGCACCGAGATCACGGGGATCGCGGGGGAGAAGGCGGACATCATCAAGTCCACGTCGGTGGCGATCCTGTCCCGGCAGCAGCCCGAGGTGACCGACGTGCTGCTGCGGAGGGCCGTGGAGGTGGACGCGGCGGTGGCGCGGGAGGGCTCCGAGTTCACAGTGCTCGAGCGCCGCACGGCCGTCGGCGGCCAGGTGCTGCGCATCCAGGGCCTCGGCGGGGTCTACGACGACGTGTTCGTGCCCCTGCACGGCGAGCATCAGGCGCACAACGCGGCGCTGGCGCTGGCGGCGGTCGAAGCGTTCTTCGGCGCCGGCAAGGATCGGAAGCTGGACGAGGACGCCGTCCGTGAGGGCTTCGCGGCGCTCGTCAACCCCGGTCGGCTGGAACCGGTGCGCACCGCCCCGTCCGTCTTCATCGACGCCGCGCACAACCCCCACGGCGCGCAGGCGCTCGCGGCGGCGCTGTCCGGGGAGTTCCATTTCCGCAGGCTCGTCGGCGTGGTGGCGATCATGGCGGACAAGGACGTGCGCGGGATCCTCGAGGCGCTCGAGCCCGTGTTCGACGAGTTGGTGGTCACCCACAACGGCAGCCCCCGGTGCATGTCGCCGGCGCACCTGGCCGAGATGGCCGCCGACGTCTACGGAGAGGACCGCGTGCACGTCGCCCAGTCCCTGCCCGCCGCCCTGGAGACGGCGGTGGAGCTGGCCGAGGACGTGTCGGGTCCCGGTGAGGAGATCTCCGGGTCCGGCGTCGTGGTCACCGGCTCGGTGGTCACGGCGGGGCTGGCGCGCACGATGCTGGGAAAGGAACCGACGTGAACGAGAACGCTCAGGACGGCCGCGACGAGGCCGCGGGCGCCGGCGGTGATGGCCCGGAACCGGATGGAAACGGAATACGCCCGCCGACGAAGGACCCGTGGAAGAGCTTCCGCGGCGTCCTGTCCGGGCTCCTGATCCTCGAAGCCATCGTGATCGGACTGTCCATCCCCGTGGTCGCCACCGTGGGAGGCGGCATCACTGCGGCCCGCGGAGGATACGTGATCGGCCTCGTCGTCCTCATGGTGCTCGGGGCGGGGGTCCAGGGGCGCCGGTGGGCCGTGAAGTTCGACCTGCTCCTGCAGGTGCTGGTGATCGCCGGCTGGTGGGTGCATCCGGCGATCGGCGTGGTCGGACTTCTGTTCGCGGCGGTGTGGGGCTACCTGCTGTACCTGAGCGCGGACATCCGCGACAGGGAACGCCGCGGACTGCTGCCGGGCCAGCGGAGCTGAGAGCCGGGTCCGTCCGCGGAGGAGGGCGAGTCGGCGGGCGGGGGCGGGTCCCTGTGCCGGGCCCGCGCGTCGCCGACTAGTCTGACGGCCGTGACAGAGCGCAGCCTGGTACTGATCAAGCCCGACGCCGTTGCCCGGGGACATCTCGGCGAGATCCTCGCACGGATCGAACGCAAGGGACTTTCCATCGCGGCAATGGAGATGAGGACGGCCACGGAGTCCGTCGCCGCGGCCCACTATGCCGAGCACGAGGGCAAGCCGTTCTACGCGGGCCTCCTCGAGTTCATCACGGCGCGGCCGCTGGTGGCGCTCGTGATCGAGGGGCCGCGCGCCATCGCCGCGTTCCGGCAGATGGCCGGCGGCACCGACCCGGTCGAGAAGGCGGTGCCCGGCAGCATCCGCGGCGATCTGGGACTGGTGACGGGAGAGAACCTCGTGCACGGTTCGGATTCCCCCGAGTCCGCGGCGCGCGAGATCGCGATCTGGTTCCCCCAGCTCGCCTGAGCCTTTCACCTGCACCGATCTCGACCGGCGGTGCCGGTGCGGGGAAGAGGTCGGGCTCCGGATGAATGTGTGGGATACTGGACGGAGTCGTCAGACGCGAGTGTGACGTGTCGCGACAGGATTCTGCCCGGGTATCTGCTCGGTCATCGCCGCAGTGCGGCAGGGGGCATCGCCCCGTGCGCGCGCCGACGCTGGATGATGAGTGCGACGCCGGGTTGTCCAGCAAGGCGCCGTGCGCGTGAGCGTGCGGTGCGAGACCACTCGTTCCCGCGCCGGCATGGCGCGGGACCGCAACGATGCCGCCCCCGTGTGGCCGCGCTGCCCAACACGTGGAGCCAGACGCCACGTCGGGTTGGACGACGCGCCCGGGGGCCCGAGGAGACCACGTGGCCGACAAGGCGCCGCCCGAAGAACAGAACAACGATTCCGCCGCAGCGGTGGAGATCCCCCTGAAGCTGCGCGTGCATGCGCTCGCGAAGCTCCTGGGGGTCACCAGCAAGGAGGTACTGGCCAAGCTCACCGAGATCGGTGAGGAGGCCAGGACCGCCCACTCGAGCGTGACGCGCGAACAGGGCGAGCGGGTGCGCGACGCATTCGCATCCCCGGCGGTGGCCGCTCCGGCGGCCGCGCCCGCCCCTGAGGCTGCGGCGGCTCCGGAGTCCCCGGCCGCACCGGATTCCCCGGCGGCACCGGATTCCCCGGCGGCCGAGGCCGCCGACACCCCGGCTGCAGCGGAGCCGGCGGCGGTGTCCGATGCCGACTCGGGTGATGCGCAAGGCGGTGCTTTCGTGGCACCGCTGTTCCTGCCCCCGGATCCCGATGCCAGGTCGAAGGCGTCGCAGCGTGCGCAGGAGGGCGCCGCGGCAGCCAAGAGCGCGGACAGCGCAGATGCGAGTGATTCGGACGCGGACGAAGAGCGTGGCCCGAGCGAGGGGGACGGGGCGACCGACGAGTCCGAGGGCGGCAGCGGACGGTCCTCGCGGCGTCGCCGCCGAGGGCGCCGCGGTCGTGGACGCGGACGCGGCGAGCAGAACGGCAACGCCGACGGAGACGCCTCCGGCACAGCATCGGACGCATCGCGGTCGGGGGCCGGTGACGACGCGTCGGCCGAGCAGGACGGCGGCAAGCCGCAGAGCGGTAAGGGCGAGGGCGACACCGCCGACTCCGCTGCGGACGAAGGGAACGGCAAGGGCGGCCGGTCCGGGAAGTCGCGGCGTGGCGGGCGGTCCGGCGGCGATGCGGCTGATGCCGGGGCCAAGGGCGACAAGGGCGACACCCCCGCCGCGGGAGACTCGGCCGCGGGAGACTCGGCCGCGGATGATTCGGCCAAGGACGGGGCCGACAGCGGCGGCAACGGGGGCAACGGGGACGGGGACGACAACGGTGCGTCACGGCGCAGACGCCGCCGCAGGCGCCGCCGCGGCGGCGACGCGGACGGCTCGACCAACGACGATCCGCCGAACACCGTCGTCCACGAACGCGAGCCGCGCAGCAAGCGCAGCAGCCGGGACGAGGTGCAGGGCATCAGCGGCTCGACGCGCCTGGAGGCCAAGCGCCAGCGGCGGCGCGACGGCCGCGAGGCGGGTCGGCGTCGTCCTCCGATCCTCTCCGAAGCGGAATTCCTGGCGCGGCGGGAAGCGGTCGACCGCGTCATGGTGGTGCGGGAGAGGCCGGCCGTCGACGGGCACGACCCGATCACGCAGGTCGGCGTGCTCGAGGACAAGGTCCTCGTCGAGCATTTCGTCACCAGCACTGCCACTCCGTCCGTGGTGGGCAACGTCTACCTGGGGCGCGTGCAGAACGTGCTGCCCAGCATGGAGGCCGCCTTCGTCGACATCGGCCGCGGCCGCAACGGCGTGCTCTACGCGGGGGAGGTCGACTGGGCCGCCGCCGGACTCGGCGGTTCGGCGCGCAGGATCGAGCAGGCGCTCAAGCCCGGCGACCAGGTGGTCGTGCAGGTCACCAAGGACCCGGTGGGGCATAAGGGCGCCCGGTTGACCACCCAGATCAGCATGGCCGGCCGCTTCCTGGTCTACGTGCCCCGCGGCACGTCCACCGGGATCAGCCGGAAGCTGCCGGACACCGAGCGCAAGCGGCTCAAGTCCATCCTGCGGCAGATCGTGCCCGATGACGCCGGCGTCATCATCCGCACCGCCTCCGAGGGGGTCAGCGAGGACGAGCTGCGGCGCGACGTCGACCGGCTCCAGGCGCTGTGGGAGGAGGTCAAGGCCGCGGCCGACAAGGCCAAGGCGGCCAAGTCCGCGCAGCCCAAGGCTCTCTACGAGGAGCCCGACCTGCTGGTCAAGGTGATCCGCGACCTTTTCAACGAGGACTTCGGCAAGCTGGTCATCGAGGGCGACGGAGCATGGCGGACCGTCTCGTCGTACATCGAACGGGTGGCACCCGACCTGATGGAGCGTGTCGAGCAGTACGACCGGAACGGCGGCTCGGTCGACGTGTTCGCGGCGTACCGGATCGACGAACAGCTGGCCAAGGCGCTCGAGCGCAAGGTGTGGCTGCCGTCCGGCGGCACCCTCATCATCGACCGCACCGAGGCCATGACGGTCGTGGACGTCAACACCGGCAAGTTCACCGGCTCCGGCGGGAACCTGGAGGAGACGGTCACCCGCAACAACCTGGAAGCGGCCGAGGAGGTCGTGCGCCAGATGCGGTTGCGCGACATCGGCGGCATGATCGTCGTCGACTTCATCGACATGGTCCTCGAAGCCAACCGGGACCTGGTCCTGCGTCGGCTGACCGAGGCCCTGGGGCGCGACCGCACCCGCCACCAGGTCTCCGAGGTGACGTCGCTGGGGCTCGTCCAGATGACGCGCAAGCGTCTGGGCACAGGGCTGGTGGAGGCGTTCTCCACGCCGTGCGAGCACTGCCACGGCCGCGGTCTGGTTCTCCACGATGATCCGATCGTCGCCGAGCCCGATACGAGCGGGCAAGGCAAGAACGAGACCCGGCGTGGTCGCAAGTCGTCGAAGAAGTCCGGCGGGGGCGGCCAGCAGGCGCCCAAGGAGAGCAAGGAAAGCACTGAGAGCAAGGAGACGCAGAAGCAGACTGCGCACCACCACTCCGAGCACCCCATGTTCAAGGCGATGGCGGAGTCCGGCTCGCCCGAGGACGATCAGCACGATTCGCAGCGCGGTGGCGGGTCCGCGTCGTCGGGCCACGGCGGTGCCGGGGAGGACAAGTCGGCGGCGATCGCGAAGATCGAGGCGGCCGTGGCGCGCAGCACCGGGCCGAAGCGGCGGCGTGCGCGTCGGCCGCAAGGCGGTCGGCCGGACGGTGGGCAGGAGTCCGGCACGCAGGACGCCGCCGCTGCCGAGGACGCCGGAACGCGACAGGCACACGGGCAGGCGCCGGTGACGGACGCGACCGTGGCATCGGACGCGACGGCCGAGAAGGCCGATCCCGGCACGCCGAAGTCCGCTGCGGCGGCCGCTGACGAACGGGACGGAACCGCCGAGGCCGGCAGGGCGGAATCAGGCGCCACCGAAGCCGCCGGCACCGAAGCGGGTGCCGCTGCCAGGCCGCGGAGGCGTTCGCGGAGGGCGTCGCGCCCGGCATCGGCTCCCTTGGAGCATGCCGAGACGCCCGGTGAGCCGATCCGCTCGGAGATCATCGCGCCTGCGGCGCAGCCCGAAGCCGCGGTTGCGCACGACGACGCGGCCGGTGCCGAGGACGGCGGGGCGCCGGTGGCGGCCGCCGAGCAGCAGCATCAGGCTCCGGCGCGCCGTCCGCGGCGACGTGCGGCCGTGCGGCGCGCGGGACCTCCGGTGGACGGCGACGACTGACGGTCTGCGCGGCCGCCCGAGGGCGGTTTGACCGCGTTCGCGGCGGTCGCGTAATCTTGAACGGTCGCTGTCGGGCGACGGTGCGCACGCGTGTCCGATCCCGGCGTGTCCGAGACCGTGTCAGATCCGTTCGGTTCCGGCCTGTTCGATTCCGGAACCGTGCGACGGGGACGCTCCCGTGGCCGGAACCCGGAACTTCGATGTTCCGGGATGTCGCAGGGGTTTCAGCCGGTGGCGATCCGTCGCCGCCGGAGACGACGGTGACAGGCCGCGCCGTCCCGCAGCAGAGTTGAGCAGCCGCGTGCCGCGGCTGGTGGGAATGTTTTACGACTAGCAAGGGGTAGCCCTCCATGTACGCGATCGTCAAGACTGGCGGCAAGCAGTACAAAGTCGCCGTTGGTGACCTCGTCAAGGTCGAGAAGATCGAGGCGGAGCCCGGTGCTTCGGTCGATCTCCCGGTCGCGCTCGTGGTGGACGGGGCGACCCTGACCACCGACGCGGCCGCGCTTGCCAAGGCCACCGTGACCGGCGAGATCGTCGAGCACACCAAGGGCCCGAAGATCCGCATCCACAAGTTCAAGAACAAGACCGGCTACCACAAGCGTCAGGGTCACCGTCAGAAGCTGACCGTCCTCAAGGTCACCGGTATCAACAACTAGGTCCGCCCGGGCCGGTACGGATCCTTCAGGAGGGTTCAGATGTCAAGCAAGAAGGGCGCGTCCAGTTCCAAGAACGGTCGCGATTCAAACGCCCAGCGACTCGGCGTCAAGCGCTTCGGTGGGCAGGCCGTCAGTGCCGGCGAGATCCTCGTGCGTCAGCGCGGCACCAAGTTCCACCCCGGCGTGAACGTCGGCCGCGGCAAGGACGACACCCTGTTCGCCCTGTCCTCGGGCGCGGTGGAGTTCGGCGCCAAGCGCGGCCGCAAGACGGTCAATATCGTGCTGCCGCAGGCCTGACGGCCCGCAGCAACCACGCAAGGCTCCGGCGACAGGGGCGGGCAGGGATCATCCCGTCCGCCCCTGTCGCCTTTTCATAGAACGGCGTCGGACGGTGCCGGCACTGCGGCCGGCGGCCCGGACATCCCCGCCCCATAACATCCCGCGGCACGCAGGCCCGCCAGTGAGAAGGAGGACACGCTGTGTCCCGATTCGTCGATCGTGTCGTCCTGCACGTGAGCGCCGGAAGCGGTGGTCACGGCTGTTCGTCGGTGCACCGTGAGAAGTTCAAGCCGCTCGGCGGGCCCGACGGGGGCAACGGCGGTCACGGCGGCTCGGTGATCCTCGAAGTCGACCTGGGCGTGCACACGCTGCTCGACTTCCACTTCCACCCGCACGCCAAGGCGTCCAACGGCAAGCCCGGCATGGGCTCGAACCGGGAGGGGCCCCGGGGAGGCGACCTGGTGCTCAAGGTCCCCGACGGGACGGTCGTCCTCGGCGAGGACGGCGAGGTGCTGGCGGACCTCGTGGGCGCGGGAACGCGCCTGGTGGCGGCCCGCGGCGGCAGGGGCGGCCTGGGCAACGCCGCACTGGTCTCCCGGGCCCGCAAGGCGCCCGGCTTCGCCCTGCTCGGCGAGGAGGGCGAGACGCGCGAACTCGTCCTGGAGATGAAGTCGGTGGCCGACGTGGGACTGGTCGGCTTCCCGTCCGCAGGAAAATCGTCGCTGGTGTCGGTGCTGTCGGCGGCCAAGCCGAAGATCGCCGACTACCCGTTCACCACGTTGGCGCCGAACCTGGGCGTGGTCTCCGCGGGGGAGACCACCTTCACGGTGGCCGACGTCCCCGGGCTGATCCCCGGCGCATCCGACGGCCGCGGCCTGGGCCTGGATTTCCTCCGGCATGTCGAGCGGTGCGCGGTGCTCGCCCACGTGGTCGACTGCGCCACGCTGGAGCCGGGCCGGGACCCGGTGTCGGACGTCGACGCGCTCGAGGCGGAGCTGGCGGCGTACCAGCCGGCTCTGTCCGCGGACAACGGCCTCGTGGGATTGGCGGACCGGCCGCGGATCGTGGTGCTGAACAAGGCGGACGTCCCGGAGGCCGCCGAACTGGCCGAGTTCGTCACCGAGGAGTTCGCCTCCCGCGGCTGGCCCGTGTTCACCGTGTCGGCGGTGAGCCGCGACGGCCTGAAGCCGCTCACCTTCGCGCTTGCCGATCTGGTGGAGAAGTTCCGCCTGGACAACCCGCCGCCCGAGCCGTCACGACCGGTGATCCGCCCCGTCGCGCGCGACGATTCGGGCTTCACCGTGGAACGTGACCACTCCGCGCGCGGAGACTTCGTGGTGCGGGGGGCGCGCCCCGAGCGCTGGGTGCGGCAGACCCCGTTCGACAACGACGAGGCCGTAGGTTACCTGGCCGACCGGCTCGCGCGCCTCGGCGTCGAGGAGCAACTCGAGAAGCTGGGCGCGGAGCCGGGCGACGCGGTCACCATCGGCGCGGTCACCTTTGAATGGGAGCCCACCCTGCCCGCCGGTGTCGAGGTTCCGCTCACCGGCCGCGGCACCGACGCGCGGCTCGAGCAGACGGATCGCGTATCCGCACACGAACGCAAGCACGCGCACCGGGTCCGCCGCGGGCTCGAGGGCATCGATCCGGAGGAGCAGTGACCGATCGGCAGGGCATGGGCACCCGTGAAGTCATAGCCACGGCCCGCCGGGTCGTGGTCAAGATCGGCTCCTCCGCGTTGACGAGCCTCGACGGCGGCCTCGACGGCGCACGGTTGGGCGTCCTGGCCGAGGCCATCGAAGCCCGCATGCATGCGGGCTCCGACGTCGTCGTCGTCTCGTCGGGCGCCGTCAGTGCCGGCATCGCGCCACTGGGGCTGGGGCACCGCCCCCGCGACCTCGCCACCAAACAGGCCGCGGCGGCCGTCGGTCAACTGGAGCTCGCAGGGGAGTGGCAGCGGGCGTTCGCCCGCCACGACCGCACCGTGGCGCAGGTGCTGCTGACGGCGGGCGACTTCGCCCGCCGCGACGCCCACCGCAACGCCCAGCGCACGCTGGACCGGCTGCGCACGCTGCACGCGATCGCGGTGGTCAACGAGAACGACACCGTCGCCACCAGCGAGATCAAGTTCGGTGACAACGACCGCCTGGCGGCGCTGGTGGCGCATCTGGTGAGCGCCGACGCCCTGATCCTGCTCTCCGACGTCGACGGGCTCTACGACTCCGACCCGCGCAAGGGCGACGCCCGGTTCATCGACGAGGTCCGCGGCCCCGACGATCTGGACGAGGTGATCGCCGGCACCGGCGGCACGCTGGGCACCGGGGGCATGGCCACCAAGTTGTCGGCCGCGGTGCTGGCCGCGGACGGGGGAGTGCCGGTGCTGCTGGCCGCCGCGTCGTCGGCGGCCGAGGCGCTGGCCGGCGGAACGGTGGGCACCGTGTTCGCCGCCCGCCCGCAGCGCATGTCAGCCCGCCGGTTCTGGGTGCGGCACGCCGCGGACACCTCGGGGGCGCTGCACCTCGACGCCGGCGCCGTGCGCGCGGTGTCGCACCGCCGCAGCTCGCTGCTGGCGGCGGGCATCACCGGGGTGAGCGGTCACTTCTCCGAGGGCGACGTGGTGGTGCTGCAGGGCCCGGACGCCGTCGCCGTGGCGCGCGGCGTGGTGTCCTACGACTCCTCCGAGCTTCCGCACATGATCGGGCACAGCACCGGGGAGCTGCCCGAGGACCTGCGGCACGCGGTGGTCCACGCCGACGACCTGGTGCCGCTCTAAGCCGGATGCACAGGGGCGGCCGGAAAGGGGCCGGACGGCGCGGCGCGGTTCACCCGACGCTCGTCGCCCGGCTCTCGATGCCGTCGAGGATCACGGCGAGGCCGAAGCCGTAGGCGGCCTCGGCGTCGGCGGCGGCACCGGATGCCGCGCCGGCCGCGCCGCCGATCCGGTGGCCGAGCGGGAAGCGCTCGGCGACGCCCAGCTCCGCGAGTTCCGCGCCCTCACGGCGCCACCACTGTTCGGGAGACTCCTGCTCCCGCTCGGCTCGCGCGTTCGCAGTCGCCCGGGCGGAGTGGGCGACGAAGCCGAGGACGAGCGCCAACGCCTGGTCTTTGTCCACGTCGCAGAGCGGCAGAGGCTCGACGGCGGCGAGCTCGCGCTCGTATTTGCCCAGGGTCCCGGGGCCGAGGACGGCGCGCTCGGTCTCCACGGCCGCCAGCCACTGGTGCTGCCCGAGCAGGACGAGGTTCTCGGCCGCCACTTGCGCGAGCATCCGCCGCGGATCGCCGGTCAGTGGTCTGAAGGCCATCCGAAGTCGACACTGATCGATCATGAGCTCCAGGAGCTGCGCCCTGCTTTCGACGTGTCCGTACAGGGTCATCGTGCCGACGCCCAGTCTTTGGGCGACACCGCGCACGGACAGGCCGGTCAGCCCCGCGGCATCGGCCTCGGCGATGCCGGCGTCGACGATACCGTCGACGGTGATGCTCGGCGGCCGACCCGGTCGGGGCGGGAGCGGCCGTTCGTGGCGCCACAGTAGAGCGATGGTGCTCATCGTCCGCACCTCCTGCGATGAAGGACGGTTGCCGTCCTCGAGCGGTTTCCGTACGTTGTACGGTATACAACGTACAACATACGGGAAAGGGGCATGATGGCTGGATCATCGACTTCAGGGGAGGGGACGCCCACGGCGGCGTCGGGGAACTGCGGGATCAGCGCCTTCGCGATCTCGCTCAACGTGCCGGATCCGGCGGCGTCCGCCGCCTTCCTGTCGGGCCACTTCGGATACGTCACGGAGATGCAGGACGACGGCTTCGTCTCGCTGCGGCACCCGGACGGTGGCTCGAACGTCGTGTTCCTGCGCACCGGGCTGCCGACGTTCCGGCCGTCGGAGCGGGCCGGCAGCGCGGGGGAGGGGCTGCTGCTGGCGATGGTGGTGGACGATCTCGACGCGCGGCATCGCCGGCTCGTGGACGCCGGGATCGACGTGGTCACGCCGCCGGAGACCGAGCCGTGGGGCGAGCGGTACGTGCAGTACCGGGACCCCAACGGGCTCATCGTCCAGCTCGTCCAGTGGGTGTGACGATCGTCGGTCCCCGCGGCGCGGGACGCTGACGCCCGTGGACGAGACGGCGCCGGCCCCGGTGGAACACTCTCCACCGGGGCCGGCGCTTCCGCTATGCGGGGGTCGCTCAGTCCTCGACCTCGACGAGCGGGTAGACGCCGTTCTCGTCGTGCACCTCGGTGCCCACCACGGGCGGGTTGAAGACGCAGAGCATGCGCAGCTGCGTCTTGGCGATCACCTTGTGGCGCTCGTGCCCGTTGAGCAGGTACATCGTCCCGTCGGCCAGCGGGTAGGTCTTGTCGTTGTCGAGGTCCACCAGCTCGCCCTCGCCCTCGACGAGCCAGACGGCCTCGACGTGGTTGGCGTAGTGGAAGAAGTTCTCGGTGCCGGCCTTGATCGTGGTCTCGTGGAACGAGAAGCCCACCTTGTCGCCGCCGAGGATGATGCGCTTGCTCACCCAGTTGTCGTTCTCGGGGCGGACCTCGCGGTCGGTGCCGCTGATCTCGGCTGTGGTGCGGACGATCATGTCGCTCTGCCTTTCTGCTCTGCGGGGATAGCGGGTAATCACAAAACCCGGGCCCCGCCAGCGCCGTGCGCCATGCGGGGCCCGTGCCCTGCGGGAAAAGTCGGTCAGGCCATGACCTTGGCCACGGATTCGGCGATGATCGACAGCCCCTGGCGGAACTCGTCGTCGGTGGTGGTCAGCGGCGGCAGCAGCTTGACCACCTCGCTCTCCGGCCCGGAGGTTTCGAGCAGCAGCCCGGACTCGAATGCCGCCGCGCACACCTGCGAGGCGTTCTCGGCCTGCTCGAACGCCAGGGCCTGGACGAGGCCGCGGCCGCGGGTGGAGACGCCGGGGTAGGAGTCGGCGATGGTGTCGAGACCCTCGCGGACCAGCGTGCCCTTGCGCAGGGTCTCCTTCTCGAACGCGTCGTCCGCCCAGTAATTGTCCAGCGCGGCGGTGGCGGTCACGAACGCGGGGTTGTTGCCGCGGAAGGTGCCGTTGTGCTCGCCCGGGGTCCACACGTCGAGCTCCGACTTGAACATGGTCAGAGCCAGCGGCAGGCCGTAGCCGCCGATGGACTTCGAGAGGGTGACGATGTCCGGGGTGATCCCGGCGGCCTCGAAGGAGAAGAACTGGCCGGTGCGGCCGCAGCCCATCTGCACGTCGTCGACGATCAGGAGGATGTCACGCTCTGCGCACAGCTCCGAGAGCGCACGGAGCCACTCGGGGCGCGCGACGTTGATGCCGCCCTCGCCCTGCACCGTCTCGACGATGACTGCGGCCGGCTTGTTGAGGCCGGATCCGGAGTCGTCGAGGACGCGGGAGAACCACTGGAAGTCCTCGGCGACGCCGCCGAAGTAGTTGTCGAACGGCATCGGCGTGGCGTGCACCAGCGGGATGCCGGCGCCGTTGCGCTTCATCGAGTTGCCGGTGACCGACAGCGAGCCCAGCGTCATGCCGTGGAAGGCGTTGGTGAAGCTGACGACGGACTCGCGCCCGGTCACCTTGCGTGCCAGCTTGAGCGCGGCCTCGACCGCGTTGGTGCCGGTGGGGCCGGGGAACATGACCTTGTAGTCGAGTCCGCGCGGCTCGAGCAGGTTCCGGTCGATCGACTCGAGGAACGCGCGCTTGGCGACGGTGCCCATGTCGAGTGCGTGGGTGACGCCGTCGCGCTCGATGTAGTCGAGGAGGGCCTGCTTGAACACCGGGTTGTTGTGCCCGTAGTTCAGCGTGCCCGCGCCGGCGAAGAAGTCCAGGTACTCGCGGCCGTCCTCGCCGCGCATCCAGCTGCCCTTGGCGGTGTCGAAGACCGTCGGCCAGCCACGGCTGTAGCTGCGGACCTCGGATTCGCGTTTGGCGAAGATGTCGGTGTCGATCTTGTCGATCACAGTCATTTCGATTACCTCATTCAGTGATAGCGGATACCGCAGTCAATCTCGTAGCCGGAATCGTTGGCGTGCTCTGAGTGCCGTCCGGTGCCCCGTCTGCGGTGCGTGGTCCGGCTGCACGCGCAAGCGTCGGCGCGGCGTGGGGGGCTAAGGGGCGTCGGCCGGGTCCCCGATGATGTAGAGGTCCTCCGGCTCGTGGCTGTCCGGGAACGCGTCGGCGGGGAACAGGTCCTCCCGCCGGATGCCCACTCCGCGGCGCCGGGCGACGCCCGTGAACAGCGCCTGGGATGCGGTGTTGTCGGGGCTGATGGTGGTCTCCAGCCGGGTGACGCCCTCCGGCGCCAGCCTGTCGAGAAGTCCGGAGAGCATGCGGCCCGCGACGCCCTTGCCGCGCTGGGATTCGTCCGTGGCCACCTGCCACACCATGAGCGTGTCCGGGCGGTCCTGGCGCCGGTAGCCGGTGACGAAACCGTGCACCCGCCCGTCGACGACGGCGACGATGGAGGTGCGCGCGAAGTCGCGACACCAGAGGACGTAGGCGTAGCTGGAGTTGAGATCCAGCACGGCCGAATCGCGGGCGATCTCCCACAGCCTGATGCCGTCCGGAACGCGCGGCGCGCGGAATTCGACAGCATCCGCAGAGGGTGCCTCGGTGGAGGTTTTCTGACGGGGTACTTCGTGTTCTGGGAGCCTCATGCAACATCCAGGTTAACAACGCTGACCAGCAAAATCGCCTTCACCGGAGAATCGGGGCCCGATTTGTCCGGCCTATTGCAGGTCAGCGTGCCGGTGTGAGGAACGTCACTCGAGGATTGCATAGCAGGCTCAGCTGACGCTCAGGAACGGGTGGCGAGCGCCAGAGGAAGCACTGCGTGCGCACCCGCCCCGCGCACGGCCCGGGCCGCCATCGTGACCGTCCAGCCCGTCTCAACCAGGTCGGTGACGAGAAGGATGGTGGACCCGGGCGGGGGCGGCTGCGGGACGGTGAACCGCTGGCCGATCTGGGCCACCCGGAAGGCCGAGTTGGCTGCGGTCACCGGCGGCAGATCCTGCGGGCGGGAGACCGAGGGGAGCAGCCCGAGGCGGCCGATCGATGCGAGGCTCCGCGCGACGGACTCGACAAGCTGTGGGTGGGTTTCCGAGTGCAGGGCGGCGATCGAGTCCGGGCGCACCTCCCACCGCCAGGACTTGAGCACCTCGACGAAGCCGTCGATGAGCCACGGAGGCGCCGGCGCGTCCGGCTCGGCGAGAAGCGAACGCAGGCGGGTCCCCCAGCCGAGGTCCGTCAGCCTACCGACCGCGCGGCCCACGGCGGGACCGTCGTCGATCCGGCCCTTGAGCTCCATTCCCAGCCGAGGCAGGCCGGTGGGCCATTGCCGGCGTGCGGCGATATCCACTCCGGGCCTGTCGAGGCGGTCGCGGGCGGAGCGGGCGGCGGCCTGATCGACCGCGGCGTCGCGGGCGTCGCCGGTGCAGTTGTCGCAGCGGCCGCAGCCGTCGGTCTCCGCGGCCAGCAGCGGATCGTCCAGCTGGGCGCGCAGGAACCGCATGCGGCACTCGGCGGTGCGCTCGTAGTCCAGCATCGCCTGCTGCTCTTCGCTCCGCGCCCGGGCCAGACCCGCGTACCGCTCGGTGTCGTACACCCACTCCTGGCCGGTGGCGACCCAGCCGCCGCGGACGCGGCGCACCGCCCCGTCCACGTCGAGCACCTTGAGCACCATCTCCAGGCGGTTGCGCCCCAGGTCCACGCGGGACTCCAGCGCCGGGGTGGATATCGGGGCCTCGCCCAGCGCGCCGATCACCGCGCGCACCGTCTGCTCGTCGGGGAACGACACGGAAGCGAAGTAGCGCCAGATCTGCGCGTCCTCGGGGCCGGGGAGCAGCACCACCTCGGCGCGGTCCGTCGCGCGGCCGGCACGGCCCACCTGCTGGTAGTAGGAGATGGGCGAGGACGGCGCGCCGACGTGCACGACGAAACCCAGGTCCGGCTTGTCGAAGCCCATGCCCAGGGCGGAGGTGGCGACGAGGCACTTGACCCGGTTCTCCAGCAGGTCCGCCTCCAGGGTTTCCCGTTCGGCGGGGTCGGTGCGGCCCGTGTACGCCGCCACGGTGTGGCCCTGCTCGGCGAGCACGGCGGCGAGGTCCTCGGCCGCCGAGACCGTCAGGGCGTAGACGATTCCGGAGCCGGGCAGCGATCCGAGGTTCTGGGCGAGCCATGCGGCGCGGTCGCGGGAGTCCGCGACGCGGATCACCGACAGGTGCAGCGACGCGCGGTCGAGTCCGCCGCGCAGCACCAGCGTGGAGTCCTCGTCCGCTGCGCCGTCCGCCGCGGCGCCCACGCCGAGCTGCGCCGCGACATCGGCCACCACGCGGTCGTTGGCCGTGGCGGTGGTCGCCAGCACGGGGGTGTCGCGGCCCAGATCGGCGACGAGTGTGCGAATGCGGCGGTAGTCCGGGCGGAAGTCATGGCCCCAGTCGGACACGCAATGCGCCTCGTCCACCACCACCAGCCCCGCGTCCTTCGCGAGGTGCGGGAGGACGTTCTCGCGGAAGTCGGGGTTGTTGAGCCGTTCCGGACTGACCAGAAGGACGTCGACCCCGCCGGCGCGGACCTGCTCGTGGATCCCGTCCCACTCGGTGATGTTGCCGGAGTTGATCGTGGCCGCGCGCACGCTCGCGCGCTCGGCGGCGGCCACCTGGTTGCGCATGAGGGCGAGCAGTGGCGAGACGATCACCGTGGGGCCGCGGCCGGCCTCGCGCAGCAGCTTCGCCGCGATGAAGTACACGGCGGACTTGCCCCAACCGGTGCGCTGGACCACCAGCGCGCGCCGCCGGTCGACCACCAGGGCTTCGATGGCGGTCCACTGGTCGTCCCGCAGCCGCGCGCCGGGACCCGCGAGGTCCGCGAGCAGCTCGTCGGCCCTCGTGCGCAACGCGGCGCGTTCCGGTGCGGCCGCGGCGGCGGCAACTCCGTCGTCGTCGTCGTCGTGGTCCACGGCAGCAGCGTCCGATCCGGTCGGTCCAGTGATCCCCATGGGCACCATGGTGCCTTGCCGGACCGACGGATCCGGCACGCGATGGCGGGTTCTCCACAGGCGCGCGGAGTCCGCCCGCACGCATCGGCGGCGGCGCACGGGCCGCCTGCGGAATCCGGTGCGACGTTGTCGACCATCGGCCGCGGGTGTGCTGTCATGGACGGATGAGCAATGACAGCGATCCGCGTCCGGAAACCGGTGCGGCAGCGCAGGCAGCACAGTCCCGCGATCTCGACGTCGTGGTCTACGGGGCCACGGGCTTCGTGGGGCGGCTCGTGGCCGGGCACCTGGCCCAGCATGCGCCCGCGGGCGTGCGGATGGGACTCGCCGGACGCGATCGGGGCAGGCTCGAGGAGATCCGGAACGGCCTGGGCCCGGGCGCGGCGGGCTGGCCGATCCTCATCGCGGACGCCGCCGACGACGCCTCCCTCGACGCCCTGGCGCGGTCGGCGCGGGTGGTGATCAGCACCGTCGGCCCCTACGCCCGCTACGGCCTCCCGCTGGTCCGCGCCTGCGCGGAGGCCGGGACCGACTACGTGGACCTCACCGGCGAGGTGCTGTTCCACCGCGAGAGCATCGACCGCTACCACGAGACTGCCGTGCGCACCGGTGCGCGGATCGTGCACTCGTGCGGATTCGACTCGGTGCCGTCGGACCTCGGCGTGTACCGCCTGTACCGCAAGGTCGCCGAGGACGGCGCCGGGGAGCTGACGGACACGACCCTGGTGGTGTCCGACCTGCGCGGAGGCATCAGCGGCGGCACCGTCGATTCGCTGCGCATGCAGATCGACGCGATGAAGAAGGACAAGGCGGCGCGCAGGACCGGGCTGAGCCCCTACTCGCTCAGCCCCGACCGCACTGCGGAACCCGACCTGGGCCGCCAGTCCGATTCGTCGATCGTGCGCGGGTCCGACGTGGCGCCGGGTCTCGGCGGCTTCCTCGCCCCGTTCTTCATGGGTCCCTACAACACCCGGGTGGTGCGGCGTTCCGCCGCGCTCCTGGGCCACGCGTACGGCCGCGGTTTCCGGTACCGGGAGGTCATGGCCGTGGGCTCGTCGCCGCTGTCGCTGGTGCCCGCGGCCGCGCTCACGGCGGGCATGGGCGGTCTCGTCGCGGGGCTCGGCTTCGGGCCCACCCGCAAGCTCCTCGACCGCGTGCTTCCGGCGCCCGGCGACGGCCCCGGCGAGAAGGCGCGGGCCAACGGGCGCTTCGCAGTCGACGTCCATGCGACGACCACCGCCGGGGCGCACTACCGATCGCGCGTCGCGGCGCACGGCGACCCGGGGTACGCGGCCACCGCCGTGATGCTCGGCGAGAGCGCCCTGGCGCTGGCACTGGACCGGGCCGGGGCGCCCGAGTCGGCCGGAGTCCTGACTCCCGCGACCGGGATCGGCGAGCCGCTGGCCGAGCGCCTGCGCGCGCACGGATTCACCCTGGAGGTCGAGCGCCGCTGAGGCCGCGACGGGGTTCGCTACCCTGGAGCGTATGAGCATCAGCACTCCGGTCGCGGAGGACGGCACTGCACAGGACGGCGGCGGGGCTCCGGACCCGATGCGCGAGGCCGTGCACGCCGCCGCCCGTGCGGCCCGGGCGGCGTCCCGGACACTGGCGCTGTTGTCCGCCGCGGACAAGAACGCCGCGCTGGCCGCGGCGGCGAAGGCGGTGGAGGACGGGGCGGACCGCATCCTCGCGGCCAACGCCGAGGACATCGCCGCGGCGGAGGCCGCGGGCACCGAGTCGAGCCTGATCGACCGGCTCCGCCTCGATACGGACCGCATCGCGGGCATCGCGTCCGGTTTGCGTCAGGTGGCGGCCCTGCCCGACCCGGTGGGGGAGGTGGTGCGCGGGAGCACGCTGCCCAACGGCCTGGATTTGCGCCAGGTGCGGGTGCCGCTGGGCGTCGTCGGCATCGTCTATGAGGCCCGCCCCAACGTCACCGTCGACGGCTTCGGCCTCACCTTCAAGTCCGGCAACGCGGTACTGCTGCGCGGCTCCTCGTCGGCCAGGAACTCCAACGCGGTGCTCGTCGGGATCATCCGGGAGGCGCTGGACGCGAGGGGACTGCCCGCCGACGCGGTCCAGCTGCTCCCCGCGGAGGACCGCTCGAGCGTGCTGCATCTCATCCAGGCGCGGGGGCTGGTCGACGTGGTCATCCCGCGCGGCGGCGCCGGGCTGATCGCCGCCGTGGTGCGCGACGCGCGGGTGCCGACCATCGAGACCGGCTCGGGCGTGGTGCACATCTACGTGCACTCCGCCGCCGACACGGAGATGGCGGAGAAGATCATCGTCAATGCCAAGACCCGGCGCCCCAGCGTGTGCAACACGGTGGAGACGGTGCTGGTGGACCGCGCGATCGCCGACGATTTCCTCCCGCAGCTCACGCAGACCCTCCAGATGCACAGCGTCACGGTCCACGGCGACGGGCCGGGCATGATCCCGGCCACCGACGAGGACTGGTCCGCCGAGTACCTTTCCCTGGACGTCGCGGTCAAGGTCGTCGACGGCATGGACGAGGCCGTCGACCACATCGACCGCTTCGGCACCGGGCACACCGAGTCGATCGTCACCGCCGACCTGGCCGCGGCCCGCGAATTCACCGGACGCGTGGACGCCGCCGCCGTCATGGTGAACGCGTCGACCGCGTTCACCGACGGCGAGCAGTTCGGCATGGGGGCGGAGATCGGGATCTCCACGCAGAAGCTGCACGCCCGCGGCCCGATGGGACTGCCGGAGCTCACCTCCACCAAGTGGATCGTGTGGGGCGACGGCCACACCCGCCCGGCCTGAGCAGGCGGCAGAGACCAGCAACGAGAAAGGCGTCCGCGTGGACCGCGCAGCACCCGCCATCAAACCCCGCTTCGACAGCGTCGACGACGTCGTCGACCGACTGGCCGATACCGGCTATCTGGCGGACAAGGCCACCGCCACCACGGTGTTCCTCGCCGACAGGCTCGGCAAGCCGCTGCTCATCGAGGGGCCCGCGGGCGTCGGCAAGACGGAGCTGGCGCGTGCGGTCGCGCAGACCACGGACTCGCAGCTGGTGCGGTTGCAGTGTTACGAGGGCGTGGACGAGGCCCGGGCGCTGTACGAGTGGAACCACGCCAAGCAGATCCTCCGGATCCAGGCGGGGGAGTCGGAGGCCTGGGACGCGACGCGCGACGACGTCTTCGGCGAGGAGTTCCTGCTCTCGCGGCCGCTGCTCACCGCGATCCGCGCCGAGGAGCCGACGGTGCTCCTGATCGATGAGACCGACAAGGCCGACGTCGAGATCGAGGGACTGCTGCTGGAGGTTCTCGCCGACTTCGCGATCACGATCCCCGAGCTGGGCACCATCACCGCGGAGGCCAGGCCGTTCACGGTGCTCACCAGCAACGCCACCCGCGAGTTGTCGGAGGCGCTCAAGCGGCGCTGCCTGTTCCTGCACCTGGACTTCCCCGAAGAGGAGCTCGAACGCCGGATCCTGCTCAGCCGGGTGCCCGAACTCCCCGAGGTACTCGCCGAGCAGCTGGTCCGCACCATCCGGGTGCTACGCGACATGCAGCTCAAGAAGGTGCCGTCGGTCTCCGAGACGATCGACTGGGGCCGCACGCTGCTGGCGCTGGGACTCGACACCGTCGACGACGACGCGGTCCGCGCCACCCTCGGGGTGATCCTCAAGCACCGGAGCGACCAGGAACGGGCCGCCGCCGAGCTCCGGCTGAACTGAACTCACGGACGCACTGACCGAGAGGCCGGCGAGACGCCATGACGAACCCACGAAACCCGCGACGGCGGCCGCCGTCCGGCCCGCTCGCGCCCCACGGGATCCCGGGGCACCTGGTGGGGTTCGTCGGCGCGCTGCGCGGCAGGGGCATCGCGGTGGGCACGTCGGAGACGGTGGACGCCGGGCGGGTGCTCGCCGTGCTCGACCCGCTGGACCGTGAGGCCGTGCGCGAGGGCCTGGCCAGCGCGTTGCTGCGGCGGCCCGTGCACCGCGACATCTTCGACGTGCTGTTCGACCTGTGGTTCCCGTCCGGGATCGGAGCACGCCGGGACGGGCCGGACGGCGCCGACGCATCGGCCGACGGGGAGGGCGGGGCGCAGCCAGGCGAACTGCCCGTGGACGAGGACGGGAACCTCGACGGGCAGGCGCTCGAGGACCTGCTGGCGGACCTGCTCGCTGACGAGAGCGCGGACGGACGCGATCGGCTGGACCGGCTGGTGGCGGACATCGTCGACAGGCTCGGGCGCTACGAGGGCTACTCGGGCGAATCCTTCTCCGCCTATCAGGCCATGCGGGGACTCTCCGGCGACAACATCCTGCGCCGGCTTCTCGACGGCATGCTCGGGCCGTCGGCGGAGGAACCCGGCCACCGCGAAGTGCACCGGAACGAGGTGGCGCTGCGGACCGCGCTCGAGCGGATGGGCCGGCTGCGCCGGATGGTGCAGACCGAGACGCGCCGGCGCAGCGCCGAGAAGCTCGGGCGCGACCGCGTGGCGCAGTACGGGGTGCCGCAGCTGGCGGAGCAGGTGGACTTCCTGCGCGCCTCGGACGCGGACCTGCAGGCGTTGCGCAAGACGATGGTGCCGCTGGCGCGCGCCCTGGCGACCCGGCTGGCCGCCCGCCGGCGCCGCTCACGCCGCGGCGAGATCGACGTGCGCCGCACGCTGCGCAAGTCGATGAGCACCGGTGGCGTGCCCATCGACCTGGTGCTGCGCAAGCCGCGGCCCGCGCGCCCCGAGCTGGTGGTGCTCTGCGACGTCTCCGGCTCCGTGGCCGGCTTCAGCCACTTCACCCTGCAGCTGGTGCACACCCTGCGCGAGCAGTTCTCACGCGTGCGGATCTTTGCGTTCATCGACACCACCGACGAGGTCAGCACGTACTTCGAGGCCGGTTCCGACCTGGGCGTCGCGATGTCGCGGATGGTGCGTGAGGCACGGCTGATCACATACGACGGGCACTCCGATTACGGCAACGCGCTGGGCGGATTCGCCGAGAACCACGCGCACGCGCTCACCGACAAGTCCTCGCTGCTGATCCTCGGCGACGCCCGTACCAACTACCGCGACCCCAACCTGGCCGCGTTGCAGCGGATGAGCCACGCGGCGCGGCAGACGCACTGGCTTAACCCAGAGCCGGCGGCCCAGTGGGGCACGGGCGATTCCGTCGCCACCGCGTACGGAACCGTCGTGCCGATGTACGAGTGCCGGACCGCCGAGCAGCTCACCGGGGTGATCTCACGGTTGCTGCCGATCTAGCAGGCCGTAAGCTCGTCATCCATGGAATCCTCACCCGGCGGACGCAGGCGGCGGCTGGGCGTCATGGGCGGCACGTTCGACCCGATCCATCACGGCCACCTGGTGGCGGCCAGCGAGGTGGCGGACCTGTTCGACCTCGACGAGGTCGTCTTCGTGCCCACCGGCAACCCCTGGCAGAAGGCGTCGCGCCGGGTCAGCCAGCCGGAGGACCGTTACCTGATGACGGTCATCGCCACCGCGTCGAATCCCCGCTTCTCGGTCAGCCGCGTGGACATCGACCGGCCGGGGACCACGTTCACCGTCGACACGCTCCGCGACCTGCGTGCCCAGCACGGCGACGCGGACATGTACTTCATCACCGGGGCGGACGCGATCTCGACGATCCTGACCTGGCAGCGCTGGGAGGAGCTGTTCGAGCTGGCGAAGTTCGTCGGCGTTACGCGCCCCGGCTACGACCTCGACGTGGGTCCGCTCGAGGAGATCCTGCGCGGGCGCCCCGAGGACACGGTCAGCGTGGTCGAGGTCCCGGCTTTGGCGATATCCTCGACGGAGTGCCGGGAGCGTGCGGCGCGGTCCCGGCCCGTCTGGTACCTCGTGCCGGACGGCGTCGTGCAGTACATCGCCAAGCGCAACCTGTACCGTCCCGCACACGCCGTCCGCGCCGACGGCACCGCCCGCACCTCGGCACCGCGCCTTGCCGGGCCGCACACCACCGCCGACACAGGGGAGAACCACTCGTGACAGCTACCGCCGAGGCCGCCTCGATGGCGCGGGTCGCCGCGTCCGCCGCCGCGGACAAGAAGGCCACCGACGTGCGCATCCTGGACGTCTCCGAGCGTCTCGTCATCACCGACTGCTTCGTGATCGCGTCGGCGCCCAACGAGCGGCTCGTCGCCGCGATCGTGGACAACGTCGAGGAGAAGCTGCGCGAGGCCGGGCACCGGCCGGCCCGCCGCGAGGGCGTGCGCGAGGGCCGCTGGGCGCTGCTCGACTACGTCGACATGGTGGTGCACATCCAGCACGACGACGAGCGCGAGTACTACGCGTTGGAGAAGCTGTGGAAGGACTGCCCCGAGGTGCCCTTCGACGGCACGGCCGGGCAGGTGGAGTCGGCCAGGTGACAGGGCGCAGGGTGGTCCTGCTGCGTCACGGCCAGACCGAGCACAACGCCGAGAGCCGCATGCAGGGCCAGCTGGACACGTCGCTGTCGGAACTGGGCGAACGCCAGGCGCGCGCGGCCGGCGCGGCGTTCGCCGGGATGCACCCGCACGCCATCGTCTCGTCGGACCTGCACCGCGCCTACGACACCGCGCTCGCGGTGGGGGCGGCGACGGGTGTGGCCGTGCAGACCGATCCCCGGCTGCGCGAGACCCACCTGGGGGAATGGCAGGGGCGTACGCACTACGAGGTGGACGCCGTCCACCCGGGCGCCCGGGATCATTGGCGCGCCGACGCCACCTGGGCACCGCCCGGCGGTGAGTCGCGGGTCCAGGTTGCGGCGCGTGCCGTGCCGGTGGTCGAGGAGTTCGTCACCCGGATGGACCGCCGCGGCACGTGGGCCGACCGGCCCCTGCTGGTGGTGGCGCACGGCGGCGTGATCGCCGCGGTGACCGCGGCGCTGCTGGGGCTGCCGGTGGACCGGTGGCCGGTGATCGGCGGCATCGGGAACACCGGCTGGGCCGAGCTGGGCTCGCGGATGGGTCGGTCGTCGCCGCAGTGGCGGCTGAACGTGTGGAACGCGGATGCGGGGAGCGGTGATGGCATTGTCGGTTGAGACGCTGTCGACGGCGGCGAGCGGGCGGGACGACCGGCCGGTGCTGCTCGTCCTCGCGGACTCGCTGTCCTACTACGGTCCGCGTGGCGGACTCGCCGCCGACGACCCGCGCATCTGGCCCAACCTGGTGGCCGAGCGGCTGGGGTGGCGGGTCGAACTGGTCGCCCGCGTCGGGTGGACCACCCGTGACGCATGGTGGGCGCTGACTCAGGACCCGCGGGTGTGGGCGGCGGTGCCCCACGCCGGGGCGGTGGTGTTCGGCGTCTCGGGAATGGATTCGCTGCCCTCGCCGCTGCCGACGGCGCTGCGCGAACAGATCCGCTACCTGCGGCCCGAACCGGTGCGCCGCGCCGTGCGCGCGGGGTACCAGGTGCTGCAGCCGAGGCTGGCGCGCCTGGGCCGTCCGCTGGCCCTGCCTCCGCAGCTGACATCGCACTATCTGGAGAAGTGCCGCGGCGCGCTGCAGCACCTGCGCCCCGGGCTTCCCGTGGTCGCGACCCTTCCGTCGCGGCACATCTGCGACGCGTACGGCCGGGTGCACGCGGGGCGGGACGGGACCGTGCGCGCCATCGAGGGGTGGGCCGGACAGCACGGCGTCCCGTTGGTGGACCTGGGCGCGGCGACCGGCGAACACGTGCTGGCAGGCCGCGGCAACCCCGACGGCATCCACTGGGGTTTCGAGGGGCACAGCGCGGTGGCCGAGGCGATGCTCGGCACTCTCGGTCGGATCGTGCCGGTCGCCGATGCGCCGATGTCCGAGGGCATACGGTAGATCCGTGCCAGTGATCGTCGTGACCGATTCGACGGCCGGCCTGCGCGGCGAGCTCGCCGGCGCGTCCGGCCTCCGCATCGTCCCGCTGCACGTGCTCGTGGGGGCGGAGGACTATCGCGAGGGCGTCGACGACGTGCCGCCCCGTGCGCCGAAGTCCGACGATTACACCTCCGCCGGGCCCTCGCCCGGCGAGCTGGAGCAGGTCTACGCGGAGGCGCTCGACGCGAGCGGCGGCGACGGCGTCGTTGCGGTGCACCTGTCCAAGGCGCTGTCCGGAACATGGGATGCGGCCCGGCAGGCCGCGCACCGGGTAGGCCCGCGCGTGCGGGTGGTCGACTCCGGCGGAGCCGGGATGACGGTGGGAATGCCCGTGCTCGAGGCGGTGCGCGCGGCGGCAGGAGGCGCTTCGCTGGACGAGGTGTATGACACGGCGGCGGCGGCATGTGCACGCGCGTTCGGCGTGGTCTACATCCACCGGCTCGACGACCTGCGCAAGGGCGGCCGGGTCGGCGGTGCCGCGATGTTCGTCTCCTCCGCGCTGTCGGTGCGCGTGCTGTTGCGCATCGGCGGCGGCACGCTCGAACTGCGGGACAAGCTGCGCATCCCCAGCAAGGGCATGCGCAAGCTCGTCGACCACGTGGTGGCCGAGCTGGACGCGCAGCCGGACGGGGTTCGGGCCGAGCTGGCAGTGCAGCATTGGGAGGCGCCCGACCGTGCGGAGACGCTGGAGCAGTTGCTGCGCGAACGGCTCGGCGATGAGGTGACGGTGCACCGGGGCGAGTTCGGCCCGGTGCTGGGGCTGCACCTGGGGGCGGGGGCCGCGGGGGTGTCGGTGCTGACCGCGGTGGGCGCCGACGGTCGATGATCCTGCGGCCGGGCGTTCTCCACAGGCGCTGATTGTCCACAGGAATCTGCAAATCCCCAGGCGGTGACCCGGCTGGTCGGTCCGGGCGCGCGGAAGCGCTGCTTAGCGTCGGGACATGCGTACCACCACCTCGTCACAGCCGTCCATGGACCGACTGGCCGGTGTCACCTCGGGACGCCCGGCGGCGGGCGGGCCCGTGCCCCGGCCGGCGTGGCTGCGAGACCAAGGAATCCCCGGCGAGGAGCTCCACGGCGAGGAGCTAGAGGATCAGCGGCTCCGCGACGCCGACGGTGGGGCGGGTGCGAGCGGTGGTGGGTGGGGCGGCGACCAGGACGGCCACGAGGACCCGGTCCTGGACGGCCCCGGCGGCGCGAGCCGCTGCTTCGATCCGAATGCTCCGGAACAACAGCAGGCCCTCGTGCGCAACCGCGTGGCCGCCGATGCGCGGGAATCTCTGCGGGGGCGGGTGTCGGCACGCCTGCCGGAGCGCTGGCGCGGCACCCGGTTCGCGGTGAGCAGCCGCGGCGCAGCGGTGCTCGCCGCCGTGGGGCTGCTCGCGGCGGTCGCGGCCGGTGTGGGCGTGCTGCGGGACCATCCGGCGGAAGTGCGGGTACCCGAGGTCCAGGCGGCGACGGTGGCGCTCGAGGGCACGGGTCCGGGGGAAAGCGGCGCAGGTCCGGAAGGCGGGCGCACAGAGGAGCCGGCTGGGACTCCGCCGGCCGGGGCCGAACCGTCGTCCGGGGCCGCCGCGCCCGTGCCGGACAGGACCGCTCCGGCCGGGGAGCGGGCGGCCGCCGCCCCTGAGGAGATCGTCGTCTCGGTGCAGGGGCTCGTGCAGCGCAGCGGCCTGGTCCGGCTGGAGCGTGGCGCCCGCGTGGCGGATGCGTTGAGCGCCGCGGGAGGGCCGACGGACGGCGCCGATCTCCTGAGCCTCAACCTCGCGCAGCGGCTCGATGACGGCGACCAGGTGCTGGTGGGCGTGGCTCCCACCGACGGCGGTGCGCCGAGGCTCGGTAGCGCAACGATCTCCGCGGGCGCGGCCGGGCCCGCCGTAGGTGCGCCGTCGGAGGCGGGGGCGGGTGCCGCGACGGGGACGCCTGTGGACCTGAATGCGGCGGACAAGACTGCGCTGGAGGCGTTGCCCGGAATCGGCCCGGTGACGGCGGAGTCGATCCTCCAGTGGCGTGCGCAGAACGGCCGGTTCTCGTCGGTCGATCAACTGACCGAGGTGCGGGGGATAGGCCCCGCGACGCTGGAGAGGTTGCGCGATGCGGTGACCGTGTGACCGGACCGCCGGCCGCCGGCGGCGTGGATGGAACCGGGGAGCAGATTCTTCGGCGCCTGGATGCACGCCTTGCGACCGCCGCGTGCGCGGTGTGGTGTGCGACGGCCGCCGGGGTGTGGGGCGGCGCTGCGACCGCGTGGGGCGTTGCGCTGGCCGTGGGCGCAAGCGGTGCGGCGGCGGCGGTCGTCGCGTGGCGGGCCGGCGCGCGGCCGGGAGCGTGCAGCAGGACCGCGGCCGGCACGCTCGCCGCGGTCCTGCTCGCATCGTGCGGGTTCGCCGCGGCGACGGCGGTGCGCGCGCACGCCGTGGAGACCAATCCGGTCACCGGTCTGTACGGGCGGTGGGTCCACATGACGGTGCGCCTCGACGGCGACCCCCGCCGGATAGGCGGAGTCGGCCAGGGGCACAGCGGATCGCCGCGCGTCCTGGTGCATGGGGAACTGCGGACGCTGCGCACGGGGGGCCGCGACCACGCCGCCACCGGCGCTGTCGTGGTGTTCGCCCCGGCCGACGGCTGGATCGGGCTGCTCCCCGGCCAGCAGGTGGGCTTCTACGGCAGGCCGGCGGCGCCGGACCGCCGGGACCTCACCGTGGCGGCGATCCGCGCCCGCGGCTCTCCGAACACCGTGAGCGATCCCTCGCTCCTGCAGCGGGTTGCGAGCGGCGTGCGATCCCGGTTCGCCGCACTCTGCGCCCGCGTCCTCGGAGCGCGCGAGGCGGGCCTGGTGCGCGGTCTCGTGCTCGGCGATGTGTCGGGTATGCCTCCGCAGACGGATCAACAGTTCACGGCGGCCGGGCTCACCCACCTCACAGCCGTATCCGGCAGCAACTTCGCGTTGGTCTGCGGGCTCGTGCTGCTCGTGGTGCGCCCGCTGGGGCCGCGGCCCGCGGCGGTGCTCACCGCTCTGGCGGTGGTGGGGTTCGTGGTGCTCGTCCGGCCGTCGCCCAGTGTTCTGCGCGCTGCGGTGATGGGGTTGATCGGGCTGCTCGCCTTGGTCACCGGCCGGCGCAGGCAGGCGCTTCCGGCTCTCGGTGCGGCGGTGCTCGCGCTGCTGGCCTGGAAACCGGCGTTGTCCGTGGACGCGGGATTCGCCATGTCGGTCGCAGCCACTGCGGCGCTGGTGGTGCTCGCGCCGGTCTGGGTGGACGGCCTGCGGGAGCGCGGCCGGCCTTCGGTGCTCGTGCAGGCGGTGGTGGTGGCGTCGGTGGCCGACTTGGTCACGATTCCCGTGGTGGCCGCGATCTCCGGCGGGGTCAGCACCGTGGCCGTTCTCGCGAACGTGTTGGCGGCGCCGGCCGTGGCGCCGGCGACGGTCGTCGGCGCCGTCGCGGCGGCGCTCGCAGGCGTGTGGCCGTGGGCCGCGGAGCTGGTGGTCGCCAGCGCGGGGCCGCCGGCGTGGTGGTTGGTCCACGTCGCCGAGTGGTGTGCGGGGCTGCCGTGGGCGCGGATCGCGGTGCCCGACGGCGCTGCGGGCGCGGTGCTGACCGCGGCGGCGATCGTCGGCGTCTGCGGGTGGTACGCCAGCCGCAGGTTCCGGTGGTGCGCGGTGATGGCCACGGTGGCGGCGGAGGCGGTGTGGCTTCCGGCGCACTGGACGGGATTCGGGTGACGGTCGGTCGTGGCTGCGAGGGTGGAGCTGCGCGGGTGGAGCTGCGCGGGTGGAGCTGCGCGGGTGGAGCTGCGCGGGTGGAGCTGCGCGGGTGGAGCTGCGCGGGTGGAGCTGCGCGGGTGGAGCTGCGCTGCGCCGGCCCCGCACCGCTGTCGGCGGCCCGCCCGGCTGTCGGAGCGCCGTGGCAGCATTGTGCCGTGACCACACGGGCCCGTACTACAGCCGATTCCGACCTTGCACCGGATTCCCGCCCCGCCCCCGGCGGCTCGTCGGGCGGCCCCGGCGACCCGGCCGCCCTGCACCTGGTGCTCGGCGACGAGGACCTGCTGATCGAGCGTGCGGTGAACGGCGTGCTCGCCGCGGTCCGCGCGGCATCGCAGGAGGGGCAGAACCTCCAGGCCACCCGCCTTCGCGCCGGCGAGGTCGCGGTCAACGAGCTGGCGGAGATGCTGAGCCCGTCGCTGTTCGCGGAAGACCGCGTCATCGTCCTCGACGCGGCGGGTGAGGCGGGAAAGGAGCCTGCCAAGCTGGTCGCGGACACGGCTGCGGATCTGCCGGAAGGCGTGCACCTGGTGGTCGTGCACTCCGGCGGGGGGCGCGCCAAGTCGATGGTCCCTGCACTCAAGAAAGCCGGCGCGCAGGTGCACGACTGCGCCAAGCTCAAACCGCAGCAGCGCGGCGAGTTCGTCCGCGGCGAGTTCCGGGCGGCAGGCGTGCGCGCCGCGCCGGAGGTGGTGGAGGCCGTGCTCGCCGCGGTCGGCTCGGACCTGCGGGAGTTGGCGTCGGCGTGCTCGCAGCTGGTGGCGGACACCGGCGGCAAGGTGGATGCCGCCGCCGTGCGCAAGTACTACGCCGGACGGGCCGAGGTGAGCGGGTTCGACGTGGCGGACAAGGCCGTCGCGGGGGACCGGGCCGCGGCGCTGGAGGCGCTGCGGTGGGCCCTGCAGCGGGGGACCGCACACGTGCCGCTGGCGGACGCATTGGCCGACGCGGTCAACACCATCGCCCGCGTGGGGGCGGCCGGGCGGGGAGACCCGTACTCGCTGGCCGGGTCGCTCGGGATGCCGCCGTGGAAGGTCAAGAAGGCGCAGGCGCAGCTGCGCGGGTGGCGGCCGGAGACGATCGGGCGCGCGCTGCAAGTGGTCGCCACGCTGAACGGCGATGTCAAAGGCGGTTCGCCGGAGCCGGACTACGCTTTGGAACGGGCCGTGCTGCGGGTCTGCGCGCTGCGCGCCGGCTGAGCCGAGGCGGTCGGGTACCGACCCCGGCACCGCGCACATCGAGGGCCATCCCGCGCTGCGGGATGGCCCTCGATGTGAATGCTGCGGGTCGCCTGTCCGTCGACAGCGGGCGATCAGGCTCCGAGCTTGTTGGTGGCCTTCGCCATGGCTGCCTTCTTGTTGGCGGCCTGGTTGCGATGGATGACGCCCTTGGCGGCGGCTTTGTCCAGGTCACGGCTGGTGCTGATGAGCAGCGACTGTGCGGAATCCTTGTCGCCGGCATCCACCGCTCCGCGGAACTTGCGGATCGCGGTGCGCAGCGACGTCTTCACCGACTGGTTGCGGCGACGGTCGCGCTCGTTCGTCAGGATCCGCTTTTTCTGGGACTTGATGTTGGCCACGCGTGATTACCTCTGTCTTGGCTGTGCTGCGGCCGACCGGCGGGGCCGACCTGGGGTTGCTTGCTGGCCGGGGCCTCCGCGGAGGGGACCGGCCGGGACGTCTGTCGACGGCAGAAGCGCACCCTGCAGTGGGCACGCGCCTACGCCAGTGTTCGAGAATACCAGCGGGGTGCGGCGCGCCCAAACCGCGGGCGGTGGCCAGGCCGTCGGGCCCGGCGTGTGCGATGCCGGGTGGTTCCACCTGCGTCCAGCATAATCGACCGGTAGTCCCGGTGAACCTCGCAGGTGTCACACTGGAGGCGAGCATGCCCGGCCCCGGGTCGTCGACGCGGTGTCCGGTGGTGACGGAGTCCCTGCCGTCGGCCGCCGTCGACCGCCCTGGAGACGAATGAGACGAAGGAACAACGCTTGACCAGCAACTTTGCCGAGACGACGTTCACGGATCCGTCGATGATCCGGAACTTCTGCATCATCGCGCACATCGACCACGGCAAGTCGACGCTGGCGGACCGGATGCTGCAGCTCACCGGGGTGGTCGAGGAACGCCTGATGCGCGCGCAGTACCTGGACAAGATGGACATCGAGCGTGAGCGCGGCATCACGATCAAGGCGCAGAACGTGCGGTTGCCGTGGACGGTGACCGGCGGGGAGTTCGAGGGCAGCCGTCGCGTCCTGCACCTGATCGACACGCCGGGACACGTCGACTTCACCTACGAGGTCTCCCGTGCGCTGGAGGCGTGCGAGGGCGCCGTGCTGCTGGTGGACGCCGCACAGGGCATCGAGGCGCAGACGCTGGCCAACCTGTACCTGGCCATGGAGAAGGACCTCGAGATCATCCCGGTGCTCAACAAGATCGACCTGCCCGCGGCGGACCCGGACCGGTACGCGGAGGAGATCGGCAGGATCATCGGCTGCGATCCGGCCGACGTGCTGCGGGTCTCCGGCAAGACCGGCGAGGGCGTGGCCGAACTGATCGACCGCGTCTGCGAGCGTGTACCGGCCCCGCAGGGCGACCCGGACGGGCCGGCGCGCGCGTTGATCTTCGACTCCGTCTACGACGCCTACCGGGGTGTGGTGACCTACGTGCGCGTGGTCGACGGCCGGATCGAACCGCGGGTGAAGATCGAGATGATGTCCAGCGGCACCACCCACGACCTGCTGGAGGTGGGCATCGTCTCGCCGGAGGCCAAGCCCACCGCGGGCCTGGGCGTCGGCGAGGTCGGCTACCTGATCACCGGTGTCAAGGACGTGCGCCAGTCGAAGGTGGGCGACACGGTGACGACCGCGCGCGGCGGCGCCGCCGCGCCGCTGACCGGCTACCGCGAACCGCAGCCGATGGTCTACTCCGGCCTCTACCCGGTGGACGGATCCGACTATCCGGTGCTGCGTGACGCGTTGGACAAGCTCCGCCTCAACGATGCCGCGCTCAGCTACGAGCCGGAGACGTCGGTGGCGCTGGGGTTCGGCTTCCGCTGCGGATTCCTGGGCCTGCTGCACATGGAGATCACCCGCGAACGCCTGGAGCGCGAGTTCAACCTGAACCTCATCTCCACCGCGCCCAACGTCATCTACCGGGTCGAGCAGGAGGACGGCACGGAGCTGGAGGTGACCAACCCGTCGTTCTGGCCGGAGGGCAAGCTCCGCGCGGTCTACGAGCCCATCGTGAAGGTCACCGTCATCGCGCCCAGCGAGTTCATCGGCTCCATCATGGAGCTCTGCCAAAGCCGGCGCGGCGATCTGGGCGGCATGGACTACCTGTCCGAGGAGCGCGTGGAGCTGCGCTACACCATGCCGCTGGCCGAGATCATCTTCGACTTCTTCGACTCTCTCAAATCGCGCACGCGCGGCTACGCCAGCCTCGACTACGAGGAGGCGGGCGAGCAGCCGTCCGACCTGGTGAAGGTGGACATCCTGCTGCAGGGTGAGGCCGTGGACGCATTCAGCGCCATCGTCCACAAGGACTCCGCGTATTCGTACGGCAACAAGATGGCCCTGCGGCTCAAGGAGCTGATCCCGCGCCAGCAGTTCGAGGTGCCCATCCAGGCGGCGATCGGCTCGCGGATCATCGCCCGCGAGAACATCCGCGCCATCCGCAAGGACGTCCTGGCCAAATGCTATGGCGGCGACATCTCCCGCAAGCGCAAGCTGCTCGAGAAGCAGAAGGAGGGCAAGAAGCGGATGAAGACGATCGGGCGCGTAGAGATTCCGCAGGAGGCCTTCGTCGCGGCGCTGTCGAGCGAGACCGGGGACAAGCCCAAGAAGTGATACCGATCCGGTGAGGAGCATCCAGTGATCTCGACGTGGCTGACCGAGCGGCTCGGGCTGACGCTGCCTCTCGTGGGCGCGCCGATGGGCGGGCGCGCGGGCGGCAGGCTCGCGGGCGAGGTGAGCCGCGCGGGCGGTATCGGCATGCTCGGGGCCGCGCGCTACACCACGGCGGAATGGATCGCCGAGGAGTCGGCGGTGGCGCGCGAGCGCGGCGGCGGACGGCTCGGGATCGGGTTGATGACCTGGTCGCTGGACGCGGACGACACGCTGCTGGGCGCGGCGCTGGAACAGCGGCCGGACCTGGTGTCGCTGTCGTTCGGCGACCCTGAGCCGTATGTGCGGCGGGCGCACGACGCGGGCGCGCTGGTGTGCTCCCAGATCAATTCTCTGGAAGACCTGCGCGTGGTCGAGTCCGCGGGGGTCGACTTCGTCGTGGCCCAGGGCGGCGAGGCCGGTGGCCACACCGGTCACGTGGCCACCCTGCCGCTGATGCAGATGGTGCTCGAGGCGACCGACCTGCCCGTGGTGGTCGCCGGCGGGATCGGCTCCGGCAGGGGGCTTGCGGCGGTGCTGGCGGCGGGGGCCGTCGGCGGGCTGGTGGGCACCGCGCTGCTGGCGAGCCCGGAGGCGGACGGCCCCGAATACTCCCGGCGGCGGGTGGTGTCGGCGGGCGGCACCGACACCGTCTACACGGACGTCTTCGACCGTGCCCGCAGCCAGCCGTGGCCCACGCGGTGGGGCGCGCGCGTGATCGTCAACGACTTCACCCGGCGGTGGTCGGGCCGTCCGGAGGTCTCCGACGCGGACCTGGCCGCGTCGTACGACAAGGACGATCCCGACCTCGGCGTGGTCAACGCGGGCCAGTCCGCCGGCCTGGTGGCCGCAGCGGAGCCGGCCCACGACGTGATCCGGCGCATCGCCGCCGACGCCGAGGAGCTGCTGGCGCGCCTGCGGTGACCGGGCCGATCACCCGCGGTACGCCGGGCGGAACCGGCCGGTGGCCACGCGCTTCTCGGCGCGGATCAGGTGGACGATGGCGTTGATCAGCGACAGGTGGGTGAACGCCTGCGGGAAGTTGCCCAGGTGCCTTCCGGTGTGCGGGTCGAGCTCCTCGGAGTAGAGCATCAACGGGCTGGCGAACGACAACAACCGCTCGCACAGCCGCCGGGCGCGGGCGACCTCGCCGATCTCCACCAGCGACGCCACGAGCCAGAACGAGCAGATGGTGAAGGTGCCCTCCTCGCCGTCGAGCCCGTCGTCGGTCGACTCGGGGCGGTAGCGCAGCACCAGGCCGTTGACGGTGAGCTCGTCGGCGATTGCGAGGACGGTGGCGCGGGCGCGGGGGTCGTCCGGCGGCAGGAATCTGCGCAGCACCACCAGCAGCAGCGACGCGTCGAGTTCGGTGCCGCCGTAGTACTGGGTGAACACGCCGCGTTCGTCGAGCCCGTGCTCCAGGACGTCGTCGCGGATCTCGTCGGCGATCTTCGACCACTTCTCGCTGTACCCGGTCTCGCCGTGCATGCGGGCCAGCCGTGCTCCGCGGTCCAGCGCCACCCAGCACATGACCTTGGAGGCGGTGAAGTGCTTGGGCTCTCCGCGCACCTCCCAGATGCCGCGGTCGGGCTTGCGCCAGTTGTCGATGGCCTTGCCCACCTGCTCGACGATGAGCGGCCACAGGAACTCGGGGATCTGGTCCCGGGAGCGCAGGTGCAGGTAGATCGAGTCCAGCAGGGCCCCCCACATGTCGTGCTGGGCCTGGTCGTAAGCGCCGTTGCCGATGCGCACCGGCCGCGCCCCCTCGTACCCGCCGAGGTGATCGAGGGTCCCCTCGGTGAGCGTGCGTTCGCCGCCGATCCCGTACATCACCTGCAGCGGCCGCTCCGTTCCGTCGTCCGAACTGCCGGCCTCGGCGATGTAGGCGAAGAAGTCGTCGGCCTCACGGTTGAGCCCCAGGGTGTACAGCGACCAGAGTGCGAACGTGGAGTCGCGCACCCAGGTGTAGCGGTAGTCCCAGTTGCGCGACCCTCCCGGGGTCTCCGGCAGGGACGTCGTTGCCGCCGCCATCAGCGCGCCGGTGGGGGCGTAGGTGAGGCCCTTGAGCGTCAGTGCGCTGCGCTGGAGGTACTCGCGCCACGGGTGGTCGGGGAACGAGCCGATGTTGATCCATTGCCGCCAGTACTCGGCCGTCCGCCACATCGCGTCGGCCGCCTCGTCGTAGCTGTGCGGCGGGGGCAGCGCCGACCAGGACAGCGCCGCGTAGAGCGTGTCGCCCTCGACCATGCGCGTGCGGGCGCGCGCGTCCCGGCCCTCGAGCCCCAGCCGCATGTCGGTGGTGAGTGTCAGGGTGGGGGAGTCGGGCTCCGGTGTGTTGCGGTCGGCCGCGGTGCGCACATCCGTCGGCCGGGGCCGGTCGCGCGGGGCGGGCACGGCCTCGGCGGCGGCCTGGTGGTAGTCGTCGCCGATGTACGACCAGGCGGCGGAGCGGCGGTGGTAGTCGAAGGCGGGCTCGCAGGTCAGCTCCATCTCGACGGTTCCGCTCACGCACCGGACCGTGCGCAGCAGAACGTGCTCGGCGTCCCAGTCGTCGGGTGTGCGCCGGTAGGTCCGCGAGCGCCGGGTGCGGTTGTGCCAGGGGCCCATCACCAGCGCATCGCGCACGATCACCCAGCCGGTGCCGGTCTGCCAGGTGGTCTCGAGGATCATGCTGCCGGGCAGGTAACGGCGGGCCGCGGGCACGGTGACGCCGTAGGGGCTGATGCGGAAATGGCCGGCGCTGCGGTCGAGGAGCGAGCCGAAGACGCTGGGGGAGTCCGGGCGGGGCAGGCACATCCATTCGATGGAACCGCTGGGCGCGACCAGGCAGTTCGCCTCGCAGTCCGAAAGGAAGGCGTAGTCGGCGATCGGGGGGAACGCGGCGACGTCCGCGGGCGGCACCGCGACGCCGCCGGCTGTTGTCTTGTCGGGGGATGCATCGCCGGGGGATGCATCGTCGGGGGAGACATCGCCGCCGGGCGCGCCGTTCCCGGAAGGTGAGCCGTCGACGGCAGGCGTTCCCGCGCGGGGCTGCGTGCTGGCAGTGCTCTCCTGATGTGCCATGCGTCCCATACTGTCGCGCGGTTCCCGCCCCGTCCACGGATTACGGCGATCTCCGGATATGAGACCGCCGTCATCCGGGTCCGCGTCCGGTGGCCGCCTGCGCGGCGTGCATGTCTACGCTGGTCACGTGGAAGCGATCGGGCGCTGGTGGGACGGCGTGGAACTGTGGGTGACGGGGCTGCCGTTCGCCCTGCAGGCGCTCGTCGTGATGATCGTCCTGGTCCCGCTGGCCGCGCTCGTCGCCATCGCCCTCGACGTCGTCGTGACGAAGGGCTTCGCCCTGGTCGGTCGCGGCGACCCGCACGACGGCCGGGCCGACGACGAGGACGGCCCGGACACGGCCGGCGGTCCACGCCCGCACACCACCGAGAGTGAGGACTGATGCCCAGGTCACGCGTGACATTGGTGCTGTTGCTTCTGCTGGTCCTGGTCGTCGTGGCCTGGCTGGTCAGCCTGCTGTGACGGTGGCCGCCGCCCGTCCCGGCGAGGGTGCGGGACGGTGACCGGCGCCGGACGCCGCGCCGTCGCGTCGATTGCGCTCGTGGCTGCGACGGCGATGACGGCCGCCTGCGCCGTATGGCACGGCACGGACGCGCAGCGGGTCGGCGCGCAGGGTGCCGGCGGACCGGATGCGCAGACGGAGCTGACGCTGGTCGCTCCGTCGCTCTCGGAGACCGGGTTCGACGCCGTCATCGAGGGGTTCCGCGCCGGCGATCCGGGTGCGGGCCTGGCCGTGTCCGCGGAGTACGGGGCGTCCGCGGAACAGTCGCGGAAGGTGGCCGCCGGCATGCCCGCGGACGCGGTGGCGTTCACCGCCCGGCCCGCGATGGAGAGGGTCGTGCACGCGGGCGTCGTGGACCCGACCTGGGATACGGACGCGACGCGCGGCGTGCCGTCCGCGTCCGTGGTGGTCCTCGTGGTGCGCGACGGGGATCCGCTGGGGATCGACGGCTGGGACGACCTGCTGCGTCCGGACGTCGATGTGGTGACTGCCGACCCGCGCACCTCGGGCGTGGGTATGTGGAACATGCTGGCTCCCTATGCGGCCGCCGGCGACCCGCATGCCGGGTTGGAGTTCATCCGCATGCTCGTCGCCGGGCACCTGGCGGACGGCCTCGTATCGGACGGCCCCGTATCGGCGGGCGCCGCGACCGAACGGTTCCTGGACGGCGCCGGTGACGTGCTGATCACCGTCGAAAGCGAGGCGATGCGCATCGAAGGGGACGGGGCCCCGGTCCAGCACGTGATCCCGGACGCCACCATCCGCGTCGAATACCCCTTCGCCGTCTCCGGACGGAGCGGGCGCCCCGACGCCGCGCGGGCGTTCATGAACTTCCTCTACTCCGCCGAGGGACAACGGCTGTGGGCGCGCAGCGGGTTCCGGCCCGTCGATCCGGGGGTCGCGGCCGAGTTCGCCGGGGAGTTCCCGTCCCCCGTGCGCCTGTACACCATCGAGGACCTGGGCGGTTGGGAGTCGGTGTACCCGGAGCTTTTCGACGGCGACGACGGCGCGATCACGCGGATCTTCGAGGAGGCCGGGGCGTAGGCCCGGACACGGACACGGACGGCGGACGCCGGCGCGGGGCCGGAACGGCTCCCCGTGTGATCGGCAGCACCTACGCTGGACGGCATGGTGTCGGAACCCCGCGGTGTCGGCCGCGAACGCGCGGTCCGTGAGTGCGATGTCGTCGTCCTCGGCGGCGGGCCGGCAGGCGAGAACGCCGCCGCCTACGCGGTCGCCGGAAGCGACCGGACGGCGACCATCGTCGAACCCGAGCTGGTCGGCGGCGAGTGTTCGTACTGGGCGTGCATCCCCAGCAAGGTGCTGCTGCACCCGGCCGCCGTCCGCGGCGCGGCCTCCGCGCTTCCCGGCGTGACGGGCCTGGTCGGGGATCGCCCCCTGGACGCGGCGGCGGTTCTGGCGCGCCGCGACTCCTTCATCGGCCGCCCGGACGGGTCGCTTATGCCCGACGATTCCGGGCAGGTGCGGTGGGCGCGCGGCGCCGGAATCGACGTGGTGCGCGGGGCCGGCCGCCTGGTCGGTCAACGCACGGTCGAGGTCGTTCCGGCCGTCGGCGACGGCGGGGCGACGGTGATCGAGGCCCGGCATGCGGTGGTGCTGGCGACGGGCTCCGAGGCCGCGCTGCCCCCCACGCCGGGGCTGGCGGAGGCGCGGCCGTGGACCTCGCGGGACGTCACGGCGATGACCGAGGTGCCGGGCTCGGTGGCGATCATCGGCGGCGGGGTGGTGGCCTGCGAGGCGGCGACGTGGCTGAGCGCGCTCGGATCCGAGGTGACGATGATCGTGCGGGGCGGTGCGCTGCTCGGCGGCGCCGAGCCGTTCGCGGGGGCGCTGGTGGCCGACGCGCTGCGGCAGGGCGGGCCGGGGCGCAAGCCGGTGCGCATCCTGTTCGGCACGCAGGCGTATGAGGCGGAGCGCGACGCGGTACCCGCGCACGGGCCGGGTGTCCCCGGCGGTGCGCCGGTGACTCTGCGCGTCGAACCGTCCGGGCACGGGGACGCGGGCGGATCCGCGGGCACGGTCTCCGCGGACGAGGTGGTGGTCGCCGCGGGCAGGCGGCCGGCGGTGCGTGGACTGGGCCTGGAGGCCGTGGGCCTCGACCCGCGGCATCCGCCCCGCACCGACGCGCACATGGCCGTGCCCGGGGTGGCCGGGCTCTATGCAGTGGGCGACGTGACGGGCCGGGCGCCGCTGACGCACATGGGCAAGTACCAGGCCCGCGTGTGCGGGGACGTCATCGCGGCGCGTGCGGAGGGACGGCCGGTGGAGGCGTCCCGGTTCCACGCCGATCCGGGGCACACGGCGGTGCCGCAGGTGGTGTTCACCGACCCGCAGGCGGCGTGGACGGGGCTCACCGAGGCCCGCGCCCGCGCAGCCGGGATCGACGCGCACAGCGTGTCCGTCGATCTGGGCGCCATCGCCGGGGCGGCGCTGCAGCGCGAGGGCTACACGGGGCGTGCGCAACTGGTGGTGGACCGTGCGCGCGGCGTCCTCGTCGGCGCCACGTTCGCAGGACCCGAGGTGGCGGAGCTTCTGCATGCCGCGACGATCGCCGTGGTGGGGGAGGTGCCGCTGGACCGGCTCTGGCACGCGGTGCCCGCGTTCCCCACCGTTTCCGAGGCGTGGCTGCGGCTGCTCGAGGCGGCGCGGGAGGCGGGCCTGCTCGCTGCGGGCTGAACAACGGTCGCGCGGGCTCCACCGTGGCAGGGTGCAGGAGAGCCGGGCCGGGGAGAACCCGGTACGGGGCAGGTAGCCTCGGACGTCACTGCGCCGGACCTCGGCGCGGCACGGCGCGCCGCCCTCGGGGCGCGCGCCGCGGCATACTTCACGAGGAGAACGGCGCTGTGGGCGAGAAGATCCGGATCGGCATCGCGGGCTACGGGAACCTGGGGCGCGGTGTGGAGGCCGCCGTGGCGCGCACGCCCGACATGGAACTGGTGGGCGTGTTCACGCGGCGCGAGCCCGCCGCGGTGACGCCGCAGGCGGACGGGACCCGGGTGTACGGGTGGGACGCCCTCGCACGGTTCGAGGACGAGGTGGACGTGCTCATCCTGTGCGGCGGTTCCAAGGAGGACCTGCCGAGGCAGGGACCGGAACTCGCGGCGCGGTTCAACACCGTCGACAGCTTCGACACGCACGCGCGCATCCCGGAGTACTTCGCTTCCGTGGACGGCCCCGCGCGGGCGGCCGGCACCACCGCCGTGATCTCCACCGGCTGGGACCCGGGGCTGTTCTCGCTCAACCGTGTTCTGGGCGAATCGATCCTGCCGGCGGGGGAGACCTACACCTTCTGGGGGCGCGGGGTCAGCCAGGGCCACTCGGACGCCGTGCGGAAGGTGCCGGGCGTGGCGGCGGGGGTGCAGTACACGATCCCGTCGGAGGAAGCCGTCGAGGCGGTGCGGCGCGGCGACCGGCCGGAACTGTCCACGCGCGAAAAGCACGTGCGCGAGTGTTTCGTGGTGCTCGAGGACGGGGCCGACGCGGACACGGTCCGCCAGGCGATCGTGACCATGCCGCACTACTTCGAGCCCTACGACACCACGGTGCACTTCATCACCGCGGACGAACTGACGCGCGATCACGCCGGGATCCCGCACGGCGGCTTCGTGATCCGCAGCGGCGAGACCGGCCCGGCGGACGACCCCTCCGGGCAGGTCTACGAGTTCAGCCTGAAGCTCGGCAGCAACCCGGGATTCACCTCCAGCGTCCTGGTGGCCTACGCGCGTGCGGCGCACCGGATGAACGCGCGCGGCGATGTCGGCGCCAAGACGCTCTACGACGTGGCGCCGGGGCTGCTCTCGCCCAAGACGCCGGAGCAGCTGCGGGCCGAGGACCTGTAACCGCCAGAGAGGCCGCTCATGCCGCGTCGGTGCGTGCGGCCGCGACGGTGACCGTGGCCGCCGCCCGCCTGTACCGGTCCACGATCACTTGCGGCACAAGCGCATGCGGCCCGATCGGCTCGGCGATCATCGCGGACGGTTCCACTTCCAGGGCCCGCCGCCGGACCCTGTCGGCGAGCAGGCCCGGCGCGAGGAACCAGGAGCCCACCACGATGCGCCGCGCGCCCTGCGCCCGCAGCGAGTCGATGGCGGATTCCACCGTCGGATCCGCCGCGGCGGCGAAGCACACCCGGGCGCCGTGCCAAGCGGTGCCCTCGGACACCCGGGCGGCGAGGGCGCGCGTCACCGCGTTGGCCTCCGCGGACGACGAGCCGACGGCGGACAGCGCAACGCCCACGGACGGATCGTCGACCCGTGCCCCGGCGCCGACGATCCGGTCGCGTATCGCCGTGACCAGGCGTTCGTCGTCGCCGAGGACGGGCGCCTGGATCAACTCCATTCCGGGACGCCGGGCGGACGCCGCGGCCAGCAGCGCGGGCAGATCCACCCGCGAGTGGTAGGCGCTGCCCAGCAGCAGGGGGACGACCACGGCGCTGCGGTGGCCGGCGCGTGCCACCGTCTCCACCACGTCGCCGAGCGAGGGCACGGACAGGTCGAGGAACGCCACGTGCACCTCGATCCCCGGATTCGCGGCGCGGAGCCCGTCGACGATCGCGTGGATCGACTGCGCGGACCGCGGATCCCGGCTGCCGTGCGCGACGGCGATCAGCGGCGGGCCGTCCCGTTCGGGCCCGGCTGCGGGGCCGGCGCCGGTCATGCCGGCTGTGCTGCGACGGTGCGGACCGCCTCGAGCGCATCGCCCACCAGCCCGGCGGACAGCGTGTTGCCGCTGGCGGGGTCGATGAGCAGGAAGGACCCGCTGCGCCGGCTCGCCCGGTAGTCGTCCACCGGAAGGTCGCCGGCGGTGCGCAGGTGCACGAGTCCGATGTCGTTGAGCCCCAACTCGTCCGGTGCGGGAGTGACGGTCAGCGCCTGCTCGTCGAACCGTGACTCCACGGCGTCGACGATGGCCTGCACCGTCCGCGTTCCGTGCTTGACGAGCACGCGCGCGCCGGCCCGCAGCGGGCGCTCGGCCAGCCAGCAGACGGTGGCGGCGAACTCCCGCACCGGGGCGGGCGCATCGCCGACGGACGAGATGACGTCACCCCTCGAGACGTCGATGTCGTCGGCGAGCACGAGCGTGACGCTGCGACCCGGCTGTGCCGCGTCGAGCGTGCCGTCCGCGGTGTCGATGCGTTCGATGGTGCTGCGTACGCCGGAGGGCAGCGCCACCACCGGATCCCCCACCCGAGCGGTGCCCACCGAGACCTGGCCCGCGTATCCGCGGTAGTCGGGATGCTCGGCGGTGCGCGGCCGGATGACGTACTGGACCGGGAAGCGCAGGCCCGCCGTGTCCGGTTCGGCGTCCACCGGCACGGACTCGAGATGCTCGATCAGGGTGGGACCGTCGTAGTACGGCGTGTTCGACGACCGCACGGCCACGTTGTCGCCGTGCAGTGCCGATACGGGGATCGACTGCACGGCGGACGGATCCCAGCCCAGGCCGGCGGTGAGCTCGGCGAACTCCGTCGCGATCTCCCGGTACACCGACTCGGCGTGGTCCACCAGATCGATCTTGTTCACAGCCAGGACGAGGCGCGGCACGCCGAGCAGCGCGAGGACCGCCGCGTGGCGGCGGGTCTGTGCGACGACCCCGCTGCGGGCGTCCACCAACAGCACCACCAGCTGCGCGGTCGACGCGCCGGAGACGGTGTTGCGCGTGTACTGCACGTGCCCGGGGGTGTCGGCCAGCACGAAGGTGCGGGTGGGCGTGGCGAAGTACCGGTAGGCGACGTCGATCGTGATGCCCTGCTCACGCTCGGCTCGCAGCCCGTCCACCAGCAGCGACAGGTCGGGGGTGGCCAGGCCGCGGTCCACCGACGCGCGGGTCACGGCGTCGATCTGATCGGCCAGAACCGATTTCGTGTCGTACAGCAGCCGCCCGACCAGCGTGGACTTCCCGTCGTCCACGCTGCCCGCGGTGGCCAGGCGCAGCAGGTCCGGCTGCGCGGTCTTGTCAGTGCTCATCAGAGGTGTCCCCATCGGTTCAGAAGTAGCCTTGGCGTTTGCGGTCTTCCATCGCGGCCTCGGAGACCCGGTCGTCGCCGCGCGTCGCACCGCGCTCGGTGAGGCGGCTGACCGTGAGCTCGTCGAGGATGGCCTGGTTGTCCGCGGCGTCGGAGAGCACGGCGCCGGTGGTGGAGCCGTCGCCCACGGTGCGGTACCGCACCGAGCGGGTCTCCAGCTCCTGTCCGTCGCCGGGACCGCCCCACGGTCCGGGCGTCATCCACATGCCGTCGCGATTGAACACGGACCGCTCGTGCGCGTAGTACAGCGACGCCAGCTCGATGTCCTCCCGCGCGATGTAGCGCCAGATGTCGAGCTCGGTGAAGTTGCTCAGCGGGAACACGCGCACATGCTCGCCGGGGGCGTGCCTGCCGTTGTAGAGGTTCCACAGCTCGGGGCGCTGGCGCTTGGGGTCCCACTGCCCGAAGGCGTCCCGCAGGCTGAAGATGCGCTCCTTGGCGCGGGCCCTCTCCTCATCGCGCCGGGCGCCGCCGAAGACCGCGTCGAACCGGTTGTCGCCGATCGCGTCCAGCAGGGGCTGGATCTGCAGCGGGTTGCGGATGCCGTCGGCACGCTCCTGCAGCCGGCCGTCGGCCAGGTAGTCCTCCACGCTGGCGACGACGAGACGCAGGCCGTGCCTCTGCACGAGGCGGTCCCGGAACTCGAGAACCTCCGGCAGGTTGTGCCCGGTGTCCACGTGCAGCACCGGGAACGGCATCGGCGCCGGCCAGAAGGCCTTGATGGCCAGGTGCAGCAGCACCGTGGAGTCCTTGCCGCCGGAGAACATGATGACGGGGCGCTCGAACTCGCCGGCCACCTCGCGGAAGATGTGGATCGCCTCGGACTCCAGCGCGGTGAGCGTGTCGAAATCCGCGGGGGTGGTCCGCCCGGCGAACAGTGCGTCGATGTCCGAGGCCGTCCCGGTGGTGAACTGGTCTGTCAGATCGATGGTCATGATGAGTGCAACCCGCATTCCGTCTTGGTCGAACCGGCCCACCGCCCGCTGCGCGGGTCGGATCCGGGGAGTGGTTTCGCGGTGCACGGCGCGCACCCGATCGACGGGTACCCGTCGAACACGAGCGGATTGACCAGCACCCCGCGGTCGTCGATGTACTGCTGGAACCTGTCGTCGTCCCATGCGACGATCGGGTTGATCTTCACCAGCCCGAAGCCCTCGTCGAACGAGATCGCGGGGGCCTGCGCCCGAGTCGGCGATTCGACGCGCCGGATGCCGGTCACCCAGGCGTCGTAGCCGGCGAGCGTGTTCTTCAGCGGCACCACCTTGCGCAGCCCGCAGCAGCGGCCGGGATCCCGGGCGAACAGGTCCTTGCCCTCGGCGGCATCCTGCTCGGCCACCGACGCCTCCGCCCTGGCCTCGACCAGGTTCACGTCGTAGGTGGAGACGACGGCGTCGCGCGTGCCCAGCGTCTCGGCGAAGTGGTACCCGGTCTCGAGGAAGAGGACGTCCACGCCCGGCTTGGCGCGCGCAGCCAGGTCCACGAGGACGGCGTCCTGCATGTTGGAGGCGACGATGAAACCGTCGCCGAACTGCTCCGCGGTCCAGGCGAGCAGCGCCGCGGGGTCGGTCTCGTCGAGGTTCCCGCCCTCCACGAGAGCCGCGCCCCGTCCGGCGATGTTCCGCAGCTCGTCGGTGTCCCGAAGGCGCTCGTGCACAACCGTGCTCATCGCAGATCCTCCTCGTCCGCCCGCGCCACCCACTGCGCGAAGCGTTCGCCCTCGGCGCGCTGCGCGATGAAGTTGCGCATGACGCGCTCGATGTAGTCGCCGAGCTCGCTCGAGAGCACCTTGTGCTGGCGCACCTTGCGGCCGAAGCCGAGGTCTTCGCCCAGGCTGCCGCCCAGGTGCACCTGGAAGCCCTCGGCCTTGGTGCCGTCGGGCTGCTCGATCAGCTGGCCCTTGAATCCGATGTCCGCGGTCTGGATGCGCGCGCACGAGTTGGGGCAGCCGTTGAGGTGCACCGTCACCGGCACGTCCAACTGGGAGTTGAGGTCGGCCATGCGCTCCTCGAGCTCCGGCAGCAGCGAGATGGCGCGGCGTCGGGTCTCGACGAAGGCGAGCTTGCAGTACTCCAGGCCGGTGCAGGTCATGATGCTGCGGCGCCACGGCGTGGGGTCGGTGGGCAGGCCGATGCGCTCCATGTCGGCGACGAGCTGATCGACCTTGTCGTCGGCGATGTCGAGCGCGACGAGCTTCTGGTAGGGCGTGGTGCGCACCTCGGTGCCGCCGGCCCGCTCGACGGCGTCGGCGAGTTCGGCCAGCTGCGTGCCGGAGATGCGGCCGGACACCGGCGCGCCGCCCACCGCGTTGAGACCGTTCTTGAGCTTCTGCACGCCCACGTGGTCGCGGACCTTGGTCAGCGGTGTGGGCGCGGGGCCGTCGATGAGCTTCCGGTGCAGGTACTCGTTCTCGAGCACCTCGCGGACCTTCTCCGGGCCCCAGTCCTTGACCAGGAACTTGAGCCGGTTCTTGCTGCGCAGGCGCCGGTAGCCGTAGTCGCGGAACAGCTTCGTCACCGCCTCCCACACGTCGGGAACCTCGTCGAGCGGAACCCACGCGCCCAGGCGCTGCGCGAAGTGCGGCACCGTTGACAGTCCGCCGCCCACCCACAGGTCCAGGCCCGGCCCGTGTTCGGGGTGCACGACGCCGACGAACGCGATGTCATTGATCTCGTGCGGCAGGTCCTGCAGGCCCGAGACCGCGGTCTTGTACTTGCGCGGCAGGTTCGCGAACTCGGGGTCGCCGATGTAGCGGCGCACGATCTCGTCCAGCGCCGGGCTGGCGTCGAGCACCTCGTCGACGGCCAGGCCCGCCAGCGGCGAGCCCAGCATGCCGCGGGGGCAGTCGCCGCACGCGGACGTCGTCTGCATGCCGACCTCGCCGAGGCGCCGCCAGATCTCCGGGACGCTCTCGACCTCGATCCAGTGGTACTGGAAGTTCTGCCTGTTGGTGATGTCGAGCGTGTCGCGGGCGAAGTCCTTCGAGATGCCGGCGATCGTGCGCATCCGGTCCAGGTCCAGCTTCTGGCCGTCGGCGCGCACCCGCATCATGAAGTAGGGCGACTCGAGCAGGTCGGCGTTGTCGTCGCCGGTGAAGGTGCCGTCGTAGCCGGCCGTGCGCTGGGTGTAGAGGCCCATCCAACGGAAGCGCCCGCGCAGGTCGTTCGCGTCGATGCTGCTGTGGCCGAGCTCCGCGTAGAGGTCGGTGATGCGGTCGCGGACGTTCAGCGGCGCATCGTCGCGCTTGAACCGCTCCACCGGGTTCAGCGGCTCGCGGTAGCCCTTGGCCCACTGGCCCTCCGAGCGGGTCTTCTTGGGGCGCGGGCGCTTGGCCTGGGGCGCGGCGGAGTCGGACGTGCCGGGCACCGCGGTGGTGCCGGCGGCAGGAGGTTTCGGTGACATGGTGGGGCTCCCGGGTCCTCTGCACCGGTGCGGAATCCTGGGGAGCGGCGGCCGCGAAGGGGCGCCGAGGCGGCGGCGGTGCGCGGCGTCCGTGGTGATGGGGGTGCGACCGGCGGGGCGGGGCCCTGGCGTGACCGGCGGCGTACGGCATCACTCACGGGACGGCGCGGCAGAGCGCGTGACCGTGGATTGCGCACAGATGCAGAAAATGAATCGTTCAGAAAAGAGGAAAGAACGGATCAGTGCATCGAGGGCATGTGCATGCGACACATGCCGCAGGGCATACAGATGCCGCTGCAGGTGCGCTTGAGGTCGACGTGGCGACGGGCCGCCAGCAACACTCCGTTTCCGATCACGGGGGACAGTCTGCCATGGATTCCGCCGATCGCCGAATGTCCCAGGCCAGGAGAGTCCGGTCACACATGATCATGATCACGTGATCTGGAGCACACCCGGGGGGGCGGCGCGTGCGGTTTCGGGTGTGCGCGCATTCCGAGCATCTGATCCGCGGCCGCGCGCCGATTCTCGCGGCGTGTCCGTGCAACGGGTGCGCGGCTTCGGCTGCGGGTGCCCGGATGTGCGGCGCCGCCCCGGCACCGGGACACTGGAGCACGGGAACGCGGGCGGATGAAGGAGCGGATGCGCGGGTGGACACGAGCATGAGGCGCGCGCGGACCGTGCCGCTGGAGCTGCCGGACTCCGCACTACCGGATCCGGCGCTACCGGATCCGGCACGGCCGGGTGCCGGCTGGGGCGAGGGGCGCCCGTTCGGCGTGTACATCCACGTGCCGTTCTGCGCGACGCGCTGCGGTTACTGCGATTTCAACACCTACACCCCCGGCGAGCTCGGCACCTCCGCATCGCCGGAGTCCTGGGCGGAGGCGTACCGCAAGGAGATGCACGCGGCGGTCGAGCTGCTTGCGCGGCGCGGGGTGGACGCGCCCGCCGCGCAGACGGTGTTCATCGGCGGCGGCACCCCGTCGCTGCTGGGGGCGGACCGCCTCGTCGAGGTCCTCGGCGTGGTGCGCGACACCTTCGGTCTGGCCCCGGGCGCCGAGGTGACCACGGAGTCGAACCCGGAGTCCACCTCCCCACGGTTCTTCGAGCGGCTGCGCGCGGGCGGCTACACGCGCATCTCCATGGGCATGCAGTCGGCGGCCCGGCACGTGCTGGCCACGCTCGACAGGGTGCACACCCCGGGGCGCCCCGTCGACGCCGCCCGCGAGGCGTTCGCCGCGGGCTTCGAGCACGTGAACCTGGACCTGATCTACGGCACCCCGGGCGAGCGCGACGAGGACCTCGCCGCCTCCCTCGACGCCGTGCTGGATGCGGGCGTGGACCACGTCTCGGCGTACTCGCTGATCGTCGAGGAGGGCACCGCGATGGCGCGCAAGGTCCGGCGGGGCGAGCTGCCGGAGCCGGACGACGACGTGCTGGCGGCGCGCTACGAGATGGTGGACCGGCGGCTGCGGGGCGCCGGTCTGGATTGGTACGAGGTGTCGAACTGGGCGCGGCCCGGCGGCGAGTGCCGCCACAACATCGGCTACTGGGACGGCGGCGACTGGTGGGGGGCCGGCCCCGGCGCGCACAGCCACATCGGCGGGGTGCGCTGGTGGAACGTCAAGCATCCCGCCTCGTACTCGGCGGCGCTCGCGGAGCAGGTGTTGCCGGTGGCGGGCACAGAGGTGCTGGACGCGCACGACCGCCACGTGGAGCGGGTGCTGCTGACGATCAGGCTGGCTTCGGGGCTACCGCTGGCGGAGCTCACCGGGCCCGAGCGGACGGCGGCGGAGCGGGCGGCGGGGGACGGGCTGGCAGTCCTGACCGGCGACCGGCTGGTGCTCACCGACCGCGGTCGCCTGCTCGCCGATGCCGTGGTGCGCGACATCCTGGAGTGAGCCGTGGACTCCCCGCCGCGGGCGGGCCGGAGGGCGAGGCGGTCCGGCTACTCGGCCAGGTCCTCGAGGGCGAACCGCGGCGTCCCGCCGTGCTGGGCGGGCGCGGGCGCGAGCTGGTCGTAATCGAACAGCCGCGCGTGGAGCACGGGCCGGCCGCGCAGCGCGGAGCGCACCGCGCGGTGCAGGCCGTCCTCCAGGTACAGCGTCCCCTTCCACTGGATCACGTGCGGGAACAGATCGCCGTAGAAGGTCGAGTCCTCGGACAGCAGCCTGTCCAGCGCCAGCACGGTGGTGACGGTGACAAGTTCGTCCAGGCGGACTTGGCGGGGCGGGATCTTGGACCAGTCGCGTGTGGACATGCCGTGCTCGGGGTAGGGCTTGCCCTCCCGGACTCCCTTGAAGATCATCGCACCGTCCTCGCTGGTCGTCTTCGCAGAGCTGGTCGTCTTCGCGGACCGTGTCTGCTCGTGCCGGTTGTCCCGTCCTCCCCGTCCTGCGGGCGCCGAGAGCCCCGTCGAGTATGCAACAGCCATGTCGCAGGATAGTCACGAAAAGATCTCGATGCACAGGGCCTGCGTACGGAGGCGGGCGGCCGGCGGACGGCGGTACGCCCTCCGGCCCGGCCGCCGGCCGACCCCGTCCGACTAGACTGGCGGTGCGGCACGCGACCCCGCGCCGTCCCGAGTGTGAGGTCCCGAGTGTGAGGTCCCGGTGCGCAGTCCGAGTGCGGCGCCCGCCCGCGTACGCGATGGAACATTCTGCACTGTTGCAGCCAGGAGGTGGAAGTCCGGTGTCGAGCACCGAGGATCGGCGGTTCGAGGTCCTGCGGGCGATCGTCGCGGACTTCGTGTCCACCCAGGAACCGGTGGGCTCGAAGGCCCTGGTGGACCGCCACAATCTCGGCGTGTCCAGCGCGACGGTGCGCAACGACATGGCGGTTCTGGAGGCTGAGGGGTACATCACCCAACCGCACACGAGCTCGGGGCGGGTGCCCACGGACAAGGGATACCGCCAGTTCGTGGACAGGCTTTCGTCGATCAAGCCGCTGTCGCAGGCCGAGCGCCGCGGCATCGCGCAGTTCCTGGACGGAGCGGTGGACCTGGACGACGTCCTGCGCCGGGCCGTGCGGTTGCTGGCGCAGCTGACGCATCAGGTGGCCGTCGTCCAGTACCCCACGCTCAACGCCTCGTCGGTGCGGCACCTGGAGGTTGTGCAGCTGACCCCCGCGCGGTTGCTTCTGGTGCTGATCACCGACTCGGGGCGGGTGGACCAGCGCATCGTCGAGCTCGGCGACGTCATCACCGACGACGACCTCGCGGCGCTACGCGACATGTTCGTGGGCGCGTTGGCGGACAAGAAGCTCACCGACGCGTCCACCGCGGTGGCGGAGCTGCCGGACACGGCGCCCACGCACCTGCGCAACGCCGTGCTGCGCGTCGCGACGATCCTCATCGAGACCCTCGTGGACGACCCGCAGGAGCGGCTGCTGCTCGGGGGCACCGCCAACCTCACGCGCAACGTGCAGGATTTCGCCCCGGGGGCGGGGTTCCCGGGGTCGCTGCGGTCGGTGCTCGAGGCGCTCGAGGAACAAGTGGTCATGCTGCGCTTGTTGGAATCAGCGCATGACAACGGGCGGGTGCTGGTGCGGATCGGCGAAGAGACCAACGTCGAGGAGATCCGCGGCACCTCCGTCGTGACCACCGGATACGGCGCCGCAGGCACGACGTTCGGCGGAATGGGGGTCCTGGGTCCCACCCGTATGGACTATCCGGGGACAATGGCTGCGGTGGCCGCGGTCGCCAGGTATGTGGGCGAGGCCATCGCCGGACGGTGACGGGCGGCCCCGCGGCGGGCCGGCCGGTGCGGGCCGGCGCATGACAAGAGTTTCGATCAGGTGAGGACTGGACTGGACGTGGCACGGGACTACTACGCGATTCTGGGCGTGGACAAGAACGCGAGCGACCAGGAGCTCAAGCGGGCCTACCGCAAGCTCGCGCGCGAACTGCACCCGGACGTCAACCCCGACGAGGCCGCGCAGGCGCGGTTCCGCGAGGTGACCGCGGCCTACGAGGTCCTCACCGACCCCGAGAAGCGGCGCATCGTCGACATGGGCGGCGATCCGATGGAGTCCGCGGGCGCGGGCGGCTTCGGCGGCGGCGGCGGTTTCGGCGGCTTCGGCGGCGGCGGCCTCGGCGACGTGTTCGAGGCGTTCTTCGGCGGAGCCGCGGGCGGCGGCGGGCAGGGGCCGCGCAGCCGTGTCCAGCCCGGTTCGGACGCGCTGCTGAACATGTCGCTGACCTTGGAGGAGTGCGCCACCGGGCTCACCCGCGAGATCACCGTGGACACCGCGGTGCTGTGCGACGTGTGCAGCGGCAAGGGCACCAACGGCGACAGCAAGCCCACCCGCTGCGGCACATGCGGCGGGGCGGGGCAGGTGCAGTCCGTGCAGCGCTCGTTCCTGGGCCAGATGGTGACGATGCGCACGTGCCCCAGCTGCCGCGGAGTCGGCGAGATCATCGCCGACCCGTGCCGCAAGTGCAGTGGCGACGGGCGCGTCCGCACGCGGCGCGAGATCACCATCAAAGTGCCGGCGGGCGTGGGCGACGGCATGCGCATCCGGCTGGCCGCCCAGGGCGAGGTGGGCCCGGGCGGCGGCCCGGCGGGCGACCTCTACGTGGAGGTCGACGAGAAGCCGCACGACGTCTTCGTCCGCGAGGACGAGCACCTGCATTGCACGGTGCGCGTGCCCATGGCCGACGCGGCGCTGGGCACCACGATGCAGCTCGAGACGTTGATCGACGGTCCCGTGGAGATGGACATCGCGGCGGGGACGCAGCCGGGGCAGACCGTCCGCATGCAGGGGCTGGGCATGCCGCGGCTGCGCTCGAACCAGCGCGGTGACCTGGTCGTGCATCTGGAGGTCGTCGTGCCGTCGCACTTGGACGGCAAGCAGACGGAGGCCCTCGCGGCGTTCCGCGAGGCGGTCGGGGCCGACGGGCCGGAGATCGTCAGCTCCCGCAGCCAGAACGGCGCGGGCCTGTTCTCCCGGCTCCGCGACGTGTTCTCAGGCCGCTGATCCGGTGGCGGGCGCCGTCTTCTACGTCGACAGCCTGCCCGCCGAGGGCGGCCGGCTGACGCTCGACGGTCCGGAGGGGCGGCACGCGGCGACGGTGCGGCGCTTCGGCCCCGGGGACAGGCTGCTGCTGTCGGACACCCGGGGCACGGTCGCACAGTGCGTGGTGGACGGGGCGTCCCGGGATGCCCTCGATCTGCGTTGCGAACGCGCGCGCACCGTCGAGCCGGCATACCCCCGTGTGACGGTGGTGCAGGCGCTGCCCAAGTCCGAGCGCGCGGAGCTCGCCGTCGACCTGGCCACGGAGGCGGGGGCGGACGCGATCGTGCCGTGGGCCGCCGCGCGGTGCGTGGCCCGGTGGAAGTCGGAGGACAAGGAACGCAAGGCGCTGGCCAAGTGGGCGACGACGGCCAGGGCAGCGGCCAAGCAGGCCCGCCGGCCGCGCCTGCCCGACGTCGAGCCTCTGCACGACACTCCTGCGCTCGTGCGCCGGGTGCGGGACGCCACCGCCGCCGGCGGACTGGTGATGGTGCTGCACGAGTCGGCCACCGGCACTCTGCCGGGGGAGGCGATCGCGGCAGCGGGCGACGTGACGCTGATCGTCGGCCCCGAGGGCGGGGTGGATGGCGCGGAGATCGCGGCCCTCACCGAGGCGGGCGCGCAGCCGGTCCGGCTGGGCCCGGAGGTGTTGCGGACCTCCGCGGCGGCGGCGGTGGCGTTGGGGGCGATTGGCGTTCTCACTCACAGGTGGGACGGCTCTCCTCTCGAATCCGGCGATTGAGGCGGTAGACTGGGAGTGGCAGCGGTGCCGCCCGACTCCAGCTTGACGGCCCAAGCTCGAATACCCCGGTCCCGGCACTCCGGCCCCGACACCCTTTCGATCGAAAGCAGGACGCATCAACCCCGTGACCGACAAGAGCAATCCTGTGACAGCACGACCGGCCGCTTCGGACACGGTGCGAACCACGGTGACGGTGCATCCGGATTCCATCCGTCCGCTGCTGGGCACTGCCGACCGCAATCTGCGGGTCCTCGAGGAAGGGCTGGCGGCGGACGTCCATGTTCGCGGCACGGACATCACGTTGACCGGGACCGACGACGCGGTGGCGCTCGGGCAGCGGGCGATCTCGGAGCTGGTGCGCATCAGCCGCTCGGGGCAGCAGATCACGCCGGAGACGGTGCGGCGGACGGTCGGCATGCTCTCGGAGGGCGCCCCGGAGTCGCCGGCGGAGGTCCTCAGTCTCGACATCCTCTCGCGGCGCGGCAAGACGATCCGCCCCAAGACGCTGGGGCAGAAGCGCTATGTCGATGCGATCGACGCGAACACCATCGTCTTCGGCATCGGCCCGGCGGGTACCGGCAAGACGTACCTGGCGATGGCGAAGGCGGTCAGCGCGCTGCAGTCCAAGCAGGTCAACCGCATCATCCTGACGCGGCCGGCCGTGGAGGCCGGCGAACGGCTGGGGTTCCTTCCGGGGACGCTCAACGAGAAGATCGACCCGTACCTGCGGCCGCTGTACGACGCGCTGCACGACATGATGGCGCCGGAGGCGATCCCCAAGCTCATGGAGGCCGGGATCATCGAGGTGGCGCCGCTGGCCTACATGCGCGGTCGCACGCTCAACGACGCCTTCATCATCCTCGACGAGGCCCAGAACACCACCGCCGAGCAGATGAAGATGTTCCTGACCCGCCTGGGCTTCGGCTCCAAGGTGGTGGTGACCGGTGACGTGACGCAGGTGGACCTGCCCGGCGGGGCTCGCTCCGGGCTGCGGGCCGCCGAGCAGATCCTCGGCGGCATCGACGACATCCACTTCACCCAATTGACCAGCCAGGACGTGGTGCGTCATCGCTTGGTGTCGGACATCGTCGACGCGTACGAACGCTTCGAGAACGACGAGTCGGCCACCGCCGACTTCGCGGGCAACAGGGCACAGCGGCGGGCAGGCCAGGGGCGCCACGCCTCGCCGCGGCGATGAGGCACGCGTGGACGGACGCGCGCCGGAGGACGAGCAGCGACAGGTGGACGGTGGAAGTGAGTTCCCGACGGTGAGCATCGAGGTGGCCAACGAGTCCGGCTGGGACGTCGACGAGGCCGGTCTGATCGACGTGGCCGGGTATGCGCTCGCGCGCATGGACGTGCACCCTGCCGCGGAGCTGTCGATGACGATGGTGGACATCGCCACGATGGCCGACCTGCACGTGCGGTGGATGGACCTGCCCGGGCCCACCGACGTCATGTCGTTCCCCATGGACGAGATGACCCCGGGCGGCCGGCCCGACGCCACCGAGCCCGGGCCCGCGGTGCTGGGCGACATCGTGCTGTGTCCGGAGTTCGCCGACGGCCAGGCGCGTGAGGCCGGTCATCCCGTGGAGCACGAGTTGGCGTTGCTGACCGTGCACGGGGTACTGCACCTGCTGGGCTACGACCACGCGGAGCCGGAGGAGGAGCGCGAGATGTTCGCGCTGCAGGCCGAGCTCCTGAACGGCTGGTACCGGGAGCAGGAGGACTCCGCCCGGCGGGTCGCCCTCGCCGAACGGGACAGCCGGCTGCTGGGGCGCATGGGCTTCCTGGCCGCCGAGGAGGCCGACAGCGGCTCGGCGACCGGCGACGGGCCTGAGGGCGGGGACGCGACCGGCGGAGCCGGGGCGCGGGGCCGGGCCTGACGGTGGACGCCGACATCATCGTCCTCCTCGTCTGCATCGTCGCGCTCATCCCGCTGGGAGGCGTGTTCACCGCGCTCGACGCCGCGATCATGTCCATCTCCCCGGCGCGCCTGGACGAGCTCGTCAAAGACGAGCGGCCCGGCGCGGCGCGGCTGCAGCGGGTCGTGGCCGTCCGCCCCCGCTACATCAACCTGCTGGTGCTGCTGCGCATCGTCTGCGAGATCGCGGCCACGGTCATGCTCGCCGCGGTGTTGATCGACGCCATGTCGCAGTTGTGGGCGCTGGTGACGGCCGCCGCGGTCATGGTCGTGCTCAGCTACGTCGTGATCGGCGCGGGGCCGCGCACCCTGGGGCGGCAGCACGCCTACTCCATCGCGCTCGCATCGTCGCTTCCGCTGCAGTGGCTGGGCACGCTGCTGCACCCGATCAGCCGGCTGCTGATCGTGCTCGGCAATGCCATCACGCCGGGCGGCGGCTTCCGGCAGGGGCCGTTCGCCACCGAGATCGAGTTGCGTGAGCTGGTGGACATGGCCCAGGAGCGCGGCGTGGTGGCGGACGAGGAGCGCCGGATGATCCAGTCGGTCTTCGACCTGGGCGACACCCCGGCGCGGGAGGTCATGGTCCCGCGCACGGACATGGTGTGGATAGAGCGGTTCAAGTCGGCGGGGCAGGCGACCTCGCTGGCAGTGCGCAGCGGGCACTCGCGGATCCCGGTGATCGGCGACAGCGCCGACGACGTGCTGGGTGTCGTCTACCTCAAGGACCTCGTCACCCGCACCTACTATTCCGTGGACGGCGGGCGGAGCGTCACCGTGGGCGAGCTGATGCGCCCCGCGGTCTTCGCTCCGGACTCCAAGCGGCTCGACGGACTGCTGGACGACATGCAGCGCAGCCGCAACCACATGACGATGCTGGTCGACGAGTACGGCGGGATCTCCGGGCTCGTCACCATCGAGGACGTGCTCGAGGAGATCGTCGGCGAGATCGCGGACGAGTACGACCAGGCGGAGACGCCGCCGGTGGCGGAGCTGGACGACGGGCGGTTCCGGGTGTCGGCCCGGCTGCCGTTGGACGACCTGGGCGAGCTGTTCGGCGTCGACTTGGAGGATCCGGAGGTGGACACGGCCGGGGGGTTGCTGGCGCATGCCCTGGGACGCGTCCCGCTGCCGGGTTCCACGGTGCGCACCGGCGGGCTGATCCTGACGGGGGAGGGCGGCACCAATCCGCGCGGTCGCATCCGGATCAGCACCGTGCTGGCCGCGCGCGACCCCGACTCCGTCCCCGCCGAGCACGTCGGCGGGGACCACCAGAAAGACGGCGGCCACGGCCGTCCCGAATCCGAAGACATGACGGAAGGTCCAGGCGATGGGCGATAAGGATCGGCGGCACGGCGAGGGCGCGGCGGAGTTCCGCTCGGGGTTCGTGTGCTTCGTGGGACGGCCGAACACCGGCAAATCGACGCTGACCAACGCGCTGGTCGGTTCCAAGGTGGCGATCACGTCGAACCGGCCGCAGACCACGCGGCACACCATCCGCGGCATCGTCAACACCGCAGGCGCCCAGCTGGTCCTGGTGGACACACCCGGGCTGCACCGGCCGCGGACGCTGCTGGGCAAGCGGCTCAACGACCTGGTGCACGAGACCTACGCCGAGGTGGACGTCATCGGGATGTGCGTGCCCGCGGACGAGAAGATCGGTCCCGGCGATCGGTGGATCCTCGAGCAGGTCCGCGCGTCCGCGCCGCGCACACGCATCATCGGCATCGTCACGAAGATCGACAAGGTGGGGCGCGACCGGGTGGCCGCGCAGCTGGTGGCGCTCTCGGACCTGCTCGGTGGCGACGCCGACGTGGTCCCCGTCTCGGCGTCCTCCGGCGAGCAGCTCGAGGTGCTGCGCGACGTGCTCATCGGCGCCATGGAACCCGGCCCCGCGTTCTACCCGGACGGCGAGCTCACCGACGAGCCCGAGACCACGCTGATGGCCGAGCTCATCCGCGAGGCCGCGCTGGAGGGCGTGCGCGACGAGCTTCCGCACTCGCTGGCGGTGGCGATCGAGGAGATCATCCCCCGCGAGGGCCGCCGGCCAGAGCAGGGCGAGCTGCTCGACGTCCACGCCATCCTGTACGTGGAGCGGCAGAGCCAGAAGGGGATCGTCATCGGGCGCGGCGGCGCGCGGCTGCGCGAGGTGGGCACCGCGGCCCGGGCCCAGATCGAGGCGCTCCTGGGCACGAAGATCTACCTGGACCTGCACGTGAAGGTGGCCAAGGACTGGCAGCGCGACCCCAAGCAGCTGAGCAAGCTGGGGTTCTGACTGAACCCGCCGGGCCTGCCGTCAGGTCGTCAGCAGCAGCATCAGCGCCTCGCCCACCCGGCGCCCGGGCTCGCCCGTGGCGAGTCGTCGGAGCTGCAGCCCGGTGATCATGCCCACGACGGCGGGGGCGAGATCCTCCGGGTCCGGTAGGCCCAGCGCGGCCAGGACGGTCACCGCGAGGCCGTCGTACGCGGAGAAGCACGCGGCGGCCGCGTCGCGCAGCGCGGGATCGCGGCCGGCCTGCACGTACAGCTCGAACGAGGCGACCTGCTCGGCGGTGAACGCCAGGCCCTCGGCGACCTCCGAGACCAGCTTCGTCGCCTCCGTGAGATCCGGCGCCGCACCGTCGGCGAATCGGCGGCCGTAGGTCTGCGCCAGGTCCCCCAGCCGGCGGGACTCCTCGTCGACGAACCGCAGCAGGGCCTCGCGCAGCATGTCGGTGCGGGAGGCGAAGTGGTACGTGATCGACCCGAGCGAGACCCCGGCCTCCAGGGCGATCCGCCGGTTGGTGACCGCGGGGATGCCCGCGACGCCGATGACGCCGAGCACCGAGGCGAGGATGCGGTCACGGGCGGACGCGGCGGGGAAGGGGCCCGCCGGGGAGGCCCCCGCGGTGTCGGGCCCCGTCACCACCAGCGGTCCGGGGCGGCACGGTGCCACTGCAGCTCCGACTCGAGCTGCGCGGCGACGCTCACCAGCAGGGGTTCGCTGCCGGTGTGGCCCATCAACTGCGCGCCCATCGGCAGCCCGTCGTCGGTGAATCCGGCGGGCACGTTCACCGCCGGCCAGCCGAGGACGTTCCAGGGCCAGGTCATCGGGCAGAAGGCGGTGATGGCCTTGTCCGTGTCCCAGCCGCCCAGGCCGTCGATGGCGTCCGCGGGGTAAGGCGGCGTCGCGGTGGTGGGGGCCAGCACCACGTCGACCCTGTCGAATACCTTCCCGATGCGCCGGCGGATGCGTGGCTCGGCCTTGCGCGCGGCGGCAAGCGGAAGGCCGCCGAGCAGGCGCCCGTTCCTGGCGTTGCCGAGCGTCCTCGCATCGAGGACGGACGGGTCGGGGAACCGGCGGCTCCACTGCTCGAGGCCCGCCATCGAGCGGGGCAGGAAGTTCAGGCCCAACAGGACGCCGTACCGGGGGCCGTCGAGCACCACGTCGTGCCCGAGCCGGACGAGGGCGTTGGCGACCCGCTCGGTCGCGGCCACGACTCGCGGGTCCAAAGCGACCGGGGTGGCGGTGAAGGGGGAGTCGAAAGACAGCCCGATGCGCAGGCGGCCCGGGTCGCGTCCCACCCACTCGGAGGTGGAGACGGGCGACGGGCGGTGCGCGTCGCGCGGGTGACCGCCGGACAGCGTGTCCAGCAGCAGCGCGGCGTCGGCGACGGTGTGCGCGAGCGGCCCCAGGACGGTGAGCCCGTGGAACTGCTCCGCCTCGGGGAACGAGGGGATCCGCCCGCGCTGCGGCTTGATTCCCACGAGGTTGGTGCACGCGGCGGGGATGCGCACCGACCCGGCGCCGTCGGACCCCATGGCCGCGGGCACGATGCCGGCGGCGACTGCGGCGGAGCTGCCGCCGGACGACCCGCCGGGCGTGCTGTCGGGGCTCCACGGGTTGCGGGTGACCCCGAACCGGCCGGTGGTGAACGGCCATTGGCCCAGCTCCGGCGAGTTGGTCTTGCCGATGATGATCGCGCCGGAACCCTTGAGCCTGCGCACCATCTCCGAGTCGGCGGCGGCGGGTGCCCGGCCGGAGTCGTCGCAGCCGAACGCGGTGGGCAGCCCGGCGATGTCGACGTCGTCCTTCATCGCTACCGGAACGCCCAGGAGCGGGGAGTCCTCGCCGCGTGCGCGGCGCGCGTCCGCCTCCGCCGCCTCCGCCAGGGCGTGCTCGCGCCGGAAGTAGCGGAACGCGTTGAGGGTGGGCTGTGCCGCCTCGGCCGCGTCGAGCGCGCGGGTGACGAGCTCGACGGATGTGGTGGACCCGGCGGCGAGCGCCGAATGCAGGTCGCCGATGGTGGCCGCCGCGGGGGCGGCGGCCGGGTCCGCCGGGCTCGCGGCCGCCCTGCTCTGTTCGGTCATGGCACCTCCGTCGATGGTCGTCTGCAGCCGACGCTAGCACTGTTCGTTCGAACGAACAGTGCGTGTGGTGCCGACGGGGGACCCGCCGCCTAGGATGGTGCGAGTGGAGGCCGAGCGGTGAGGTTGTACCGGGATCGTGCGGTGGTGCTGCGCCGGCACAAGCTGGGGGAGGCGGACCGCATCATCACCCTGCTCACCCGCGACCACGGGCTGGTGCGCGCGGTGGCGAAGGGAGTGCGGCGCACGCGGTCGAGGTTCGGCGGCAGACTGGAGCCGTTCGGCCACATCGACGTGCAGCTGTATCCGGGGCGCAACCCGGGGCGCGGGCTCGCCACGGTCACCCAGGTGCAGATCCTCGACGCGTTCACGGAACCGATCGTCGCCGACTACTCCCTCTACACCACGGCCTCGGCGGTACTCGAGACCTCCGAGCGGCTCGCAGGGGAGGAGCATGCCCCCGCCCGCGACCAGTACCTTCTCGCGGTCGGCGCGCTGCGGGCGCTGGCATCGGCGCGCCGGCCCTCCGGGCTGATCCTCGACTCCTACCTGCTGCGTGCGATGTCCGTCGCGGGGTGGGCGCCCGCGCTCACCGAGTGCGCCCGGTGCGGGCAGGGCGGGCCGCACCGGGCCTTCCACGTCGCGGCGGGCGGAGCGGTGTGCGTGCACTGCCGGCCGCCGGGATCGGCGACCCCCGCCGAGGGGGTGCTCGAGCTCATGCTGGCGCTTGAGCGCGGGGTCTGGGAGGTCGCCGAGGCGGCGCCGGCGAAGGCCCGGTCGCAGGCGAGCGGGCTGGTGGCCGCCCATCTGCAATGGCACCTGGAGCGTCAGTTGCGGACGCTGCCGATGATCGAGCGGGTCGCCCCGCACCCGGCGCCGGGTGGGGCGGGCGTGCGCGCGGACGCGGTATCAGGGCAGGATGAGGTGCGTGATCCAGCGACGACGAACGCGGCGGACGGGCGATGAGGCGGCGCGCGCCGCAGGTCCGGGCCCTGCTGCGCCGCCACGGCCACCGGACCTGCACCCCTCCGGTGCGACGCCGCCGGACATCCCCGCAGCGCTCGTGCCGCGGCACGTCGCGCTGGTTATGGACGGCAACGGCCGCTGGGCGCAGGATCGCGGCCTGAACCGCACGGCCGGGCACGAGCGCGGCGAAGCCGTCCTGATGGACACGGTGTGCGGGTGCATAGAGATGGGCGTGCAGCACCTGTCCGCCTACGCCTTCTCCACGGAGAACTGGAAGCGCAGCCCGGAGGAGGTCCGCTTCCTGATGGGCTTCAACCGGGACGTCATCCGGCGGCGCCGCGACGAGATGAACGAGATGGGCGTGCGCGTCCGCTGGGCGGGGCGCAGGCCCAAGCTGTGGAAGTCGGTGATCACCGAGCTCGAGGCCGCCGAGGAGCTCACCGCGGGGAACTCCGTGATGACCCTGACCATGTGCGTCAACTACGGCGGGCGTGCGGAGATCGCCGACGCGGCGCGCGCCATCGCCCGCGAGGCGGCTGCCGGACGCATCGATCCGGAGAAGGTCACGGAGAAGACGTTCGCCCGGTACCTGGACGAGCCGGACATGCCCGACGTCGACCTGTTCCTGCGGCCGTCCGGCGAGCAGCGCACGTCCAACTTCCTGCCCTGGCAGTCCGCCTACGCGGAGCTGGTCTTCCAGGACACGCTCTTCCCCGACTTCGACAGGCGCGACCTGTGGGCGGCCTGCCTGGAGTACGCCCGGCGCGACCGCCGGTTCGGAGGCGTCAAATGAGCCGCCTGCCAGGGGATCCCGAAGGCGACGGGGCGCACGTGGACGCGGTCGCGCGCCTGCGTGGGCGGGTCGCGCGCGGACTCGCCTCGGTGGCGGACGACGCGGAGGTGCAGTCGCCGTCGAGGCAGTCGAACGGTGACGGCTCGGTGAGCTTCCACTTCGGCGGCGCCCCGTGCGCAGTGCACGTGGCGCAGATCGCGGACGGGCTGGAGATGATCTCGGTGACCTGTGTGGTGGCCTGGGACGTGCCCGACGACGACCGGCTCGGTGCGCTGCTCGCCGCCGCGCGGGAACGCACTCAGTTCGGCACGCTCCGGGCGGTGGCGCAGGGGACCGGCGGTAGCGCTGATGTGGTGCTGCAGTACGCGTTTCCGGGGTCCGGCCTGGCCGATGAGCCGCTGCGGACGCTGCTGCTGCTGGTACTCGGCGGTGCGGCGGATGCCCGCGCGGTGTTCGCCGCGCTGGGGGAGTAGGCCGCCCCCGCACATGCAGGGAGCCGCCGCGAATCCCGGTCCGGGTACTCTTCGCGTGGAATAATCGCCCCGTAGCAGAGGAGGCGTGAGAGGCAGTGGTGCACAGAGAGTTGCGAGACGTCGCGCAGACCGTATCGACCGGCACCCTGCCTGCGCCGGAGCGGATCGAGCGGATCGTGGCCGCCGCGCACAGCCGGTACCGGACAGACCAGGACGGTGCCGTGGCGGACTACATCCCGGTCCTCGCCGCGGCGGACCCGGACCTGTTCGCGGTCGCGGTGACGGAGATCGACGGCGACGTCCACGAGGCCGGAGACGCCGGCGCCGGTTTCACGATCCAATCGATCTCCAAGGCCTTCGTCTTCGCCCTCGCCTGCGAGGCGCACGGGCACCCGGCCCTGCGTGAGCGGGTCGGGGTCGACAACACCGGCCTGCCGTTCAATTCCGTCATCGCGGTCGAGCTGAACGACGGACACCCGCGCAATCCGATGGTCAACGCAGGGGCCCTCGCGACGACCGCGCTCATACCCGGAGCGACGCCCGCAGAGCAGTGGGAGCGCGTGCGCACGGGGCTCTCGCGCTTCGCGGGACGGGGGCTGGAACTCGACGGCGGGGCGTATCACTCGGAGATGCTGACCAACCAGCGCAATAGCGCGATCGCGCGGCTGCTGGAAAGTTACGGGCGCATCGACGTGGACCCCGGCGCGCTCGTGGACGTCTACACGCGGCAGTGCTCGTTGCGCGTCACCGCACACGATCTCGCCATCATGGGTGCGACGCTGGCGGACGGCGGTGTCAACCCGGTGACCGGCGAGCGCGTGGTGTCGGCGCAGACCGCACGCGACACGCTCGCGGTGCTCGCCTCGACGGGGATGTACGAGCGTTCCGGCACGTGGATGTTCGAGGTGGGGGTCCCCGCGAAGTCCGGCGTGGCGGGAGGCATCGTCGCCATCGCGCCGGGGAAGGGCGCCATCGGCACCTTCTCCCCACGACTCGACCCCGCCGGCAACAGCGTCCGTGGCCAACGGGCCACCGCGTACCTGTCACGGGCGTTGGGCCTCAACCTGTTCGCGTCCGACCCGCACGGCCCGGACGGGGACGGCGACGCCACGCGGGCTATCGATTCCAGGGAGGAACCCGCACTGTGAGTACCAGCACCACCGCGCCGGAAGGCGCCGCCGTCAAGGCCTCGTGGACGCCGATGATCGGTCTGTTCCTGGCGCAGATGCTGATGTCGTTCAACGTCGCGGTGCTGCCGGTCTCGTTGGGCGGAATGGTCGAGAGCTTCGATGCGTCACCGACCACGGTGGCGGGCACCATCGTCGTCTACGGGCTCGTGGTGGCCGCGCTGGTGATGGTGGGCGCCAAGATCGGCCAGAAGGTGGGATGGCTGCGCGTGTACCGCGCGGTGGTCGCGCTGTTCGCCGTGTCGTCGGTGGTCATGCTCGTCGCGCCCGACGTGGGGTGGGCCATCGCCGGTCAGGGGCTGGCGGGCGCGTCCGCGGCGATCATCGTGCCGGCGCTGGTCGCGCTGATCGCGGAGAACTACCGCGGCGACCAGCAGGCCACCGCCGTCGGCTCGCTGGGCTCCGCGCGCGCGTTGTCGGGAGTCAGCGCGTTCCTCATCGGCGGCGCGCTCGCCAGCACCGTGGGCTGGCGCCCGTCGTTCGTCATCGTGCTCGGCATCGCCGTCGTCGTATTCCTGCTCAGCTTCACGCTGCGGGGCGACGAGGGCGATGCGGGCATCGACATCGACTTCGTCGCCGCGGTGCTCATCGGCGCGTCGATCGTGCTCATCACCGTCGGCTTCCAGAACCTCAATGCGTGGGGGGTGTGGTTCGCCACGCCCGAAGCCCCGTTCGACATCGTCGGCGTCTCGCCCGCGCCGTTGTCGGTGCTGATCGGACTCGTCGTCGGCCAGGGGTTCTTCCAGTGGACGCGTGCGCGGGTGCGGGCGGGCAAGACCCCGTTGGTGGACCTGTCGGTCCTGGGCTCGTCGAGCGAGCGCGCGGCCGTGTACGCCATGTTCATCGTCGTCGCGATGGAGGCGGCGCTCAACTTCACGGTGCCGCTGTACATCCAGATCGTGCAGGGGCGCAGCGCGTTCGACACGTCGCTGGCGATGCTGCCGTTCAACCTGACCGTCTTCGTCACGGCCACGCTGATCGTGCGCTTCTACCGGAGGTTCAGCCCGCGCGTCATCGGCGTGACGTCGTTCATCCTCACCACGGCGGCGCTGGTGTGGCTGGCCTATGTGGTCAGCAATAACTGGGAGACCGCGCCGACGATCATCGGGCTGATCGTGTTCGGCATCGGCCAGGGCGCGTTGGTGACCCTGGTGTTCAACGTGCTCATCACGAGCGTCCCCGCCGAACGTGCCGGGGACGTCGGCTCCATCCGGGGCACCACGCAGAACCTCGCGTCGGCGGTGGGGACGGCGGTCATCGGGGCGATCCTCGTGTCCTTGCTGTCGATCGGCATCGGCAACGCCGTCGCGCATCAGACGGGAGTCCCGGACTCGCTCGTGGCGCAGGTGGACCTGGACAAGGTGGACTTCGTGCGCAACGACCAGCTGCGCGAGCACCTGGAGACGACCACCGACGCTTCACCGGAACAGGTGGACCGTGCTGTGGCGGTCAACGAGGACGTGCGGCTGCAGACCCTCAAGTTCGGTCTGCTCGTGCTCGCGGCCCTCAGCGCCACCGCGATACTCCCCGCCTCGCGTCTGCCGCGGTACCGGCCGCACGAGATCCCCGAGGCGGAGGGCGCGGAGGCCTGAGGCCGGCTACCGGGCCCCGGCGGCGCACTCGGAGCAGACGCCGAACACCTCCAGGGTGTGGCTCGGGTCGGTGAAGCCGTGCTCGGTGGCGACGGTGCGGGTCCAGGCCTCCACTGTGGGGCCGTCGATCTCCACGGTGAACCCGCAACGGCGGCATACCAAGTGATGGTGATGCCCGGACGAGCAGCGCCGGTACACCGTCTCGCCGGTGTCGGTGCGGAGCACGTCCACCTCGCCGGACTCGGCCAGCGATTGCATGGTCCGGTACACGGTGGTCAGTGAGATCGTGGCCCTGCGCCGGCGCAGTTCGTCGTGCAGTTCCTGGGCGGACCGGAAGTCCGTGATCTCCTCGAGCATCGCGGTGATCGCGCTGCGCTGTTTGGTGGACCGCACACCGACGGCGGGACGGCCGGCGGAGGTCACGATGCACCCTCGTCCCCGGCCGTCGGCGCCTGTGCCAGCAACTCGTCCGCGTGCGCGATCGCGTCGGTGACGATGTGCGCGAGGTGCTCGTCCACCAGGTGGTACCGCACCTCCCGGCCGTCCCGCTGGCCCAGGACCACGCCTGCGGTCTTGAGCACGCGGAGGTGCTGACTGACCAGGGGCTGCGGTAGCGCGAGCGCGTCGACGAGGTCGTGGACGCAGCAGTCTCTCTCGCGCAGTCGCAGGACGATCGCCATCCGGGCCGGCGCGGCGAGCGCCCGGAGCAGGGCGCCCGCGGTGTCGAGCAGTGCGTCGTCGGGCGCCGCGTTCCCGGGCCGCGCGATTTCCGGAGACGGATCCCCGGGAGCCGGGCCGTCGAGGGCCCGGGGCCCCGCCGGGGGAGCGGGGCGGGCCGTCCCGTGCGAACGTCGCCGCGCGTTGTCCAACTCGACCGTCGCCATGCAAATCATTTTCATATGCGATATCGCGCATGTCAATGCGGGGTCGAAGTGCGGCGGGTGGTACGGGTGCCGGCCGGGTCACCCGATAGGCTGAGCGGGTATCGCGAGCGCCTGCGGGCCCCGCATCTGAAGCTCACCCCGATTGGCAGGTAAGTCAGTGGCAGGCAAGTCCAACCGTATCGACACCGTCGTCAACCTGGCCAAGCGTCGCGGCCTGGTGTTCCCGAGCGGCGATATCTACGGCGGAACCCGCTCTGCCTGGGACTACGGCCCCCTGGGCGTCGAACTCAAGGAGAACATCAAGCGCCAGTGGTGGCGCAGCATGATCACCGGCCGCGACGACACCGTCGGCATCGATTCGTCGGTGATCCTTCCGCGCCAGGTGTGGGTGGCGTCCGGCCACCTCGCGGTGTTCAACGACCCGCTGGTGGAGTGCCTCAACTGCCACAAGCGGCACCGCCAGGACCACCTGCAGGAGGCCTACGCCGCCAAGCACGGGATCGATGATCCCGACACCGTGGCCATGGACCTGCTCGGCTGCCCGGACTGCGGCACCAAGGGGCAGTGGACCGAGCCGCGCGATTTCAACATGATGCTCAAGACCTTCCTGGGGCCGGTGGAGAGCGAGGAGGGGCTGCACTACCTGCGCCCCGAGACCGCCCAGGGGATCTTCGTCAACTTCGCGAACGTGCTCAACACAGCGCGCAAGAAGCCGCCGTTCGGCATCGGCCAGATCGGCAAGAGCTTCCGCAACGAGATCACGCCCGGCAACTTCATCTTCCGCACCCGCGAATTCGAGCAGATGGAGATGGAGTTCTTCGTCAAGCCCGGCGAGGACGAGACCTGGCACAAGTACTGGATCGATCAGCGTTTCAGCTGGTACACCGACCTGGGCATCAACGAGGACAACCTGCGGCTCTACGAGCACCCGCAGGAGAAGCTCTCGCACTATTCCAAGAGCACCATCGACATCGAGTACCGGTTCGAGTTCGCCGGCAGCGAGTGGGGCGAGCTCGAGGGCGTCGCCAATCGCACGGACTTCGACCTTTCGACGCACAGCGAGCACTCGGGTGCGGACCTGAGCTTCTACGACCAGGCCGCGGGCGAGCGCTACACGCCCTACGTCATCGAGCCGGCTGCCGGCCTGGGCCGCTCGCTGATGGCCTTCCTCGTCGATGCATACACCGAGGACGAGGCGCCCAACGCGAAGGGCGGCGTGGACAAGCGCACGGTGCTGCGCCTCGACCGCAGGCTCGCGCCGGTGAAGGCCGCTGTCCTGCCCCTGAGCCGCAACGCGGATCTGACGCCCAAGGCCAAGGACCTGGCCCGGCAGCTGCGGCGCAACTGGAACGTCGATTTCGACGACGCGGGCGCGATCGGCCGGAGGTACCGCCGTCAGGACGAGGTGGGTACGCCGTTTTGCATCACGGTCGACTTCGACACGCTCGACGACCAGGCGGTGACCATTCGCGAGCGTGACTCGATGTCCCAGGAGCGCATCGCGCTCGACCAGGTGGAGGGTTACCTGGCGCAGCGCCTCATCGGCTGCTGAGGCGGGAGCCGGCCGCCTGCTCCAGGTGGGCGGTGCGGGGCATCGGCGCCTGGAGGAATCGGCCGACCACCGTCGCCGCATGCAGGTGCCGCAGGCCGCGCGCCCGCGTCGGGTCATGCCCGGTGAGCTTGGCGATGCGCTTGAGCCGGTGATCAACGGTGTTCGGGTGCAACCCGAGGGCGGTGGCGGTGCGGCGGCGGTCCAGGTCGTTGCCGATGTGCACGCCCAGCGTCTCGATCAACCCGGCGTTGGCGGCGAGCGGATCGAGCGCCGCAGCGAGCCGGTCACGTCCCGGGCCGGGGCGGGTGAGCTGGTACTCCACGGCGAGGTCGCTGAACGTGTAGACGCCGGCCGGGTAGCGGAGGCGCGTGATGATGCGCGCCAGTTCACGGGTGTCTTCCACGGCACGGGGGATCTGTGCCGTCGCGACAGTGTCGGTGACCGCGGAGATCTCCGTGCCCAGGACCGTGCCGATCTCGCGCAACGCTGCACGCAACGCGTCCACCGGAGCCTGCGCGAGAAGCAGTCCGTGGTGCGGCTCGGGTGCGATGAGCGTGCCGGGGAACGTCGCACTCAGCTGGCGACAGGCCTCGCCCAGATCGTGACCGGCCTTGATCGCGAGGTGCGGTGGAAGCGCTCCCGGGCCCACGCTGATGCGCGCGGGGTCCGTCCCCCTCGGCACGGCGGAAGGCGCCGCGGACCACGGGTCCACCACGAGCCGCACGACCAGGTAGCCGCGGGGAACGTCCCCCGACGGGGCGCGTCCGGCCAGCAGCGCCTCTGCGAGGGACGGCGCGGTGCCGGGGCCCTCGGGCCGGCGCGCGGCATTGATGTAGCAGATCGGGATCGTGGTGTGGATGTGCTGGGCGAAAGCGAAAATGCGGTCGTTGATCTCGCGCAGATCTTCGTTGTCGCGTGCGTCCGCCGGGGCGAGGACGGTGGCGCGTAGCTTTCCGACGGTCTCATCGGTCAGCGACATCATGGCGCTGAGGGGGACGCCCACCAGCGCTTTCTCCGCGATCAGGGTGAGGATTCCGGACAGCTCGTCCTCCGTGGGCAGCGGGCCGCCGTCGAGCAGACGCGCGGCCAGGCGGAACCCGGCGGCGACGGAGCGGACGATCTCCGTGTGCACGTCCGCCATCCGGTAGAGGCGGTAGTCGGTGCTGGTGGCGGCGTGGTGCCGCAGGACCTCCTCGGCGAGCGCGGTCGTGTCCGCCAGCGTGTGTGAGGCGGGCCGGCCGTTGAGCATCATGGTGCGGCCGCGGTCCATTGCAGTTCGTGTCATCTCGACCCCCCGTGGTCGGTAGTCCGTGGGACTTCGGCAGGGGCGACGGCACCATGCCGCATCCGCCGTCCAGGCGTGCCGACCCGGACCGCGGATATCGATCGTGGTTTGGTGCGCGATCGTTACCGTAAGTGACCCACATCACAATGTCGAGGATATTGTATAGGACGTGCGTCCTGATGGCCAGAACGTGTTCTCGATGCTGCATAGGCGCCTGTTCGACGGGCGGTCCAGCCCCTCTGTGAGACGTCACACCGTGCTTTAAGACATATCTGAACGATCGTCTGCGAGGCTTACGCTCCTGCCCGGCCGGCGGATAGAACTGACCGCGGTGCCAAGCACCACGACACAAATCCGCTACGAAAGGCACGAACGTGAACAACGGCCAGAACAACGGCGTCATCGCCGTGATGCTCGATACCATCCTCCAGCTGTTCAACGCCGGCAGCAGCGGGACGGGTTCGCAGGACGGCGGCGGTCTCTTCGCCAGCTGACCCGCTCCGGAGCGGAAGCGCCGGGCCGTGGCACCACGGCGTCGCCGGATTCGCAGTTCTCCGACGACCGTACGCCCGGCCCGGCGCCGACCTCACTCAGTGCAGGAACACAGTTCAGGAGTACCCGTGATCAACGGACCCACCAGCGGCGCGATCGCCGCGGTTTCGAACGTCATCCTTCAGCTTTTCAACCTGGGAAGCAGCGCGATCGGCAACGGCAACGTCCCGACGACGCCGGGGGACACCGGCCCGGTCGACGGCGGCGCCCAGGCAGGCCTGGTCTAGAACCGCTCGACTCAGCCCGGCCCGGACCGTCCACAGGCTTGGGCACGGAAGCCCACCGCTGCATCACCAGCCACACCACGAGAAAGCAGGACACAGTGCCCAACAACGTCGTCTCGGGGGACACGCCGATCACCGTCAACGTGATCTTCCAACTCTTCAGCGCCGGAAGCAGCACCGCACTCGCGCAGTCGGGCCTGGGAAGCACCGACCTGGGCCTGGGCAGTTCCGGACTGGGTAGCTCCGGGCTGATCGACTCGCTCTCCGGGCTGAGCTGAATCGAGTCCGGGTCAGTCCATCAGGCGGGCCGTTTCCCCTGCGGCCGATGCCCGGTGGGCGCCGCTCGATCGCCGCCCCCGTCGGTGCCTTCACCGACGGGGGCGGCGCCCTGCGCCCGCCGGCCGCTCGCGTGCGCATCGCTGTCCGTGCGCAGGTGGAACATGGGGAAGCGCCGACCCGGCGCGAGCCGCTGCTCCATCTCGTAGCCGGGCCAGTAGTACACGATGTCGGCCCAGTACTGCGCGCGTTCGGCCTCGGAGACGCGGTCCACCCGCATGGTCTCGATCCGGGCGCCGACATGCACCTCGGCGCGGCCGACTGCGCCGAGGTTCCACGCCCAGGCAGGCGTCTTGGCGCGGCCCCAATTGGACCCGGTGACGACGAAGCCGTCGTCCAGCGGCACTGCCAGAAGCGCCGTCGTGCGCGGGATGCCCGTGCGCCGGCCGGGCACCGTGATCTGCACCGACGGCAGCCCTGCGATGCCCACGAGGCTCAGCCGGTTGCCGGTCCAACGGCGCATGAACGACTCGACCAGGATGATCGCAGGCGCCAGACGCATCAACCATTCGTGGCGGCCCAGGAACCGGGCGAGCGCCGAAAGCGGATTGCGGGGACGGCGGGCGCGGGGACTCGGTTCGCTGGGGAGGGTCATCATCGGCCTTCTTCTCGGCGGTGGGCAGGCGTGTGCGTGCGTGGCGGAATGACTCGCGTCACGAACGGACACCGGGACGATCATGACATCTGTCACGGTCGATCCGTGATCGACGGACCGGGTACCGGCCCGTCGGCGGCGGCAAGTCCACGAGCATCGACATGCTCCTGGGGCTGCTGCCGGACCCCGTCAGCCCCACAACTGCAGTAGCAGCACGTACACGCCCGTTCCGCCGATGATGCTGACGAGCGCGTTCGAACGCCACAGGTGCAGCCCCACGCTCACCGCCAGCGCCGTCGCCGCGGGGACCGCCCCGGCGACGGTGAGCGGGGTTCCCACCAGCGTGTACACCGTGAGGATCACCATGATGCCCACGGGCATGTGGGCTCCGAGGAACCGCAGCAGCGACGACGAGCGCACCGGTGCGACGAAGGCGAACGGCAGCGCGCGCAGCCCGAACGTCACGACGAGGATCACCGTGAGTGCGCCGAGGAGGTACCCGGTGGACGGCATGGCTACCCCACCCCCTCGCGGGCGTTCGGCGCTTCAGGGCCCGCGGCGTCCGGCTCCGGCCACCTGACCCGGGGCGTGCTGCGCCGCAAACGCGCGCGGCGCACGCCGTAGCGGGCGAGCAGGACGGCGGTGAACGCGCCCATCGCGACCACCAGGAACGCGTCGGACGGGGCGAACAGCGCGCCGATCGCGCAGCCGAGCGCCAGGACCGGGGTGGGGATGTCTCTGCGCACGCGGAAGGCGTCTACGGAGAGCACGGCGAACAGCGCTGTCAGGGCGAAATCGAGGCCCTCCACCCGCCCCGGAATCGCGAGTCCGGCCAGGGCCCCGGCGATCCCGCCGCCGACCCAGTAGAGCTGGCAGAACATCTGGATGCCCAGGACCCGTCCACCGGTGAGCTCCGCATCCGGGCGGGTGGCGGTCACGGCGTACGACTCGTCGGTGAGCGCGTACATGCTGTAGGTCCGGGCGAGCCGCCCGCGAACCTTGTGCAGCGGGAAGGAAAGCGCGTAGAAGACGTGCCGGAAGTTCACCATGAACGCGGTCAGGGCCACCTGCGCCAGCGGCGTCATGGCGAGCAGCAGGCCGATGGCCAGGAACTCCAGCGACCCGGCGTAGATCATCATCGAGAACACCGGCGCCCACCACCATGCCAGCCCGGATTGGGTGAGCAGCACGCCGAAGGCCAGACCCAGCGGGAAGAGCCCGAACCCTACGGCGATGGTGTCCCGGAATGCCGCGGCCGCCGCGCTCGCGCCGCCGTCGCCGCGGTGCCCCCGTCCTCCGTCGGAGCCGGGCCGGGTGTCCGGCGCCGCCGCGGTGCGGGGGATGCGGAACTTCAGAACCGGCCCCCGCCGCTGAATCCGCCGCCGCCTCCGCCGCCGCCGAAGCCGCCGCCTCCGCCGAAGCCGCCGCCGAAGCCGCCTCCGCGGCCGCCGCCGAGGATCGAGCCGATGAGGATCCCGCCGAGCATCGCCCCGGCCCCGGAGGAACGTCGCCCGCGGTAGCCGCCGCCGTAGCCGCCCGGCCCGGACCAGTGCGTGAAGTCCCGCTGCGCGAGGTCGAGCGCCTGCTGGGCGAGCGACGCCGCGGCGTGGGCCTCGCGCTGGGCCGCCTGCGGGTCGGTGTCACGGAGGCGTCGCGCCTCGTCGTAGTGGCGGTGCGCCTCCGACAGGCGGGTGCGCGGCTCCGGGCCGATGCCGCCCCGTCGCGGCGTGATGAAGCTCTCCGCGGCGTCGAGCCGTGCCCGCGCGCTGTCCATGGTCTGGTCCACCAGTGCCCGCGCCCGCCGGTTCTCCTGCACCCGGTCCGCGGTCTCCGCGTAGACGGTGTCCAGCGCCGCGTCCGCCTCGACCACCGCCTCGAAGGTGCCCAACGGATCGGACTCCTTGTGCTGCTGCGCGTCGGCCAGCGCGGCCTCCACGCGTGCGCGCGCCTCGTCGAGCCGGGCGCGATTGGCCTCCACCTGGACCGATCCCGAGTCCGACAGACTCCGGGCGGCGTCCACACCCTGCTGCGCGTCGGCGAGCGTCGCCGCCATCTCCGCGACGGCGTGCCGGATGTCGGATCCCGCGGAGTCGATGGCGTCGAGCAGGGTCCCCGCCTGGTCCAGGGCGCGCTCGGCGGTGCGGATGCCGCGTACCGCGTCGGTGGGGTCGCCGCCGGGGCCGGACACCGCCGCGCGCGCCGCCTCGAGGCCCTCGTCGGCGAAGTCGGCCTGCTCCCGGGCGATCGTGATGTTCGGCGCGATGGCGGCGAGGGCGGAGGCTGCGAAGCGTGACTGCAGATCTTCGAAGGTGGACTGCGCGCGCGGCAAGCGGGCCTTCAACGCGACCAGGTGTTCGGTCAGCGTGTCGAGCCGGGCCGGCGCCGTGATGACCAGGTCGCGCATCGCGTCGAATGCGGCGACCTGCTCGTTCAGCGCGGCGTTGGCGCGGCCGGTGTGCACGAGAAGGTCGACGAGCAGACTGCGCCGCTGGTCCGGCGTCTCGGGAATGGCGTCGTCGAGTCGCTGGCGGATGCCGAACGCCGCCGACAGCGCCTGTTGCGCGGCGGTGAACGCGGTGCGGAACGGCTCCGTGGCGCGGGTGCCGAACTCCTCGGTGGCCACCCGCAGGTCCTCGGAGCTCGTGCGCAGCGCGTTGTCGGTCTCCACCAGCAGCTCCCGCGAGCGTTGATCGAGCGCCTCGGTGGACAGTCCGGCGAGGTTGCGCGGGTCGGTGAGGTCGGTGCCGCGTGCCGTGGCGGCCTCTTCCCGCCGCCTGCGGCGCCTGCGGATCCACACCCATGCCGCGGCGCCGCCGATGATGAGGACGAGGATCACCACGCCGACGACCAGTGGCGCAGAGCCGGGCCCGTCGAGGGCGGATGACAGGCCGCCCGCCGCGGCGATCGCCGCCCCCGCCCAGTCGTCCTCGCGCAGCTTCGGGACGATGTCGTCGTTCTGGACCGACGAGAGTTGTGCGTTGCTCAGGCCTGCCACCGATCCGGTGAACCCGAAAGCTCCGTCGGCCGTGGCGACGGCCAGCAGCATGGTGTCGGATCCGAAGCCGCTGGCCGCCGCGGTCCGCCGCGCCCATTGCTCGCCGTCCATGCCGTCGAAGGAGTCGGTGTAGACCACCCACAGTTGCACGTGGTGTTTCGCGAAGAGATCGTCGACCGCGTCCTGCACGTCTCCCGTGCGTCCCCCGAGAGCGTCTGTGTGGTCGGTGATCTGCTGCGGCAGGCGCAAGGGGGCCTCGGCACCAGCAGCGCCCGGCAGTGCGAGCAGCGCGGTGCACGCCAGCACGAACACCACGACGAGCGCTGCCGCGGCGGCGAACAACCGACGGGATGCCTGGATGATGGTGCCGGCGACGCAAGGATGCTCCGCGGCAGGTGGGCAGGCGGTGCGTCCGGCTGTGCGGGGAAGGGCGGGTCGCATACCCAGAACCTAGCCGTATCGACGGGGTGATGTATCGGCCCGGGGTGCGGCGTCGCGGCGCGGGCACGCGCGCTGGCAGACTGGTCGGCGATGAACACTGGACTGGGGGTCGGCGGCACGCTGGCGCGGTGGCTGCGGCGAGGCGTCGCAGGTGTGCTGATCGTCGGCGTGCTGCTGGTGGCAGGCACCGCTTTCCGCGTGTGGCAGGTGGCGAGGATCGACGACAGGACGCCGACCGACGCCATACTCGTGCTGGGCGCCGCGCAGTACAACGGCACGCCGTCGCCGGTGTTCCAGGCCCGGCTGGACATGGCGGCCGAGCTGTTCGATGAGGGCGTTGCGCCCATGGTCGTCACCGTCGGTGGAAAGATCCAGGGCGATTCCACCACCGAGGCGGAGGCGGGCCGGCAATACCTGATCCGGCAGGGCGTGCCGGGCGACAGCGTGCTCGCCGTGGCGGTCGGCTCGGACACCCTCGGCAGCATCGACGCGGTGTCGGCCATGCTGCAGAGTCGGCGCGTCGACTCGATCGTGATCACCTCGGACCCGTGGCATTCGTTGCGGGCGCGCACGATGGCACGCGATTCCGGGCTGGAGGCCACCGTCGCGCCCACTCGCAGCGGACCGGCCGTGACCACCCGGTCCGCGCAGTTCAAGGGCATAGTGCGGGAGACGGGTGCGCTGCTGTGGTACCAGCTCACCCACTACCAGGCCGACTTTCCCGACGTGATCAAGGAGTGAGGACGCCGGTGAGCGGATACACGACCGCAGACCTCGAGCGCATCGGGGACGAGGCGCCCAAGACGGCCGGCCTCACCGGGGCGGATGCGGAGCACCGGAGCGCGTTCTCCCGCGACCGCGCCCGCGTCCTGCACAGCGCGGCCCTGCGCCGGCTGGCGGACAAGACCCAGGTGGTGGGTCCCCGCGAGGGCGACACCCCGCGTACGCGCCTGACCCATTCGATCGAGGTGGCGCAGATCGGCCGCGGCATCGCCGACGGTTTGGGATGTGATCCCGACCTGGTGGATCTGGCCGGGCTGGCCCACGACATCGGCCATCCGCCGTACGGCCACAACGGGGAGCGGGCGCTCGACGAGGTGGCCGCGCCGTGCGGCGGGTTCGAGGGCAACGCGCAGAACCTGCGCATCCTCACCCGCCTCGAACCCAAGGTCCTGGGCCCGCAGGGGGAGGGCCTGGGCCTCAACCTCACGCGGGCGTCGCTCGACGCGGCGATGAAGTACCCGTGGCTGCGGCAGGCCCCAGGCGCCAAGTTCGGCGCCTACGACGACGACGCCGCGATCCTCGCCTGGGTCCGCCAGGGAGCGCCGCAGGGGCGGCAGAGCCTGGAGACGCAGGCGATGGACTGGGCGGACGACGTCGCCTACTCGGTGCACGACGTCGAGGACGGCGTGATCTCGGGGCGCATCGACCTGCGTGCACTGGCCGACCCCGCCGAGCAGCGGGCCCTCGCCGCGATGGGCTGGTCCGAGTTCTCCGCGGTGGGGGAGAACGAGCTGATCGAAGCCGCGCAGAGGCTCTCCGTCCTGCCGGTGGTGCAATCGGTGGGCGTCTACGACGGCACCCTTCCGTCGTCGGTCGCGCTCAAGCGGATGACCAGCGAACTGGTGGGACGCTTCACGTCGGCGGCGATCGCCGGCACGCGGTCGGTCGCGGGGAGAGGACGGCTCGCGCGCTACGACGCCGACCTGCAGGTGCCGGCCGTCGTGGCGGCGGAGGTGCTGCTGCTCAAGACGGTCGCGCTGCGGTACGTGATGTCGGATCCGGGGCACCGCAAGCGGCAGGATCGCGAGCGTGAGCGGATCCACCGGGCCGCGCAATGGCTGTTGAGCACCGCGCCCGGGTCGCTGGACCCGATGCTGCGCGCCGACTGGGACCGGGCCCCGGACGACATCCGGCGTGTGCGGGTGGTGGTGGACCAGATCGCCTCGTACACCGAGAGCCGGCTCGAGCGCATCGACCGCGAGGGCCGCTCCGACCAGGCCGGCTGGGCTTAGCGGCGCGCGGCGCTGCCGTTCCGAGTACCGTTTCCAGCCTGGGGCGCGTGAACGTGCGCTCGGCCGGCAGAACGGGCGCGCGGGTTGCCGGGTACGCCAGGGCGCCTGCCCTTGCCGACCCCACGCCTCTACACTGCACGTGTGGCCGGCCGAATCCCTGAACGCGACATCGCAGCGATCCGAGAGCGCGTCCGCATCGAGGACATCGTCGGCGAGTATGTGGCACTGCGCAGGGGCGGTGCCGATTCGATGAAGGGCCTGTGCCCGTTCCACGACGAGAAGACCCCGTCGTTCCACGTGCGCCCCAACCACGGCCACTTCCACTGCTTCGGGTGCGGTGAGGGCGGCGACGTCTTCAGCTTCCTGCAGAAGATCGAGCACATCGGTTTCGTCGAGGCCGTCGAGCAGATGGCCGACAATACCGGCTATCAGATCAACTACGAGGGCGGCGGCACGGCGATCCGGCGCGACCGCGGAACGCGCGCCCGGCTGGTCGCCGCCAACGCCGCGGCGCAGGAGTTCTACGCCGAGCGCCTCGCGCAGCCGGATGCGGAGGCGGCACGTGCGTACCTGCGGGAACGCGATTTCGACGCGGAGGCCGCCCGGACGTTCGGCTGCGGCTATGCGCCCGCGGGCTGGGACACGCTGACCAAGCATCTTCTGAGCAAGGGGTTCGAGTTCAAAGAGCTCGAGGCCGCGGGGCTGTCCCGGCAGGGCAAGCGCGGGCCGATGGACCGGTTCCACCGCCGGCTGCTGTGGCCCATCCGCAGCCTGACGGGCGACGTCATCGGGTTCGGGGCGCGCAGGCTGCACGAGGACGACCCCATCCAGGCCAAGTACGTCAATACGCCGGAGACGCTTCTGTACAAGAAGTCGCAGGTGCTCTTCGGGCTGGATCTGGCCAAGCGGGAGATCGCCAAGCGGCACCAGGCCGTCATCGTCGAGGGGTACACCGATGTCATGGCAATGCACCTGGCGGGCGTCCCCACGGCGGTCGCCGCGTGCGGCACGGCCTTCGGCGGCGACCACCTGACCCTGCTGCGCCGGCTGCTGCTGGACGACAGCTACTTCCGCGGCGAGATCATCTACACCTTCGACGGCGACAGCGCCGGGCAGGCCGCGGCGCTCAAGGCGTTCGACGGCGATCAGAAGGTCACCGCCCAGACTTTCGTGTCCATCGCGCCGGACGGGCAGGACCCGTGCGAGCTGCGCATGGCCGACGGGGACGCCGCGGTGCGCGACCTCATCGCGCGCCGGGTGCCGATGTTCGAGTTCGCGATCCGATCGATCATCTCCGGTATCGACCTCGACACCGAGGAGGGGCGGGTCGAGGCGCTGCGGCGGTCGGTGCCGATCGTCGCCCGCATCAAGGATCCGTCACTGCGCGACGGGTACGCCACACGGCTCGCGGACCATTGGGTGGGCTGGCCCAACATTCCGCAGGTGGTGCGCCGGGTGCGCGAGGAATCGCGTCGCAGCGGTCGGCGCGCGCCCGAGAGGGCGGCGCGCCCGGGGGCACGTGGAGCGGACCCCGTGCAGCCGCAGGAGGCGCCCGCCGTGCCGCGGCCGGATCGCCGCGACCCGGTGCTGTGGCCGCAACGAGAATCGCTGAAGTCCGCTCTCCAGGAGCCGGGCATCGCCGGGGCGGTGTTCGACTCGCTTCCCGCGGACAGCTTCACGCACTCGGCGTACGCCACCGTGCGTTCGGCGATCGAGGCGGCGGGCGGCACGTCTGCCGGCCTCGGCGGCGGCGAGTGGGTGGAGGCCGTGTCCGTGGCGGGCGAGGACCTCGTCAGCGGTCCCGGCGACGGGACGCCGCGGATGACCGGCGCGCAAGTGCGTTCGCTGGTCTCCGAACTGGCGGTGGAGGACATGCGGGTGGCGGAGGCGGACGTGCCCCGCTACATCGGCGGGGTCCTGGCACGCCTGCAGGAAGTGTGGGTGGGCGAGCAGATCGCCGACCTCAAGTCGAAACTCCAGCGTATGTCCCCGGCCGAGGACGCGGACGGGTACCGGGCCCTCTTCGGCGACCTGGTGGCGCTGGAGCAGTACCGGCGCGGGCTGCTCGACCAGGCCGTGGGGGCGCGCGACGACGTCCCCATCGGCTGACCGGGCCCATCGGTTGACCTGGCCGCCCGCCGTCAGCGGCCCCCGGCCGGCCCGCCGTCAGCGGTGCTGGTCCTCCGCCTCCGGGATGTACACCGACGTCTCGTCGTCGATCGACTCGATTCTGGTGAAGCGGGGCTCGGTGCTCAGCGCCTCCGACAGCCGTTGACGTCCGGCGTCGAGGGCGGTGCGCGTGGCGGGGCTCTCCGCGATGGCCTTGGCAGCGCGGCTGATCTGCTCGTAGCGGCGCCGTCCGGCCTTGGTGCCCAGCACGTAGCCGGCGCCCGCCGCGAACACGATCCCGATCATCGGCTCTCCTCCGTCGACGCGGGCCGGCCTCCTGTGTGGCGACCGGCTCCCGAGGTTCGGGCACGTGGCCCGGGACCCATACTTCCAGCCAGGATAGTGGGTGCGGGAACCGGACGCCGCTTGCCGCATCGGATGGAATCGGGGCGGCGGGCGGGGGCGATTTGGCGTGCCGGGTGTGGTGTGCGCTAGAGTCTGACATCGGCGCGGGCACCGCCTGTCGCCGGTGTGATCCCCCGTAGCTCAATGGCAGAGCATTCGACTGTTAATCGAAGGGTTACTGGTTCGAGTCCAGTCGGGGGAGCAAGCGAAACGCCAGGTCAAACACTGTTTTGACCTGGCGTTTCGTCGTATCTGGGACATTGCGGATGGTTGCGCATAAGTGCAGGTGATTGCGAACGAGCGACAGCTGTCAGACAGCTGGCAGACAGCAGAACTTGCGGCCGTGGCGCCGATCGGGCCGTATGTGCGGAGCGTCACACAGCGAGGGGCCGGCCACCGTGACGGTGGCCGGCCCCTGGTGTTCGCCTCTCAGCTGTCGCGGGTGAGGTCCTGGTAGTTCTGGAAGAGCAGCTCGAGCCGTTGGCGTTCGCCGGTGAGCTTGCGCGGCGCGCCGAACGCTCGGTCGACGACACGATCGAGCGCGTCGTGCGCCTTCACCAGTGCCGGATCCATCGCGAGCGGATTGTAGTGATCGGCGAGACTCCGGCCGGGGTGCTGGTCGCGCGCGTCCAGCACGCCTTGGCCGGCCTTGACGATCCGCTGCCGGATGTCGTCGGTGAGCTCCGGCACGGGGAAGGTGTTCCATACGACTGTGTTCGAGAACGAGAGATCCGACTTTAACCGTCCGCCGACTGCCCGCTGCCAGGTAATGAGCATCGCAGACGAAAGGAATGCAAACTGGAGCCCGTCTGGGTCGGGGATCGTATAGACTTTGTTCCCGGCGATCACATCGGAAGATAGGTGGGCCACCGTGTAATACGGGCGGGTTTGGGAGACGACGGCAGGTATGCCGACATAGTCAGTATTTGGTTGGTGGTTTTCCTGGAACAGGTGCGAGGTGGCTGCACTCTCTTGCGTCGCTCGCTTTGCACTTGACTCGCGCATCGCTCGTACGCTCGCAACGCGTGTGTTCAGCACTTTGGACCTGCGCAGGTCGGCTGGGTCGAAGTCGTCGGTGGCCATCCACAAGCACCATCGGTCGAGCCCGTTAACCAACTCCATGCCCATGCGGAAGGGCCTGACGTACTTGCGCGCGACCGGATCGGCATTAACCTCCGGCTTTTCGCTTGGCTCGATGATCAGTGCTGTTCCAACTGGCTTTGAGCCGAATCGGGCCCGCGCGATTTCTGTTGAGAGCGGCGAAAGTCGTTTAGCGACCAGAACCCAAGGGCCGTCTACGAGATAGGCGTTGATGCCTGTGCTTACCTGCTGACGTACGGGGTCGCCGTTGACGACGGGGTAGTCCCAGAGCCGTTGTTGAGCGCCGCGGTCGCGGGTGAATCCGACGATGACGCAGTGCACGGCGGCCTTGCCGGGCGCTTCTGAGTCCCACGCGAACGTGCGGTGCGCGTACTTGATGCGCCACCCTTCGCGCTGAATCGGCCCGAACAGGGCAGGCACGGGCTGGCCTTGGGTGATCGAGTTGGTGGTCACGTAGCCGAACTCGCCGGGGCGCCCGTCGGCGTACAGGTGCAGGGCTTGCGCGTGCCAGCCGGTGACGAAGTCGAGATAGCCGTCGTAGTCGGTACCCCACACCTTCCGCATGTCGGCTGTCTGCTCGGCAGTCTTGGTGTACTGCCCGATGAACGGCGGATTGCCGAACACGTACGTCGCGCCGGCCGCCGCGGGGATGAGCTCGTTCCAGTCGGCCTGGAGGGCGTTGGTGTGGTGGATGTGGGCGGTGATGGTGATGGGCAGGCGTTCCGGTGCCTGGCCGATGGCCTTGGCGAGCTCGCGGTTGGCCTGCTGGTCGACGAGGAACATCGCGGTTTCGGCGATCTTGGCGGGCCACCAGTTGAGCTCGATGCCGTGGAACTGGCCGATGGTCAGCTTGGTCTCCAGCGTGGCGTCCAGCGATGCGCCTGCCTGCCCTTCGCGGTGGCGGATTTCGACGATGATGTCAGTCTCGATGCGGCGGAGCTCGCGGTACGCGACCACCAGGAAATTGCCGCACCCGCACGCGGGGTCGATGAACAGGTGGGTGGCCAGCTGGTCACGGAACGCCTTCAGCTCGCTGACGCGGGTGGACTTGTTGCGGATGAGCCGGTCGGCCTCGCCGCGTAAGTCGTCCAGGAACAGCGGGCCGATCGTCTTGAGGATGTTCGTTTCCGACGTGTAGTGCTCGCCGGCCGCGCGGCGGGCCTCCTTGGACTTGACTAGCTGGAACATGGAGCCGAACACGGCGGGGCTGATGCGGGTCCATCGGAATCGGCAGGCGTCGAGGAGCGCTTCGCGCATGGCGGCGTCGAAGTACTCGACTCGGTTGTCGGCGGTGAACAGGGAGCCGTTGACGTAGGGGAACTGTGCGAGCATGTTGCCGAGCCGGGGGCTGCGCTTGTTCGCGGGGGTGTTGAGCGTGTCGAACAGGGCGTGGAGCTTGGGGCCGAGGTCGGCGCCGTCGTCCTGGGTGTAGTTGAGGACGTAGTCGTAGAACAGGTCGTCGCGCCATAGGCCGGCGTCGTCGCCGTACAGCAGGAACAGCAGGCGGGTGAGGAAGATCGACGCTTGTTCGATGGCGTCGTCTTCGTCGTCGGCGTCCGTGGCGGCGTCGTCGGCGACGGGGGCGTCGGCGTCGATTCCGGTCATGGCTTCGTACAGCTGGGCCATGATGCGGGCGGCCTCGATGGAGGCGTCGGCTTCTTCCTTCTTGGACACGGTTTCGTGGCCGGCGAGGAACGTGAGCTGGTCGACGTGCTCGGCGATGTCGTCGATGCCGAACTCAGCGGTCCACGGCTGGTCGCCGAGCCGGTCGATTCGGATCCGCTCGAAGTCAGTGACGACGATGTACTTGGGCCATTCGTGCTGTTTGACGCTGCCGCCTGCCAGGTAGTCGAGGGCCTGGTGGTAGGCGGCATCGAGGTCCTTGCCGACGGATTTCGCTTCTCCGAGGAACACGCTGGACCAGAACACGTCCATGCTGCCGGTGTTGCCGGTGGAGGCGCGGCGCGCGTCGGCCTCGAAGATGGTCATGCGTTCGGGGATGACGCCGAACTGTCGGAGCAGGTCGGACCAGAACGTTTGTGCTGATGAGGATTCGGAGTGGCCACGCTGGACGTTGTCCCAGGAGTCGATGTTCTCGCGCCACCGTTTGGCGAAGCCGTTGAGGTTGGCGATCATCGTCCCGCGGGACATGAGGTCGTGCGTGGCCACTGCTGGTCCTCTCGTGCTGGCTGTGGGGTGGGCTTCAACCTAACCCACGGCGGTGTCATAGCGTCGTAGCAATGATGCTGGTGACACGGTAGGAGTGGTGGGTTGGGGCGGCGGCAGCTGACGCTGGACGACAGAGTGCAGATCGCGGTCGGGATCAAGGCCGGTCTGTCCGACGCGGAGATCGGTGAGGACATCGGCCGGAACCCGACGGTGATCTGGCGCGAACGCAAACGCAACGCCAGCGCGGCCGGCGGCTACCGGCCAGTGGCCGCCGACCGCGCAGCACGAGGGCGCCGTAGCAGACCACAGACCCGCAAGATCGACGCGGACCCGCAGCTTGAGCTGCGGGTCCGCACCGATCTGCGCCACTCACGCACGCCCCGCCAGATCGCCGGCAGGTTGCACCGTGAAGCTACCGACGACAGCGTGGACACCATGGTGCATTCCCCTGACGCCGGAGGCCGAACCATCTCACACGAGGCCATCTACCAGTGGATCTACGCGCTGCCCAAGGGCGAGCTCGCCAAGTCCGGGATCCTGTTGCGCTCCAAGCGCACCCGCCGCAAGCCCCGTAAGGCGCTCGGCGAGCGCACCGGCGCGAAGATCGTCGGCATGGTCTCGATCGACGACCGGCCCGAGCAGGCCTCCGACCGCAGGGTTCCTGGATCGTGGGAAGGCGATCTGATCATCGGGAAGGGCGGCAAGTCCGCGGCCGCCACCTTGGTCGAGCGCACCAGCAGGTTCACCCTGATCTGCGGTCTTCCCGCAGGTAAGAACGCCGACGGCCTCGCAGATGTGCTCATCGATACGGTCAGCGGCATGCCCCGGCACATCCTCGGTTCCCTGACCTGGGATCAGGGGACCGAGATGGCCCGGCATGCCGCGCTGACCACGGCCACGGACCTGAAGGTGTACTTCGCTCATCCGCACTCGCCGTGGGAGCGCGGCACCAACGAGAACACGAACGGGCTGATCCGCGAGTACCTGCCGAAGGGCATCGAGATCACCGACCACCAGCCCTACCTGGACACGATCGCCGACGAGCTCAACGACCGGCCACGCGCGGTACTCGGCTTCCTCACCCCGCGGGAGGTGTTCACGAAGCTACTGGCCGAGCCGATTGCTTCCACGAGTTGACACTGCCCACAGCCTGCGGGTGAACGGGCTGCTGTGGCCTAGGAGGTGTCTCCTAATCTCTCTCGGATGCACCTGGCGAAATGATCCTCCTCCTGGAAAGCGGAGGAGGGGGAGTGGATACCGCCAGGCGGCCGCGCGGCATCGGTCGGTACACATAAGCTTCGAAGGTCCAACTGATATGGAAGAAGCGGGACGGTGCTGTGGAGAACGAACATGGTCAGCGTTACCGCACGGCCGACGAGGTGGCGGAGTACTCAACACCGTTCGATGGGAAGTGCTGGTGGTGCGGCGACACCACACTGACCGGGGAACACAAGTTCAAACGCGTGGACCTCAAAGGCCTGTTCACGTCAGGGACGAAGGTTCTCTGGACGGACGGCATGCAGGTCAAACACGTCCAGGGTCCAAACTCCGACCTTGCAAAGTTCAGGCCGAATCTGTGCGCCGAGTGCAACAACGCACGAAGCCAGGACTCCGACCGCGCCTGGGATCTGTTTAGTCAGTACGTCCACGCCAACTGGGACTCCCTTGCCGACGCCCGACGTATCTACTTCCGGGATGTGTTCCCCAAGCCCATTGGCACCCACGCGACTGAACTTGCGCGGTACGTACTGAAGCACTTCGGGTGCAAGATCGCCGCCAACGACTTTGCTGTCCCGTCCGACCTACTGGCCTACCTGAACGGGGACGAGTCTTCGCGGTCCATCCAAATGGCAGCGTTCTACTCTCATGAACGGGCCGCGCGGATGCGCGCGAGGGATGACGACGCCCGATCCATACAGATCCTGTCCAACGGGCCGCACATTATGACCGCAAGTCGATCACGTGGAATCGTCGTAGACCATGTGACCGAACTGTCAGTCGGTCCTGTGGGCTTCCTAGTGAAGTGGGCCGCAGATCAGCAGGCGGACACTGGATTCTGGCACGGTCGGTACCTGACCCTTTACAGCCGGGGCGATCTGCCCTACCCCGAACTTCACGAGCCTTGGCCGAGTTTGTAACTCGGTACGTGACACGATGCCCAGTGTTGCGGATGGAGCCATTTTTATTCGGGAGTCACGCTCTAGCTGAGATGTCGGCCGGTCCATTCGCCGAACCACTGGAGCTGGATGATGGTCATGGCGCCGGGATCGGCGTCGACGGTGGGCGCGCTGCCGCTGAGCCAGCGGATGCCATCGGGCCACGTCACGGTGCGGCCGCCGGTGGTGTCCTGGACCAGGGCCACGGTGATGTTGCCGCCGTAGCCGCTCGGCGGGTCGGTAATCGTGATGGTGGTGTTCGCGTTCATGGTGTGGCGCCGTGCGCCGGGGATGCGGGCGTCTAGCTCCAGGCGCGCGGCCTCGGTCGCGCTGTAGAACGAGGTGGTCGTGTACGGGAGCTCGGTCCACTGTGCGATGCCGTCGCCGATCTTGAACAGTCCGGTGTCGGTCTCGAAGCCGGGTTCGCCTTGTTCGAGGGTGGGGTTGTAGTCGGCCCATGCGGTGCCGTCGTCGCGGCGGGTCTTGATGGTGAACGTGTCGGGCCATGCCTGGGTGCTCATGCTCCCTCGCTTTCTACGCTGCGTCGTGTGCGTGCTGTGATCCATGCGGCGCCGGGGCCACCGGCGCCGCCGTACCAATAGACGCCGAAGATGCCGCCTGCGCCTCCGCCGCCTCCTGAGCCGCGGCCGCCGGTGCCGCCGCCGTTGTTGTCTTTGTTCGTGCCGCCGGTGCCGCCGGTGTAAGTCGAGCCGTGAAAGGTGCGGTTGCCGCTGGACTCGCCGGTCGCGGCGGCGTTGGTGGTGACGTTGCCGTAGCCGCCTTTGCCGCCTTCGGCCCATGTTCCGGCGACTTGGTCGGTCTGGTTGCTGTAGAGGACGACGGTGCCTTGGCCGTCTCCGCCTCCGGCGGCCGCGCTTTCGGGGGGTTTCGCGCCGCCCCATCCGACGCTGACGACGAGGTTGAGTTCGGTGAGGTCGCGGACGTCGATGCGTACGGTGGACCATTTTCCGGCGTAGCCGCCGTGTCCGGCCTGCGCGCTGCCGCTGTTGCCGTTGGCGCCGCCGCCACCGCCGCCGAGGGTGATGATGTCGAGGTATCCGGCCCACGACGGCACCCGGTAGGCGTAGCGACCGGGGGTGCCGAAGTAGCGCCTTTTGGGGGCGTGGACGACGCCGCCGGGGGACCACAGGAGTCGGTTGCCGTGGTAGATGGCGCCGATGGGGCGGCCGCGGTGTTGGATCTGCTCGAACGTGCGGTCGTCCTGGTAGATCGGCACGGCTCAGTCCTCGTAGACGAGGTAGATGGTGTTCGGGTCGGTGTTCGCGCCGAGCGCGTCGTAGTCGGCGGGTTCCATGATGCGGAGGATGCGCGCGTCGTCGGAGCGGAGGGCGCTTTCGACGTCGCCGCGTAGGTCGGTGGTCAGCTTGGTGTGGCTGACGCTGCGGTCATTGGGGGTGCGCTGGTCGGCCAGGCGGGAGTCGTTGCCCTCGCAGACGGTGCCGCTGCTGGTGCCGAAGTCGGCGGCGATGGTGCGGTCGGCGGTGAGGTTGCCACCGCCGGTGAGTCCGGTACTGGCGGTGATCTTCCGGTCCTGCGGGGCCTTGGTGTCGCTGAGGTAGGTGACGGCTGCTTCGAGGTCGCTGATTGCGTCGTCGACGTCGGCGATGCCGGTCTCGATGTGGTTGAAGCGCTTCGCAGAGGTGGGGGTGCCGCCCTCGATGCCGTTGCGCCACTGCTGCGGGGCGTAGGCCATCGCTAGTCCTCGCTCTCGGTGTTGTCGTCGCCGTCGCTGTTGCCGCCTCCGGTGCCGGTGCCGGGCGCGGACGGGTAGGTCAGGCGGCTCGGGTAGCGGTCCTCGGCCGGGTACTCGAGCAACTCTCGGTTGAGGTCCTTGGCGGACCACTCTTCGAGCGGGGCGCCGTAGCGTCCGGCCGGGTTCGCCCACAGTCCGAATCCGACGAACCTGTTGGCCGGGCCGATGGGGACATGGCCGGCGGTGTCGCGGTGCTCGATGACTTCCTCGCCGTTGACGGTGACGATGTAGCGGTCGCCGATTGCTCTGAGCGTGACGCGGCTGTTCGCGGGGAACGTGACGGCCGGGGTGTCCGGGTATGCCCTCCCGTAGGTGTTGATGCCGGTCGCGTAGTTCAGGCCGACCTCCCACGATCCGCTGCTGCGCTGAATCCAGTAGGCGATCATGCCGCGGGTGAACCTGTTGTTACCGCGGACCATCACGAATCCGGGCGCCTGGAGGGTGTCGTTCTTCGCGACGATGGCGCTCGCCTGGTGGTCGTCGCGGTGCAGCGGGTACACCCATAGGGCGGTGTGGAATCCGCCCGACGGGTTGGCGCCGAGCTGGGCCTTGCGGTCGAGCACGCGGAAGCTTCCGCGGGTTGCCCAATCGTGGCCGAGGCCGCCGTCGGGCCGGTCGAACGTGTCCCGATAAGACAAGGGCTGCTCGTCGGTGTCGGGGATCGACTCGCCCAAGCACACCCACGGGATCCACGACTGGGAGAAGTCGATCTCGCCGCTGGTGATCGTGTCGGGTGGGCTGGTGGTGCCTCCGGCGCTGAGCGCGTTGATCTTCGGCGGGTAGGTGCCGACGGGCACGGCGACGTTCTCGTCGTCCAGGCCTGCCAGGTAACGGGTGGTGCCGCCGGTCTGGAGGATGCCGACGGCGATATAGCTTCCGGCTTCGACCATGAGGTCCTCGTCGAGCTGGACGCGGACTTCGCTGCGCGCGGCGGTCATGGTGTCGGCGATGTTGCCGGTCACGTCGACCAGGTCCAGGGCGCCGTCCTCCATTACCCGGTAGACGGCGAGGTAGGCGTCGCTGGTGGCGTCCTCGCTGTTGTCGACGATGCAGCCGATCGTGTTGTACTTGCGGGACCGGGCGGGCCGGATGAACGCGAGCTCCATGCGGTCGGCGGCCGGCCGGTACCAGGCGCCGTCTTTCTGGCCGCGGTTGAGCATCACCCGCGGGAACGACGGGTCCTCCAGGGGGTTCAACGACTGCCACATGGGCAGGTTGTTCGGCACGTCGGCGAGCGTGGCGTTGTCGACAAGGTCATCGCTGATGCCCTGGATAATGGTGCCCTGGTTGTTGACGGTGTTCTCGGTCTCCTGGACCTGTTCGCTGGTGTCCTGGCGGAATCCGAGCAGACCGCGGAACCAATCGAGCACGCCCTGGATGGCGTCGTTGATCGGGGTGACGACCAGGCCGTTGAAGATGTCGACCACCTGGTTGACCATGCGGCCGATCATGTCGGGCACGTTCGCTACCCAATCGGCGAGGTCTTCGAGGGCGCTGCCTGCGGCGCCGACGATGGTGTCGATGACGTCCTGGAGGGCGCTGGTGCCGGCGAACGCCTGGGCGAACTCGCGGGCGAGCGCCGGGTCGATGCCGGGGACGGTGGCAACGGTACGGGTGCTCATGCCTGCGCGTCGCCCCCGTCGATGACCGTGCGCCGCTCATCATCGGGCGCGGGGACGTCGTCGTCGGCGGCGGTGTAGGCGGGCATCACCTGGAGGGCGACGTGGGTGCCTCCGGCGTGGACGGTCCATTCGTCGATGCTGCTGTTGGTGCGAACGCCGTAGACGAACATCACGGTTTCCTGCCCTGCGGGGATGAGGGCGTGATCGCTGTCCGGGTCGACTTCCACGTCGAAGTGCGGGGCGATGGGGATGCTGTAGAGGCTCATATTGGCGACGGCAGTGCCGACGGCGACGACGACGCTGTTGTCCTCGTCGGGCCCGATACGTACTTCCACTCCGGCGCGGGCGGTGATGCCGCTGTTCGCCTGGGCGTGTCCGGCGACCCACGGGTGCCAGTCGAACGGCTGGCCGGGGATGGAGCGGGAGCCCATGAGGATTTTCTTGGTGCCGCTGAGCGGGTTGGCGTGGGCGTCGCTGAGGCTGCGCGGCGGGAGCGTGTAGGGGCCCATCGCGGAGCGGGGGAGCCGGGGCTGCCACTGCTTGTCTGCGGCGTTCCAGGTGGGGACCTCGTTGGCGCGGGGCCTGCGGGTGTTGTCGTAGTCGGCGGCCTTGCGGATGGCGGCGGCCGGGCCGGGGTTGCCCTGCGCTCCCTGGCGGCCGCGGCGCAGCGTCATGTGCAGCGCGTAGGCGCCGGGGCCGGTTTCCTCGATCTGCGCGTTGGAAACGTCGTCACTGGTGGTGACGCTGCCGATGCTGAACTCCGGGGGCGGGCCGGTCTCGCCCTGGGTGCCGAGCCAGTCGTAGAGCGTTTCGATACGGAGCGCGTTGTCGTCGGCCGGGGCGGTGGTCACGAAGTGCACGTCGCGGCTGCCGGTGACGTGGTAGCCGTGGCCGATCATGTCGTGGGTGAGCTCGGCGTCGGTGGGCACATCGTCGACAGTGTCCACCTCGTGGAGCTTGGGCGGGGTGCCGTCGCGGCCGGCGAGGCCCTGTTCGCCGCGGTAGGCGGGGATCTCGATTTCGGCGTTGTCGCCGATCATCTCGATGACTCCGAGGCCGGTGCTGCGCACATCCCACAGGTCCTTGAGGCGGACCTTCATGCGGAAGTTCCGCTCGAACACGTACGCCATGGTGGGGGCTCCTATTCGTGGGTCTCGTGTAGCGGCGGCGGGTCTGAGACGGTCATGCCGGCCTGCCGCATCTGGTCGGTGACTTGCTGGTCCCACTGCGCGTGGGCGGCGTACGCGCGGGCGCGGGCTTCTTTCTGCGCGCGGTCCTGGTCGATGTGGTCGGCGAGCTGGCGTTGCACTGTGAGCAGTGTGGTGTGCGCGTCGCGGGCTTCGTCGCGGGCGGCGCGGGCCTCATCGGTGGCGGTGTTGGCCTGCTTGCGGAGCGGTTCGATGAGCTCGTGCGCCGCGGTGGTGAGGTAGTGGGCGGCGGCCGCGGTGGACTCTTCCGCGTCGGCGCGGGCACGTGCGGCTTCGGCGTGGTCGCGGCCGGTCTGCGCGCGGCGGCGTTTCGCGTCGACGGCGATCTTGATGATCGTGCCTGTCAGTGCGATGAGCGCGGCGGCGAGCGTGCCGGTCAGGCCGATGAGCGCGGCTGGGTCCGCCACCGGTCACGCGTCCTTGCGGGGCCGGTCGCTTGCGGGGCCGGTCTTGGCGGCGGCGAGCCAGGTGACCAGGGTGGTGATCCAGGGCCCGGCCTGGTCGGCCCATCCGGCGGTGGTGTCGGGGTCGGCGAGGCCGGTGGCGCCGGCGATGAGCGCGGCCAGGCCAACCACCAGGTAGAGGGCGCGGCGGATGAACCAGGGCTGTCGGATCGTGGCGAGCATGGGTGTGCCTCCGGGGGTGTCGGGGTGTTAGTTGCGGATTTCGATGGCGCCGGTCGGGTGCCAGACGAGGGCGCCGTGCTCGAACGTCTGGATGCGGCCGGCACCGTCGGCGCCGTGGGGCTGCTCGTTGCTGGTGGGCCAGCCGCGGGGGCCTTCCTCGTAGCCTTCGCGTGCCCAGCGGGCGCCGATGACGCCGTGCACGTAGTAGCCGGGCTCGCCGAATCGGCGGTACAGGACTCCGCGCTCGAATGCCTGCACGTCGCCGACCTTGGTGCCGTCGCCGACGGGCAGGACGGTGTGCCTCACGGTCGGGTAGCCGAGCGGCCCGGCTTCGTAGTCGAGCTCGGCGTACGTCTCGAACAGGTGGGTGGGGACGGCGATGGCGCCGGTCTCCGGGGTCCAGTAGATCCAGCCGTGGGCGAACTGTGCCCACCGGCCGCGGCCGTCGGGGCACTCGTTCTCGCCGGTGGTGATGCGCTCGCCGATCCACGCCGCGGCGGTCTCGGCTTCGACGTCGATCGCGGGCGGCGGGGTGATCGTCTCGGCGGGGATGGCGCCGGTGTAGACGTCCACGTAGTGGCGCATGCGGTCCCACGGGAATCCGTCGCCGACGTCGGTGTGGGTGCCGATGTACAGGGCGTCGGTGACGTAGCGGTGATCGCTGATGCCGTCTCCGCGCTGGTAGGGCGGGGCGATGACGACGGTGGCGAGGCCGTACTTGCGGGCGTCCTGCACTGCCAGCCACGCCATGATCGCAATGTCGCGCTCGCGCTCCAACCACTGCGCGCGTGTCCATTCGGCGTAGGAGCCGGCGAAGCACGCGTTGATCGTGTACGGGTTCGCGTCCAGTACTGACCATGCGGCGCGGTCGGTGTCCACCGGGCAGTGAACCTCGCCGTCGCGCACCGTGTAGTGGTAGGAGACTTGGCTGGCGGGGCGTCGGCAGTAGGCGGCCAGCGCGGCGGCGCTCGCGTTGCCCTGTTCGGTGTGGATGAGCCAGTTGCGGATCCGGGCGCCGTGGCGGGGGCTGTTGTTCGGTCCGAACTGGACGTGTTCGGCGTAGTCGGGCTTGGTGGGCATGGCGGTTCTCCTAGTGCATGTTGAGGGTGGCGGCCTTGACGAACCGCTCGAGCTGCTTGATGCGTTCGGCGAGGGTGGTGCCGAGGTCCTGGTCGGGGTCGTCGCTTCCGGCGTTCGCTTTGACCTGGACGCCGGTGGCGGGGGTGTCGACGACGGTGACTTCGCTGATGCGGTCGGCGAAGATCGTGCCGCGCGTGTCCCACGCGATGGGGGTGCCGAGGTCGTAGTCGTGCCATACGTGGTGCGGGACGCCGTCGGCGGTCTTGATGGACGCGCTGACGGCTCCGGCGTTTTCGTAGAGGCCGGCGGCGGCGGCCTGCGCGGCGTCGGGGGTGAACGCTGCGCTGCCTCCGTCCTTGAATGCCTCGCGGAGCCGGAAGATGCCGAGCGCTTCGGCGGCGACGGTGTCGGTGTGTGCCTCGAATGCGAGGAACACGTCGTCGAGGATGTTCTTGGCGAAGCTGGCCAGGCCGGGGATCGGTATTTCGGCGACGGTGAGGATGGTGCTGATCGCGGCTTCCACGCCGCCGGATACCAGCTTGTTCATCCAGCCGGGTGACTTTCCTCCGACGATGACGGTGGTGGCGGTGGGGTGCTTCCACTCGATGGTGGCGTCCTCGATGGCGGCCATGCCGTCGTGCCAGACGATCGCGGGCACTTCGTAGGTGGCCAGGTCGTCGTAGATGGATTCGGCGAGTCCGGGGATGAGGCCACCGAGTAGGCCGGCGGCGGCGTCGGCGATGAGCTCGGCGATGGTGCGGGCCAGGCCGTCGAGCAGGGTGTTGGTGCCGAGCTGGAAGCCGCCGTGGCGTTCGGGCTGGATAATGCGGAACGTCAGACAGGAGCGGGTGAGGTTCGCGCCTTCCCACGGTTGCGGGTCGCCGGGGTGCCACCACTCGACCCGTAGTTCGCTGCCGGTGCTCTTGAGGACGTCGGCGAACAGCTCGTCGAGCGGCGTCTCGCGGGTGATGAGCGATACCCACGGGCTGGTGGCGTCGCCGAGGACGTCGTACGGTTCGGCGGCGTAGGGGATGCCGAGCCGGTCCAGGTTCGGGGTCAGGAAGTAGTAGATGACCGCGGGTAGGGGTCCGGCGAGGAAACCCTCGGGCGGGAACTGCACCCACAGGGGCAGGGTGGGCATGGGCTGTCCCATGATCGCGGCCAGGTAGGCGTACACGCTGACCGCTTCGACGTGGTACTTGCGGTCGGGGCCGGTGCCGCTGAGCTTGGCGCCGGTGACCAGGCCATCCCACTTGCGGCCGTTGTGGACGGCGCGGATCGGGACGACGGTGCGGTGTACGGACTCCCACACGTCGGCGAGACGGTGATCGTGCGGGAGGTCGATGTCGGTGGTGCCGGGCGTGTTCCGTGCCCACGTCGTGGATGCCTCGCTGTAGCCGACGACGGCGTCGAGCGGCGCCGCGCCGTCGGGGGTGTAGACGATGAGCTCGTAATCGTGGTCGACGTGGACGGTGAGCCGGTCGCGCCACTCGAGCGCTTCGTCGGTGGTGAGTGGGCGGGCCGGGTCGTCGACGGGCGTCGGTGTGACCAGCCCGGTCTCATAGGCCATGGGCGGGCCTCCACGGGGTGCGCCACCGCGGGGTGATGATCGCGGTGATGCTGCTGGCGTCGGTGGCGCCGTGCATGCGCAGATTGCCGAGCTTGAGCATGCCGCCGGCGGGTACGGGGTGGCGGAATCGTTGCGGGCCGACCAGCGGCCACAGTTTCTCGCCGTCGTTGACGACGACGCGCCGTTCGTCCGGGTCGGTGTTCACGCGGGCGACCTGACCTTCTTCGAGCGCTGCGGGCAGCGTGACGGTGTTGTGGCCGTTGCCGTCGGGCAGCTGCGGCATGCCGGGGCCCTTGACGATGTAGACGGGCCAGGCGGGCCGGTCGCCGCGGTTGCGGACCGGGCGCGGAGTACGGCCGGGCGTCCACGTGTGCGTGTCCTCGATACCGGTGTAGTAGGGCTGTTCGGCGACCAGCGGCACGGCGAACGTCTCGATGCCCTCCAGCGCCGGGTCGTGCACGTACTCGTGGCTGATGCCGCCGTCGCCGAGGCGGACGTCGAGCATGGTGTAGCCGGCGGGGGTGACGATGTGCAGCCGGGCGGGATGTTCGTGGTCGATGTCCTGCATGAGGCGGGCGTAGACGGTGGGCCAGTCGGCGCGGTCGGTGTCGGCGATGTGGATGGGCAGGTCGAACTCGCGGGGGCTGACGACGGCGCCGAGCCATTTTGCGCCGGGCCGGCCTGCGGACTGCCACCACACGTTTTTCGTCGGCGGGGTGTCGATGTCGCCCCATCCGTCGGCGTGGACGACGCCTTGCGCGCCGGTGGACAGGTGCCATGCGCGCTCGGGCAGGCCGGCCGGGGCGCCGGGGCCGGTGAGGATGATCTGTGCGCGGCCGCCGGGGAAGAATGTGCCCGCGGTGGTCGGCGTGTACAGCGGGAGTGTCATCGGTTGGACAGCCTGACCTTTCGTACGCGCCGGTCGGCGGCGCGTTTCCACGCGCCGACGGGGTTGGGGCCGTAGTTGTTGACGGTGATGCCGAGTCCGAGTCCGGCGAGCGTTTCGGCGATGTCCTCGCCGTTGTCGTCGATGAACCCGCGGGCCTGGGCGAGCGGGCCCTTGGTGTCGTCGGCGTCGACTGCGGTGGCCTCCGGGCTGGTGGTGCCGGTTGCCGGGGCGAGCGTCGCCGTTCCTCCGGTGCTGCTGCTGTAGCTGCTGGGCCAGTTGGTGACGTACACCTTCTGTCCCATGGATTCGTCGTAGGCGGCGCCGGTGGCGGCGGCGCCGCTGGTGGTCGACGGGTCGGCGCCGGTATCGCCGAAGCCGGGAAGATCGCCGGACGGGCCGAGCCCGTTGAACTCCGAGGAATCGGGCAGGTCTCCGGCCTGGTCGACCAGACGCTCGGCCTCCGGTAGGTGGGGCCGGTAGTTGCTGCCGTCACTGAATGCCGACCGCTGCACTGCCTGCGCGGCCAGCGCCGGGTCCATCGTCTCCCAGCCGGGCACGCCGGCCAGGGCGTCGAAGAACATGTCGGCGCTGCGCTTGGGGTCCATCCGGTCGGCGGTGGTGCCCCATCCGGCTTGGCGCTGCTGGAACACGCCGATGCTGTCGTGGTCGTAGCCTTCGCCGTCGTGCGGGTAGTTGTAGGAGTCCGGCACGGCGGGGTTGGCGAGGACGCGGAGCCCGGATTCGGCCAGGCCGGTCATGGTGCCGATCACGGCGCCTTGGCGTCCCATGCCGTGGTCGGCGGCGGACTGGGCGATGGCCTGGACGACGCCGCCGCGGCTGAGGCCGGGGATCATCGCGGCGAGGAACGCGGGCGACGGGACCCATCCGGCGTTTAGTGCTGCCAGTAGTTCCGGGTTGGCGTCGCTGGTGCGCTTGTTCATCACGGTCTCGCCGGTCGATACGCGGACCTGCGGGATACCGCGGCCGTTGACGCCGAGGATGCTGTCGGACGTGCCGGTGCCGGGGCCGGTGAGTCGTCCGCGGCTGTCGCGGCGGGCGCCGATGGTGCCGCCGGTGGCCAGGCCAGCGAGGGTTTCGCCCCAATCGTGGATTGTCGACGCGCCGGGGATGTCGAAGCCGAAGATCGAGCGGGGGACCTTCTTCAGTACCTCGCCGAGCATGTTGAGGGGCTTCTTCATTACGCCGACTACGCCGCTGAACGCGGTCTTGATGCCGTCGCCGACGTTGCTGGCGATGTCGCCGATGGTGCCGAACGCGGCGCCGAGCTTGTCGAAGATCGGGCTGATGAAGTCCCACACGGCGCCGATGGCGCTGCTGATGCCGTCCCACGCGGGCTTGATCGCGTTGTCATACAGCCAGGTTGCGGCGTCGCCGACGATGTCGATGGCCGACTTGAAGCCGTCGAAGATCGGCTCGATGACGCCGGTCCATGCGCCGCTGATGATGGCCTTGATGCCGTTCCAGGCGGGCACGATGGCGTTGTTCCACAGCCAGGTCGCGGCGGTGCCGGCCGCCTTGAAGGCGACCTTCCAGGCGGCGAACACGGGCTTGAGGAATCCGTTCCACACGGCGGAGACCGCGGTCTTGATGCCCTCCCACGCTGCCTGGACGATGTTGCGGAACGTCTCGGACTTCTTGTAGGCGAGGACGAGACCGGCGACCAGGCCGACGAGCGCGGTGATGATGAGGCCGATCGGGTTCATCGACATCACGACGTTGAGGGCGGCCTGCGCGATCGTCCACGCTTTGACGGCGCCGACGATGCCGAGGAACGTGCCGACCATGGGCAGGAGGATGGTGCCGACGGTCTTGAGGGTGTCGGCGACCCACTCGTTCTGGCCGGCGAAGTCGGCGACGGCGTTGACACCGGTGGTGATGAGGCCGAACACCTTCTCGGCGGGGCCCTTGATGGCTTCCAGGCCCTTGTTCTTGAGGATCTGCCAGGATTCGGCGAACGTGCGGGTGTCCTGGTCGGCTTCGGCGACGATGCCGGTGGTGTCGCCGAGCGAACCTGCCAGGTCGTCGATAGCGAAGCTGCCGTTGCGGATGCCGGTGGTGAGGCGCTGGGCGCCTTCGGCGCCGAACTGCTCGGTGGCGATGGCGAGCGCGTCGGTGGACGTTTCGGCGTTCTTGATGGCGTCGACCTGCTCTTGCAGGGTGGCCTTGACGTCTTTGCCGTCGGATGCCCAATCGCGGAACGCCTTGTTGAGGCCGGGCATGATGCGGCTGACCGATAGGCCGGACTGTTCCAGCTTGCCGAACAGGACGGCGCTGTCCTCCATCGAAAATCCGGCGTTCTGCAACACGCTGCCGTAGGTATTGAGCTGGTTGGTGAGGTTGCCGAAGCTGCTGCCGTAGGTCTGGGTGACCTTGAACAGGCCGTCGACGGCGTCGGCGCCCTGGCCTGCGTCCATGGACCACTGGTTGAGGACCTTGCCGAAGCCTTCGGCGTTCGATGCGGCGTCCTCGCCGAGTAGGCGGGATGCGTTGAGGACCTGGGTGGACAGTGCTTCCAGGTCGTCGCCGGTGGCGCCGGTGGCGGTGCTCAAGGTGGTGACGGCGTCGGCGGCGTCGCCGAACGACACGGGGATGGTGGTGCCGATGCTTGTGGCTACGTCCTCCAGTCCGGCGAGTTCGTCGCCGGTGGCGCCGGTGCCGATGCGGATGGTCGCGGAGACGTCGTCGAAGCTGGAGCCGATCTTGTACAGGGCGGTGCCGACGGTGGCGGCGACGGCGGTGGCGCCGACGGCGAGCTTGCCGAGGTTCTCCTTGGAGACCAGGGCGCCGGTGCTGCTGTCGGCGAGTTCGCCGAACTTGGTGGACATTCCGCTGATGCCGATGCCGGCGGCGCCGATCGGGCCGGGGATGCGGGCCATGGCCTCGCCTAGCGTGCCGAGCCCGCCCGCGGCCTTGCCGGTGGCCTTGTGCAGGAGGCCGACCTTGTCGCTGGTGGTGTCGCTGGCCTTGGCGAGGTCGTCGTTGGCGGCGGTGAGCTTCTTCTCGGCGGCCGCGGTCTGGTCGCTGGCGGTCTTGGCGTCGCGCTTGGCCTTGGTGAGGCGGCCCTCAGCGGCCTCGATGCTCGATGCCTTGGCGCGGCCCGAGTCGCGGAGCTCCTGGAGCTTGAGCTCGGCGACGCGGACCTTGTTGGCGGTGTCCTCTTCCTTGCCGCGGGCCTTGGCCAGCTTCTCGCTGGCGGCCTGGACCTGTGCCTTGGCCTGGTCCAGGCCTTGGGCGACGGCGTCGCCCATCTGCTTGCCGGCTTTGAGGCCGGTGGCTTTGACGCCGGGGCCGACGGCGTTGGCGAGCTTGCCCTCGATGCCCTTGGCGACGGGGATGATGCTCAGGGTCGCGTAGCCGACGTTAGGCATGGGGGCGGCTCCTACGTTGTGCGGGCACGGCGGGTGCGGGCGCGTTTGCGGGCGGCGCGGCGCTGGCGTTCGCGGTCGATGGCGGCGTCACGCTGCTTGCGGGCCGGGGGTGTCGGCCGGTGCGGGTGACGTTTGCGGGCTGTGAGTGCCCACAGGTCGGCGAGCAGGTACTCGGTCCATCCCCATGCGATTTGGCCGCCGTTGAGGTGGATCTGTGTGGCGGACTCGCGGGGCAGGTGCCGCACCCGTACCCAGATCATGCGGAGGGTGAGGTTCCGGCGGCCGCGCGTGTCGCGCCGCCACCTGTCGCGGTAGTCGATGCCGTAGTAGCGGTGTAGGTCGGCCTCCACGGCGTCCTGCTGTTCTGCCAGGAGCCGTAGGAGGCCGATCAGTTTCCCGCGTCGCCGAACCCGAACACGTCGGACACTTCGTCGAGGAATCCGCGGAACGCGCGCCGGTTGTTGTGGCGGGCCTTGAACCGTGCCCACTGTTCGGGGCCGAGCAGCTCGCGGACTCCGGCGACGACGTGGTTGCGCTCGAACGCTTCGAGCGCGTCGATGCTCCAGTCGTCCTGGTCGGCGGGGACGGTGTAGGTGTGGCCGCGGTAGTCGATCTGTACGGTGTCGTCGCCCTCGGCTTCGCGGCGGACCTGCGGGCGGGGCCGGCGGCGGTCGGCCGGGCGGGGCGCGCGGTCCATGTTGGGGCCGCGGCGACGCTGCGGCCGCGGCGCCGGGCGGGCTGCGGGCTCGTCGTCGGCGTAGTCGTCCAGGTCGTCGCTGATCGTGTAGGTGGGGCCGGGCCGGTAGTCGGGGGCCTCGTCGTCGTAGACGCCGATCAGCTCATCGTCGCGGGTGCTCATGGGGTGGGGCCTTCCAAGTCGTCGGTGAGGGTGATGCCGTGGCGGGCGGTGTGGGTGTGCGCGGCGGCGCCGAGGATGGCGGTGCGCGCGGGCTCGGGGATGCCTTCGTCGACGAGGTCGTCGTGCAGCGCGGCGAGCGTGCGCGCGGTCGGGTGGGTTTGCTGCTCGGCCGCGTGGTCGGCGGCGTGCGCGGCCTCGGCTTCGGCGCGGAGAATCGTTTCGGCGAGTCGGCCGCGGTCGCGGTGGTGCGCGCGGCCGTCGTCGTTGGCGATGCCGAGTCGGCGGGCGGCGGCGTTGATGTCGAGTTCGCTGGGCAGGGCTGGCATGCGGGGTCCTCTGGTGGGGCTGGTGGGGGTGGTGGTCACCCGGCCCGGCACCCCACGTAACCGAGCCGGGTGACGTTCGGGGGCGGGCGTTATGCGCCCGCGGTCTCTTCGAGCGCGTCGACGCGGGCGACCAGGTCGTTCCACTGCGACTCGGACGGGAAGCCGTCGGCCCCATCGGCGCCGGGCGCGCCGTCCTTGCCGGGGTCACCCTGCTTGCCGGGCGCGCCGTCGGTGCCGTCCTTGCCGGGCGGTCCCTGTTCGGCCTTGGCGGCGATGCCGTCCTCGATGTGGGTCATGCGCTCGGCGCTGAGCGGCGTCTCGGGGTCGTCGTTGTTCCAGGTCTGCTTGCTGTAGGCCATTGCCTAGTCCTTCGGTCCTGCGGTCGGGATGGTGTCGGGGCCCGGTAGCGTGCCGCTACCGGGCGTCAGGCTTCCCCCGACGCATCGCCGTCCTCGTCGGACAGCAGGTCGTTGCCGTCGGCGTCGAACTTCTCGACCTTGAAGTACTCGCCGGTCTTGCCCTTGATGAGCGGGTAGATGTCGGCGACGAGCTCGTACTTGGTCAGGTCGGATTCGTTCTCGTTCACGTCGCCGTCGAGGTCGACCTCGGCGTGCTTCTTCGTGATCTCGCGGACCGTCACGTCGCCGTCGTGCTTGACGAACGCCATCTTGATCGGCTTGGGCTTCGGGGTGACGATGGTGCGCGCCGTGCTGCCGGGCCAGATGAGGCTGCGGGTGGTCGGGTTGTCCTCCAGCGCGGAGAACTTGCGCGACAGGGTGAACTTCTGGCGGGACTGGCGGACCAGGATGTCGCCCCACGCGTAGTGCTTGTTCTTGTCCTGGTCGCGGGACGTGGTCATGCCGTCGTCGCCGTCCATGAGGCCGACCTCGGTCCAGCCTTCGAGGGCCTTGCCGGTTTCCTCGTTGTAGAACGGGACGCCGGGCTCCGGGTCGGGGGTGTCCAGGCTGTCGGCGATCCACACCTCTCCGAGGTCGTAGATGCTCGCGTTGTCGGTGTTCTTGGCCATGGGCCTTGCTCCTTGCGGTAGCGGTGGGCGTGGGCGGTGGGGTGTCCACCCGCGGCCGGGTGGGGATTCGGGCGCCGGTCAGCGGGGCCGGATGGGCGCGGTGAGCGTGTTGCCGGCGATGTAGGCGTCGGTGCGCGGGTCGCGGTCGACCAGGGTCAACGTGCCGGGGCGGGGCCGTTGCATGCCGCCGGTGCCGTTGTGGGTGCGTAGGAGCGCGTAGGCGGTATCGGCGAGCTCGACGGCGCGGGACCGGCGGGCCGACCAGGCGGTGAGGCGGATGGTGTGCCAGGCGGCGGCGACCCGATCCGGGCCTCCGTCGGTAGCGACGACGACGATGTCGCCGTGCTTGGCGGGCTTGTAGTCGTCGGGCAGTGCGACGCCGACGGTCACGTCCGGTTCGGCGACGTTCATGCGGCCGGCGAGCACCGTCTTGACGACGAGCGCGGCGTCCTGGTGGCGGATCATCGGCGGGACGTGACCTGGAGGCCGGCCGCCGCGGCGGCGCGGGTGAGGATCCCGTCGGTGATCTGCGCGCGGGTCGCGGCGTTGTGGTTGATGTCGACCGAGGCGGCGCCGCGGTCGGTGCGGTAGCGGCGGACGGTGACAGCGTCGGCGGGGATGTTGTACTTCGCGGGAACCGCGACGTTGTCGGCGACCTGGGCGGCGAGCGCGTCGACGGCGTCGCGGGCGGTGAACTTCAGGACTTCGCCCACGCCGCGGCGGTCCAGTCGGACGGGCTTGGCCATTAGCCGACCTTTCGGGTTGCTTCGACGACGATGCCGCGCCGGCCGGTGCCGAACGGGCTGATCCAGTCGGCGACGCGCACGGTGTAGGTGCGGCCGCGGACTTCCAGGAGGTCGCGGTCGGCGATGTCGACGACGCGCGTGAAATAGACGGTGTACTCGACGGTTTCGCCGTTGCGGCCGACGTCGGTGTAGGGCTTGCTGGTGCCGGGGGCGACGGCGCGGGCCCGCATCGTCTTGCGGTCCTCGGTCGACGGGATCGGGTCGCCATTGAGGTCGTGGCCGCCGGGGCTGCGGCGGATCCGGGTGACCTTCTCCATCAGGGCTCGACTTCCAGGCGGTAGCGGTCCAGCACTGCGGACTGCGCGGCGAGCAAGCTGGCGCCGCCGATGGCGAACGTGGCGCCCGGTGTCGCGGCGGCGCCGGTGAAGCTGAACGGGCCGAACTTCTCTGTGGCGCTCGCGGTGCCGGCCGGTGCGTTGACCGCTTGGGCGACCAGTTCGGCGATGAGCAGTGCCAGGTCGGCGGGCGCGTCGAATCCGTGGCGGATGGTCGCGGTGATGCCCTGGTAGCGGGTCGACCACGGGCGCCGGTCGGGTTTGCGGACGTTGCCGAGTCTCGACCACTCGGGGGACTCGATCGTGGTGCCGGCGTCGGTGATCTGCTCGATGTCCTCCAGGCGCAACGTCGGCAGGGCGAGGTCGTAGCCGCCGGGGCCGTCGAGGGTGAGGTCTTCGGTGATGACGGGGGCGATGTGCCAGCCGCATCGGTTGCGGATGGCGGTGGTGATGGCGGCGAGCTGGCGGCGGGTGTGGTCGTCGGCGTCGACTTCCCCGCCGGTGAGGTCGGCGAGCTCGTCGGCGCTGATGATCGGCGGGAGCTCGGCGGCGGGTTCGGTCACTTGGCGGCCTTGGTGCGGGCCGTGCGGGCCTTGTTGCGGGGGGCGCGGGCCTTCGCCTCCGGCGCCGGGTGGGTGTCGTCGGCGGGGCGGGCGTTGCGGTAGCGGCGTGCCTGCTCTTCGGTGGCGTCGATCGTGTGCGGGATGCCGTTGACGGTCACGGTGTAGAGCGGCATGGCCGCTGCCTCCTGATGTGGGTGCGGGGCCGGCCCGGCCGCTGGTGTGCGGCCGGGCCGGTGGGGGTTATTCAGCGCGCGGGTAGGTGTCCGGTCCGGGCAGGGTGCCGGGTCCGGGGGTCAGGCTTCCCCCGACGCATCACCTGCGATGTCGACCTTGACGAAGCCGAGCGGCTGGCGGACGGCGAGCGCGATGCGCTGCTCGGCGCGGATCGTCACGATGTTGCTGGTGAACTTGTCGCGGTCGCTGTTCGTCGACTCGACGCGCACGCCGCCCTTGCGGTAGACGGTCGCGGACTGGCGGAACGCGCCGACCAGGACGGTGCCCTGCTCGACCGCGGGGGTGACCACGGTGCGCAGTCCCCACAGCGGCGGGGTCTGCATGATGCCGCCGTTGCCGTAGGCGCCGCCGAAGTAGCCGCCGCCCATGTACTGGCCGTTTCCGTCCTTGCCGAGCCGGAACCGCTGGTAGTCGAGCGGGTTGATGACGATTCCGTCGGCGGACATGCCGGTCGCCGTGGTGATCTTCGTGCCGGCCTGGAAGATCGCGTCGGCCTGCGCGGTCTCGGCGGTGTCGGCCGCGGCGTGGGTCTGGATGCCGCGGTTGAAGATGCCCTTGATGTTGCTGCCGGTGCCGTTGCCGTGGAGCAGCTGGCGCTGCTCGTGGGCGCGGAGCTCGTAGAGCAGCCGGTTGTTGATTTCGGTGACCAGGAACGGCACGTCCTCGACGAACTCGTCGGAGAGGTCGATGAATCCGGCCATCTTCTTGAGCGCGTCGACCTCGCTGGTCGGGTTCTTCACGTGCAGCTGCGGCTTGTTCGCGGCCTCAGCGACGTTCTTGAACTCGCCCTCGAGCGCGCCCTCGACGAAGTAGCTGATCGCGTTGCCGCTGATGGTGCCGGTGCCCAGCAGGTCGGCGACGACCAGCGGCTCGCGGTAGTCGCGGACGATGGTGCGGTCGACGTCGGTGAGCACGGGCGCGCCGTCGGCCCAGTCGCCGATGACGTGCGTGTCCGTGTTGGTCTTGACGAACTCGGGGGCCGCGGCGGACGCGCCGCTGTAGCCCTTCAGCTCGACCATCCGGTCGTGGGCGTGCTTGACGAAGTGGTCGCCGAGAGACTTGGCGGCCGGTTCGTCGCCGGTGTCCTTCGCGCCGGGCGTGCCGGCGTCGGACTCCGGGGCCATGCCTTCGAGCCGCCGCATGAGGTCGGTGCCGCGGTCCTGCTCGTCGATGAGGCCCTTGACCCGGTCGGCCTCGGCGAGGTGCTCTTCGATCGTGGTGTTCTCGTCGGCGGTGAGGTCGCGGGCGGCGGCCTTCGCGGCGTCGACGACGGTGCGGGCGGCGGCCAGCTCGGCGGCGCGCTTCTCCTTGAGCTTCATGCTCGGTTCTCCTCTTCAAGGATGCGGATGATGGCGTCGACACGGGCGGCGGGCACTGTCGGGCTGGCCTTCTCGCGGCTGCCCCCGTCGGGGCTTGCGGGATCGGGCGGGCCGTCGTTGCTGGCCTTCGCGCTGTCGATGGTGGCGAGCGTCCGGCCGAACGCGTCGTGCGCGGCCTTGAGCTCGTCGATGGTGGCCGGGGCGATTACGCGCCCGGCGGCGCCGTCCGCGCGGACGCGGTCGGCGAGTCGGTGGGCCGTCTTGACGGCGAGTACTTCGGTCTGGTCGTTGGCGCCGATGGGCACAACGGACACCTCGTGCAGGTGCAGCTTGCGGAGCTCGAACACGCTGACGGGGTCGCCGTCGGTGTTCTGGCGGGTGCCCTCGGCGGCGTCGAGCACGTCGTAGGCGAAGCTCATCTGGTTGATGCGCTTGCCCTTCAGCAGTCGGTACACCTGCGCGGCCTTCGGGGCGTCCAGGTCCAGGGCCGCGGTGATCTTCAGGCCGTGGTCGTCCTCGACGGCGTCGGTGATGGCGCCGATGTTGTAGTCCGGGTCGCTCATGTTGTGGCCGAACAGCAGCGGGATCGGGTTGCCGCTGGCCTTCCACTCGGTGAGGGTGTCGGCGAACGCGCCGGGCATGACGACGTCTCCGTAGCTGTCGACGTTGCCGAACACGGACGCGTAGGCGGTGAACGTGCCGTCGGTGAGGCCGTCGTCGGGGCCGGCCTTGATGTGGGCGGCGCTGGCCTTGGTGTACATGTGCGGCCGGCCTTTCTCGCCGTCGTCGGCGTCGGGGAGTGCGGGCGGGTTGGCGTACCAAGCGCGGATGATCGCGGGGAAGTGGCCGGGCCGGCCGTCGGTCTTGGCGCGCTCCAGGCACTCGTCCACGCCGGGGTCGATGAGGTGGAAGCGGAATCCGGCGTCGGCGTACTCGGCGACCATGTCGGCGTTCGGGGTGCTGTGGATGATCTGCGCGCCGACGCTGTCGGGGTGGCGCAGTAGGTACTTGATGGCGGCCTTGCGGGCGGCGGTGGTGACCTTCTCCACGGCGGGCGGCGGGTCCCACGGGGTGGTGCTGCCGAACGCGTCGGCGATGGCGTCGTAGTCGACCAGCACGTCGCCGGGCTGGTGGTGCTTGCGGGCGTAGGTGGTCTTTCCGGCGCACGGCGGGCCGACGATGACGGTCACGGTCACGCTGGTCGACCTCCTTGAGGCATGACGGAATGCCGCGCGCGGCGGTGCCGTGCGCGGTGCGGGGCGGGTGGGTTTAGTCGGCGGCTTCGATGGGCTCGGTGGCACCGGGCTTGGTGATGTTGAGCGGCTGCACCAGTTCGTCGCCGGACTCGACTGCGGGCATGTTCTCGCGGGCGCGGGCCTCGTTGACGGTCATCCACGGGGCGCCGACGGCGGACTGCATCACGGCGGCCTGTTCCTCGAAACTGCCCTGGAGCTTGGCCTTGACGTTGAACTCGACGTACGCGGTCGGATCGGCGGCGACGCGCGGGGCCAGGAACGCGTTGATGCGCTGCGCGATCTGCTCCAGCGTCGGGCCGAGCGTGTCGCCGTAGAGCATGCGGCGGAACTCGCGCACGTTGGAGTAGTTCGCGTTGTCCAGCAGGCCGACCATGGTCGGGTTGACGTGGTACACCTGCGCGACGGTCTCCAGGCTCAGCCGGGACGTTTCGACGTACTGGTCGTCTTTGGCGCTGAACCCGGTGCGCTTGAGCTCCATGCCGTCTTCGAGCAACGGATTGCCGCCGGCGTCACTGCCGTCGTTGCCGGTGTAGGCGTCGCGCCACGCGCGCACGAACCTGTTGCGCGCCTCCTTCGACCACTCGGGCGCGTCCTTCGGCCGGGCAATGTAGGCGTCGGCGCGGGCACCCTTGCGCCACCGCTGGTCGCGGTAGAGCTGCGCGTTAATCTGCTCGGCCAGCGTCGACTTGAGCGCTTGCACGGGTGACGTTCCGCGGCGCGGGTCGGCCGGGGTCCAGCCGTGAAAGACGAGCATGTCCTTGGCGGGGACTCGGATCGGCCGGCCGTCGCTCTCCGGGAAGATGACCTCGTAGCCGCCGTACCCGAACGCCGTGTTGCCGTAGGTGTTGGCCACCCACGTCGGCGGGATCGGGCGGATCGACCAGCGGCCGTCGCCGCGGCTCTCGTCGCGGGCCACTGCCCAATAGGCGGTGTCGTAGAGGGCCAGGTCGGCGACCAGTGTGTACAGCAGCTCATAGCCGGTCTGGTCGGCGTTCGGGATGCGTAGGAGCTCGGCGAGCGGGTCGGTGCGGAGCCGGGTGCGGCCATCGTCGTCGTCGCGGGCGTAGACGTGCAGGCCGATCTGGGCGATGTTGCGGGCCAGATAGCCGACCACCGTGCGCAGGTGCGGCTGGTCGCGCCACAGGTTCGCCACGCTCTGACCGCGGATCCCTTCGAGCACCACTTCGACGATCGGGGCGGCGGTCACGTGCGGAGCCGGGAGAGGGCGCGGCTTGAAGCCGAGCCATGTTGCGAGGCTCACGCGGCGTTCCTCCTGCGGGTCATAGGAATACGAGGTCGGCGTCCTCGTATGCGCTGATCGGCGTAGCGTCCGGCAGCTCTTGGTCCAGCGCCCACAGTGCGGCGATGAACGCGATGAGCGGGGCGGCGTCGTGCGGGCTCGTCCGGCGGTCGATGATCCACGCGTCGCCGGACCGTTTCGTGTAGGCGGTGGCGGCGGCCAGGTCCAGGCCGGGATGCTGCAAGTGGCGCACGGTGTGGTTCACGATGTGGTCGTAGGCCAGGCCGTGCGCGCGGCCCAGCCTGCCGCCGGACCAGTCGATGCGGGGGATACCGGCGCGGTCGATCTTGTCGACGAAACTCGATGCGGGCGCCCCGTTGGTCTGCACCACGACGGCGTCGATGCGGTCGCGGCGCTCTTCGAGCCAGTCCATGACCCAATCGGTGCCGGGCCGGGAAGCGGTGATCTCCACGTGTGGCGTGCCGTCGCGGCGGAAGCCACTGCGGGCAATGAACGTGTGGTCTCTCAACCAGGACACGTCTATTGCCACAATCGTAACCGATGCCGGGTCCAACCGACTGTCGTTGTCGAGCGTCGCCTGCCAGTCGTCGACGGGGAACGGGGCCGGGGCGGTGCTGGAGACCCACTGGCACAGCACTTCGGTGCGGAACTCCGGTTCGGGGTCGGTGCGCATGGCGGCGGCGATCGCGCGCTCGGTGATCGAGTAGCCGAGCGACGGATTCGCGTAGGTCCAGCCGTCGCGGTCGGCGACCGAACATCCGGGCGGGGCGGAGTACTCGAACAGGGCGAGGCTGTCGTCGGCGGTGTCGTCGTCCTCGTCGTCGTCAAGGACGGTGGCGCCGAGCCCGATTGCCTCGGACTCGTCGTCGCCGTCCGGCCAGCCAAGATCACGGTGGGCGAGCGCTCGCAGGCGGCGCAAGACGATGCTCAGCGTGTCGCCGGCATTGGAGGCGCCCCAGATTTGCGCGCGGGCGCGGGCCATCGTCGTCTTGGTGACGGCGGACCAGGCGGCGAACGTGGCGTGCTCGCGGAGCTCGTCGAGCAGGATGAGGTCGCCGGACAGGCCGCGGCCGCCCTTACGGCTGGCGGTGGTGACCTTGTAGCGCTGGCCGTCGCGGGTGCGGAACGACTTCTTGCCGTTAGCTTTCACCACCGACGAATCGGGGACCTCGTCGGCCAGGTCCGGGGTGGCCTGCACAACGTCGAGCGCTTCCTGCCACAGCTCTTCGCTGATGTCCAAGTTCTGGGCGGTGCCCAACACGAGCGGGGCTTCGTCGACGAACATGCGCCACAAGGTGAGCACCAGCAGTAGCGTGCTCTTGCCGTTCTGGCGTGCCACCAGGAGCAGGACGGTGCGGAAGCGGAAGTTGCCGTCCTCGTTCAGCTCCAGGGCATGAATCAGTACCCACTTCTGCCATGGAAACAGGGTGATGCCGAGAACGTCCTCGGCGAACGTGATGGCCTCGAAACCGAGCGACGTCTCCGGCGTCAGCTCGCGGGCCGGCGGAGTCCAGACGCGCGGCTCGGTGCGGCCCTTACGCGCCACTTCGGCGGGCGCTGCGCATGCGGGCGAGCGCGCTGGTCGGAGAATCGTCGCCGGACTCGATCGCCTTGCGGCCGGCCGGGGTGCCACCCAACGTGTCCAGCGCGCGAAGTAGGTGCGGGCCCAAGTGCATGCCCTTCGTGGCGTCCTGGCCGCCACGCTCGAGCGCGGCGTCGATCTGGTGGGCGTAGCGCATGGCCAGGTCGACGGTCGCCTGGTCGGTGTCGGTCAGCCAGGTCATGCGGGCCACGGCGCGGGCCGTCGACGCGGCGAGACCGGTGTCGGTGTCGATCGTGGTCATGGTCGTCCTCCGTCGATGCTGTACAGCTCGGCGCCGGGTGCGTCGTCGGCGGCCGCGGTCTTGATGGCGTGCAGACGCTCGGCCACGGTCGGGCCGGTCTGGTCGTCCGGGCGTGCCAGGCCGGCGAGTACCTCGTCGCGGCGCTCGTCGATCTTCATGGCCTGGCCGATCGCTTTCGTGTCGCCGCGGCCGATGGCCTTCCACAATCCGGCGCGCATCGTGTCCAGCCGTTCCAGTTCCAGGCGGGCCGCAATCTCCGGCGGGTCGTTCTCCAGGTCGGCGCACGCGTCCACCACGGCGGCACGGGCACGTTCCGGTGTCGTCTTGAGGTCGGCGGCGATCCGGTCGTAGCTGGCGCCCGCGACGCGCATCCGCAGCGCGCGGTGCTGGCGGGCCTTCGCCGCGGCGGTCCTGTGTGGGGCCATCACACTGTCCTTATCTGTATACGGAACCTGTAAGGTTGCGGGCATGGGAGACGACGAACTGCTCGACCTGACCGCGCTCGCCGAACGCGTCGGATGGACACGCGGAACAGCCGGGGCATTCCACCGGGCCAGCGCCAAACGCCGACGCGACGGCACCGTCAAGGCCGGTGACCTGCCCGAGCCCGACCTCGTCCTCAGCCGCGTGCCCGCATGGCACACCAGCACCATCGAACAGTGGGAAGCCACACGGCCCGGACGCGGCCGCGGCGCACGACCAGGCCGACGAAAAAACAGCGACAACGCCTGACAGAAACACGGCCGTAAACGGCCTGTGCCGCAAGCGAATCCCGGCCCGTCACTGTGCTACTTATGCCACCTGACGCCGCTCACAGGGCCGCTCAGAGGGGTAGGGGGGCTACAATCACCAGGAACAACGGGCCCACCGGATCCGGGGGGCTTATGAGGGCCCTCCCCCCGCGTAGAGGCCCCCGGTCGCGCGCGGATAGAGGGATCGGGTCAGATTCCCAGCGGATCGGAGTCGTCCGGGGCGAACTTCTCGGCCCACCGGTGAATGTCGGCCTGGGCGTGGCGCTCGATGTCGAACGCCGGGTGGGGGATCGGCCGGCCGCGCTCGTCCGAGATGATGGCGCCTTCGGTGTCTATGCGGTCGGCGGCGTCGCGGTGGCGGGCGATGGCGACGGCATACGCTTCAAGCTCGGGTCCGACGATGGTGGCGGGGTCGGGGTGCGCGGCAGTGACTTCCTTCCACGCCTGCTTGGCGCCGGCCGATAGGTGCGCGGGTGGGGTGGGTTTCTTGCGGGTGGTCATACGCCGGTTCCGAACTTGCCGGTGCCTGCGGTGCCGACGCGGGCGAGGCCCATGGTGACCATGCCGCGGGGTTTGGTGTCGGGGACTCCGGTGATGTCGCTGAGGCCTTTCGGTTCGTAGTCGCCTTCGGGTTCAGCCTCGAAGATGCCGTCGACGACGTCGCGGTGCCAGGCGTGCAGGCCGGGGTCGTCGACGACGTCCAGGTGCTCGAATCTGGTGTTGCGGTTGAGGTTCATCGACGTGCGGATGACGACGTTCCAGCGGTCGTTTCCGATGGTGATGAACTTGGCGTGTGCGCGGATGGTGCGGATCCGCTGGTCGCCGTACAGGTCGCGCATCTGTTCCAGGTACTCGGGTGCGCGGGTCTGGAATCCCTGATCGAGTACCCAGCGGACGCGTGTGGGGTCGGCGATGTGCATGACGCGTTGGAGGTCGGCGGCGCCGACGGTCCATACGCAGATGTCGATGTCGGCGGGCCCGGTCTTTTCGAGGATGGCGGCAAGCGCGTCGACGAGGCTGAACTGGCCGAAGGTGTAGACGCACGCTTCTTTGCCGTGGGTGAAGTCGGCGAGGATGGCACGGGCGCTGCCGACCTTGAACAGGCGCACGTCGCGGCGGGTCCGGTTCTGAATGTAGATGACCGGGTCGGGCTCGTCGGTGGGTGTGGTGGTCATAGGTCGTTGCTCCTGACCCACCTGCCGGCGTAGGCGTCGTTGTTGCCGCGGGACCTGTTGCATGCCATGTGGCTTGCGCGGAGGTTGCCGGGGTCTCCGGCGAGGTGGGGGTGGGTGCTGACGGGGTAGGCGTGGTCTGCCTCAAAGCTGTCGGGGTGGTGGGGTGGTGCGCCGTAGTCGATGGGTTGGCCGCATAGCCAGCATGGGAGCTTCCGGTCGCGTAGGGCGTTGCGGTGGCGGCGGTAGCTGGCGTTGCCGCGGCTGTCGCGGGGTGTGTTCATGGGCTGAGGGGGGCGCCGGACGCGCACGCTTGCCGGGGGGGTGGGGCGTGCGTGTCCGGCGCGGCGCGGTCGGCGGGAGGGAGCTCGCCGGCCGCGTTCCGCTGGCGCTCGCGGGCACGGGGGGTGTGCCGGGCTGCCGGGCGGTGGAGACAGCTGTGCTGCTGTCGTTCGCAGTCTAACGTGGTCGCGCCGGGCCCGCTGGCGTGCGGGTCCGGCGCTGGTCGGTGGTGGTTCAGGCTGCGGTGAGGGCGTTTTCGGCGGCGGTCTGGATGAACTGGCGGAAGGTGCGGTCGTCGTAGCTGGTGTGTTCGGCGACGAGCTGGTTGCCGGCGGCGGGGCCGCTGGCGACCCAATCGAGGCGGCGGCCGTCGATGGCGTAGTCGTGGCCGTGGCCGTCGCTGACGCCGACGCTGATGATGCTGCCGTCGCAGAGTTCGATGGTGCGGGCGCCGGGCGCGCGGGTGACCATGTCGGTGACGGCGGGGTGCCCGTGGAGTTCGGCGGTGAGGTAGGCGGCGGGGCTGACGGTGTCGGTGATGCGGCTGATCTTCTGGATGGCGGTGGTGTAGGCGTCGGCTGCGCGCTGGTCTCCGGCGCGGTGGGCGGCGGTGCGTGCGGCGATGAGGTGGTTGATGGCGGTGTCGGCGTGTTGCTGGTGGCGCATGGGTGGGGTTCCTAGCGGTTGGTGTTGACGATGGCTTTGGCGGCGCTGTGTACCTCGACGCAGGCGGCGCGGTTGCAGAGGTTCGCGGCGCGTAGGGGGATGGGCATGCCGGGGAGGACGGTGTCGAGCTCGGCGAGTGCTTCGTCGATGGTGGCGCGGGCCATGAGGAGCATGTCGCGGGCGAAGTCGGCGCGCTCGGCGTTGTCGGGGACGTGCGGGGCGGCGGGGGCGTCGGTCATGGCCGGGCCTTTCGGGGGCGTGGTGGCCGGCCGCGGTGCGCGGCCGGCCGGGTGGTCAGGCGTTCTGCCAGGCGCCGGCGAGGGTGGCGTGGCGGGTGATCGTGCCGGTGGTGTCGACGCGGAGGAAGAACTGGAGCTCGGTGCCGCGGTTGTTCTCGCCGAACGCGGTGGTGAGGCCGTCGTGGCCGGGTTCGGCTGCCCAGGTGATGCGGTAGTTGCGGCCGTTGCGGTTGATGGTCTGTCCGGTGATCTGCATGGTGTTGCCCTTCCCTCGTTCCGTTCTAACTAAAGTATACAGGAAGTGTATAGAAATAAGCAAGCTCAGACGGGGATGGAAACATGGCCGGACCTGCGGTGTTGCGCAGTGTCCGGCCATGTGGGCGAGGTGGTTCAGGCGGCGGCGCTGGTGGTGGTTGCGGCGCGGTTGAGGATGTCGCCGAGCCGGTATACGGCCGGGTCGCGGTGGTGCACCTGGTGGTCTGTGGTGCGGCCGTCGTGGCGGTAGCCGTGCGGGCTGATCTTGCGGGTCTTGGTCCAGTGGTAGACGGTGCTGCGCGGTACTTGCTGGCCGAGCTCTTCGAGCATGCGGAGCGCTTCGGGCACGGTGACCAGGATGTCGCGGGCGCGCTCGAGGTTGGCTTCGTCGATGTCGCGGGAGTGGTGCTGGGCGCGGCACCGTGGGCACTCGATGACGGTGGCGTCGCGGGGCGCGCGGAGTGCGGCGGCGCACGGCTGGCCGTCGTCGTCGTAGGCGGGGCAGGGGCCGCGGTAGACGTTCGGCCGCTTGTGGTCCATCGCGGCGCGGCATGCGCGGACAGTCGCGCGGAGGTCGTCGTGCATGCGGGCGGCGTGCGGGTGGCAGCGTAGTTCGCGGGGGTGGTCGGTGATCCACAGGGCGGCGAGTTCGTGGTCGCCGATGGGTTCGTCGGTGATGCGGGCCGGGTCTTGGTCGCGGCCGCTGCGGATCTGGGCGGCGCGCGCGTTGAGCGCCCGGTCGTTGAGGTCGGTGTCGAGGGTGCCGGGGCCGGTCTCGTCGATGGCTTCGGCGACGGCGAGGATCGTGTAGCGCATGGCGCGGTGGGGGCGGGCGATGGATTCGCCGGCGTCCAGGCGCATCGGCATCGGGTGGTCTCCGCGGGCGCGGCGTCCGGTGCCGTCGCCGGTGTTCGGTTTCCAGGTGCGCACGTCGGTGAGGTCGGCGACCAGGCGGGGAACGGTGTGCAGGACGTCGGCGAGGGCGTGGGTGCACTTGGTGCACAGGTGGGTGTCGTCGCCGGTGGTGTGATCGCAGACTTCGCAGCGGGTCGTCACTGCTGGGGCTCCTTTTCGTGGACGGTGATGGTGCCGTCGGTGTTGGTGGTGGCGGTGACGTGGTCGTCGTCGACGCTGACGCCGGCGAGTGCGATGAGGCGCACGTCGACGCGGGGTAGGTCGTCGGTTACGGCGGGGTGGATGGTGATGCCGGGGGCCGGGTCGATGGGGGCGCCGAGTGGGGAGTCGCCGACGGTGATGCCGCGGTGGTCGATGTGCAGGTGGTCGACGTCGTCGGCGCTGCTGGCCGTGGGCGGGGTGAAGCCAGCCGCGGTGAGGCGGTCGATGATGGCGGCGGCGACGACCTCGAGAGCTTCGTCGCCGAGAACGTCGCCGTGGTAGACAAAGCCATCTGCGCAGTGCAGTGTGCGTAGAGCCTCGGCCAGGCGCCGCACTTCGAGGTGCCCTACATGACTGCTAAGTTTGGTCAACGTTCTGTCCTTACAATCAGTAGTGTTGTGTGTGGCTGTGGGAATTTGTATCTACGGGAATAGGGGTAGGGGTAGATGACGGCAGGGGACTGGTTCTCCTTCGGCGCGCTTTGCTTTTCTATTGTGAGCGTATTGTTTCTTTTTCTAAATGAAGTACGTAGGAATAGGCGTATTAGCGCTGTGGCTTGGGAGGTGGATCATGTATGTCATGACGAAACAGAGCGCGTTGATGTATTTGAACTAACGAACCTAGGTCAAACGATGGCGACTAACATCTCGATCGTTATGCTTGACGCGCTACCTGGTAATTCCGAAGAAATTCGAGATATACGAGTCGTGATGCCGGGTGAGTCTAAGCGTTTCGTGTTTCGCTTGGGAAAGCCAATTGAGGACAGTTGGGTGTTGTTGCGATGGATACCTGCCGGCGACCGTCGGTATTCCTTCTATCAATGGTTTCCCGTGGTAACTTCTAGCGATTTGTGGGACGAGTGGTTTCGGCGACAGAAGTACAGCTTCTGGAAGTCGGCGAAGAGGATGTTCACGAGATTTCTTCCTCGTGAAGTCGAAACTGTTGGCCCCGGATTCTCCATTGGGACGCGCGTAAAAGTGAACCGCGGCGATCAAACTAAGAAGGAAATGGCAATAGCGAACCGTCTTGTCGATGAATGGTTCGCTCAGTGTCGCGCTGTGAGCGGCGGTAGTGGCGTCGAAGATGGATCGTAATCCTGAGAATGAATCTCGTTCGTATGACGAGGCCGTCATGATGCGGCTCCTTCCGGCCAGGTGATGTTCGGCGTGTGGTGGTGGTCGTGGGCGGGGGTGTGCCATCCGATGCGTTGGGCGCCGATGGTGGCGAGTGCGAGTGCGTCCGCTTGGTTGTCGTCGCGGATCGTGGTGTGCGGCCACAGGGCGCGCATTGCGGCGACCACCTGGGATTTGGTGGCGCGGCCGTGGCCGGTCGCCCATTTCTTGAGCGTTGTGGGAGCAACCTCGGCGACGGGGATGGCCTGGCGGCTGAGGTAGGCGACGAGCTGCCACCAGAGGGCGGCGCGTTCGGCGTGCATCCCGTGGGCGCCGGGTATCTGGGGCGGTAGGGCTTCGATGACGACGAGCCGGGTGTCGGCGGGCATCGTGTGGAGGATTCGGACAGTCTGGTCGTGAATCCGGGCGGCGCGCACGGCCACGGGCGCGCCGCTTTGCCCCTTGGTTCCAACGGACACGGCTTCCGGCGCGTCGCGTGGGGGATTGCCTACGGGCGGGCGGATTACGGCGATTCCGGCGGCCGTGAGACTCGGATCGATACCCACCACCGGGCCGGTCACTTCTCGCCGCCAAGCATGCGCGTGGGTCCGGTCGGCTCATGTCGGCTCTGCGCGCCGGTCACGGCCGGGCGGTGGAATCCCGCGGCGATCTTGGCGTCGATCTTGGCCTCGCGGATGGCGCGGGCGTCGGCGTCGTCGCGTTCGGCGCGGTCTCTGCGGAGCTTGCGTGCCTGTGCGATGAGCGGGGCCGGCATTGCGCGGTCGGCGGATTCGACGTAGTGCGCGGTGACTGCCTCCAGTGCGTCTTTGAGCTCGATCCCGTATCGGGTGAACGCTTCGGCCCATCCGCGGCTGAGTGCTTCGCTCGGCTTGCTGAACATCGGGTCGAAGCAGGCGCACTTGGCGAGTACCTGGGCGGCTTCTGCGGGCTTCACTTGCATGCCTCCTGGGCGTTGAGCTGGTTAGCGAGGTCGGCCCATCCGGCGACTTTCGCGGTGGCGGCGTCGAGCTGCTGGCGGGCGGGGGTGACGCGTTGGCGGATGACTTCCGAGACGAGGCTCGGGAGGGTGCCGGGGCCGAGGTGCGGCTTGCTGAGCCACAACGTGAGGGCGGCGCTGATGTCGTCGGCGGGTGTGCCGGACTTGAGCAACTGCCCGGCGTGGAGGGCGAGGGCGGTGCGGCTTGCTTGTGGGTGTTCGTCGGGGATGGCGGCGCGGACGAGCTTCCATCCGTCGACGCTGACCGCTGGTCCTCGCGGCTGCTCTTCTCGCTCGCGCGCGTCACCTTGGTGAGTCGCCCTCTCTACGTAAGTAGAGAGAGAACTGTCTCTGTTTTGTGGTGCCGCGACATCGCGCGACTGACCACGCGACTGTCGCGCGACATTTGAGTCCTTGCGGCGCTTGGCGGCGATGCGTTCGCGGTCGGCTTTCTTCTTCCTGACCTGGCGTTCTAGTGGAGCGTTCCACTTTGACCATGCGGGGAAGTCGTAGCCGATTTCGTGGCCGAGCGAGTCTTGTGAAACGACCATGATTCCGGCATCCAACAGCTCGGTTACTCGCCGGTAGACCGACGAAAGTCCGAGCCGTTTCAGCGCTGCCTTCGGCAGGTGGCCGCTTGTCTCGTTGTCCGACATGTAGGCCAGCGCGCGGGTAAGCAGTACCTCGGCGCGCTCGCTGATGCCGTCGTCGTCGAGGTCGATGTAGTACTTCGACGACAGTGCGACCCATTCCATCGGTGTGCTTCCTTCGGGCGGGGGCCGGTCCGGCCGTGGTGGCCGGCCCGGCGGTGCTACTGGTGTGCGGTGGTGGTGCGGATCCATCGGGCGAGGCCGTTGAATGGGGCGCCTTGGTAGGCGCGGACGTGTCCGCCGTTGAGGTAGTAGCGGGCTTGGTCGATGGCGTGGTTGTAGCGGCGGGCGGTGCCGATGAGGTCCAGCCAGTCCCACGCGGACGGCTGCCACTTGGCGCGTAGGAGCCGGTCGATGAGGTCGGCGCCCCACGCGTACGGGTCGGCGATGCTCATGGCCGCGGACTGGTCGGCGAGCGTGCGCAGGGGTGACCTTGTCGGGGTGCAGGGGATCGGGTCGCGTTCGTCCCATACCCACCGGGTGAGGATGAGGTTGATGTCGCGGCTGCCGGTGACGCCGAAGCTGCCGTTGTCGGCCTGGCCGATGGGCTGGGCGGGGTCGGCGACCAGGCCGACGGCGTTGAGCTTGGCGATGATGTCGGGGTGTTCGCCGCGGCCGATTTCGTCGGCGACGTTTCCGGCGAGCATGGCGCCGCCGCTGTAGCCGAGCAGGATCACGGGGTTGTCGGCGCCGCGGATGGCGGATAGGAGCATGCGGCGGCCGTCGGCGAGGGCGTCGTCGAACGATTGGCCGGCCGGGTCGGGGACGGGCCCGTATTCGGCGGACCAGGGGAGCTCGATGGGCTTGTAGTGGTCGCGGGGGAGCTGGTCGGTGACGTTGTGCAGCATCGTGCGGCCGGTGGACGGTTCGCCGATGCCGCGGCAACGGATCACGGTGTACGCGGTCATTCGGGGCCTCCAGTGAGGACGAGGATGGTGTGCGGGTCGATGCCGCGGGCGGCGTAGAGCACGGCGAGCGCGCGGCGGGTGATGATGTCCGTCTCGGTGGGGTGGTCGGCGTAGGTCACGTGTCGGCTCCTGCCAGGTCAAGGGCGATGGGCTGGTCCGCCAGGCGGTCGACGGTGGTCTGGCAGTAGTGGGCGGTGAGCTCGATGCCGATGGCGTGGCGGCCGGTGTTCTTCGCGGCGAGGAGCGTGGTTCCGCTTCCGGCGAACGGATCGAGGATCGTGCCGCCGGGTGGGCAGACGCGGGTGAGCCATTCGAGTAGGGCGACCGGCTTTTGGGTCTGGTGGACGCGGTCGCGGGGCGCGTTCTGCTGCCAGAATCCGTCGAGCGTTTCGCCGTCGGCGAGCTCGCGGGGCCCGTTGGTTCCCCACACGAAGAACTCGCAGTTGTTCGCGGGCCGGCCCTGGGTGCGGCGGCCGTTGGGCTTGTGCCACGGGATGATTCCGCGCCACACGGCGCCGCCGAGCTGGAGTGCGTCGGTGGTGGTGGGCAGCTGACGCCAGTCGGTGAACATGCCGATGATGCCGCCGGGGCGCATCGTTCTGAGTGCTTCGCTGATCCAGAGGGTGGACCACAGGTGGAATGCGCGCTGGTCGCGGTTGTCGCCGGTGAACTCGGTGCCGCGGCGGTGGGAGGTCGATTGGACGTACTTGGCGGTGGTCGATTGGGCGCGGTCGCCGCGCATCATGCCGCCGCTGGAGTAGGGCGGGTCGGTGATGATGGCGTCGACGGTGGCGGCGGGGATCGTGGGCATGATGGCCAGCGCGTCGCCGTGGTGGAGCGTGACCCGGTCGTCGGCGTAGTAGGCGTTGGGGGCGTTCACTTGTGGTCGTTGTCCTCGGGGTCGGAGTGGAACGCGTCGTGGAGCTCGTTCTCCAGGTCGTAGGGCAGGACGGTCTCGCCGGTGCGGTCCTCGTAGGCGCGGCGCAAGATGCGTTGCACTTCGCGGCGGTCGTCGTGGCGCTCGATGGGCTCGATGCGGCGGATACGGGCGGTGGCGGTGGCCTCGTCGGTGTCGGTGTTGAGGCGGATGTCCTTGGTGTCGAACGCGACGATCGCGTAGTGCATGGCGCGCGGTTCGCTGGTCATGTCCTCGGCGATGGCGTGCATGCCGTTGAACGAGCGGTCGGCGGGCAGGCTGCTGGAGAACTTCGCGGGCATGGTCGGGCTCCTGTCGTGTCGGCGGGGTAGGGCGGTGCCCTCCGCAGCGCGTCGGCTATCCCCTGGCCGGCGCAACACGGGCGGCATCGTCTTAGCCGCGGATCGGGAGTTCTCCGGTGGTGGTGAACTCGATGACGTCGGCGACTTCGCGCGCGGTGAGGTCCGGCCATCCGTTGACCTCGCGGCCCACGACTCCGCGCACGTAGTTCGGCCGTTCGGCCTCGGTGACGTTGGCGGCGTCGAGCTCGCGGATGAGGGTGTCGATCTGCTCTTGCGTGGCCGGGTGGGTTTCCTCCGCGGTGGTGGTCTCGGCGTCGGCGGGCTGCTCGGCGGCGTTGGCGTGCTGGTCGCCGCTGTCGGACGTCGGCGGCTGGTTGCCGATGCCGAGTGCGGCGCGCGCGGCGGCGCGGCCCTTGCCGGGGCGGTCGGCGCGCTGCGACTGCACGCGGACGGGCTCGCTGTCCATGTGGGCCATTTCGGCGGGTTCGTAGATGCCGGCGTTGAGGCTGCACACGCGCCGGTGTGCTTGTGCCTCGGCGCACTTGGCGAGCATGACGGTGGGCATCTTGTCCCACATGCTGTTCGGGTCGCCGTTGCGCTTGGTCTGCACGTACTCGTCCCACACGGCGACGGCGGTCGCGGTGGTCTGGCCGACGCGGATAGTGACCTCGGCGGCGGCGGGGTAGCCGTTGCGCTTGAGCCAGAACGGGCGGGGCTGGCCGTCCTCGCCGTAGAACACGGGCTTGCCGATCTCCACGTCCAGGCCGCGCTGCTCGGCGTACCGGTTGGTGACCGCGCGGAATCCGTCGATGCCGACCTGTACGGTCCACTTGGTTTCCCAGCGTTCGGGTTCGCCGCGGTATCCGCCGGTCTTGGTCTTGCGGCCGACGAGGTAGATCTGCTTGATGAACGGGTCGAGGCCGGTCCGGTCGACGACGCTCTTGAGCATGGCGAGGTCGCCGTCGCTGGCCTCGTCGATGCCGGCCAGGGCGCGCAGCTCGTCGCGCTCGGCGGGGGTCCAAGCGGACGGGCCGCCGCGGTAGACGCCGCGGTCGCCGTCGGTGCCGACCAGGTCGGTGCCGGGGTGGGTTTCCTCGACGGCGGTGCTGTCCGTCTTTGCGGGTGCGGTGCTCATGCTGCGGTCCCTTCGTTGAGTGCGGTGAGTGCCTTGGTGTTGCCGCGCACGGCGACTCCCTTGCCGTGCTGGTAGCGGGTGGCGATCTTGATGTCGCCGGTGTTGGCCTGCTGCGCGTTGCCCATCGCGTCTAGCAGCCGGGTCTTGGCTCCGCGCGCCGTCTTCTCTGCGAACTTGAGCGCGTCGGCGGTCGCCAGGTACTCGGCGGCCAGCGTGCGGTCGACCTGCACTTCGGTGCCGTCGATGTCCGGGTGCAACTCGCGGACGGCCTGGTAGGTGGGCACGCTGTCGTCGAGCTCCGGCGGGGCGCCGGCCTCGAGGCTTTGGTGCCAGCGGACGGCGGCGGCGGTGATTTTCTCGGCGACGAGCGGGTCGTGCTCGATGACGTAGGTGTGCCACCGGAAGTAGGGGCCCATCACCATCAGGTGTGCGGGTGCGGTCCAGCCGGTGATGAGTTGCTGCGCCTGTACCTGGAGGTAGTAGTCGAGGGGTGCGTCGTCGGTGAACTCGTCGCCCCACACGCTGAGGTCGCGGGCGGTCTTGAACTCGACGATGCGGCGCCACCGGCCGCGCACGGCGCGCCGGTCGACGGTGGCGAGCATCGCCGGGGTGCCGTTGGCGGCGGGCCGGTGCACCTGTACCTCGCCGGGCGACAGGCGCCAGTGCGGGTTTTCCTGCTTCCACAGGTAGGCGAGGGCGTGTTCCATCGCGTGCCCTGCGGTGAACTCATCGCGCGGCGGCTCCGGTGCCAGGTTGCCGGCCATGCGGTGCCACAGCCGGTAGGGGCTCTCGAACCGCGACTTGCCGAGGATCGCGGCCACCTTGGACGGGGTGATGATGCGCAACCACTCGGGGCTGCCGGGGGCAATCGTGGGGGCGGTCATGCGTTGGTCCGTTCATGGGGTAGGAGCCCGCCGGGCGCCTGGTAGCGGGCGGATAGTTCGGCATGGGTATCGGGCAACGCGGCCTGGAGGGCGGCGGCGTTACGGCTGTCGGCCTTGCGCATCGCGGCCATCACCAGCGCGTAGAACGGCTCGTCGGACGCGGCCAGCGCGCGGCTGCGCTGATAGGCATGGAGGCTCATCGGCCACCGCCCGTCGCGACGCGGCGCGCCTGCGCGGCGAGCGCGGCACCGTTCATGTCCTCGATCGGCAACCACACGGCGAGCGTGAGGATGAGCTGAGCGGCGAGACCGGGCCGCGACCACGCGAGCGCGCACACTTGGTCGCTCACAAGCTGCGGGCTGGTGTCGCGGATGCGGTCGGCGATGTCGAGCGCCGTGTCCGCCACCTGCTCGCGGTCCGGGTGGTAGCCGAGCACGTCGTCGGGCATCGGCCGGACGCGGACGGGCAGGCCATGCCGCGGCTGCGGGAGCAGACTCACTGCGCGGCTCCTTCCTCGATCTGGTCGGCGGCCTTGCGCATCGCCTGGACCACCAACTGGATCGACACGGTGCTGCCGGGGCGGGGCAGGAAGAACATCTCGGCGGCTTGGAGGTCGACGCCTTCGATGCCGGGGTCCATGCGGATCGCCACGACCAAGTCAGCGTCGGCGGCCGTCTCCGCCGCGGTGGCCATGTAGCGGTGCGTGTGCTCGTCGTGGTCGCAGTCGTCGCTCATGCCGCGGCCTCGATCCGTGCGTGGTCGCCGGTGCTAGGCCAGTTGTCGGGGTCGCCGACGATCTCGGCGTCGTAGCAGGCGGGGAGGCCGTCGAGGGTGGTGTCGAAGGTGCGGGCGAGCCACCTGTCGAGGACCAGGTTGTTGCGGAGGCGTCCGGCGCGCTCGGTGTCCCCGGAAAGGTCGTAGACGTTGAGCTGCTCGGGGTGGTGCAGCACGTGCCGGGCGGGGTCGGGGGTGAGGTTCATTCGTAGGGCTCCTACAGGTCGAGGTAGATGTCGCGGGCGTCGTCCGGGTCCGGCTGGCCACAGCCGCATTCGTGCGGGTGCTCGTCCGGTTCGCGGCACTCGTCCGGCGGTGGTTCAGGTGGTCGTGCCCATGGCCAGCCGGTCATGCGGTGCCCGCGGGGAGACCGAGCATGGCCAGCAGCTCGCGCGCGTCGTCGGCGCCGTCGGCGTTCGCGCACACGGTGCGGGTCGCGGCAGCCTGGTGCTCGGGCAGGATGCGGGGGATGCCGTCCATCGCATCGGCGAGCAGCTGGCCGCGGCTGAGCTGGCGGCGGGGCTTCACAGCGGGCCCGCCCATCCGGCGAACGCGGCGTACAGGCACGCGCCGACCAGCGCGCCACCGACCAGCGACAGCACAGCGGCGACCGCGTACGTACCGCGTGTGGGCCGGTCGAAGTCGGCCGGGCTACCGGCCGGTTCTATCCGGCGCGGCTGGGCGCGGTCCTCGGGGCGAACGAACGGGCGCCGCCGGCCCGCGGGATGCCGGGCCATCGACGCGGCCAAGTCGAGGTCGTGGTGCGCACGCTGCGCGGTGCGGATCGGATCGGTGCTCATCGGGTCGACTCCTTCCGGTCCTTGATGAATGCGTGCAGGTCGGCCTCGTCGACGCGGTGCTGGCGCGGGGACAGGACAATGCGGGGAAGTTCGCCGCGGCGGGTCAGCTTCGCCACTGACCAGGGCGAGCAGTTCAGGCGTTCGCCGACTTCGGCGTAGGTCAGGAGGGTCATGCGGCACCGCCGAGCTGGTTCTCGGTGTCGGTGGGGGTTGGTAGCGTGGGCGCTGACATTGGTTGCCTTTCGGTGTCACGGCCCGTCGGGGAGGGAAGCCCCGGCGGGCCTCTTCTATGCGGCGGTGCTGGTGGCGTCGTCCTCGATGACGCTGAACAGCGATTCGATGGGGACGCCGAACGTGAGCACTGCGCCTGCGATGAATCCGGCGGATGGGGTGGCGCCGTCTTTGATGCGGTGCAGCGTCGAGCGGTCGACGCCGATGGCGCGGGCGGTCGTTGAGTCGTTGAGCGCATGCATTTCCTGGAGCTTCTTCAGGACGTCTGCACGTAGTCGGATGGTTGCCATGTCGCTGTGGTTCACTCCTTCGCCGTGGTGGTTACAACACTAACCATAGTGGCGAGGAAGTGCAACATAGATCGGCGGTGTGTCGGCGACTATTTGCAACATTGCAGGTCATACCCCTTGCGGGTGTTGCAAATATGCACCATAATGGGGGCATGGGTAACCAACAGTGGGTAGACGAAGTCACCGGCGGTGCGTCGCTGCGCGCCATCGGCGACCGCATCGGCAAGAACCACGTGACCGTCGGCCGTCGTATCGCTGACGGCCAGCCGGACATTTGCATTGCCATCGCGCGCGCATACGACGCGGACCCGATTGCCGGCCTTGTCGTGTGGGGGGTACTGAGCGATGGAGAGGTACGCGCGCACGTCGGGACGGTGGCGCTGTCCGACGCGACCGACCTGGAGCTCGCCGAAGAGCTGGTGCGGCGCATAAAGACTGGCGAGCACGAGGGCCTGACCGCGCCGATCGACAACATCGTCGACATCGGCGAACGCGCGCCACGCGACCACTCGCTGGTGGAAAGTGACGACCTCGCCGTTGCGTTCAACGGCGAGGTAGATGAGACGACAGAGGATGATTTCACGCCGTAGGAGGGATGTTGGAGCGGTTGCTCAAGGTTGCGGAGACGATGCGGGTGCGGATCGAAGTCGTCGATCCCGGCCCGGGGCGCCTCGGTAGTTATAGCCACCGACGACGGACGATCCGGCTGCGGCCCGGCATGAATCGCCGGCAAGCGCGATCGGTGCTCGCGCACGAGCTCGCACACGCGCACCGCGGGGATGAACCGACAGGCTCTGGCTGGATGGACCTGCGTGCTGAACGTGAGGCGGACCGGCTGGCCGCTGAGTACCTGATCGAGGCTGATGAGGTTCGGATTGCTGAAGTGGCGTATGGGCCGAACTGGCCGGCCATCGCCTACGAACTGGAAGTGAGCGACCACCTGCTCGCCGTCTGGCGGGCTGAACGAAGGAGGAAAGTGACGTGCGGGTGAGGTTCTCGGCGGGTGTTGTGGCCATTGCTGCGATGGGCGCGGTGCTCGCGGCCTGTGGAAGCGGTGGCGGTGATACTGCCGCGGCGCCGGAAGAGTCCGGGCAGGCGGTGCCGACGGTGGATGCTACGACCGACGTCGAAGCGTCGGACACTGGCGGCGACGTCGACGCTGAGGCCGTCGAATCGAAGGCCGTCGATGAGGGGTTCTCCGAAACGCTCGATCGGCTCGGCTTCACGGACGGCGAGCAGATGACGATCAACATGTGGGCGCCGTCGGCCTGCCAGGCTGCCGACGCGATGGGCGTGTCCGATGAACAGGCGGCCGGATACCTGGTGACTGATCTGGACGGTCAGGTGTCGGTGACGTCGGAGCAGGCGGCGGAAGTGTGGGCGTCGGCGAAGCGGAACGTCTGCTGACAGAAGGCCGCCCCGCCGGTCGGCATCCGGCGGGGTGGTAGTGACTCGGGAGGAGTCTGATCGATCATGGCACAGGTCGTGGACCAGTGGACAGTACGGAACCCCGATGGCGGGCGGCGGTTACGCGGCCCCCGGTGGGGTAAGGGGAATCGTTGGCTTGCCCGCTGGGATGAGGGCGGCAAGCGGGTGTCTAAGTCGTTTGCGAACAAGGACGCGGCGCTCGCGCATCTGGAGGACGTCGGTTCGGGGACGCGCGCGGGAACGCACATCACCAAGGAGCGCGCGGCGCTCACGATCGGCGATATGTGGGTGTTGTGGTCTGCGATGAAGTCGGGGACGTCGAAGTCGACGCGCGCGGGGTATGAATCGGCGTGGCGGCGGATTGAGCCCCGGTGGAAGGACGTGCCGTGCGGGGACGTCGAACGGGCGGACGCGGTCGCGTGGTTGAACGAGCTGACGACGACGAAGGGGTGCAAGCCGGGCGAGTCGAAGCCGCTCGGCGGTTCGTCGAAACGTACTACGGGCATCGTGCTGCGCGCGCTGCTTGATCTGGCCGTCGATCACAAGGCGGTGCCGGCGAACCCGATGAAGCGGGGTGATCTTCCCGCGGCGCCGGAAACTCCGCGCCGGTATTTGAGCGTGGGAGAGGTCGACGGGCTGCTGGCCGCGATGCCGGATGAGCCGTGCAGGCTTGTGGTGCGGACCCTCGTGCTGACCGGGCTCCGGCCGGGTGAGTGCTTCGGCCTCCAGGTACAGGACCTTGACGCGCGGCGCGGCCGGATCCGCGTTGAGCGCGCTGTCGATGACAAGGGCACCGTCGGGGACGTCAAGACGCACCAGCATCGGGAGGTGCCTGTCGGTGGGGGCCTGCTTGATGATCTCACCCTCGCGGCCGGTGGCCGTCGGCGCACGGCGCCGTTGCTGCGGACGTCGGCGGGATTGTCGTGGACGCGGAATCGGTGGCGTCCACTGTGGGCGAAGCACGGCATCGACGGGCTGGATACCTACGAGTTGCGGCACACGGCGGCGTCGTGGGCGATCCACGCGGGCGCGAACGTCAAGACGGTGCAGACGATGCTGGGCCACCGGACGGCCGCCATCACCCTCGACATCTACAGCCACCTGTGGGACGACGAGCTCGATGCCATGCCGGCGCGGCTCGATGCGCACATGAAGTCTGAGCGGGAACGGTTCAGACAGCGCAGACAGCAGTCAGACAGCAGAGGGGGAAATGTGCAGGTCACAGCGGTGTAGCGTTCATCTGTTAATCGAAGGGTTACTGGTTCGAGTCCAGTCGGGGGAGCAAGCGAAACGCCAGGTCAAACGCGGTTTTGACCTGGCGTTTCGTCGTTTGGGCCGCCTCCGCTGCGGAACTCGGGCGCGAACGGGCGGCGTCGACCGGAATCCACGCGGCGAGCGGGAGGAATGCGATGAGCGAGCAATCGGCCGAGACGGCGTCGCTGCCCTCGGTGATGTCGGAGCTGGCCGCACTGGACGATCCGAAGGTCCGCGCGGTCAATGCACGGCACGGCGACGATCACGGCGTGAAACTCTCCGAGCTGCGTGCGCTGGCGAAGCGGCTGAAGACGCGCCACGAGCTCGCGCTGCAGTTGTGGGGGACGGGTGACGGCGCAGCCCGGCTGCTGGCGATGCTCACCTGCCGTCCCCGGGAGTTCGATCGCGACGAGCTGGACGCCATGGTCCGCGCGGCCCGCATGCCCAAGGTGCACGACTGGTTGGTGAACTACGTGGTCAAGAAGTCGCCGCACGCGGAGGAACTGCGGACGGAGTGGGCGGGGGACGGGGACCCGCTGGTGGCCGCGGCCGCCTGGGACCTCACCACACGGCGGGTGGTGGGCAGACCCGCGGGTCTTGACCTCGCCGCACTGCTCGACGCGATCGACTCCGGTCTGCGCGACGCACCCGAGGCGACGCGATGGGCGATGAACTCGTGCCTGGCCGCCATCGGAATCGAGCACGCGGAATTCCGGGACCGCGCGGTGGCCATCGGCGAGCGGGTGGGGGCGTTCAGGGATTACCCGACGTCGCCCGGCTGCACGTCGCCGTACGCGCCCACGTGGATCGCGGAGATGGTGCGGAGGAAAGGCGGGGCGTAGGCGCGCGGCGCGGAAACGCGTGCGCCTTGCCAGGTGACGATGGTGGGGCAGGTGGGGCTCGAACCCACGACCTGACGGATTATGAGTCCGCTGCTCTGACCAGCTGAGCTACTGCCCCCGACGCGTGCAGCATCACAGTACAAGACGGCCCCGGCCGGACCGCCGCGGGTGTTGAGCGGCGGCATCCGGACGTCCGAGTGTCGCCGGGCCGCCCGATTCGCGAGATACTTAGGTGCACGATGCATTGATCACGGTCTACCGTGGGCCCGGCCGTGAGACCACGAAAGTCGACAGAGGAAGGTCGGGCATGACAGCTCCGACGCAGCAGACACGCAGGCAGAGCCGTGCCGAGCGCGACACCGGCAAGCCGCACTACAAGTGGATCGTCCTGTCCAACACCACGCTCGGCAGCCTGATCGCCACCATCAACTCGTCGATCCTGCTGATCGCGCTGCCGGACATCTTCCGCGGGCTGGGCGTCAATCCGCTGGAACCGGGCAACACCAGCCTGCTGCTGTGGCTGATCATGGGCTACCTCGTCGTGACCGCCGTGCTGGTGGTCAGCTTCGGCCGCCTGGGCGACATGTTCGGCCGGGTGCGGATGTACAACGCCGGGTTCGCGGTGTTCACACTGTTCTCGGTGATGCTGTCGGTCACCTGGATGGGCGGCACCGCGGGCGCGTGGTGGCTGATCGTCATGCGTGTGCTGCAGGGGGTGGGCGGCGCGATGCTCATGGCCAATTCGTCGGCGATCATCACCGACGTGTTCCCCACCAACCAGCGCGGTCTGGCTCTGGGCCTCAACGCGGTGACCGCCATCGCCGGCTCGTTCATCGGCCTCGTACTCGGCGGGGTGCTGGCGCCCATCAGCTGGCGCCTGGTGTTCCTGGTGTCCGTGCCGATCGGCTTGTTCGGCACCGTCTGGGCCTACCTGAGACTGCACGACACCGGCGTCCGCCAGCGCACCAAGCTGGATCCGTGGGGCAACCTGACGTTCGCGGCGGGCCTGATCGCCGTGCTGGTCGGAATCACCTACGGCATCCAGCCGTACGGCGGGCACACGATGGGGTGGACCAACCCGTGGGTGCTCACGGCGCTGATCGGCGGGGGCGTCGTTCTGGGGATCTTCTGCCTCATCGAGACGAAGGTCGACGAGCCGATGTTCCGGCTCGGCCTGTTCCGGATCCGGGCGTTCACGGCGGGCAACCTGGCCAGTCTGCTGTCCGCCCTGGGCCGCGGCGGGCTGATGTTCATCCTCATCATCTGGCTGCAGGGGATCTGGCTGCCCCAGCACGGCTACAGCTTCGAGTCGACGCCGCTGTGGGCGGGGATCTACATGGTCCCCATGACGATCGGCTTCCTCGTCGCGGGCCCGGTGTCCGGGTGGCTCAGCGACCGGTTCGGCGCACGGCTGTTCGCCACCGGCGGCATGGTCATCGCCGCCGCCACCTTCGTGCTGCTCATGGTGCTGCCGGTGGACTTCGTCTACTGGCAGTTCGCCGTCATCCTGCTGGTAAACGGGCTGGGTATGGGCCTGTTCGCGGCGCCGAACCGGGCCGGCATCATGAACAGCCTGCCGCCGAACCGCCGCGGCGTGGGAGCGGGCATGTCCACGACGTTCCAGAACGCCGCGATGGTGCTCTCGATAGGCATCTTCTTCAGCCTCATCATCACCGGTCTGTCGCATTCGCTCCCGGACACGCTGTCGTCCGGCCTGATAGCGCAGGGCGTCCCGGTCCCCAAGGCGGAACAGATCGCGGCGCTGCCGCCGGTGGCGGTCCTGTTCGCTTCGTTGCTGGGCTACAACCCCATCGGATCGCTGCTGGGCAACGACGTGCTCGCACAGCTGCCGCCCGGCAATGCCGAGTACCTGACAGGGCGGAGCTTCTTCCCGCAGCTCATCTCCGGCCCGTTCGCCGACGGACTGGCGGTCGCCTTCGGATTCGCCATCGTCGCCTGTCTGATCGCCGCGATCGCCTCGTGGCTGCGCGGAGGGCAGTACGTCTACTCGGAGCCGAAGACCGAGACGATACTGCCAGGCGGCCCCGGCGCCACGGCGGAGGCCGCCGCGAACGGTGCCGGCGAACCCGGGAACACGCTCGGGGGCCACGCAGGGACGGTCCCCGTAGCGGACGGCGTGGACGTGACGCGGATCGAGTCTGCGGGACATGAGAGTCCTGCCGCACGCTCGTCTCCTACGCTGTGACCGTGGAGCAACGCGATCGGGACAGACGGAACGCGGCCGGAGTCGCGGCCGCGGGAGGACCCGGCGGTGCCGCGGACCCCGCGGCGGCGCTGCGGAGAATCGACGAATGGCCGGTGGACAGCGCCGCGGCCGCCGTGGTCGCGGCGGGCGGCGCCACCACGGTGCACGGCCCGGCGGACGCGGTGTTCGAGCTCGCCTCGGTGACGAAGCTGCTCACCGCCGTCGGCGTCCTGCTGGCGGTCGAGGAGGGCGCGCTGGACCTCGACGCGCCGGCCGGGCCGGCGGGCTCCACCGTCCGGCACCTGCTGGCGCACGCGTCGGGTCTGGCTTTCGACGAGGACCGGGTGCGGGCGGCGCCCGGGGAGCGGCGGATCTACTCGAGCGCCGGCTACGAGGTGCTGGCCGGGCTGGTCGCGCGGGAGACCGGCATCGACTTCGCGGAATACCTCGCCGAGGGTGTCTTCGCCCCGCTGAAGATGACCGGCACCGTCCTGCGGGGCCCCGCAGGGCACGGGGCCCGCTCCACGGTTGCCGATCTCGCGAGGTTCGCCGCCGAGCTGCAGCGGCCGACGCTCCTGGACGCGACCACGATGCGCGAGGCGACCACTGTCCAGTATCCGGGGCTCGACGGTCTGCTGCCCGGGTACGGCATGCAGCGCCCCAACGACTGGGGCCTGGGATTCGAGCTGCGCGGCGGCAAGAACCCCCACTGGACCGGCTCCCGCAACTCGCCGCAGACGTTCGGGCACTTCGGCCAGTCCGGGACGCTCCTGTGGGTGGATCCCGTGGCGGGGTGCGCGTGCGTCGCGCTCACCGACCGGGCCTTCGGGGACTGGGCGACAGCAAGGTGGCCCGCGCTGTCCGACGCGATAGTGTCGGGCGGCGGCGCGGAGGCCGGCGAGGCGGGGGAAGGCGGCGCGGATGTCTGAGGATCAGGGTGGCAGGCAGACCCCGGAGATTCCGGAGGAGAAGGAGCCGGACTACCGGTTCACGCTGGCCAACGAGCGCACGTTCCTCGCCTGGATCCGGACCGCGCTCGGCCTCGTGGCCGGGGGCGTCGTCGTGCACCAGCTGGTGGAGCCCCTGCACGTGGAGGGGGCGCGCACGGTCATCGCGCTCGGTTGCGTGATCCTCGCGATCGCGGTCGCGGCCGGCTCGTACTTCCACTGGCGCTCGGTGCAGCAGGCGATGCGGCGTGGCCGGCCGTTGCCGGGGTCCACCCTGGTGCCGGTCCTCGCGCTGGGCGCCACGGTGATCGCGCTCTTCGCCGCGGTGACGGTGATCCTGCTATGACCGGCGTTCCCGTCCGCGACGGCGGGCCCGCCCCGCGGGCGCCCCGGCCGGGACGGGCGCGGTAGCGCCGTGGCCGCGACCTTCGACGATCCGGGGCTGCAGCCGGAGCGGACCGCGCTGTCCTGGCGGCGCACGGCGCTGTCGGCGATGGTGGTGGCGGCGCTGATGCTGCGCCAGGCGGCGGAGGCCGGCTGGGGCAAGGCGGCGATCGCGCCGCTCGTGGGCGTCGGCATTCTGGTGGTCCTGGGTCTGGGCTGTTATCGCAGGGGCAACAGCCTGCAGAGACACCGGATCCACCAGGGGAATGTGCTCGCACGGCGGCGCGTCATGGCGGCCGTCGCGACGTCGGTGGTGCTGGGCGCGCTGGCGACCGGCGCCATCGAGATCACCGGGTACCACAATTGACGCCGTGGACCGCGGAGGCGGCGCCACTGGTGCCACACGTGGCGCACTGGTAACTTGAACACCGCATAGCACACGCGGCACCAGGCATCCGTGAAAGACACGAGGTCGTTGGGGAAGACGTCCCTCGTCTACAACGGAGGTCTGCCGTGCGCAACCTGAACCAGTTCGCTGAAGCGACGACCGGCGTCGTATACGTCCACTCGTCGCCCGCTGCGCTGTGCCCGCATATCGAGTGGGCGCTGACGGGCGTCCTGGGCAGCGCCCCGGATCTGGAATGGTCGGCGCAGCCCGCCGCACCGGGATCGCTGCGGGCCGAGATCGAGTGGGTCGGCCCCGTGGGGAGCGGCGCGCGCCTGGCCGGTGCGCTACGGGAGTGGTCGCTCCTGCGATTCGAAATCACCGAGGACGCCAGTGACGGCGTGGACGGAGAGCGGTTCAGTCACGTCCCCGGGTTGGGACTCTGGCGCGGCAGCACCAGCGCCAACGGCGACGTGGTCCTGGGGGAGCAGCGCCTGCGCGCCATGCTCGCCGCGGGCGCGGAAAGCCTGGCTTCCGAGCTCGAGACGGCGCTCGGCACGGCCTGGGACGACGCGCTGGAGGGCTTCCGCGGTTGCGGCGACGGCGGTCACATCACGCTGCTCGGCCGCGACGTGGGTTGATCGGAGCCGGTCAGCACCTTCCCGCGCGGCGGCCGCCGCAGGCCGCGGGCGGGGCCGGAACGCTCAGGCCCGGTTGCAGCGCAGGCGCCACGGCATCAGCGCGGACTCCCACTGCACGGCGAGAGTCATCTTCGAGGCGCCCTCGGTGCGTTCCTCGAAGCGGATCGGGACCTCGGCGATCCGCAGCCCCTGCCGCACCGCGCGGTGGTTCATCTCCACCTGGAACGAATACCCGTTGCTCTCGATCGTGTCGAGACCGACGGACCTGAGCGCGTCCGCACGCCAGGCCTTGAAACCGGCGGTGGCGTCGCGCACGCCCAGGCGCAGGATCGTGTCCACGTAGCGGTTGGCCCCGCGGGAGAGCAGCTTGCGGTGCCAGGCCCAGTCCTCGGCGACGGAGCCGCCGGCCACGTACCGCGAGCCCAGCACCACGGCAGCGTCGGTGCGGGCGAGCACGTCGAGCATTTCGGGAACCGCGCTGACGGGGTGCGACAGGTCCGCATCCATCTGGATCACGACGTCCGCGCCGTCATCGAGGGCGCGCAGCATCCCGGCCACGTACGCGCGGCCGAGCCCGTCCTTGGCGGTGCGGTGCAGGACGTCCACCCGCAGGGGAAGCGTGTCTGCGAGCCCCTCGGCCACCTGTCCGGTGCCGTCCGGAGAGCCGTCGTCGACCACGAGCAGGCGCAGAGCGGGCAGCTCCAGGCCCGCGAGCCCGGCGGCCAGGTGCGGCAGGTTCTCGCGTTCGTTGTAGGTGGGGACGACGACGGTGACTCTCGGAGGGGTGTCGGGCACGGGGGTCCTTCGGTTGTCGGCAAAGCACGGCCCGTCGGCGCATCGTGCGCGTGGCATCGGCGGGGCACCGTGCGTCGGTGACTCGATCGAAAGACACGGTATACGGTGCGGCCGCGCGGCGACGGCCTGGGCTGGTCGGGTGGTGGGATGCCGCGCAGACGGCTGCGGGCCCCGCCGCGACTCGGAGAGCCGTGGCAGGGCCCGCAGTGCGAGCGCCTCGTGTGCGGCGGTGCCGCGGGTCAGGCCCGTCCGAAGGCGAGCGACACGTTGTGTCCGCCGAACCCGAACGAGTTGCTGATCGCCGCGTCGAACGTCCCCTGGCGCGGGCCGCCGGCGACGATGTCCAGGTCGACCTCCGGATCCTTGTTCTCCAGGTTGAGCGTGGGCGGGATGACGCCCTCGCGCAGGCTCATCACCGTCAGCGCCGCCTCGAGCGCCCCCACCGCTCCGATGGAGTGCCCCAGGGCGCTCTTGGGCGCATAGACCGACGGATGTCCGCCCACGGCCGCCTGGATGGCCTTCGCCTCGGCCAGGTCGCCGACGCTCGTCGACGTGGCATGCGCATTGACGTGGGCGACGTCGGCGGGGGAGATCCCCGCGTACTGGATCGCCTTCGTCATGGCGCGTGCCGCCCCCGAGCCTTCCGGGTCCGGCGCCACGATGTGGAAGCCGTCGGACGTGGTTCCGGCGCCCAGCACGCGTCCGTGGATGGTGGCTCCGCGGGCGCGCGCGTGGTCCTCCCGTTCGAGCACCAGCATCGCCGCGGCCTCGCCGAACACGAAGCCGTCGCGGTCCCTGTCGAACGGGCGCGACGCGGCCTCGGGGTCGTCGTTGCGGAAGCTGGTGGCGCGCATCATCGCGAAGCTCGCGATGGGCAACGCGCTGATGCGGTTCTCCACGCCGCCGGTGACCATGACGTCGGCTTCACCCATGGCGATCATGCGCCACGCGATGGCCATCGCCTCCGAGCCCGAAGCGCACGCGGAGACGGGGGTGTGCACCCCGGCCTTCGCGCCGATCTCGAGTCCGATGGTGGCCGCCGGGCCGTTGGGCATGATCGCCGGAACGGCGATCGGGGAGACCTTGCGGTAGCCGTCGGTCTCAAGCTTCCGGGTGTTCTCCAGCAGCGTCTCGATGCCGCCCATGCCGGTGCCGACGGCGACGCCCAGGCGCTCCGCCTCCACGTCGGGGTTGCCGGCACGGTCCCAGACGTCCCGGCCGAGCACCAGCGCGAGCTGCTCGATGTAGTCCAGGCGGCGCTTCTCGACCTTTTTGAGCGATTCGGTCGGGTCCGCGGCCAGGCGCCCGGCGATGCGCACCGGGAGGTCCAGCCGCTCGACCCATTCATCGGTGAGCGCGGCGATGCCCGAGCGGCCGTCGAGCAACCCCGTCCAAGTGGACTCGAGGTCGGCGCCGACGGAGCTCGTGACCTCCATCGCGGTCACCACCACCGGGTGCAGCTGCAGGCCGGTGGGCGTCACCGCAGCGGTCACTGAGCGTCGACCGAGGCGCCGCCCTCGGTTTCGAGCTTCTGGATGTACTCGACGATGTCGCCGACGGTCCGCAGGTTCGCGAGATCCTCGTCGGGGACCTTGACTCCGTACTTGTCCTCGGTCTGGACCGCGATCTCGACCATGGACAGCGAGTCGATGTCGAGGTCGTCGACGAAGGACTTCTCCAAGGTGACCTCGGACGGCTCGATGCCGGTGACCTCTTCGATGATCTCGGCGAGGTTCTTGACGATTTCTTCCTGGCTGATGGCCACGATGGTGGTCCCTTCTGGTCGTATTCGTTGTGGTTCCGGGTTCCGGATCGGATGACGATGCGCAGATCCGGGTGCGCAGTTCAGGGGGTGGCCGCGCTCAGGCGGGCACCGGAATGGAGTCGAAGTCCCCGGGCGCGTGCACGGCGACCGACGGCACGCCGCGCAGCTCGCGTTTGGCGATACCGACCAGCGTTCCGGCGGGCGGCAGTTCGACGATCGCGGTGACCTCGGCGTCGCGGAGCGCGGCGGAGCACAGGTCCCATCGGACCGGGCTGGTGATCTGCTCGACCAGGCGCTGCATCGCGTCCGCTCCGGAGGTGACCACGGCGCCGTCCCTGTTGGACAGCAGCGGCATGGCGGGGTCCGACGGGGTGATCTCCGCGGCCGCCTCGGCGAAGGCGTCGCGCGCGGGGGCCATGTGGCGGGTGTGGAAGGCGCCGGCGACGGCCAGCGGGCGCAGGCGCGCGCGGGCGGGCGGTGCGGCGGCGAGCTCCTCGAGGGCCGCGAGCGTGCCGGCCGCGACGATCTGGCCCTTCGCGTTGCGGTTGGCGGGCGTGAGCTCGAGCTCCTCGAGGCGGGCGAGGACCTCGGCCTCGTCGCCGCCCAGCAGGGCCGTCATCCCGGTGGGCTCGAGGGCGCAGGCCCGGGCCATCTCCCGTCCGCGCACCGCGGCGAGGCGCACGGCCTGTTCGTCGGTGAGGACGCCGGCGATGGCGGCCGCGGCGAGCTCTCCGATGGAATGGCCCGCCGTGATCGAGGTCCCGGGCGCGGCAGTGCCGTCCCGCAGGATCCGGTGCGCGATGAGCGCGGACACCACGACCAGCGGCTGGGTGACGGCGGTGTCGGTGATCGCGTCGGCCTCGGCGACGGTGCCGAGGCCGACGAGGTCGATCCCGGCGACCTCGGACCACGCGGCGAGCTGATCACGGACGCCGGGCGCCTCGAGCCACGGCGCCAGCATTCCGGGCTTCTGGGACCCCTGTCCGGGGGCGAGCAGTGCTTTCACGTAGTACAGACAACACTGTCCGGGTGGGTTTCCGGAGTGTCGACGGAAACCAACGTTCAGCGCTGAGTTTGTAGGTTTCCCACAAAACCAGCGGGTTTGCATGCCCATCTGTCACAGATGCCATTGTGTTACATCATGGGGAGAGTGTTACTGAAGTTGCTGGTGTGAGGATCCGGACCCCCGCCTTCATCATGCGATGCACCGAAAACGCAACACGGAGGACGTAAGCGTCGCGTGCATCGGTGGGGTCCCGCCCCGTGACGGTGGTGATCTTGCGAAGCCTGTACCGGACAGTATTTGGATGGACATACAACTCGCGCGCGCACGCCTCGATCGAGCCACCGGCATCCAGATAGCTGTCCAGTGTTTCGGGCAGCCCGCCACCGCTGTCCAGCAGCGGCGTGACGACGATACGGCCCAGCTCGTCGAGGGCGGACCTGTCGCCGATCAGTGCGCGTTCCGGAAGCAGATCCGACGCCGGGACGGGGCGCGGCGCCGCCGGCCAACCCACCGCGCTCTGATATCCGCGCAGTGCCTCCACGGCGCTCTCGTGCGCGAGGGCCAAGCCGGGGACCGTCGAGCCCACCACGACGGGGCCGTCGTCGAACGAATCGAGCAGCCCGGAGATGAACGTCCCCCCGGTGAAGACCTCGCCGCTGACCACCACGACCAGCCGGTACCCCTGCACCACCGCGAGAACCGAGCGGCCGTCCGCCCGGGCGAGTGCGTGCACCCGCTCCACCGCCTCGCCGCTGTAATCGATGGCGGGCGCCCCGACGAGCACGGTCACCGGGGCGGAGGGCTGCCAGTTCAAGGTGGCCGCCTGCGAGAGCATGGCGGGTCCGGTGTCGCCGCGGACGATCGCGTCGACCACCATCGCCTCGAGCCGCGTGTCCCACGCGCCGCGGGACTCGGCGGCCGAGGCGTACACGGCCGCCGCGGCGAACCCGAGGTCCCGCCCATAGCGCAGGACGGCCTCGGTGAGCGCGACCAGCTGGTCGTCGTCCCGGGCCATCAGCGGCAGCCACTTCTCGAAGAACTCCATGGCCACGCGCACCATCTCGACCGTCTCGCTCAGACGGACCTTCCGGGTCAGGTCCTGGGGGACCACGCGGAAGGCCTCCACGGTGGAGAAGATGTCTCCGTCGGGGTCGTGGAGCCAGTCGACGAAGTTCGCGACGGCGGTCTGCACCACCATCTGCACGTCGGCGCGCTGGGACGCGTCGAGCGATGTGACGAAGGGCAGCTGCGACTCCATCGAGCGCATGGCCTCGACCGCGAGCCGTCGCGAGTTGCGTTTGATGCGCCGCAGCAGGGCCTCGGACAGGATCGATTCATGCGGCGCACCGGTCATGCTCAAACGCTACCGTGGGCGGCCGCGCCGGCCCGGGACGCTTTGTGGCACCCCGGCCGGCGCGGCGCTCGGCACCCGGTCAGTCGACGTTGGTCGGGGTGGTCTGCTCCGGCGCGGGCAGCACCTCGGCGATCCGGTAGCGCCGCGCGGCCTCCACCGGTGCGGAGGCGTCGACGCTGCCCTCGCGTGCGAGGGACCGCAGCACGGCCACCACGACCGATTCGGCGTCGACGTTGAAGAAGCGGCGCGCCCCCTCACGCGTGTCCGAGAATCCGAATCCGTCCGTGCCGAGCGAGGTGTAGTCGCCGGGAATCCACTGGCGGATCTGGTCGGGCACCTGGCGCATCCAGTCGGATACCGCGATGAACGGCCCCTGCTCGCCGGCCAGCACCTGCTGGAGGTAGGGCGTGCGCGGCTCCGCGGACGGGTCGCGCAGCGCGTCGCGCTCGCACTCGATGCCGTCCCGCCGCAGCTCGGACCACGAGGTCACCGACCAGACGTCCGCGGAAACGCCCCATTCCCCGGCCAGCAGCTCCTGCGCGCGCAGCGCCCACGGCATGCCGACGCCGGAGGCGAGGATGTGCGCCCGGGGGCCGTCGCCGGTCGACTTCGCGAGCCGGTAGATGCCCTTGAGCAGGCCCTCGAGGTCGAGGTCCTCGGGCTCGGCGGGCTGGACCATCGGCTCGTTGTAGATCGTCAGGTAGTAGAAGACGTTCTCGCCGCCGAATCCGGGCGCCATCGAACCGTCCGGGTTCACGGTGCCGCCGTACATCCGGCGCAGGCCGTCCTTGATGATGTGGCCCAGCTCGTAGGCGTAGGCGGGGTCGTAGGCGACGCTGCCGGGGTTGGTGGCCGCCAGGATCAGCGAGTGGCCGTCGGCGTGCTGGAGGCCCTCACCGGTCAACGTGGTGCGCCCGGCGGTGGCGCCGAGGACGAACCCGCGCGTCATCTGGTCCGCCGCGGCCCAGAATCCGTCGCCGGTGCGCTGGAAGCCGAACATCGAATAGAAGATGTAGACGGGGATCATCGGCACGCCGTGGGTGGCGTAGGAGGTCCCCACCGCGGTGAACGAGGCGACGGCGCCGGCCTCGTTGATGCCCTCGTGCAGGATGTGGCCCGCCTCGGACTCCTTGTAGGCCAGCATCAGGTCGGCGTCCACCGACGTGTACGTCTGCCCGTTGGGGTTGTAGATCTTCAGGGAGGGGAACCACGAGTCCATGCCGAAGGTCCGCGCCTCGTCCGGGATGATCGGGACGATGCGCCAGCCGATCTCCTTGTCGCGCAGGAGCTCCTTGAACACGCGCACGAGCGCCATCGTGGTGGCGACCTCCTGCTTGCCCGAGCCCTTCCGGACCACGTCGTAGGCCTTGTCCCCGGGGAGGGCGAGGGGCTTCGCCGCGGTGCGCCGCTCCGGCACGAAGCCGCCCAGCTTGCTGCGGCGGTCCCGCATGTACCGGATCTCGGGCGCGGCATCGCCGGGGTGGTAGTAGGGGGGAAGGTACGGGTCCTGCTCGAGCTCGGCGTCGGAGACCGGGATCCGCATCTTGTCGCGGAACTCCTTGAGGTCGTCGAGGGTGAGCTTCTTCATCTGGTGCGTCGCGTTGCGGCCCTCGAAGTGGGTGATCGAGTAGCCCTTGATGGTCAGCGCCAGGATCACCGTCGGCTGGCCGGTGTGCTGCATCGCCGCCGCGTACGCCGCGTAGACCTTGCGGTAGTCGTGGCCGCCGCGCTTGAGGTTCCAGATCTGCTCGTCGCTCAGGTCTTTCACCAGTTCCTTCGTCCGCGGGTCGCGTCCGAAGAAGTGCTCGCGGACGTAGGCGCCGTCCTTGGCCTTGTAGGTCTGGTAGTCCCCGTCCGGCGTGGCGTTCATGAGGTTGACCAGGGCGCCGTCCTTGTCCGCCTGCAGCAGGGCGTCCCACTCGCGGCCCCACACCACCTTGATGACGTTCCAGCCGGCCCCGCGGAAGAACGACTCGAGCTCCTGGACGATCTTGCCGTTGCCGCGCACGGGCCCGTCGAGACGCTGCAGGTTGCAGTTGATCACCCAGGTGAGGTTGTCGAGCCCCTCCATGGCGGCGACGTGCACCAGCCCGCGGGACTCGGCCTCGTCCATCTCGCCGTCGCCCAGGAACCCCCACACGTGCTGTTGCGAGGTGTCCTTGATGTCGCGGTTGTGCAGGTACTTGTTGAAGCGCGCCTGGTAGATCGAGTTCATCGGCCCGATGCCCATCGACACGGTGGGGTACTCCCAGAACTCCGGCATCAGGTGCGGATGCGGGTAGCTGGGCAGCGAGCCCTTGGCCGCGTGGCTCTTCTCCTGGCGGAAGCCGTCGAGCTGTTCGGCCGGGATGCGCCCCTCGAGGAACGCGCGCGCGTAGATGCCGGGGGAGGCGTGGCCCTGGATGAACACCTGGTCGCCGCCGCCGGGGTGGTCCTTGCCCCGGAAGAAGTGGTTGAAGCCCACCTCGTAGAGCGCCGCGGAGGAGGCGTAGGTGGAGATGTGGCCGCCGACGCCGATGCCCGGGCGCTGCGCGCGGTGCACCATGATCGCGGCGTTCCACCGGATCCACCGGCGGAACGTGCGCTCCACGTCCTCGTCGCCGGGGAACCAGGGCTCGTTCTCGGTGGGGATCGAGTTGACGAAGTCGGTCGAGGTGAGCGCCGGCAGTGCCACGTGCCGCTCGCCGGCGCGCTCGAGCATCCGCAGCATCAGGTAGCGGGTGCGGCCGGGCCCGGACCGCTCGAGGAGGTCGTCGACCGACTCGAGCCACTCGTCGGTCTCCTCCGGATCGATGTCCGGCAGGTAGGAGGCGACGCCCTCGCGGATAACGCGCACCCGGTTGTCGCCGCCGCGGGACGGGCGGTGCGCCGAATCCTGCACGCCGCCTCCCGGCGTGGTTGCCTTACCGTCGACCGCCGGCTGCCCCTGTGCAGCGCGGGCCGGATCCTGGACTTCGTTCGACAAGCCGTACTCCTTGATGCGCGAGGGCGCTGGTGTGCGCCCGTGTCCTGGCGAGCCCCCGGGGTGTGGGCGCGCGCCTACCGTGTGTCGGTGTCGGTACCGGCACGGTCTGCTGCGGGCACCACTGAGTGACCGCGCGACCGCGTCACAGTCCATCGTGCCTCAATGCACACGGGATGCCGCATGAGTTCCCACAGTCTGGTCGGTAACAAACCCGATCGCGGTCGGTGAGAGTCGAGCAGGGGCCGCGCGAACGTGGGCCGACGTGTGCTCCCACGTGCGGCGGACACGGGTGAAAGCCGCCGTTACGGCCGCGTCGGCGGGCGGAGTGGGCGACAATCCAGGGCAGGGGTCACCTGCGGCGTAACGCGTCATCGGGCCTGATCCCGGTACTGGACTACGACGACACGGCCGTGACCACCTACCGTTGTGGTTGCGCTCGTGGCTCAGACCATGTTCGCTTTCAGGTGACCGGTATCCGCCGGGAGCCTGATCGGGCGGCCGAGAACCGCCCGAGACCTTCGAAAGAATGGAGATGACCACCGTGGTCGCCGCGGACGCCCAGAACTACCCGCAGATGCTCGGCATCGACGCCGATACGGTGGTGCAGGAGGTCGGTTGGGACGACGACACCGACGATGTGGTGAGAGAGGCCATCGAGGCCGTGATCGGCGGCGAGATGGAGGACGTCGACACCGACGAGGTGGTCGACGTCGTCATCCTCTGGTGGCGCGAAGGGGACGGCGACCTGGTCGACGAGCTCATGGACATCATCAGCCCGCTGTCCGAGGAGGGCTTCGTGTGGGTGCTCACACCGAAGACCGGCAGCGACGGCCACGTCGAGCCCAGCGAGATCGCCGAGTCGGCCCCCACCGCCGGCCTGATGCAGACTTCGTCGATCAAGCTCGGCGCGTGGACGGCGAGCCGCCTCGTGCAGCCCACGTCCCGGGCGATCAAGCGCTGAGCGTGCGCCGCGACGTGCCGACCAGGAAGGACTCGTAGCGATGACCGATGGTTCGCAGACGGCGCAGGGAGGCCCGACGATCCGGGTCGGTGATGAGGCGCCGGACTTCACGCTCAAGGATCAGGACAACCAGCCCGTGACGCTCTCGTCGTTCCAGGGCCGGAAGAACGTGCTGGTGGTGTTCTATCCGTTGGCGTTCACCGGGGTGTGCCAGGGCGAGTTGTGCCGGGTGCGCGACAACCTGCCGACGTTCCAGAACGACGACACCGAGATCCTCGCCGTATCGGTGGGGCCCTCGCCGACGCACAAGATCTGGGCCGCCGAGCAGGGTTACACGTTCCCCCTGCTGTCGGACTTCTGGCCGCACGGCGAGGTGGCGCAGCTCTACGGCGTGTTCAACGAGGACGCCGGCATCGCCAATCGCGGGACCTTCGTCATCGATAAGGCCGGAGTGGTCCGCTTCGCGGAGATGAACGGGCCGGGGGAACCCCGCGACCAGAGCGTGTGGGAGAAGGCGCTTGCGGCCTTGACCGAGTGAATGCGCTAGATTGCTGGACGCACCGGAACCCCCGATCAGCGGGGCGTGCCGGTGCGTTCCGGGGCGTGTAGCTCAGCGGTAGAGCTCCTGTCTTACACACAGGCGGTCGCTGGTTCGATCCCAGTCGCGCCCACCGCAACGAAGAGCCCCTCACCTGCATGAACAGGTGAGGGGCATCGTCATTGCGGTCGTGCCGGCCGCGCGGTGCGCTCCTATTCCGGCTGGTACTCGTCGGAGTCGTCCAGCGGCTCCTCGCGTTCCTGGTCGAGCGCATCGGCCTCGTCCACGAAGCGTTCGCCCACCGGCCGGTCCGGGAAGTCGGGGCCCTCGTCCTGGTCGACTGGTGTGGATTGATCCGCGCGATCGGCGTCCGTCATCGCGTCGAACGCGTCGCCGCCGGCCGCGGCAGCCGAAGCGCCGACGCGGGCGGTCCTGTCTGCTGTGGTTCTCCTGTCATCGGCCATACCACATGGTAGGCGAACCGCGGCCGCACGTGGCGGGCTCTGCTGTGGCGCCGCTCACCGGGATCAGCCGGCCGACGCGGTCAGGACTTCTTGCCGTAGCGCTCCGCCAGGGTGCGGCGCTGGGCCTCGGGAAGCTCTTCGACGGGGGTGCGCTCAGCCGTCCGCACCGGCATCGGGGTGTGGGCGCGGCGCTTCCTGCGTCCCCGCATCACGTGCGCGAACTCCTCCTCGGCCGTGGCGGCGGGCGGCGTGGACTCCGGTGCGCGGTGTGCGTCGGCGGCCTGCGCCGCAGAAGTGATCGCGTCGGCACCGCCGGAGGTGCGGCCGGGATCCTCATCCGTGCCCGTCTCCGGATCGGGGTCCGGACCGGTCCCGGGCGGCGGCCACGAGCCGGAGGCGACCGCCTGGTCGTAGGCGCGCCGGAGCCGGCGCTCGCGCAGTTCCGCCCACACGAAGTAGCCGGCACCCAGCGGCGCCATGATGCCGAAGGCCAGCCACTGCAGGCCGTACGACAGGTACGGGCCGGAATCGAGCTGCGGCAGCGCGATCACTCCCAGGCCGCCGGGCTGCTCCGCCTCCAGCTGCAGGTAGCCGTCCAGCAGGTCGACGCCGGTGAGCGCCCCCACATTGGCCGGGTCGATGGCGTACACCTGTTTCCAGCCGGCCTCGTCCACCGGTGGACGGTCGCCCGTCGCCTTCTCAGGTTGCCGCACGCGCGCGTCGAGCGTGACCGTCCCGTCGGGGGGAGGCGCGATCTGCGGCGGTTGCATCTGCTGGTCGGGGCGCACGTATCCGCGGTCGACGAGGATCGTGCGCCCGTCGTCCAGGCGGAACGGTGCGAGGACCTCGTATGCCGGGTCGCCTTCGATCGACCGCAGCCGCGCCAGCACCTGCTTGTCGGCGAGGTAGGTGCCGGTGGCGGCGACGGGGCGCCACTCGTCGGCGTCGGCCACCGTCGACGTGCCGTCGAAGACCTGGCCGACGGGAATGGGGTCGGCGTGCAGCGACGCCGCGATCTTGTCGTTGCGGTCCGAGTTGCGCGAGCTCTTACCCAGCTGCCAGGGGGCGAGGACCGTGAAGCACATGTACGCGAACGCGATGCACAGCGCGATCAGCGCCAGCCACCCGGGCCGTAGCAGGAAACTCAGACGTCGCACGGCGTCAACGGTAGTCGATGGTCTCAACAGTGCTGGTCACGGGAGGTCCTCGACATTGCCGACGGGGGTTCCGGCGTCGTTGCCGTGTGCGTCGGCGGCACGGCCGGCCGCGGCGGCGCGGGCCCACTCGACGATCGCCGGTGCCGCGGCCTCGATCTGTTCGCGGACGGTGACGAAGCCGCCGTTCCCGCCGTAGTAGGGGTCGGCCACGTCGGACCCGGTGGCGCGGCGGTCGAAGGCGCGCAGCATGCGGACCCGGGAGGGGTCCGCGCCGGCGTCGAGCAGGGCGCGCCGGTGCCCGGAGTCCAGCGCGACGATGAGGTCCGCGGCCAGGTGCGCCGGCCCGACCTGCGCCGCCGAGTGGTCGTCGGCGTAGCCGTGCGCGCGCAGCTCGCCGCGGGCCCGGGGGTCGGCGGGGTCGCCTACGTGCCAGTCGCCGATCCCCGCGCTGGAGACCTGCACCGCCTGCGCCAGGCCCGCGCGGCGGAGGTGTTCGCGGACGATCTGCTCCGCCATGGGCGACCGGCAGATGTTGCCGGTGCACACGAACGTCACGTGCACCGCGCCGGACGGGGCGGCGGGCGGCGGCGGTGCGTCCGCGCCGCTGTCGGGTGCGGACCGGCGCTCCAGGAACCGCAGCACGGTGTCCTGCAGGTCCTCGGGCGAGTCGACGACCCACGCGGCGCCCTCGGCCTCGGAGCGGGTGCCGTACCCCCACAGGACGAAGGCGACGGGGATGCCGTGGCGGCCGGCGCCGAGCACATCGTGGCTGCGGTCGCCGACGAGGACGACGGCGGCGCCGTCCGACGGGGCGGATCCCTCCGCGCCGAGCCCGGCGAGGGCGTGCGCGATGACGTCGGCCTTGGCGCGCCGCTCGCCGACGGCGCCGGCGATCACCTCGAAGTGCCCGGCGAGGTCGTGCGCGTCGAGGATCCTGCGGGCATCCGTCTGCTGCTTCGACGTGGTGATCGCCAGCCGCACGCCCCGTGCCGCCAGATCGGCGAGCACGTCGGCCATGCCGGGGAACACCGTCGACTCCTTCCACCCCGACGCGGAGTAGTCGGCGTGATACGCCGCCAGCAGCGCGCGCGCTTGTTCCGGGGCCACGTCGAGCCCGGCCATCGTCTCGGCCATCGGCGGCCCGACGATGCGGGAGCGGAGGTCGCCGTCGGGCTCGGGGACGCCGTGGCGGGCGAGTGCGGCGCGGAACGAGCCGACGACTCCCGCGGCCGAATCCATGATCGTGCCGTCGAGATCGAACAGCACCAGGGGCGCGGGCGTGAGGAGGGGAGGCATGCCCGCATTCTCCCCGTCCCGGTGCGCGCCGGGGACCGCGGGAGGGCGGGCGCGGGGCCGGGACCAGACAGGCCCGGCCGGGCCCGCGATGGCGGTAGCGTTCGTGTCGGCAGGCCGGAGCGTGCCGGGCCCGCGCGGGCCCGGCCTGCGTCCGGATGGCGGCGTCGGTGAGGAGCGCGAACGTGAGTGGTGCGGCGGACGGAGCACAGGAAACGGCGCCTGCAGGCGGTCCGGTGACGCTGGGCGCGGTCATCGATGTTCTCGACCGGGCCTACCCGCCGTCCCTCGCGCAGTCCTGGGATTCCGTGGGCCTGGTGTGCGGCGACCCCGACGAGCCGGTCGAATCGGTGCTGGTCTGCGTCGATGCCACGGCCGCAGTGGTGGACGAGGCCGTCCGCTCCGGCGCGCAGCTGATCATCGCGCATCATCCTCTGCTGCTCCGCGGGGTGGACACCGTGGGCGCGCACACCCCCAAGGGGGCGCTGGTGCACCGCCTGATCCGGTCCGGCTGCGCATTGTTCACCACGCACACCAACGCGGACAGCGCGGACCCCGGCGTATCCGACGCGCTGGCGGACGCGTTGGGGCTGACCGTCACCGGACCCCTCGACCCCTTGCCGTCGCCGGCGCTCGACAAATGGGCCGTGATGGTGCCGGCCGCCGACGCCCACCGGGTGCGGGCCGCCATGTTCGGCTCGGGCGCGGGCCGTATCGGCGATTACGACAGTTGCAGCTGGTCGGTGGAGGGAGACGGGCAGTTCCGTCCCCTCGCAGGGGCGGACCCCGCCATCGGGTCGGTCGGTGCGCTCGAGCACGTCCGCGAGCTTCGCGTGGAGATGGTGGCGGAGCGTGCCGTGCGTGCGGCGGTCCTCGCCGCCCTGCACACGTCGCACCCGTACGAGGAACCCGCATACGACCTGATCGAGCTCGCGCCGCGGCCCACTGCGCGAGGACTCGGACGGATCGGGGAGCTGGCGCGGGAACAGTCGCTCGAGCAGTTCACCGAGCATGTCGCGCAGGCGTTGCCGGCGACGTCGTGGGGCGTGCGCGCCGCCGGCGACCCGGCGCGCCGCGTGCGCCGGGTCGCGGTGTGCGGCGGTGCGGGGGACTCGTTGCTGGCCGCTGCCGCGGCGTCCGGGGTGGACGCCTACGTCACCGCCGATCTGCGCCACCACCCGGCGGACGAGCACCTGCGTGCGGGTGGCCCCGCGCTGGTGGACGTGGCGCACTGGGCGAGCGAGTTCCCGTGGTGCGCGCAGGTCGGCGGTGTGCTCGAAGGCGCCTTCGGCGACCGGTTGGCCGTCACAGTCGCGGACGTGCGGACCGACCCGTGGACGGTGTCCGCGGGCGCCTCTCACGGGGACTGACTCCGCGGGCCGGGTGTCGGGCGCGTCCGGCGCCGTCGATGGCGGCGGACGCCGGGGGTGCTGCCGGGCGCCACGGTACGGTTGCAGAAAATGATGTCGGGGCGGGGGAGACGTCGAGGCGAATGGAGATATGCGCGTGAGAGCCGAACCGGATGTGCAGCGGCGGTTGCTGGACCTGGCCGAGATCGACACCGGACTGGCCCAGGCCGCACACCGGCGCCGGAACCTCCCCGAAGCGCAGGAGGCGCTGCGGATCGAGACGGAACGCAACGCGCGCAAGGACGCCGCGGTCAAGGTCGACATGAGCCTGGAGGACCTCGACGCGGACATCCGCAAGCTCGAGGGCGAGGTCGACGCGGTGCGCAAGCGGGAGCAGCGCAACACCGAACGGCTCGCCGCGGGCGGGGTCCCCGCGAAGCAGCTCAGCGAGATGGAGCATGAGAACACCAGCCTGCAGCGCCGCCGGGGAGTGCTGGAGGAGGACCTGCTCGCGGTGATGGAGCAGCGGGAGGCCGCGGGCGAGGACCTCGACCGGTCGGGCGCGCAGGTCGACGTGCTGGACCAGGAGCTCGCGGAGGCGCAGCGGCTGCTCGGTGAGGCGGAGGCGGACCTGGACGCGTCCGAGGGCTCCGCCCGCGCACGGCGCGCGGAGCTGCTCTCCGGGGGGCTGCCGGAGGAGCTGCTCGCGGACTACGAACGGCAGCGGTCGAACTCCGGCATCGGGGCCGCGCTGCTGCGCGCGCGCAGGTGCGGGGCGTGCCGGATGGAGATCGACCGCGCGGAGATCGAACGCATCAAGTCCGCCGACCCGGCAGAGGTGGTGCACTGCGAGGAATGCGGCGCGATCCTCGTGCGCACGGCGGAGTCCGGTTTGGGCGCGTCCACCGGGGCGTGACGGAATCTCACGGAAGGGGCCGGTGCGGTGAAGGTGATCGTGGAGGCCGACGGCGGCTCGCGCGGCAATCCCGGCGTGGCCGGCTACGGGGCGGTGGTGCTCGCCGCGTCCGGCTATCCGGACGAACGCGCTGTGCTCGCTGAGCGTGCGGAGGCCATCGGGCATGCCACCAACAACGTGGCCGAGTACCGCGGGCTGATCGCCGGGCTGGAGGCGGCCGCGGCCCAGGGTGCCACGTCGGCGGCGGTGCGCATGGATTCCAAGCTCGTGGTCGAGCAGATGTCCGGCCGGTGGAAGGTCAAGCACCCGGACATGATTCCGCTCGCCGACCGGGCGCGGAAGGCTGCGACGCAGCTGGGCGAGGTATCCTACACCTGGATTCCGCGCGCGCAGAACGGGCACGCCGACCGCCTCGCCAACGAGGCGATGGACGGGACCCGGGGACAGGCCGGGGCGTCGGACGACGGCGCCGGGCAGGCCGCGAGCGCGACGACGACGGCGGACACGGTGCGTGCGGCGCCGGCCGCGGCGGCCCGGCCCGCGCCGGGGTGGACAGGTGCCACCGGCGACCCGTGCCGGCTGGTGCTGCTGCGGCACGGGCAGACCGCGCTGTCGGTGGAGCGGCGCTATTCCGGCCGCGGCGACGCCCCGTTGACCGAGACCGGCCTCGCGCAGGCGGCCGCGGCGGCCCGGCGCATCGGTGCGCGGGGCGGCATCGACGCCGTGGTGTCGTCGCCTCTCGCGCGCGCACGCGCCACCGCGGAGGCGGCCGCAGCGTCGCTGGGGGTTCCGGTGCGGGTCGACGACGACCTGATCGAAACCGACTTCGGCGCCTGGGAGGGGCTGACCTTCCGGGAGGCCGCGCAGCAGTACCCGGAGCTGCACGCGCAGTGGCTGGGCGATCCCACAGTGGCTCCGCCGCAGGGGGAGAGCTTCACGGCGGTGGCGGACAGGGTGGCGCGGGCGCGCGCACGCGTGGCTGCGGAGCACCCCGGCGGGACGGTGCTGGTCGTCTCGCACGTCACCCCCATCAAGCTCGTGCTGCGGGCGGCGCTCGACGTGGGATACCCGCTGCTCTACAAGCTGCACCTTGATCTGGCCTCGCTCAGCGTGGCCGAGTTCTACCCGGACGGCGGATCGTCGGTGCGCCTGGTCAACGACACCGCCCACCTGGGTTGACCGGGCGGGCGGACGCCGCCGTGCCGCGCCACGTATCGTTGCCCGTGCGGACGAGTCGGTGGGGCGGCCGCGGCACGGGGACCGGCGCGTACTGCGTGCAGGCCCGGGTCGAGGAAAGTCCGGACTCCACAGAGCAGGGCGGTTGCCAACGGCAACCCGGGGCGACCCGCGGGACAGTGCCACAGAGAACAGACCGCCGGCGCGCACCCTTCGGGGCGCGGGCCGGTAAGGGTGAAACGGTGCGGTAAGAGCGCACCAGCGTTGCGGGTGACCGCAGCGGCTCGGTAAACCCCGCCCGGAGCAAGGCCGAAGGCCGCATCGGATCCACTGTGGATCGGGTGCGGCTGCGCAGGTGATCGAGGGCTGCTCGCCCGAGCCTGCGGGTTGGCTGCTCGAGGCACCCGGCGACGGTGTGTCCAGATGGATGGTCGCCGCCCGCGCTGCCCGGTTCGCCGGTGCGGCGCGGGAACAAAATCCGGCTTACACACCGGCTCGTCCGCCCTGTTCCTCACCGGCCTCCGACACACCCGCGGCGCGGGCGCCAGCGTCAGGGCAGCGCGAGGAAGTCCCGCATCCAGCGGTCCACCGCGTGCATGGTCGCCGCGTCAACAGTCCCGATGGTGCCGACCAGGCGCTTGCGGATCACGGTGCGCGGCTGCTCGGTCATCGCGAACGTCGGTCTCGTCAGCGCGAGACGCGGGCCGCGCAGGAGTATGTGGTTCGGCCATCCGCGATCGACCGTCGTGGCCGGCAGGACGATGGCGAGGGTGTTCGCCTGCGCGAGGTGGAGATCGCCCGCCACCACGAGTACCGGGCGGCGGCCGGATTGCTCGCGCCCGCTCGCGGCGTGTCCGTGGCGATCGGCGCGCGCCGGGGCCGCATTGCGGGGACAATGGGCCCATGAGCGACGAGTGGTACTTCAGCCTGGACGATCACACCGTGCACCGGGGCAAGGACGCGCGCGCCCTGAACCGGATGGGCCCCTACCCGGACGAGGCCACCGCGCGTCAGGCCCTCGAGATTGCGAAGGCGCGCAACGCGCAGGCCGATTCGGCCGACGACAAGTGGGAGAACGGCTGAGGGCGCGGCAGGGACCGCACCCCGCCTGGCGCTAGAAGCCCACCAGTGCCGAGGCGACGTCGGGCACCTCGAGCGCGCTCGTCACCCCGTCGTGCACGTCGGGGCAGCTGACGGTGAGGGTCTGGTCGATCTTGCCCCGATTCTGCGCCAGATCCACCAGGTTGACGCCGTTCTGCGCCGCCCACGTGACGACCACGCCGTTGAGCGTCACCTTGCCGGGGGTGATCGTGTAGGTGCGCATCGACTGCAGCTGGTCGCCGAGGCTGGTGCAGAGCGCCTCGGCCGCGGCGGGGGTGATGCCCGCGGGAAGCTCGCCCGCAGCCTCGGCCGAGCCGGTGTCGGGTGCGGCGGGGGAGGCGCCGGGTGATGCGGTGACGGTGGTGTCGGCCGCGTTCTTGGTGGCGGAGTCGGACTGCCCGGACGCCGAGCACCCGGCCAGGACGGCCGCCGCCGCAGTGCAGGCGACGGCCGCGGGCAGTGCGCGGCGCAGCCCCGGGAGCCGGGCCGGGCCGGAACGGTCGGCGGCCGGTCGCCGGGTGGTGGTCGAGCTCATGCTCACGTTCCTCCGTGGTCGGTTGCGACTGCGCCCGGCGCATCCTCGCGGTGCGCCCGGAACTCGTGCCAGGCCGAGGATACGGAAACGCCGGCGCCCGCGCCCCCGGCGCGGGACGCGGGAACCCGGGTTCGGCGGTCCGATCAGAACGAGTGCTCGGCCGCCGGGAAGGATCCGTCCTCGACCGCGGCCGCGTAGGCGCGGGCGGCGTCGCCCAGCTCGGAGCCGACCTCGCCGAAACGCCGCACGAACTTGGCGGTCTTCCCGGAGGTGTAGCCGGCCATGTCCTGCCACACCAGCACCTGCCCGTCGCACTGCGCGCCCGCGCCGATCCCCACGGTGGGGATCGACAGCGTGGCGGTGACCTCGGCGGCGACGTCGGCGGGCACCATCTCCATGACCACGGAGAAAGCGCCGGCGTCCTGGACTGCGATCGCGTCGTCGATGAGTTGCTGCGCTGCATCTCCGCGGCCCTGCACGCGGAACCCGCCGAGGCCGTTGACGCTCTGCGGCGTGAACCCGATGTGCGCCATCACCGGGATGCCCGCCTGGGACAGGGCCGTGATCTGCGAAGACACCCGCACCCCGCCCTCGAGCTTGACGGCGTGGGCCAGCCCCTCCTTGCAGAAGCGTGCGGCAGTGTCGAGAGCCTGCGCGTCGGACGCCTCGTAGGCGCCGAACGGCAGGTCCGCCACCACGAGTGCATGCGGCGCGCCGCGCACCACACCGCGGACGAGGGGCAGCAGTTCGTCGGTGGACACCGGCAACGTGGTGTCGTATCCGTAGACGACGTTGGCAGCGGAATCGCCGACGAGCAGGACGGGGATCCCGGCGTCGTCGAAGATCCGTGCGGTGGAGTAGTCGTACGCGGTGAGCATGCCCCACCGCTTCGCCTCCTGCTTCCACTTCTGCAGGTGGTGGGTGCGGATGACCGGCCTGCGGGCGGTCTGGCCGCCCGCGGGCGCGGAGCCGTACGGGGATGTATCGGTCATCGTTGATCCCTTTCTCAGCCTCGAGGCCCTGCTGCAGGGTCCCCGGGTTCCCAAGGTGGTGACGGGGATGAGTCTGCCATCGCCGCCGCCCCGCATCCATGCACCCGTGACCCATCTCACCGGCGGCGCGCCCGGACGGCCGGGGGACGTTCCCGCGCACCGCCGCGGGCGAATGAATAGGGTCGTGCGTATGGATCGTCAGATGGAATTCGTGCTGCGCACGCTCGAGGAGCGGGACATCAGGTTCGTCCGGTTGTGGTTCACCGACGTCCTCGGCTACCTCAAGTCGGTCGCGATCGCCCCGGCCGAGTTGGAAGGGGCGTTCGCCGAGGGGATCGGCTTCGACGGCTCCGCGGTGGAAGGGTTCTCGCGCGTGTCCGAGGCGGACATGGTCGCGATGCCGGATCCGTCGACGTTCCAGGTGCTGCCATGGGTCTCCGACGACGGACGCCAGCCCACCGCGCGCATGTTCTGCGACATCCTCATGCCCGGCGGGTCGCCCTCGTGGTCGGACCCTCGCCACGTGCTGCGGCGGCAGTTGGGCAAGGCCGGTGATGCGGGTTTCACCTGCTACGTGCACCCGGAGATCGAGTTCTTCCTGCTGGAGGCCGGTCTGGACGAGTCCGGGCGCCCCACCCCGGCGGACCGGGGCGGGTACTTCGACCAGGCCGTGCACAACCAGGCGCCCAACTTCCGGCGGCACACCATCGACGCGCTCGAGTCGATGGGGATCTCGGTGGAGTTCAGCCACCACGAGGCCGCGCCGGGCCAGCAGGAGATCGACCTGCGCTACGCGGACGCCCTGTCGATGGCGGACAACGTGATGACGTTCCGGTACCTGGTCAAGCAGGTGGCGTTGCAGGAGGGCGTGCGGGCCACCTTCATGCCCAAGCCGTTCAGCGAGTACGCGGGCTCGGCGATGCACACGCACATGAGCCTGTTCGAAGGGGAGAACAACGCGTTCCACGACGACGACGACCCGATGCAGCTGTCGGCCACCGCGCGATCGTTCGTGGCGGGGATCATCGAGCACGCGCACGAGATCAGCGCGGTCACCAACCAGTGGGTGAACTCCTACAAGCGTCTCATCCACGGCGGTGAGGCCCCCACGGCCGCGTCGTGGGGGCGGGCGAACCGCTCGGCGCTGGTGCGGCTTCCGCTGTACACGCCGAACAAGTCGTCGTCCCGGCGCGTGGAGGTGCGCAACCCGGACTCGGCGTGCAACCCGTACCTGACGTTCGCAGTGCTCATCGCCGCCGGGCTCAAGGGCATCGAGGGCGGATACGAGCTGCCGCCGGAGGCTGAGGACGACGTGTGGTCGCTGACGCCGGGCGAGCGCCGCGCCATGGGCTACCGGGAGCTGCCGACGAGCCTCGGCGACGCCCTGAAGGCGATGGAGGGCTCCGAGCTGGTGGCCGAGGCGCTGGGCGAGCACGTCTTCGATTTCTTCCTGCGCAACAAACGGCAGGAGTGGGCGGACTACCGGGGCCAGGTCACGCAGTTCGAGATCGCCAACTACCTGGGGTTGTGACGATGCCTGCGCGCACTTCGCGGAGGCGCATCCCCTCAACCGGCAGGCTCGGGCTGGTGGAGGCGCATGCCGCCGAGGATCTGGCCGGTCTGGGCTGGACGGGCGCGGATGACGTATCCGTGCTGTGGGCGCTTTCGCGCGCGCCGGACGCCGGGCTGGCGCTGCGCACACTGGTGCGCATGAAGGAGGCTCTCGACGAGCAGCCGGACGAGGCGGCCCCGGGCGGGGACGGGGCGGTGGCATCCGGCCCCGGCGGCTGGGGCACGCTGGACGAGGCCCTGCACGCGGACAGCCGCCTGCGCGCGCGGCTGCTGGCGGTGATCGGATCGTCCACCGCGCTGGGGGACCACCTGGTGCACTTCCCGGGCACCTGGCGGCACCTGGCGTCGATGCCGGAGCTTCCCGGGCGCGACGAGATCCAGGCGGACCTGCTCTCCGCCGTCGACGCGGTGCCCGAGGGCGACCACGGACTGCACCGTGCGGGCGTCACCGGGCCGGAGGCCGTGTTGGCGCTGCGTACCCGCTACCGGGAGCACCTGCTGCTGCTGGCGGCGGTGGACCTCGCGCCGACCATCGAGAACGAGCCGGACCTGGAATTCCGCGCCGTGGGCAGGCACCTCTCCGATCTTGCCGATGCCGCGCTCACGGCGGCGCTCGCCGTGGCGGTGGCGACAGTGTCCCACGAGGAGCCGGTGGAGGCGCGGCTCGCGGTGGTGGCGCTGGGCAAGTGCGGCGCCCGCGAGCTCAACTACGTCAGCGACGTGGACGTGGTCTTCGTCGCAGAACCGGCCGATGCGCTCACCGCGCGCCTGGCCGGGGAGATGATCCGGATCGGTTCCAGCGCGTTCTTCGAGGTCGACGCCGGGCTGCGGCCGGAGGGGAAGCAGGGCGCGCTGGTCCGGACCCTCGATTCGCATCTGGCCTATTACCGCCGCTGGGCGAAGACCTGGGAGTTCCAGGCGCTGCTCAAGGCGCGGCCCGCGGCGGGCGATATGGACCTGGGACGCGAGTACGCCGCGGCGGTGGGGCCGATGGTGTGGACGGCGTCGCAGCGCGAGGACTTCGTGCCCGAGGTGCGCGCGATGCGCCGCAGGGTCGAGGAACTGGTGCCGGCGGACGTCCGCGCGCGCGAGATCAAGCTGGGCACAGGGAGCCTGCGCGATGTCGAGTTCGCCGTGCAGCTGCTGCAGATGGTGCACGGCCGCGCGGACGAGACGCTGCACTCCAAGTCCACGCTCAACGCACTGGCGCAGCTGTCCGCCGGTGGATACGTCGGCCGGGGCGACGCCGCGCAGCTCACCGAGTCGTACGTGTTCCTGCGGCTGCTGGAGCACCGCCTGCAGCTGCAGCGCCTGCAGCGCACGCACATGCTGCCGCCCCCCGATGACACCGAGGCGCTGCGCTGGCTGGCGCGTGCCGCGCACGTCCGCTCGGAGGCCCGCCGCGGCGTGGTGGATGAGCTGCAGCGCGAGATCCGCCGGCACTCGCAGCACATCCGCCGGCTGCACGCCAAGCTCTTCTACCGTCCGCTGCTGGAATCGATCACGCAGATCGATTCGGACGCGTTGCGGCTCAGCCCTCAGGCCGCCGAACGCCAGCTGGCGGCGCTCGGCTACCGGGCTCCGCGCAACGCGCTGGGCCACCTGAAGGCCCTGACCAAGGGCGCCACCCGGAAGGGCCGGATCCAGTCGCTGATGCTGCCGACCCTCCTCGAATGGCTGGGGGAGACGCCCGATCCGGACGCGGGCCTGCTGGCGTACCGCACGCTGTCCGAGGCGATGACCGACCACCCGTGGTTCCTGCGGACGCTGCGCGACGAGGGGGCGCTGGCCAAGCGGCTCATGCTGGTGCTCGGCTCGTCGCGCTACATCCCGGACCTGTTGCTGCGCGCGCCCGACGTGGTGCACATGTACGCCGACGGGGCGTCGGGGCCGAAGCTGCTCGCCGTGGACTACTCCGTGGTGTCGCAAGGGCTGATCAGGTCGGCGGCGCGCCACCGGGACCCCGAGCGCGCCATTGCCGCGGCGCGGTCGCTGCGCCGGGCAGAGCTGGCGCGGGTGGCGTCCGCCGACGTGCTGGGCATGCTCGAGGTGCGGCAGGTGTGCCGCGCGCTGTCGTCCGTATGGGTGTCGGTGCTCGAGGCCGCGCTGTCCTCGGTGATCCGCGCGGCCACCGCCGAGACCGGTCGGCCCGCGCCCGCCCGCATCGCGGTGATCGGCATGGGCCGGCTCGGCGGTGGGGAGCTGGGCTACGGCTCAGACGCGGACGTGCTGTTCGTCTGCGAGCCCATTCGGGGCGAGCCCGGCACGCCGTCGCCGTCGGATGCCGAGGCGGTCCGGTGGGCGTCGGGGATCGCCGACCGGGTGCGCTCGCTGTTGAGCCGGGCCAGCGTCGACCCGCCGCTGGAGGTGGACGCGGACCTGCGGCCGGAGGGGCGCAGCGGCCCGTTGGTGCGGACGCTCGCGTCCTATCAGGCCTACTACCGCAAGTGGGCGGAGCCGTGGGAGGTGCAGGCGCTGCTGCGCGCGACCACCGTCACCGGGGACGCGGACCTGGGCGTGCGCTTCCTGCACATGATCGACGAGTTCCGCTATCCGCCGGGCGGCATCGACGCGGACACCGTGCTGCAGATCCGTCGGATGAAGGCCCGGGTGGACTCCGAGCGGTTGCCCCGGGGCGCGGACCCGGCCACCCACACCAAGCTCGGCCGCGGCGGCCTGGCCGACATCGAGTGGACCGTCCAGCTGCTGCAGCTCAAGCACGCGCACGAGAACCCGGAGCTGCGCGGCACCTCGACGCTCGAGACACTCGAGGCGATCGGGAGAATCGGGCTGCTGGAGGACGAGGACGTGCACATGCTCACCGAATCGTGGCTGCTGGCCACCCGGGCGCGCAACGCCATCGTGCTGGCCCGCGGCAAGCCGGGCGACCAGATCCCGGGTACCGGCGACCAGCTCGCCGCCGTCGCCTACGCGGCCGGATGGCGCGGTGACGACGCGGGCGAGTTCCTGGACCACTACCTGCGGGTGACGCGCCGGGCCCGGGCGGTGGTGGACCGGGTCTTCGGCTGAGGCCCCGGCCCCGCTGAGCCCCGGCCCCGCTGAGCCCCGTCCCGCCGAGCCCCGTCCCGCCGAGCCCCGTCCCGCCGAGTTGGTGGTTTTTCGGTGCCGCAGCACGTGATCGGCACCCGAGAACCACCAACTCGGCGAATGCCGGGGCTGCATCAGCCGTCAGCCGTCAGCCGTCAGCCGTCAGCCGTCGGCGGCCGGGGCCCGGGGCGACGGCGGACGCGCGGCGTCCGCATCTTCGGTCACGGGGACCATCGCGATCAGCGTGCCCTCCGCCGTGGGCAGCTTGGTCGATTCGTGTGCCACCGCGGTGACGCCGCCGCGCTGCACGAACAGGATCACCGCGTCGTCGCCGTACTGCCGCCGGAAGTCGGTGAGGGTGTACTCGCTGCTCAGCGCGATCCTCTTGACTGTCATGCCCGCCATCATCCGGCGGTCGAGCTCCGCGCGCGACAGCGGCGGGACGAAGGCGTAGCGGGCGCTGAGATGTCCGGCGGTGTCGCGCCGGGTGCTGCCGGTGCCCGTCGACTTCGCTCCGCGGTGCAACTGGAACGTGTTGGCGCCGCCGAAGACGTGGGAGAACTCGCGGGCGGCGGTGGCGTTGGTCTCGTCCTCGGGTGTGCAGGCGATGAAGTAGCCGATGCCGGACAGGTCCATGTCCTTCACCGCGTATTCGGACAGGATGTTCGCGGTGACGGTGGGCAGGCCGGCCATGCGTGCGCCGGAGAGCGTCACGTAATTGCGGGCCACCACCAGCACCGGGATGCCGGAGTCCTGCAGCAGCCTGGCGGCGTCCACCACCCAGCGGTTGACGCCGACGAACACGACGCCCTGCGGGTTCGCAGACGCCAGACCCAGCCGCTCGGCGAGTCGGCCGATACTCAGGCCGTAGATGGCCACGGTGCACACGATGAGGACGAAGACCAGGGGCACCATCTCCGCGGCCTGTCCCGCGAGCTGTTGCAGGTCGGCGGCCTGAGTGGCGAGGGCCTGCTTGTCTTCGCCCGTGGCGGCCTCCGCCTTCGCCGAGAGCGCGTCCGCCGACTGCGTGAGTCCGAGCGCGAAGATGCTCGTCACCGCGGCGGCGACGACGCCGCGCGGCGCCATGCAAGCGAGGAGGATCCGTTCGTTGCGCGTGACCTTGGTGCGTATCAGGCCGATCGCGATGCTCACCGGGCGCACGACGAGTACCAGGGCGGCGATGAAGATCAGCGCCTTCGGCGCGACGTCGATGATCTGCTGCGGGCTGATGCGTCCGGCGAGCACGATGAACAGCGCGCCGACGAAGAGGATCTGCAGGTGTTCCTTGAACTCGGCCACGTGCTCGAGGTGCAGTTCCGGCCGGTTCCCCAGGTAGATGCCGAGGATCGTCACGGTCAGCAGTCCCGACTCCGGCTGCAGGGCGTTGGACGCCACGAGCGCGGTGATCGCAGCGGCCAGGAAGAACACGCCATGCAGGAAGTCGGGGACGGCCCTGCGCCGCATGACGAACTCGATGGCGACGCCCATCAGCAGGGCGATGCCGAAGGCGATGAGCAGCGTCTTGCCCAGCGCGATCAACACGGCCGAGGCGGCCTGCCCGCCCTCGCCGCTCACGATCCCCTGGAACACCAGCAGCGCCAGGACCGCGCCGATCGGGTCGACGACGATGCCTTCCCACCGCAGCAGCGACGACACGCGCCGGGTGGGGCGCAGTGTCCGCAGGATCGGCGCGATCACGGTGGGGCCTGTCACGACCAGAATGGCCCCCACCAGCAGCGCCACCCTGATGTCGAAGCCGATCAGCCAGGCCGCGAGCGTGATGAGCACCCAGGCCACCAGCACCGTCACCGAACACAGGCGCCATACGGGACGGCCCAGGTCCTGGACGTGCTTGAGGCGCAGCGACATGCTGCCCTCGAACAGGATGATGCCGACTGTGAGGCTGATGCCGTCGAAGAGTAAGTCGCGGCCCAGGACCTCCTCGGCGGAGACGATCTGTCCGAGCCCGAAGCCCACCAGCAGCATGAGCAGGATCGACGGCATGCGTACGCGCCAGGCGAACCACTGGCATACGACGCTCACGGCGACGACGAGCGTGATGTATCCGGCGGGGCCGATGCCGGCCAGCGAGTCCGTGATGCTCGCGACGAAGTCGGACATCCCGGGAACGATTCCGTCCCCGCGGCCGATGCGCAACCCCTGCACATCATCCAGGGAGTCAGATCACACCCGCGGGCCGACGGGCGCATGGTCGCGGCGCGCCGGCCGGGGGCGAGGGTGGTGCGGCCGGCGGCACTATCCGTCGGTCACGAAGCCCTTGTCCACGAGCCACTGCCGTGCGACGTCGGCCGGCTCCTCGCCGTCGACGTCCACCTTCGCGTTGAGCGTGGAGATCTCGTCGTTCGTGATCTCCTTCATCACCGGCGCGAGGACCGTCACGATCTGCGGATGGTCCTTGTAGACCTGCTCGCGCATGGTCACGGCCGCGTTGTAGTGGGGGAAGAACTGCTTGTCGTCCTCGAGCACGTACAGGTTCAGGCCCTTGATCCGGCCGTCGGTGGTGAAGACCTCGCCGAACGTGCATTCGCCGCCGGCGGCGGTGGCCTGGTAGATGATCCCCGTCTGCAGGATCTTCTTGCCGGCGTCATCGGGGTTGAAACCGTACACCGCGGCCATGCCCGGGAACCCGTCCTGACGGCTGTTGAACTCGGTCTCGACGCACGTGGTGATGGAGCCCGGATGCGTGTTCACGAGGTTGGCGTAGTCGGACAGCGTGCGCACGCCGGTGTCCTGGACCACCTGCTGACTGGCGGCGAGCGCGTAGGTGTTGTCCATGGGCGCGGGTGCGGCCCACACGATGCCGTTGCGTTCCAGGTCCTCCTTCTTCACCGCCTCGAACTGCTTCTGGGAGTCGGGGATGGGGTGCTCGTTGTGCAGGTAGTTGATCCACCCCGTGCCCGTGTAGTCGATGTAGAGGTCCACCTGCCCGGCCTCCATGGCGGCGCGCGCGCTGTTGGACCCCTGGATGTCGGTCAGGTCGCGGATCTCGGCGCCCGCGGCGGCGAGCGCGAACTCGGCGATGTAGCCGAGAATGATGTTCTCGGTGAAGTCCTTCGACCCCACGGTGAGTTTGACGCCCTCGAGGTCGGGATCGGAGGTGATGCTGCCGGGCCCCACCGACAACGGCAGCGCGCCGCCGGACTGCAGCCCGCACGACGCCAGCAGTACCCCGGCGAGCGCAGTGGCGATCAGTGCGGACACCCGGCGTCTGCGGGACGTGAGGGCTCTCAGCGGCCGTCGCCGTGGGGCCGCAGGCCCGGGCGATGACGGCGCGGGTGATCCGGTGGCGGGCGATGCCGCTGCGGTGACCATCAGCGCAACCCTTTGGGGCCGATGAAGCGCTCGGCGAGCGCGCCGAGCCAGTCGATGAACAGGGCCAGTGCGACGGCCAGGACGGCGCCGACGTAGAGCGTGGGGTTGTCCCGAAGCTTGTACCCGGTGTCGATGAGCACGCCCAGACCGCCTGCGCCGACGAGGAAGCACAGGGTGGCGGTGCCCACGGCGAGGACCAGCGAGGTACGCAGCCCGGCGAGGATGAACGGCACCGCCAGCGGGAACTCGACGCGTCGCAGCACGGTCAACGGCGACATGCCCTGCCCCAGGCCGGCGTCGATCAGCGACGGGTCGACGGACTGCATGCCGAGCATGGTGTTGCGCAGCACCGGCAGCAGCGAGTAGAAGGCGATGGGCAGGACGCCGATCCAGAAGCCGGTCTTCCCGGTCCACAGGAACAGCAGCACGAGCAGGCCGATGGCGGGGGAGGACTGGCCGATGTTGCCGATGCCGATGAACACCGGCGAGAGCACCTTGTAGCCCCTGCGGGTGAGCAGGATGCCCAGCGGTACGGCGATCGCGACGACGATCGCCGTGACCACCGCGGTGATCGCGATGTGCTGGCCGAGCCGCGTGCCGAGCGATGACGCGTTGAGGGTTTCGCGTTGCGTGGCGTTGAGATCGTTGAAGACGAACGCCCAGATGAGGATCGCCGCGGCCCCGCCGACCGCCACCACCGGCTGCGCGAGCATGCGGATGCGGTCGCCGCGACGCCCCGACGCGGTGCTGTCCACCGGGTCGGCGACCTTCTCGCCGGCGGTGACCGTGTCCTGGGTGATGGTCATTCCGGTTCGCCTCCGATCACTGTCGGGGGAGTGCGGGATGCGCCGGCGGAAGAGTCGTCCTCGTCGCCGGCGTCCTCGTCGTCGTCCGAGTACTCCTCGCGCAGCATGCGCACGGTCTGGATCAGCGTGTCGATGTTGATCAGGCCCTCGTGCTGCCCCCGGCTGCCGGTGACGACGGTCGACGCGCTGGCGGCGGCCAGCAGGGCTTCGAGCGCGTCCTGCAGGGTGGACTGCGTGCTCACGACCTCGCCGATGGGGTCGCCGATGCCGCGAAGCGACGTGACACCGTCGAGGTGACGCCTGTTGACCCAGGCCACGGGCCTGTTGCGCGCGTCCAGCACGAGACCCCAGTTGCGGCGCCGGGTACCCAGTGCGGTGCGGAGTTGATCGGGCGGGTCGGATTCGTGCGCGGTGGGGCAGTGTTCCAGCTCGACGTCCCGCACACGCAGCAGGGTGAGTTGCTGCAGCGAGGCGCCGGATCCGATGAACCCGGCGACGGTGTCGTCGGCCGGGTTGGCGAGGATCGCCTCGGGCGTGTCGTACTGGAGGATCTTCGACTGGCCGCCCAGCACTGCGATGCGGTCGCCCAGCTTGACCGCCTCGGCGAAGTCGTGCGTGACGAACACGATGGTCTTGCCCAGCTCGGACTGCAGCCGCAGCAGTTCGTCCTGCAGCAGTCCGCGCGTGATCGGGTCGACCGCGCCGAAGGGCTCGTCCATCAGCAGCACCGGCGGGTCGGCGGCCAGGGCGCGCGCCACGCCGACGCGCTGCTGCTGGCCGCCGGAGAGCTGACGCGGGTATCGCTCCCGGTACATGTCGGGCTCGAGCCCCACCAGGTCCAGCATCTCGTCGACGCGCTCGGCGATGCGCTTCTTCTTCCAGCCCACCAGGCCCGGCACCATGCCGACGTTCTGCGCGATCGTCATGTGCGGGAACAGGCCGGACTGCTGGATCGAGTAGCCGATTCCGCGGCGGAGCCTGTCCGGTTTGATGGACAGCGCGTCGCGGCCGGCGATGGTGATCTTGCCGGAGGTGGGTTCGATGAGCCGGTTGATCATGCGCATCGTGGTGGTCTTGCCGCAGCCGGAGGGCCCGACGAACACGACGATCTCCCCGGCGGGGATGGTCATCGAGACCCGGTCGACGGCGGGCGTCTTGCTTCCGGGATAGCGCTTGGTGACCTCTTCGAGCACGATCTCGACACCGGACACCCTCCTGGCTTCGGTGGTCGTCGCCGCACCTTGGCCGGCCGCAGGGGCGGGACCGGCCTCGCCGTGTGCGTTTCGGGGGGCCGTCGACGATCCGCGCGCGTGGTCAGGCATGGAGTCCCCTCGATGTCGTGAGCTTGCCGATGACGATGTAGATGCCGTCCAGGATGAGCGCGAGGATCACGATCAGCACCGTGCCGGTGAGCGCCTGCGGCACGGCGGTGGGGCTGCCCACGCGGGAGAGCCCGGAGAAGATGAGGTTGCCCAGGCCCGGGCCCTTGGCATAGGCGGCGATGGCGAGGATGCCCATGCTCATCTGCGTGCTCACCCGCATTCCGGTGAGAATGGAAGGCCAGGCGAGGGGCAGTTCGATGCGCGCCAGCACGTGCAGGCGGCCCATGCCGATGCCGCGGGCGGCGTCGGTGGTGCCCGGATCGATGGAGCCGAGCCCGACGATGGTGTTGCGGATGATGGGCAGCAGTGCGTAGAGGACCAGCGCGATCACGGTGGGCGGTACGCCGAGTCCCACCACGGGGATCAGGATGCCCAACAGCGCGAACGACGGGATCGTCAGGACGGCGCTGGACAGCGCGGTGGCGGTCGCCGACCCCAGCGGGCTGCGGTAGACGACGATGCCGACGACGACGGCGATGACCGTGGCGATCAGGACGCACTGTATGACGGCGCTGACGTGCTGATACGAGTCGATGAGGAGTTGTTCCCGCCGTGACGAGACGAAGTCCCATAGATCGCTGAGCACGGTGTGCGCCTTTCCTGCCGGATCCGACCCTTCCGCCGAGTGCGGTCTCCGGCCGCATGTCGCCGACCGGCTCTCCCTGTGTCACCTTGCCGCGTTTCCGATGGCACCGAAGGTGATTCGTGTGACGGCTGTGAATAACGTTATGCGACTGTGACGATATCGGCGGGTTGTTCGTGCGCCTCGCAGACGGCCGATGACGCGGACCGCTCCTAGTCGAGGGACTCCTCCGTGGCCACCATCAGCAGGCCGGAGCTGTGCGTCCCGGCGATGTCGACGCCGTCCGGGGGAGCGACGTACCCGGGCAACCCGTCGAGGCCGTCGCTGCCGCCGACCGCGCGCAGCCGCGCGGGGCCGTCGCCGGAGATCAGGTACCGCAGAGTGATGCCACTGGGCGGCGGGCCGTGGAAGGTGACGGCGCTGGTGGAGGCTCCGACCGCGTCGCCGGTCAGGTCCCTGCCGTCGACGTGCCTCCCTGCAACGCCCGGCACCTCGAGCCGCACGCCGACGATGGTCCCGGCGGCAGTGGCGTCGACGCCGACGGTGATCATCCGGACCGGGCGGCCCGGGGCGGCGTGGACCGTGATCGTGCGGAGTCCGCCGGCCTGCACATCCGAGACGACATCGAGCGTCGGCGCCGGGATCTCGGCCGTCGCGGCCGGTCCCACCTGCACCTTCTGATGGATATAGGGGAAGTAGCCGGACACCTCCGCCGGTTCCAGCGGCCCGGAGTCACGCCCGTCGTGGGTGAGCGGGAGGTAGTCGCCGGCCTCGGCTTCCTCGTCGAGGTACCGCCGGGTGTAATCGGTGGGCGGATTCTCGCTGAGCCAGTGGGCGCTGCCGGTATCCGCGTCGAGGGCGTAGATGAGCTGCGCGGGTTCGGGATGCCGGGAGTCGAAGTCGTTGATTCCGGTGCCGACGGCCAGCAGGACCGCCGCGGAGGCCAGCGCGGTCAGCGGCACCGCGGCGGCGGCCAGGCGGTGTGGCCGTTCGTCCTCGGAACCCCTGCCGCCGGCGGCGCGGCCGGGAAGCAGCAGGCTCAGCGTCGGCGCTGCCGCGAAGCACAGCAGCACCGTGAACAGCGCGGGCCCGGCGGCCATCGGCATGCCCAGGGACGCGAAGAACATGGCGATCGCGGGCGTGAGCACCAGCACGGCGAACACGGAGCCGACGAGCGTCACCGCGAGACGCAGGCCGGGCATGCGGATGGCCAGGGCTGCGGCGGTGGCGATACCGGTGGCCAGCGCCGGCAGCGTCGTCAGGTACGCGGCGCCGGGAGCCAAGGCGGCGAAAGCGATGCCGATGACCGTCAGCCAGACGAGGCAACCGAACACGAGCGCGGCCGCGCCGATCCGCCGCCGGGCCAGCGCGAGGAAGGCCAGGAAAACCGCGACGGCGAGCACGATGATCCCGACGCGCAGCACGCCCGGCCGCCAGAGGTCGAGCACGCTGCCGTAGCCGGGCCGGATGAACACGAGCAGCTTCCAGACCCCGTAGGCGGCGAGCGGGGCGATCACCAGCGGTACCAGCGCAGCGGCCGCACCCGCGGCAAGGCGTGGAGGGGAGCTGCGACCGGTTCGCCAGGCGAGCACGGCCACGGCGGCGGTGCTGAGGACCGAGAGTGCCGCGAGCGGCCACACCCACGGGCCGGGGTAGTGCGCGACCTCCCCGAGCAGGGGGAAGTAGGTCTCGTCATGCGCGGCCGGTCGTGCATAGTCGGCGAGGTCGGCGGACCCGAGGGCCCTGGTGAGCGCGAGTCCGTTGTCGCCCATCGCCTGCAGGCTGGCCATGCTCAGCCGAGAGGGCACGTCCTGCGGGGTGTGGTACACGGCGGCGCCGTCGAAGAACGCCGAGTTCATCCCGGTGAAGGCGCCGGCCTTGAGGAAGTTGGTGAAGTCCGTGTTGTTGCGCAGGCGGCGGTAGACCTCCACCGCGGCGCTCGTGGCGGCGGGGTGCGGCACGGTGGCGGCGTAGAGCCGGGCGAGTGCGGCATTGCCCTCCGAGGTCTCGAACATCACCACCGGACCCGACGCGCCGCGGGCCTCGAAGTTGAGGACCACCCCACCGTCCGCGGCGAGCGGGTCGGAGTCGAGGAACGCCTCGGATCCGATCGTCCCGGACTCCTCCGCATCGGTGAACAACAGTACGACGTCATTGCGCAGTGCGGGCCCTTCCTGCAGCACCCGTGCGATCTCGAGGATCGTCGAAGTGCCCGCCGAGTCGTCGCCCGCGCCGGGCGAGAATTGGGCGGAGTCGTAGTGGGCGGCCAGGAAGATCCTGCCGGTGGGGTCGGTGCCGGGGATGACGGCGACGACGTTGTCGACGGCCGCCGCGTTGACCCGTTCCGGGCCGCGGACGACGACGCCGAGCGCGCTGTTCACCCGCGGGTGCAGGCCTAGTCCGGTGAGCCGGTCGACGAGGTGGCCGCGGACCTCGTCGTTGGCGGCGGAGCCGGTGGGATGCGGGACCCGGGCGGTCTGCTCGACGTGCTGCATCGCGCGGCCCGCGCTGAACGAGCCCGGTGGTGCGTCGATGCCCGCGGGATCCGGCGGGTGGAGGCTCAGTACCGACCATGCCCCGAACCCGGCGAGCACGAGCAGCGCGCCGATGCCCGCCAGGAAACGGGTGGCGCCCCCGGCGCGCGGTCCCGCTGCGCCGGGGGCGCCGGGGGCGCGGCCGTCCTCGGTGTGATCTGATCCACCGGTTCCGGACACACCTGGATGCTAACGAGGCGAAGCTGTTCGCGTGTTGAATTAGCAGGCACTCCGGTATTCCGGCCGGGGCGCGATCGGGGCCCGGCACAGACGAATCGACCCGCACTGCGATCGGGGGTGTGATCGCGGCGCGGGCCGATTCTCCTGCGGACGCTCTGCGGACTGACGGAGGATCCTGAATGCTCAGGCCCAGGTCAGAACGCTAGAAGGCTCAGCAGTCGTAGTAGAGGTCGAACTCGTACGGGTGCGGCCGCAGGTTCATCGGGCCGATCTCGTCGTTGCGCTTGAGCTCGATCCACTTCTCGATCAGGTCGGTGGTGAACACGCCGCCCTCGGTGAGGTAGTCGTGATCGCGCTCGAGGTTGTCGATCACGGCCTCTAGCGAGGTGGGGGCCTGCGGGACGCTGGCGGCCTCCTCGGGCGGGAGCTCGTAGAGGTCCTTGTCGACGGGCTCCGCCGGCTCCATCTTGTTGCGGATGCCGTCGATGCCGGCCATCATCATCGCGGCGAACGCCAGGTAGGGGTTGCCGGACGAGTCGGGCGAGCGGAACTCGATGCGCTTGGCCTTGGGGCTGTTGCCCGTGACGGGGATGCGCACGCACGCCGAGCGGTTGCGCTGCGAGTACACCAGGTTGATGGGGGCCTCGTAGCCGGGCACCAGGCGCTTGTAGGAGTTGACGGTGGGGTTGGTGAACGCCAGCAGCGACGGCGCGTGGTGCAGGATGCCGCCGATGTAGTAGCGGGCGATGTCGGACAGGCCGCCGTAGCCGGACTCGTCGTAGAACAGCGGCTCGCCGTCCTTCCACAGCGACTGGTGCGCGTGCATGCCCGAGCCGTTGTCGCCGTAGAGGGGCTTCGGCATGAACGTGACCGTCTTGCCGTGCTGGTGGGCGGTGTTCTTGATGATGTACTTGAACTGCATCAGCTCGTCGGCCGCATGCAGCAGGGTGTTGAACTTGTAGTTGATCTCCTGCTGGCCGCCGGTGCCCACCTCGTGGTGCAGGCGCTCGAGCTCGAAGCCGGCCTCGGTGAGGTTGGTCGACATCGCGTCGCGCAGGTCCACCGTGTGGTCGTACGGCGCGACGGGGAAGTAGCCGCCCTTGACGCGGATCTTGTTGCCCAGGTTGGGGCCGCCGTCGCGCTCGGTGGCCCGTCCGGAGTTCCAGCGGCCCTCGATGGAGTCGACCTCGTAGAAGCTGCCGTTGACCGACGAGTCGAAGCGGACGGAGTCGAAGATGTAGAACTCGGCCTCGGCGCCGAAGAAACAGGTGTCCGCGATGCCGGTGCTCTTGAGGTATTCCTCCGCCTTGCGGGCCACGTTGCGCGGGTCGCGGCTGTAGGCCTCGCGGGTGAACGGGTCGTGCACGAAGAAGTTCATGTTGAGCGTCTTGGCGCTGCGGAACTGGTCCACCGTGGCCGTGGTGACGTCCGGGAACAGCTGCATGTCGGATTCGTGGATCGACTGGAATCCGCGTACGGACGAACCGTCGAAGGCGAGGCCGTCTTCGAAGACGTCGTGGCTGAAGGCGGCCGCCGGGATGGAGAAGTGCTGCATGACGCCGGGGACGTCGCAGAAGCGGATGTCGACGTACTCGACCTTCTCGTCACGGATATAGTCGAGCACCTGTTCGGCAGTAGTGAACACTCTGTAAGACTCCTCAGTCAATGACCCGCTGCGATGGGGCCGGCGGGTGTACGCGATCGACGGTAGCGACGTGGTGTTGCCCGTCAGTCAACCGAATGTTGCGACGGTGTTACACGATACGTCTCCGGCGTGACGTTCGTCGCCTGTGGCCGCGAATGCGCGGCGGGAACGGGGGTTGCCGTCAGGTCGGGGCCCGTCCGCGGCGGCCGGGCCCATCGCGGTTCCGTATCCTGGTGACCATGCGTCGAATGACCGGATCCTGGCTTTCGGGCCCTGCCGCGGCCCTTCCCAAGGGGGAGGACGGACGCGAGGCGAAGTACCGGGGAGAGAGGCTCGCGCTCCCCGAGTCCGGACCCCGCTCGGTGGGCGGGACCGGCCGCAAGGTCGCGGGCCTGCTGATCGACTGGTTGCTGTGTTACGGCGTGTCGACGCTCATTCTCGCGTTCTTCCCGATTCCCGGCGGCCCCGCCACGACGGGTGTCGTCGTGTGGGCGGTGGTGAGCATCGTCAGCGTGTGGCTGTTCGCGGCCACCCCCGGGCAGACGGCGTTGGGCCTCGGCGTCGCCCGGGTCGACGCCGAGGTGCCCGTCGGCCTGCCGCGCGCGTTCTTCCGCGTGCTGCTGACCTTCTTCATCCTGCCGCCGCTGGTGATGGATGTGGACGGCCGCGGCCTGCACGACCGCGCGACCCAGACGGTGGTCATCAGCTCGCGCTGAACCGCTTCCTGACGGACGGAGGGGGCCTGGCGACCACCATGTCGCCAGGCCCCCTCCGTCCGTTGTGCGGCCTGCCGCCGCCCCCGGTCCGTCAGCGGCGGCGGACGGTGCGCTGGATGCCCTTCTGCTTGGCCCCGCCGGGCACCGGCCCCTTGGGCATCGCAGCACCCGCGCCGCCCTTCTTCTGCAGTGCGGTCATGCGCGCCTCGATGTTGTCGAGGGTCTTGGTGTCGATGTTCTTGGGGAGCCTGGTGATCTGCCGCTGCAGCTTGGCCAGCGGTACCTGCCCCTCCTCGTTGCCCACGACGAACTCGTAGATCGGGGTGTCGCCGATCAGCCGCGCCGCGCGCTTCTTCTCCTGCGCCATCAGCGGCTTGAGCCGGTGCGGGGCGCCTTCGCCCACGAAGATGACGCCGGGGCGTCCGATGACGCGGTGCACGGCGTCGAGCTGGGTGGTGGCGGCGACGGCGTTCGTGACGCGCCAGGCGCCCTTGAGGTTCTCCAGCGCCCACGCGGCGGCGCCGGCCTGACCGTCCGCCTTACGGTAGACGTTCTTCTGCACGCGGCGGCCGAACACGATGAACGCGAGCAGCGCGCCGAGGATGATCCCCAGGACCAGCGCCACCCACCAGGCGATCCCCACCAGGAAGCTGATCCCCACCAGCACGCCGGCGGTGATCAGCAGCGTGCCCACCATCAGCGGCAGGAGCGCCTTGTCCTCCTTGCGCTGCATCTGGAAGGCCTGCCAGATCTGCGCGCGGCGCTCCTTGGACGCGGCGCGTGAAACCGCCTTCGCCGCCTTGCGTTCTTCTTTGGTGGGTTTGCCCTTCGCCATACCCCTCACGATACGGGTCCACGCAGGTGCGCTGTGCCGCGGTGCGCTGCATGGAGACCACCGGCACGTCCGGCCGAGCGGCGGAGCGACCGGCGGCGGCCCGTCAGGACTGCTGCATCCGGGCCAGCACCGAGCCGGCCTCCTGCCAGGTGCTGCCGGAATCGGCGAGATGCGCGAGGTTTTCCGGAAGCGACTCGCCACGCTCGCGCACCGCCTGCGCGTAGAGGCGGCCGGCGCGGTACGACGAGCGCACCAACGGCCCGGCGAGAACCCCGGAGAACCCCATGCCGCGCGCGACGTCGGACAGCTCGACGAACTCCTGCGGCTTGACCCACCGGTCGATGGGGTGGTGCAGGGCCGATGGCCGCAGGTACTGCGTGATGGTGAGGATCTCGCAGCCCGCGTCGCGCAGCGCCTGCATCGATTCGACGACCTCGTCGGTGGTCTCGCCCATCCCGAGGATCAGGTTGGATTTGGTCACCAGCCCGGCCTCGCGGGCCGCGGTGAGCACGTCGAGGCTGCGCTGGTACCGGAACGCCGGCCGGATCCGCTTGAAGATGCGCGGCACGGTCTCCAGGTTGTGGGCGAGCACCTGGGGGCGTGCGTCGAACACGGCCTGCAGCGCCTGCGCATCGCCCTGGAAGTCGTCGATCAGAAGCTCGACGCCGGTACCCGGGTTGAGCTCGTGGATCAAGCGGCAGGTCTCGGCGTAGATCCAGCTGGCCCCGTCGGGCAGGTCGTCGCGGGCGACGCCGGTGACCGTCGAATACCGCAGACCCATCGACCGCACGGATTCGGCCACGCGGCGCGGCTCGTCGGTGTCGAGCGGCTGGGGCTTGCCGGTGTGGATCTGGCAGAAATCGCACCGCCGGGTGCACTGGTCGCCGCCGATGAGGAAGGTGGCCTCGCGGTCCTCCCAGCATTCGAAGATGTTGGGGCAGCCGGCCTCTTCGCACACGGTGTGCAGCGACTCGCTCTGCACGAGACCCTTGAGTTCGGTGTACTCGGGACCCATGTGTGCACGGGTCTTGATCCATTCCGGTTTGCGCTCGATGGGTGTTTGAGCGTTCCGGGCTTCGATGCGTAGGAGCTTGCGTCCTTCCGGGGCCACAGTCACACGGCCGATGCTACGCGCCGCGCGGGGTGGTCAGCCCAGCCGGATGGGCTCCATGAACGACGGCCGGACCGGCTCCGCGGACGAGACCGACGCCGCGCCGGCGAGTTCCTCCGGCGTGCGCCGCGGGATGTCGCATTCCTCGACGGGAAGACTGCCGTCGAGGGCCGCGAGCACCGCGTCCCGCACATCGGGAAGGACATCAGACGAGGGGACGTCCCGGCCCAGCTCGATGCTCAGCGAGGTGACGCCGGCGTCGGTGATCCCGCAGGGGATGATCGAAGAGAAGTCGGTCAGGTCGGCGTCGCAGTTGAGTGCGAAGCCGTGCATGGTGATGCCGCGCTCGACGCGGATCCCGATGGCCGCGATCTTGCGCTCGGGCCGCACTGCGCCGTCGGCCGTGTCCGCAGCCGCGGGCAGCCACACGCCGGAGCGGCCCGGGACGCGCCCGCACCGCACGCCCATGCCCGTGCACACGGAGATCAGCGCCTGCTCCAGCCGCCGAACGTATTCGACCACGTCGACGGGCTCGGCGAGGCCGATGATGGGGTACCCGACCAGCTGTCCGGGGCCGTGCCAGGTGATCTTCCCGCCCCGGTCGACGTCGATCACCGGCGTCCCGTCCTCCGGCCGCTCCTCCGGAAGGGTGCGCCGTCCGGCCGTGTAGACCGCCGGATGCTCCAGCAGCAGCATCGAATCCGGCCCGTCTGCGGCGCGGTCGTCGAGTTGCGCACGCTGGCGGTCCCACGCCTCGAGGTAGTCGACGCTTCCCCACTCGCTCACGATCACCGGGCCGGTGGACGAGCGGATGGATTCCGTGACGCTGCGCATGCGGACGACATTACGCCGTCGCCGCCGGGGCATCGGCGGGGCGGATCGGCGGGGCGGATCGGTGGCGGCGCCGGGAGCGATGCCGGGACGGCGCGTCAGACGGCGGCGTCGAGCGCCTGTCCGATGGTGGCGTGCCGGAAGGCGAATCCCAGGCGTTCGAGCTCCCGCGGGATGGCGCGCTGGCCGGCGAGCACCGCCTCGGACGCGAACCCGCCCATCGCCATGCGCAGGGCTACCGGCGGCACGATCCACGGGGCGGGACGGTGCAGACGGCGACCGAGCGCCGCGTTGAACTGGGTGTTGGTGACGGGTGCGGGGCCGGTGATGTTGACCGGCCCCCGCGCCTCGTCGTCGTGCAGCAGGAATTCGATCGCGCGGACCTCGTCGTCTAGCGAGATCCAGGACATGTACTGGTGACCGCTGCCGAGCCGCCCGCCGAGGCCGACGGAGTAGAGCCGCTTGAGCGGGGCGAGCATGCCGCCGCGCGGCGAGAGCACCACGCCGCTGCGGCACGTGACCACGCGCATGCCCGCATCCGAGGCGCTGCGGGCCGCATCCTCCCAGTCGACGCACACGCTCGCGAGGAAACCCGAACCGGCGGGCGCGGACTCGTCCACCACCCGGTCGGCGGTGTCGCCGTAGTAGCCGACGGCGCCGGCGTTGATCAGCGCGGGGACGCCGGCAGCGGCGGCGGCGCGGGCGATGACCTCGGTGGGCTCGACGCGACTGTCGCGGATGAGCTGCTTGCGGGCGCCGGTCCAGCGGCGGTCGCCGATGCCCACGCCGCACAGGTTGACGACCGCGTCGAGGCCGTCCAGGTGCACGGTGGGCAGGTGATCGGTGGCCGGACTCCACGAGATCTCGTCGTCGCCGCGGGCCGGGCGCCGCACCAGTCGCACCACGCGATGGCCGCCCTCCCGGAGCCGGGCGACGAGTGCCGTGCCGATCAGTCCCGACGACCCCGCCACCGCCACTCGCATTGCCCAGCACCCCTTCCTGCGGACGCACCGCACCCGGGTCCCATCGTAACGACGAGGACCCGGGTGCGGGGGTTTACTAACGTGCCGTGCGGTTACAGGCCGAGGTCGGCCTCGAACGCACCCTCCTCGAGGCGCTGGCGGATCGTGCTGACGAAACGTCCCGCGTCCGCGCCGTCGACCAGGCGGTGGTCGTAGGTCAGCGGCAGGTAGCACATCGACCGGATGCCGAGCGATTCGTTGCCGGCGTCGTCCTTGACCACGGCGGGGCGCTTGACGATGGCGCCGGTGCCCAGCATCGCGGCCTGCGGCGGGACGAGGATCGGCGTATCGAACAGCGCACCTTGGCTGCCGATGTTGGTGATCGTGAACGTGCCGCCCGTGAGTTCGTCCGGCTTGAGGCCGCCGGTCCGTGCGCGGTCGGCGATGTCGGCGATGGCGCGCGCGAGCCCGGCGAGCGACAGGTCGCTCGCATTGTGGATCACGGGCGAGAGCAGCCCCTGCTCGGTGTCCACCGCGATGCCGAGGTGCACCGCCGAGTAGTAGGTGATCTCCTTGGCGTCCGCGTCGTAGCTTGCGTTGACGTTGGGGTGCGCCTTGAGCGCCTCCACCGCTGCCTTGGCGAAGAACGGCAGGAACGTCAGGTTGGCGCCCTCCCGCTCGGCGAACGCGGCCTTGGCCTGTGCACGCAGGGATACCACCCGGCTCATGTCGACCTCGTGGGTCTGGGTGAGCTGGGCGGTGGTCTGCAGCGACTCGAGCGTCTTGATCGCAGTGATCTGCCTGATGCGGTTGGCCTTCTGCGTGGTGCCCGGCAGGTGGGCGAGCTCGGGCCGGGGTGCGGCCGAAGCGCCGGACCCGGACCGCGCCGGTGCGGCCGGAGCAGCGGGGGCTGCGGCGGCGGCCTTGTTGTCCTCTGCCGCGGCGAGCACGTCCTGTTTGCGGATGCGGCCGCCGACACCGGTGCCGCGCACGGAGTTCAGGTCCACTCCGTGCTGGCCCGCGAGCTTGCGCACCAGCGGGGTGACGTACGGGGTGCTCCCGGACGACGCGGGAGCCGGGGCCTGCTGCTGGGGGGCCGCCTGGGCGGGGGCCTGCTGCTGGGCGGGAGCCGGGGCCTGTTGCTGGGGCGCTGCCTGGGCGGGGGCCTGCTGCTGGGCGGGAGCCGGGGCCTGCTGCTGGGGGGCCGCCTGGGTGGAGGCCTGCTCCTGCTTGGGCGGCTCCTGGGCGGGGGGCTGCTGCTTCTCGGGTGCGGGGGAACCGGATCCGATGACACCGAGTCGGCCGCCGACGTCGACCACCTCGTCCTCCTGCGCGGTGATCTCCAGCAGGGTGCCGGCGAGCGGCGACGGGATCTCGGTGTCGACCTTGTCGGTGGAGACCTCCAGCAGGGGTTCGTCCACTGCGACCTCGTCGCCGATCGACTTGAGCCACCGGGTGACCGTGCCCTCGGTGACCGACTCGCCGAGCTCGGGCATCGTCACCGGGGTGCCTCCGTCGGCGCCACCGGAGTCCTGCTGGGGGGCCGAATCCTGCTGGGGGGCGGAATCCTGCTGGGGGGCGGAATCCTGCTGGGGGGCGGAGTCCTGCTGCGGAGTCGAGTCCTGCTCGGCCGCAGGCGCCTCCTGCTGCTGCTCCGGCTGCTCCTGGGGAGCTTCGCCGGCGTCGCCGATGGTGGCGAGCTCGCCGCCGATCTCGACCACGTCGTCCTCCTGCGCCACGATCTTGGTGAGGACACCTGCGGCGGGGGACGGGATCTCGGTGTCGACCTTGTCGGTGGAGACTTCCAGCAGGGGCTCGTCGACCTCTACCGTGTCGCCCTCCTGCTTGAGCCACCTCGTGACGGTCCCTTCGGTGACGCTCTCGCCGAGGGCCGGCATCTGGACGGAGAAGGCCATGTCGTCTGACTCCTGAAAGTTGTGTATGTGTTCTTCGGGGTCGCTCTGCGCCGTGCTGCTGCCCGGTCGGCGGGCACGGCTTCATTGTGGGCTGGCCGGTGGGCCTGGAGGTACCGTTTTGCCGAAGAGCGGCACGGGCTCCACGGGCGGACGTCGCTCGTTGCCGTCGCTAGTCCGCACCCGCGCTGCCCATGCCGGCGCCGTCGGGCATCTCCGGCGTCCATCCTTGCACCCGTGCGTGATTTGTGCTCGTGGTGGGTGTGCTGTAGAAGCCGCGCGCGGAAACCGACCCGCAGGTAGGCTCGGCCGCCGCGACCCCGGGCCGGCTCCCGCACCACGACAGGCGCTGCGCATGCGGTGCGCGGTGTGCGCAGGGGCGCGGCGCGCCGCGGTGTTCCGATGGCAGAATTGTGCGGGGATCCGGGCACGTGTCGGCGCGGGGCGGGCGTGACGACGGGTGGCGGGGAGGGGTGACGAGGTGCGGCGAAGGTTGTCAACGCGATGATGGGGATGCTCGATGGGATTGTTGGACGGGTTGTTCGGCGGACCGGCGGCGAAGGACAAGCGGACGCGCGCCGGCGCTGATCGCGCGTACCTGGTGGCCTGGGCCACGTCCCACGACGGCGTCGAGGGGTTCGTGGAGCCGGAGAACTCCTTCAACGCGGTCACGATCGTCCTCGTCGACAAGGACGGCAACTGGACCCGCCGGGCGCCCGGCGGCGCCCGTGGCGCGTCGCGGGTGGGGCGGGAGGCCGCGATCCCGATCTACGACGTGACCAAAGTCGGATATCCGCAGCGCATGCGCGACCACATCGAACGCGCCCGCGTCCGGCGGCGGAGAGAATTGCGGGCGGAGCTGCTCGAGGACCGCGCGCAGCAGCGGGATCCGGTGGATTGAGCGCACGTGCCCGGGGACGGCGGCCGAGGCGGCCACCGTCCCCGCGGTGTGTCAGCCGTTTGCGGCGATGTCCTCCAGCACGGCGATCATGGTGCGCACGGGTACGCCGGTGCCGCCCTTGCCGGTGTAACCGAAGGCGCCTCCGGTGTTGTACGCGGGTCCCGCCACGTCGAGGTGCGCCCATTGGACGCCGTCCGCGACGAACTCGCGCAGGAACAGCCCGGCCACCAGCATCCCGCCCCAACGGTGGTTGGTGACGTTGGCCAGGTCGGCCACCTTCGAATCCAGGTCGGCGCGCAGCTCGCCGCTCAGTGGCATGGGCCAGCCGTTCTCGCCCACCGTGCGGGAGATCCGGGCGACGCGGTCGCGGAAGTCGTCCGTGCCCATCACGCCGGGCGTGCGCGACCCCAGCGCGACCATCTGCGCGCCGGTGAGGGTGGCGGTGTCGATGAGGTAGGCGGGGGAGTCCTCGCAGGCGCGCGCGATCGCGTCGGCCAGGATGAGCCGTCCCTCGGCGTCGGTGTTGATGACCTCGACGGTGGTGCCGTCGTATTGGGTGAGCACGTCGCCGGGGCGTTGCGCTGTGGCGGACGGCAGGTTCTCCGCCATCGGGACGTACGCGGTGACGTCCAGCGGGATGCCCAGCTGCGCGGCGAGCACCACGGTGGCGACCACTGCCGCGGCGCCGCCCATGTCGGAGGTCATGTTCTCCATGCCCGCCGCCGGCTTGATGGAGATGCCGCCGGAGTCGAAGGTGACCCCCTTGCCGACCAGCGCGACGCCGGGCGCCCCGTCCGTCCCGCCGCGATGCGCCATGCGCACCAGACGCGGCGGGCGCGACGACCCCTTGCCGACGCCGAGGATGCCGCCGTAGCCGCCCTCGGCGAGGTCGTCCTCGTCGAGCACCTCGACGTCGAGACCGGTCGCCGTGCCCACTGCGCGTGCCCGGTCTGCGAATTCGGCGGGATACAGGTGGCTGGGCGGGGTGTTGACGAAGTTCCGCGCGATCACGACGGCGGCGGCGACGGCCGCGGCGTGCTCGACCTGTGCGACGGGATCCGCGCCGTCGCCGGACTCCGCTGCGGCGTCCGGCACCAGGAGGTCGACACGGGCGACGGGGGCGGGGCCGGGCTCCGATTTGAACTCGTCGTACCGATAGGCGCCCAGCACGAAGCCTTCCGCGGTGGGACCCGCGGCGCGCAGCGACAGCGTCGTCACCGCGTGTTCGACGCCGGTGAGCGCACGTGCGGCCGTGCCCGCGGCCTGGCGGAGGCGCTCTTCGGGCTCGCCGGTCGCTGCGTCGTCGGTGTCCACCGACGGTTCGGAAACGCCGCCGAGGCCCACGGCGAGGACACTCGACACGCCGAGTTCCTGCGGGGCGGGGACCCGGTGCACCGTGCCGTCGGCGCCGTCGGCCCCCACGGATTCCAGGCGGGCGAGGACGTCGGCGGCGAGTTCGCCGGACAGCGGGCCGAGGTCGGCCAGGGAAGGCCCCTGCTCGCCCTGCAACAGTCCCACCACGAGGACCTCGGCGGCGGGGTCGACGGCGGTCACCGCGGCGAGCCGGGGCGTCGGTACGGGGAACGTCGGCGAAGCGGGGTCGGTGTGCGAGGCACTCACTTGCGGCTCCTGATGGATCGTGGCCAGGAATGCATGGATCGTGGCCAAGAATGTTCTGCCGGACGGGTCGGTGCAGAGCGGCCGGCTCCTCGGAGACCGATGGAAGACTGCCGGAACGGCCGTCGGCTGTGTACTCCGCCATCGTATCGACCGCGTCGGGAACGGCGGCGGCGTCCGTGGTGGCCGGGTTGCGGCGGCCCTGCCGCGTGGGCGGTGGGCGGTCGGGTGAAGCCGCGGTGCACCCGTCCCGGCGGCGATACGGTCGGGGCATGGACATGGACTTCCACTCCACGGACGCGACGGACCGCGGCGTGCTGCGCGGCCCGTTGCATGACAGGCACGCTGCGCTCGGCGCGGATTTCGGGGAGTTCGGCGGGTGGGACATGCCGATGTCGTTCACCGGGGTCGTCGCCGAGCACAACGGTGTGCGCGAGCGGGTGGGGATCTTCGACGTCTCGCACTTGGGAAAGTTGACGGTGCGGGGCCCGGATGCCGCAGGGTACGTCGACACCGTCCTGACCGCGGATCTCGGCGCCATCGGCGACGGCGCCGCGCAGTACACGCTCTGCTGCACCGAGGACGGCGGAGTGACGGACGACATGCTGGCGTACCGCGTCGGCCCGGGTGAGGTGTTCCTGGTCCCCAACGCGGCCAACGCCCGGGCGGTCGCGGAGGTGCTGCGTGCGGGCGCTCCGGCCGGAATCGAGGTGGTCGACGAGCACCGCGGGCGCGCGGTGCTGGCGGTGCAGGGGCCGCGCTCGCCGGCGGTGCTGGCGGCCGCCGGGCTGCCGACGGAGATCGGTTACATGCGGTTCACCGACCTCGCTGCGGATTTCGGCGCGGCGCGCGTGGACGTGAGGGTCGGCCGCACCGGCTACACCGGGGAGCTCGGATACGAGGTGATCGTCCCGTGGGCGCGCGCGGGCGCGGTTTTCGATGCGCTGCACGCCGCCGTCGAGGAACAGGGCGGGGTCCTCGCGGGTCTGGCGGCGCGCGACACCCTGCGTACCGAGATGGCCTACCCGCTGCACGGACACGAACTGTCGGAACGGATCTCGCCGCTCGAGGCGCGGTGCGGATGGGCTGTCGCGTGGGACAAGCCGGCCTTCCGCGGGCGCGCGGCACTGCAGGAGATGCGCGCGGCCGGCGCGCCGCGCAGGCTCCGGGCGCTGCGGGCCCTCGGCAGGGGCATCCCCCGCCCGGGACACGAGGTCCGCGACGAGGATGGAACCGTGCTGGGGGTCTGCACGTCCGGAACCTTCTCGCCCACCCTCGGTGCGGGGATCGCGCTGGCGCTGATGGACGCGCAGGCCGCGCCGCGGACCGGCGACACCGTCACGGTGGATGTGCGCGGCCGTGGTCTCCGGTGCGAGGTGGTCGCGCCGCCGTTCGTGCCGAGCAGGGTCCGTTGACCGCCTGCGATATCATGACGCGCATGACCGGACTTCCCGAATTCGCGCACAAGCCGCATCCCGCACCGCATTCGGACGCCGAGCGCGAGCGCGTACTGGCGGCCCCCGGCTTCGGGAAGTTCTTCACCGACCACATGGTCACCATCGACTTTTCGCCCGAGCAGGGCTGGCATGACGCGGTGGTGGGCCCCTACGGGCCGTTGACGTTCGACCCGGCGGCCACGGTGCTGCACTACGGCCAGTCGATCTTCGAGGGGCTCAAGGCCTACCGGCACGAGAGCGGCGGCATCCACTCGTTCCGGCCGGACGCCAACGCCCGCCGGTTCCGGACGTCGGGAGAGCGTCTCGCGATGGCCGATCTGCCGGAGGAGCTCTTCCTCGAATCGCTGCGGCAGCTGCTCTCCGTCGACTCCGCATGGGTTCCGCCGGCGGGCGGCGAGGAGTCGCTGTATCTGAGGCCGTTCATGCTCGCCACCGACGTGGGACTGGGCGTGCGCCCGTCCGACGGTTACCGGTACGTGCTCATCGCGTCGCCCGCGGGCGCGTACTTCCCGCGCGGGATCAAGCCTGTGAGCGTGTGGCTCTCGCACGAGTACGTGCGCGCCGCTCCCGGCGGCACGGGCGCGGCCAAATTCGGCGGCAACTACGCCGCGTCGCTGATCGCGCAGGCGCAGGCGGCGGAGAAGGGCTGCGACCAGGTGGTGTGGCTCGACGCGGTGGAGCGCGAGTACATCGAGGAGATGGGCGGGATGAACCTGTTCTTCGTCTTCGGTTCCGGCTCCGACGCACGCCTGGTCACCCCCGAGTTGTCCGGCTCGCTGCTGCCGGGCGTCACCCGCGACTCGCTTCTGCAGCTGGCCGCGGACGCAGGCTACGGCGTGGAGCAGCGCCGGATCAGCGCGGACGAGTGGCAGCGCGGCTGCGCATCCGGTGACATCACCGAGGTCTTCGCCTGCGGAACGGCGGCGGTGATCACCCCCGTCGGGACGGTCAAACACGCCGACGGCGAGTTCACCGTGGCCGACGGCGAGGCGGGCGAGGTGACTCGGGCGCTGCGGGACACGCTCACCGGCATCCAGCGGGGCACCTTCGCCGATACGCACGGCTGGATGACGCGGCTGGCCTGACCCCCGGCGGTTTCCGGTAGGGGAAGGACGCGCAAGCGGAGATCCCCTGGGTCAGAGTGTGAACGCCACCGCGGTGATCGCCACGGTGCCCTCGATGACGGCGCCGAGGACATCGCCGGTGATCCCGCCGAAGCGGCGGGCGCAGTGCGCGGTGAAGGCGACGGTCGCCGCGAGCACGACGACCACGACGACGGGCCCCTGCCACATCCGCCCCGGCACCGCGAACAGTGACGCCGCGACGGCCGCGAGCGTCCACGCGGCGAGCACGGCGGCCGGTTGCGAGCCCGCGACGAGGCCGCCGAAACCGCCGGGCGTGGCCGGTGCGATGCCGCGCCGGCACGCGATCACGACCGCCGCACGCCCCACGGCGACGGCGACGACGACCGCGGTCCATCGCGACGCGTCCGCCAGTCCACCGAGGGCAAGGGCCTGGCAACCGAGGAGCACCACCATCGCGGCGACGGCGAACGGCCCTGCCCCGCCGGAGCGCATCACCTCGAGCGCGCGTTCGGGCGGCCCGTAGCATCCGAGTCCGTCGACGGTGTCGGCCAGTCCGTCCACGTGCATGCCGCGGGTGGCCAGGGCGAGCAGCCCGACGGCGATCAGCCCCGCGAGCGTCGGCGTCAGGCCCACCGTGACTGCGCACCAGAGGAATCCGGCGGCGGCCGCGCCCAGCAGCGCTCCCACTGCGGGGGCGGAGAAGATCGCTCGTCGCGCCCGCGCCCTGTCGATCCCGCCGTGGGGGACCGGGACGGGCAGCACCGTCAGCCAGGACAACGCCAGGGCGGGACCGTCGACCACGGTCCGGAGTCCGGGCGGGAGGCCGTGGACCCCGTCAGTCCGCGGCACCGGAGACACCGGCATCGGCGAAAGTGGACATGTTCGACAGTGTGGCGACCGCCGCACGTACCACGGGCACCGCGGTCAACGCGCCGGTGCCCTCGCCCAGCCGCATGCCGAAGTCGAGGAGGGGTTGCTTGTGCAGCCGCTCGAGCGCTGCGTCGTGCGCGGGTTCCGCGGAACGGTGGCCGGCCAACCACCAGTCCGGGCACCCGGGGGCGAGCTGCGCGGCCACCAGTGCGGCCGCCGTGGCGATCAGGCCGTCGAGGACCACGGGCGTGCGGCGCACCGACGCCTGCGCGAGGAAACCCGCCATGGCCGCGAGGTCCGCGCCGCCGATCGTCCGCAGCAGCGCGACCGGGTCGCCCACGAAGTGCCGCGCACGGAACATCGCGTCGCGGATCGCCGCGGTCTTGCGCATCCAGGCGGCATCGTCGATGCCGGTGCCGCGCCCCACCGCCACCACCGGTTCCAGACCGGTGAGGGTGGCGACGATGGCGGTGGCGGGCGTGGTGTTGCCGATGCCCATGTCGCCCGCGATCAGCAGGTCCGCCCCCGCATCCACCTCTTCGTCCGCGATGGCGCGACCGGCGCCGATGGCGGTGATCGTCTCCTCCGCGGACAGCGCATCCTCGCGGTCTATCCGACCCGACGCGGCCCGGACCTTGTATGCCCGGACGGGGTCGGCATCGTGATCCGCAGCGTCATCGTCGACACTGCGATCCGCACCGGGGAGGTGCCCGTCGACTGCGACGTCGACCACCCGCACCCCGGCGCCGACGCTGTCCGCGATCGCGTTGACAGCGGCTCCGCCGCGGCGGAAGTTCCGCACCATCTGCGCGGTCACATCAGGGGGGAAGGCCGAGACGCCGGCGCGCGCGATGCCGTGGTCGCCGGCGAAGACGACGACCCGCACCCGCGCGAGCTCCCGCGGCGGACACTGCCCCTGGCACGAGGCGACCCAGCACCCCACGTCCTCCAGGCGGCCCAGCGAGCCCGGGGGCTTGGTCAGATCCCGCTGCCGGGCCTGCGCGTCGCGCAGCGCTTGGGCGTCGGGCGGCGTGACGCCGGGGAACGTCGCACCGAGCGCGGCCGCGGCCGCGGTCACGTCAGACCTCATCGCCGACGGAGACCTCCGGGCGCGGGGTCCGCATGCGGCGCAGCTGCGATGCACGCACGAAGGCGTACCAGCCCAGGGAGAAGCGGCTGTCGACCACGCCGGGGTACCGCTCCGCGACGCGGGCGTAGGTGCGCCGGCTCAGGAAGAACCCCTCGATCATCATCAGCACGACCATGATGAGCATGAACAGGCTGACCACCGCCTGGATGTTCGGGGCGAGGAACAGCGACAGGATCATGACGATGGCCAGCGGCATGAACAGGCCCACCAGGTGGCGGCGCGAATCGACGATGTTGCGGACGAAGCGCCGCTCGGGCCCGCGGTCGCGGGCGGGCAGGAACTTCTCCTCGCCCGCCATCATGCGTTCGCGCCGGTCGGCCATCGCGGCCCGCTTGTCCGCCGACTCGGACTTGCGCTCCTCGCGGGACTTCTTGGTCCCGTCGCGGTTGACCCGGCGGCGGGCGCGCGCCTCCTTCGCCGTCATCGGAGCGGGCCCGACGGGTCCCCGGCGCTTCGCGGATGCGTTGCGCTTGGGCGTGGGACGGCCCTTCCCCTCGGTGACGTTGCCGCCTCCAGCAGTCTTGCCTCCCTGGCCGGAGTCGGCGTCCGAGGCGTCCCCCGTGGCTGGGGAGGGATCGTCGTCCGGGGCGGAATCGTCGTGCGAGGTGGGATCGTCGGGCATCGGCTGAGCATCCGAGGCCCCGCGGCGCAGAAACTTCACCCCACCAGGTTATAGGGACCGCGTGCGCGGCCCCGATCCCGGTCTGCGATGCACGCGCCGCGACTACCGTGGACGCGTGCAGACGATGCGACACGGTCCCCACGCGCGGCCGCTTCGCGTGCTCGTGGCCCCCGACGGGTTCGGCGGCACGCTCACGGCGGCGGAGGCGGCGTCCGCAATTGCGGACGGCTGGGCCCGCGCCCGGGGGCGCGACACCGTGGTCGCCGCCCCGCAGTCCGACGGCGGCCCCGGTTTCGTCGACGTCCTCGGTCGCGCCATCGGGCTGTCGCACGCGGAATTGCGACGGGCGGAGGTGACCGGGCCGCTGGGAGTGCCGGTCGGCGCGCAGTGGCTACGCGCGGGCACCACCGCCTACATCGAGTCGGCGCAGGCGTGCGGGCTGCATCTCCTGGGCAGGCCTCCGGACCCGGAGACGGCCAGGGAGGCGACCAGCTTCGGAGTGGGCGAACTCATGGCGCGGGCTGTCGCCGAGGGTGCGGAGCGCATGGTCGTGGGGCTCGGCGGCAGCGCCGGCACCGACGGCGGAGCCGGCGCGGCGGAGGCTTTCGGCGGTCTGCGCAGGATGCGCGGCGCGCTCGACGGGGTGGACCTGATCGCCGCGGCCGACGTTCGCAGCCCACTGCTGGGCACCGCAGGCGCGGCCGCGATGTTCGGACCGCAGAAGGGCGCCGACAGCGCCGAGGCGGTGCGGCTGCTCGAGGAACGGCTGCGGGAGTGGAGCGCGGTGCTGCTCGCCGAGACCGGCGTGGACGTGCGGGACTGCGAAGGCGCGGGCGCGGCCGGTGGACTGGGCGGGCTGCTGATCGCGCTCGGCGGGCGGGTGCATCCGGGCGCCGGGATCGTCGGCGACTTCACAGGCAGGCGCGCGGCCATCGGCGGTGCCGATGTGGTGCTCACCGGCGAGGGGCGGCTCGATGCCGGTTCGGCGCGCGGAAAGGTCGTCGGCCACGTCGCCGACGAGGGCGCCAGGGAGGGTACGCGGGTCGTCGCAATCGCCGGCCGGATCGCGCTGGAGGAATCGGAGTGGCGGCGCATGGGCATCGACGAGGTGTGGTCCGTCGCCGAGATCGCCGGGTCCGCCGACGAGGCGATGGCCAGGCCCGCCGCACTGGTGTCCGAGGCGGCACGCTGTGCCGCACGCGCCGCGGCCGAAGCGGCGTGACCCGGGAGCGGACGCGGGTGCTGCCGCAGGGAGTGGCGCGCGGTCACGTGGGAGCTGCACAATGTGTGCAGGACGCGCGCGTCGCCTGCCGAGCCGGTGTGCGCCGGGTGCGGGGTGTGAACCACCGGTCCCGACCAGCCGGGCCGGAGGCCCGCACGTCACCGATTCTCCCGGCCCGCAGCCTTCGGGAATGTTGCGGCGGGCGGTACCGTTGAAGACATAGGCGTGCGTCTGAACGAGCTGAGGAGATTTCATGACTGTCGAGAGCACCACCGCCACCCACGGCGTGACGTTGAGCGATGAGGCCGCCACCAAGGCGAAGGCACTGCTCGACCAGGAGGGCCGTGACGACCTCGCTCTGCGCATCGCCGTCCAGCCCGGCGGGTGTGCGGGACTGCGCTACCAGCTGTTCTTCGATGACCGCGCGCTCGACGGCGACCTCGCCGCGGAGTTCGGCGGCGTCAAGCTCGTCGTGGACAGGATGAGCAGCCCGTACCTCGACGGCGCGTCGATCGACTACGCGGACACCATCGAGAAGCAGGGCTTCACCATCGAGAACCCCAACGCGGGCGGCTCCTGCGCCTGCGGCGACTCGTTCAACTGATTCTTCGCGAACCCCTCCGGGGCCGGCGCCTGCTGTAGGCGCCGGCCCCGGAGGCGCTTCCGGGCGGCGAGGCGGCGTCGTCCGGGCCGAGTACGGTGAAGGCCGCTCGGCGTCCGGTCTGCAGAGAGAACGACGTGCCCGAGCGCAGGCGGGCCCCGGTTGCAGGCGGGGCCCGTGCGCCAGTTCCCGAACCTGAAAGGCCACACTCGTGACCATCGTCGTCACCGGCTCCCTCGCCACCGATCACCTCATGCGGTTTCCGGGGAAGTTCTCCGAACAGCTGCTCTCCGAGCATCTCGCCCAGGTCTCGCTCAGCTTCCTCGTCGACGACCTGGTCGTCCGCAAGGGCGGCGTCGGCGGCAACATCGCGTTCGCCATGGGCGCGCTCGGCGGACGGCCCCTGCTCGCGGCGGCCGCGGGCGTCGACTTCGCCGAGTACCGGGCGTGGCTGGAGGAGCACGGCGTCGATTGCAGCGGCGTCCTGGTGTCCCAGGAGGCGCACACCGCGCGCTTCGTGTGCACCACCGACACCGAGATGGCGCAGATCGCCTCGTTCTACCCCGGGGCGATGTCGCGCGCGCGGGAGATCGGGATGGATGCTCTCGCGCAGCAGCACGGGCCCCTGGAGATGGTGCTCATCGGCGCCAACGACCCGGACGCGATGATCCGGCACACCCGTGAATGCCGGGAACTCGGCATCCCGTTCGCAGCCGACCCCTCCCAGCAGTTGGCGCGGCTCACCGGCGAGCAGGCCCGCGAACTGATCGACGGTGCGGCGATCCTGTTCGGCAACGAGTACGAGTGGAGCCTTCTGCTGCAGAAGACCGGGCTTACAGAGCAGCAGGTGTCCGCGATGATCGGCCTTCGGGTGACCACGCTGGGCGCCAAGGGGGCGGTGATGGTGGACGCCGACGGCACCACCGTGCAGGTGGACGTGGTCCCCTCGGAGAATCCGGTGGATCCGACCGGGGTGGGCGACGCGTTCCGCGCAGGCTTCCTGGCGGCGCGCACCGCAGGGCTGGGGCTCGAGCGTGCCGGCCAGCTGGGGTCGCTGGTCGCCGTGCACGTGCTGGAGACGACGGGCACGCAGGAGTGGTCGCTCGACAAGAGCGCGGCCGCCGCACGTCTGAGCGCGGCGTACGGTCCTGAGGCCGCCGCGGACCTGGCGGCGCTGCTGCCGGGCTGACCCCGGAGGCGTACTGACGGCGAACGCCGGTGCCGGCACGGGTGTGTCGTGCCGGCACCGGCGTTCGCCGTCGAGGGGCCGGGTCCCCCGGCCTGACGGCCGGGGGAGGGGCGTCAGACCTCCACGGGGTAGGCCGGCTCGTCGATCCGGGGGCGGATGCGCTCTTCGACGAAGATCCCGTGCCAGATCATGAAGGCCAGGATCGTCCACAGCCGCCTGCTGTTGTCAGCGACGCCCGCGCGGTGGTCCACCAGCATCTGCGCGGCGACGGCCTTGTCGAAGATGTGGTCGGTGCCGGACTCGGCGATCACCGCGTGCGCCCAGTCGTAGAGCTCCGTGCCCGCGAGCCAGTGCCGCAGCGGGACGGGGAACCCGAGCTTGGCGCGGTGCAGCACGTGCGGCGGGACGATGCCTTCGAGGGCGCGGCGAAGGGCGAACTTGGTGGTCTGCCTCGTGATCTTCTGGTCCAGCGGCAGGGTCTGCGCCACCTCGAAGACCGCGCGGTCGAGGAACGGCACGCGCAGCTCCAGCGAGTTGGCCATGGTGATCTTGTCGGCTTTGACGAGGATGTCGCCGCGCAGCCACGTGAACAGGTCCAGGTGCTGCATGCGGGCCACCGGATCCCACCCGCGGGAGACGTCGTAGATGGGCGCGGTGACGTCCTGGTGCGTCCACTCCTGCCGGAAGCCGCGCAGCACCGACCGGAGCTGGGCATCGCTGAAGCTGCGCGCATTGCCGTAGTAGCGGTCCTCCAGCGTCATCGATCCACGGTGCAGCAGGCTTTTGCCGCGGACTCCGTCCGGGATGCGCTCGGAGAGCCGGCCCGCGCCGCGGCGCAGGGGCCGTGGCAGCCGCTCGAAGGGTTTGAGCGACAGCGGCTCGCGATAGATCGTGTAGCCCCCGAAGAGCTCGTCCGCGCCCTCCCCGGAGAGCACCACCTTCACGTGCTTGCGGGCCTCGCGCGCAACGAAGTACAGCGGGACCAGGGCCGGGTCGGCGACCGGGTCGTCGAGGTACCAGATGATCTCCGGGATCGCGGCGGCGAACTCGGCCGGGCTCACCACCTTGACGACGTGGCGGGCGCCGATGGCGGCGGCCGACTCGGCGGCGACGTCCACCTCCGAATACCCCTCGCGCTCGAATCCGGTCGTGAAGGTGATCAGGTCCGGATTGTGGCGCATCGCCAGCGCGGCGATCGCCGTCGAGTCGATGCCGCCGGACAGGAACGAGCCCACGGTCACGTCGGCCCGCATGTGCTTGGCCACCGAGTCCTCGAGTGCTTCGGCGATCTCGCGGTGCCGGGCCGCGGCGCTTCCCGGGCCCGTCCCGGCGCCCGGGGTGACCGGTCGCACGGGGAACCGGGGCGCGAAATACCGGTGCGGCTGCACTTCGCCGCCCGGTCGGACCGTCGCGTACGTGCCGGATTCCAGTCGGCGGATCTGCGCGTGCAGCGTCTCGGGCTCCGGGACGTACTGCAGGACCATGTAGTGCTCGGTGGCGCGGGGGTCCAGGCCGAGGTCGATGCCCAGGACGTCGGAGAGCTCGATGAGGCTCTTCTTCTCGCTGGAGAACGCGGTGCCGTGCGGCCCGGTGGCGTAGAAGAGCGGTTTGATGCCGAAGGGGTCGCGGGCGAGGAACATCGTCTGCTCCCGGCTGTCCCAGATCGCGAACGCGAACATGCCGCGCAGTCTCTCCACCGCGGCAGGACCCCAGTAGTGGTATGCGGCGACGATGGACTCGGTGTCGCCCTCGGTGCGGAAGACCGCGCCGTGCTCGCGCTCGAGCTCCGCGCGGAGCTCGAGGTAGTTGTAGATCTCGCCGTTGAAGGTCAGGGTGTAGCGCTCCGGGTCGTCCTCGGGGCCCCAGGTGAGCGGCTGATGCGAATGGCCGATGTCGATGATCGACAACCTGTTGAACCCGAAGACGACGCGACCGTGCGGCGGCTCGCCGCCGGGAGCGCCGGGCTCGGTCCACACTCCCGACTCGTCGGGGCCGCGGTGCCGCTGACAGGTCAGGGCCGCGTGCACCCTGTCGATGGAAGCCGGCGGCACTGCCACGTCGGCGCTGACGAGTCCGAGAAGGCCACACACAGGGGCTGCACACCTCGCAGATCGTTGACGGGATCCCCGGCACCGGCGCTTTCGCGGCGGCGGACTGTGCGGAGAAGCCGATTCGGCGTTTTCGCAAGCAGAGTATGCCGCACAATGAGCGGAGGCGTCGGGTGCGACCCCCTCTGGTGGTGTTGGCCGGAGCGGGCTGTGAGAGTGACGGTGCGGCCGGCGACGACGTCGGCGGTGACGATTGACGATGACGGTGACGGTGACGATCACTCCGGCGGCCGCGGCGGGCAGTGCGCGCGCATCACCTGCGCTTGCGGCTCCGGCGGGGCGTGCCGCGGTGCGCGTTCCGGCGGTCGAAGGGCCGAGTTCGGGTTCTCGGGGTCCCGTGGTCTACGCTGCGTAGTATTCCGATGGGCAGCAACACTCGGCAGTAGCAAGGCAGGAAGGCGTGAACGTGGCACACGGTGGTCGGCGTCGGCTCGTCCGGCGCATAGGACTTGCGGCATCTTTGGGCCTTGCAGGGATGGTGCTCGCGGGGTGTTCCCTGACGGATATCAAGAACCCGATTCTGCGCGCGGGTTGGCCGGAGGGCGTCACCCCGGAGGCCCAGCGCATGCGCGAGCTCTGGACGTGGTCAATCGTCGCGGCGATGGCCATGGGCATGCTCGTCTGGGGTCTGGTGTTCTGGACGCTGATGTTCCACCGCAAGAAGAAGAACTCCCCGGAATTTCCGCGTCAGACGCAGTACAACGTGCCGCTGGAGCTTGCCTACACGGCCGCGCCGTTCGTTGCGATCGCCGTGCTGTTCTTCTTCACCGTCCAGACGCAGAACTACGTCAACGAGAACCCGTCCGACCCGGACGTCACCGTCGACGTCACCGCGTTGCAGTGGAATTGGCAGTTCGGCTACCGGCAGGCGAGCACGGCCGGCTACGACAACCCGCCGGACCCGAGCGCGGAAGATCCGGACCGCAAGCTGAACCGTCACTTCGACGTCAGCCCCGAGGTCCAGGAGGCCAAGGATCGCGGCCAGACCGGCATGCGTGAAGACTGGTCCTACCTCTACAACGACCAGATCACCACCGTCGGCTCCACCACCGAGATCCCGGTGCTGGTCCTGCCCGTCGACCAGTCGGTGCGCTTCACCCTCGGGTCGAGGGACGTCATCCACTCGTTCTGGGTGCCGGAGTTCCTGTTCAAGCGCGACGTGATGCCGTTCCCGGAGGCCAACCAGTCCCGCAACGAATTCACGATCGACAAGATCGACAGCCCCGGCGCCTTCGTGGGCCGCTGCGCGGAGATGTGCGGCACCTACCATTCGATGATGAACTTCGAGATCCGCGCCGTCCCCGAGCAGCTGTTCAGCGAGTACATGGAGATCCGCGACCCGCAGCGCAACGGCGGCAAGGAAGTGTCCAACGCCGACGCGCTCGCCGCGTTGCAGCAGCAGCACTCCAAGGCCGCCAACCCGGGCGCCGTGGACAACGCGTGTGACTACAACGGCACGGACGTGTGCACGCCGACGGCGATCACCACACATCCGTTCGAGCAGCGGTTCAATCAGGCAGCAGCGGCTGCGACCGAAGGCAAGTAGCAGCCCACCTGCGGATTTAGGACGAGGACTGACATGAAGGTCGAAGCAAGAATCTTCGAACTGGTGACGGTGTTCTTCATCATCATCGCGATCGTGTACGGCGTTTTCACCGCCATCGAGGGCGAGCTCGAATGGGCCGGCCTGACGGCGATGGTGCTGGCGGCGGGTCTGGCGATGATCGTCGGCACCTACTTCCGGTTCGTCGCCCGACGCCTGGACACCCGCCCCGAGGACTACGAGGACGCCGAGATCAGCGACGGCTCCGGCGACCTGGGCTTCTTCAGCCCGCACAGCTGGTGGCCGATCCTGGTGGCCTTCTCCGCCGGCATCTTCGCGATCGGGTTCGCACTGTGGCTGCCGTGGCTGTTCATCTTCGCCATCGTGCTCATCCTCATGGCGGCGGCCGGACTGGTCTTCGAGTACCACGTGGGCCCCGAGCGCCACTGAGAAGCGCACTGCGCTGACCATCGCGTCGATGCCGCGCCCCGAGTCGGGGCGCGGCATCGACGCGTCGTGCATGCTGCTCGCTTCCCGCAGCGGTGATGTGAACCCCGGGTCCGGGACACTGAGGCCGGCAGTGGCGTCAGCTGAGCAGGTCGTGCGGGCGCGCCGCGGGGTCCAGCAAGGAAAGTCCGAGGTCTGCCCGGGCACGCAGCCATCCTGAAGCGCGGTACCGGGGGTCTCCGGTGTAATCGAGAAGTCCGTCCAGGATGGCAAGGATGCGTTGCGGCCCGATGCTGTCCCCCATCGCCAGCGGCCCCATCGGATAGCCCAGGCCCAATCGTGCGCCCCGGTCGATGTCGCCCGGATTCGCGAGCCCCTTCTCCGCCGCCATCGAGGCGACGTTGACCATGGAGGCCGCGATGCGCTGCGCCACGGGGGCGGGGCCGTCGGCGGTCACGGTGATCGCGCTGCCGATCGAAGCCAGCGCCCGCACGGCGCGGCGCCCGGCCTCTTTGTCGACGGTGAACGGGGCGACGACGGCGAGCCGCGCCCGGCGGCCCTCACTGCTGTCGTCGTCCCCCTGCGTCGTGAGCAGCGGGATGCCCAGCGGGTCGACGCCGATGGTGCGCCGTGGATCGAGGTCGTGCTCGATCGCGGCCAGATACGCGGGACGGCCCAGCGGTTGCACGACGGATACCGCAGAGGGGGAGGGGCCATCGGTGACCCGGACTCCACGGCCGCGCAGAAGGTCGGCCAGCGGCCCACCGCCGACGATGTGCAGCGCGGTGGCGGACGGGTCGGCCGGGGTGGCGTGTTCTGACGGCACCTGCGGAAACCCGTCGGCATAGCGGTAGAAGCCCTCACCGCTCTTACGGCCGAGCAGGCCGGCGGAGACGCGTACCTGGGTGCTTCCCGCGGGGCGGAGCCGCTCGTCGCCGTAGAAGCCCTTCCAGATGCTTTCCAGCACGGGGTGGGACACGTCGAGTCCTGAGAGATCCATGAGCTCGAACGGGCCCATCTTCAGATGCAACATGTCACGCACGATGCGGTCGATGTCCGCCACGTCGGCGACGTCCTCGTCGAGGACCGCGAGCGCTTCCGTCGGGAGGCCCCTGCCGAGCAGGTTGACCAGGAAGCCGGGACTGTCCTTGGCCTGTACGGGTGTGTGGCCGGTGTGTTCGACGAATGCGCGGGCGGCAGTCAGCACGTCGGGTGAGGTACGGGTGCCCGGAACCACCTCGACGATCTTCATCAGAGGCACCGGGTTGAAGAAGTGCAGTCCGATCACGCGCGACGGATCCGCCACGACGGACGCGATGGCGGTGATCGACAACGATGACGTGTTGGAGGCCAGGACCGCGCCCGGCAGGGCCCCGGACAGGGTGGCGAAGAGCCGCTGCTTGACGTCGATCCGCTCGGCCACGGCCTCGATGACCAGATCGATCTCGTCGGAGGGGGCGGTGGGGTCCACTCCGGTCCTGATGCGGCCGATGGCCGCCTCGGCCTCGTCCGGGGTGGACAGCCCCTTCGCGGCGGACCGCTGCAGCATGCGGGCGACGAAGGCCATGCCGTCGTCGACCGCCGACGCGGACTGGTCGGTGAGCTCCACGGTGCAGCCGGCGCCGGCGGCAAGCTGCGTGATGCCGCGGCCCATCGTGCCGGCGCCGATCACACGGATACGGGGGAACGGGGGCATCCGCACGCTTCCTCTCATCGCGTTCGTGGCGACGGTCGTGGTCGCTGTGAACAGACTATCGGCCCTCGGACGTAGGGCGTCACGAGTGTGCGGGCCGTCCGCAGGGTCGCGGCCCATGCGAGTCTGCATCACGCGCGCGGGCCGGCGGGGGAGGGGAGGGGCATACGTCTTTCGGGCGCTCCCGCGCGACGCTGATCGCCCCCGGAGCGCGGAAACGGGGCAGGCCCCGGATCGCGGTGCGATCCGGGGCCTGCCCCGTCGGCCGTGGCCGCCGGAATCAGCCGGGGTGGCCGACTCCCTTGTCCTGCTCCTGGCGTTCGCGGAGCATGTCGAGCTGACGCTCTTCGCCGTCGTGTTCGGCGTCGTCGAGGGCGCGTGCCTCGTCTTCCGGGTCGGCGGTGAGCCAGCCGCCGCGTGCCGGGCGTCCGGCGGCGCCGAGCTTGTTGAGCTTCTTCGGCAGTTGCGCGCCCTGGTATTCCAGGGGGATCGGGTGGCCGTGCTCGTCGACCGGTCCGAGCGGCTGGTGCACCTCGATGTACTCGCCGTGCGGGAGCCGCTTGAGGTGGCCGGTCTCGATGCCGTGCTCGAGCACCTCACGGTCGCTGCGCTGCAGTGCCAGGCAGAACCGGTAGGTCACGAAGTACACGATCGGCGGCAATGCCACCGCGCCGATGCGGCCGATCCACGTGGTCGCGTTGAGTGAGATGTCGAAGTTCAGCGCGATTACGTCGTTCATGCCCGAGAACATCAGAACCAGGTAGAACGCGAGCGACATGGCGCCCAGCGAGGTGCGGACCGGGGCGTCGCGCGGGCGCTGGAGCAGGTTGTGGTGGCGGGTGTCCTTGGTGAGCTTCGCTTCGATCCACGGGTAGGTGAACAGCAGCGCGAAGACCACGCCCAGGACCACCGCGATCCACACCACCGCGGGCACCGTGTACGGGCCGAGGTAGAGCTCCCAGTCCGGGAAGATGCGGGCCAGCCCCTCGGTGAACAGCATGTACATGTCCGGTTGGGATCCGGCCGAGATGTGCGAGGAGTTGTAGGGGCCCAGGTTCCAGATGGCGTTGATCTGGAAGATGCCGCCCATGATGGCCAGGATGCCGAAGGTGACGGCGAAGAAGCCGCCGGACTTGAGGGCGAACACGGGCAGGATGCGCACGCCGACGACGTTGTTCTCGGTGCGGCCGGCGCCGGGCCACTGGGTGTGCTTCTGATACCACACCAGCGCCAAGTGGGCGCCGATCAGGGCGAGCAGGATGCCCGGGATCAGCAGGATGTGCAGCACGTACATGCGGGGCACGATGATGGTGCCGGGCCAGTCGCCGCCGAAGACCGCCCAGTGCAGCCAGGTGCCGATCACCGGCAGGCCCAGGATGATGCCCGAGGTGATGCGCAGGCCGGTGCCCGAGAGCAGGTCGTCGGGCAGGCCGTAGCCGAAGAAGCCCTCCGCGATCGAGAGCAGCAGCATCACGCAGCCGATGACCCAGTTGGCCTCGCGGGGTTTGCGGAACGCGCCGGTGAAGAAGATGCGGCACAGGTGCACGATGATCGAGGCGACGAACATCAGCGCGGCCCAGTGGTGGATCTGGCGGGCGAACAGGCCGCCGCGCACCTCGAACGAGATGTTGAGGGCCGACTCGTACGCCTTGGACATCTCGATGCCGCGTAGCGGCTGGTAGACGCCGTTGTAGGTGGTCTCGGCCATCGACGGGTCGAAGAACAGCGACAGGTAGATGCCCGAGATGAGCAGCACGATGAAGCTGTAGAGGGCGATCTCGCCGAGGAGGAACGACCAGTGGGTGGGGAAGACCTTGTTGATCTGACGGCGCATGCCGGCCGACAGCCGGTACCGCTCGTCCATGTTGTTCGCCGCCTTGGCGAGGTGTGCGTTGCTCATGACCTACGCTCCCAGAATGCAGGGCCCAGGGGCTCGATGAAGTCACCGTTCGCGACGAGGAAACCGTCCTCGTCGACGGTGATGGGCAGCTGCGGCAGCGCACGCGCCGCCGGACCGAAGATCGGCTTCGCCCAGTGCAACGCGTCGAACTGCGACTGGTGGCAGGGGCAGAGGATCCGGTTCGTCTGCTGCTCGTAGAGGGAGGTGGGGCAGCCCAGGTGGGTGCAGATCTTCGAGTATGCGAAGTAGTCGCCGTAGTTGAAGTTCACCTGGCCCTTGCGCTTGACCACCTTCGCGGTGTCCTCGGTGCGCAGGCGGATGAGCATCACGGGGTTGCGGCCGCCGCGCATCGCGTGGATCAGCTTCTCCTCGGACGAGTGCCCGGGTGAGTCGACGAGGTCGGACTCGCGGAACGGGAAGACCGACTCCATGCTGCCGGACTCGAGGTCGGCGAGGCGGATCTTCTCGACCACGTGCGGGTCGCCGACGTCGCGGCGCAGGAAGATCTTCTCGCCCGGGAAGTGCGGGGTCCAGCCGCTGGTGTGCAGCGTCCCGTCGCCCGTGTTGGTCATCGGGTGCTTCTGCCACGGGTTCTTGATGAGGCCGCCGAGCGGGAGGATGGCCATGATGCCCACGGCGACGGCGCCGAACCCGAGCGTGCCCTTGAGCATCTTGCGCCGGCCGAGGCCGGTGGCATCGTAGGAATCCTGCAGCTGCGCGGCCATCGTCCGGCGGTCCACCTCGGGGGAGGGGCCGTCGTGGCGTTGCTGGATCGAGACCTCTTCGGGGATCAGCTTCTTCGTGAAGTGGACCGCGCCGATGCCGACGGCGAGGATCGCGATGCCCATGGTGGCGCCGATGAGCGGCGTGTACAGGCTGTACATGAACTCGCCGTCGTCGCCGACGCCCTTGTACTTCCACGGCCACCAGATGTAGATGCCGAAGAAGGCCGCGGCGGCGAGGCCGGCGATGACGAACCACATGGCGACGGTGCGCTCTGCGCGCTTCTCCGCCTTGGTGCCGGGGACCTCGAAGCGCTTGCGGTGGTAGGCGACGTCGACGCCGTCAAGGTTGGTGCCGAGCTTGACCAGCTCGTCCTGGCTCATCTGAGCCAGTTCCTCGTCGGTGTACTCGCGGTTGCTGTCGTCGTTGCTCATGAACGGGCTCCGATCCACAGCGCGGCGCCGACGGCGGCGACGATGCCGACCGCCCAGATCACGCCCGCCTCGGCCGCGGGGCCGAAACCGCCGAGGCCGAGCCCGCCGGGCTCATTCGCCTCGGTGGCGCCCTTGACGTAGGCGATGACGTCCTTCTTCTCGTCCGGCGTCAGCTGCCGGTCGGAGAACTTGGGCATGTTCTCCGGGCCGGTGAGCATGGCCGTGTAGATCTGGGCTTCGGGCACCCCGTTGAGGTTGGGGGCATGCTTGCCGGAGGACAGTGTGCCGCCCTGGCCGGTGAAGTTGTGGCACGAGGCGCAGTTCTGGCGGAACAGGTCGCCGCCGACCGCGGCGTCCGACGCGCGCAGCGCGTCCTCGCCGCGACCGGAGCCGCGGAGCGAATCGCTCGCGACCGCTCCGTCGGCATTGCGGGGCACGGTGGGGCCGCCGCCGTGCGCTTGGACGAACGCTCCGAGGGCGTCGATCTGCTGCTCGGAGTACTCGACCTTCTTGCGCGGCATCTGTGCGCCCTGCGCGGAGGCGGGCATGCGGCCGCTGGCCACCTGGAAGTACACGGAGGCCTCGCCCACGCCGACCAGGCTGGGGCCGCGTCCGTCGACACCCTGCAGGTTGGCGCCGTGGCAGGTGATGCACGACTGGTCGTAGAGCTGTTCGCCTTCACGAACAAGTGCCGTCTGATCCTCGTCCGCGGTTGCCACCTGCGGGGTGGGGGTCAGTGCCGCGGCGAGCACACCGGCGCCGGACAGTGCGCCCAGCAGCAGGGCGCCGCCGGCAGCGCGGCGGCGGATCTTGCGGCGGCGCTTGGCGCGGGCCGGGTCCGGTGTCGTGGCCTGTGTGTCATCACCGGGCTCACCGGCGACAGGTGGGGGAGATGATTTCATCGGTATCCCTTTTGTGTATCGCGGGACGGACTGAACAGCCTCATGCGGTGTTCGTTCCCGACCGGTTGCGGGTCAAGCGCTATCGGATGATGTAAATCGTGAGGAACAGCCCGATCCAGACGATGTCGACGAAGTGCCAGTAGTACGAGACGACGATCGAGGCGGTGGCCTGGGCGGGCGTGAACTTGCTCATCTTGGTGCGGGCGATCAGGAACAGGAACGCGATCAGACCGCCGATGACGTGCAGGCCGTGGAAGCCGGTGGTGATGTAGAAGACCGAGCCGTAGGCGCTGCTGGCCAGCGTGGTGCCGTGCGCGACCATCTCGCGGAACTCGTTCGCCTGGCCCAGGACGAAGACCAGCCCCATGAGGAACGAGATGAAGTACCAGCGTCGCAGCCCGAACACGTCGCCCCGCTCCGCGGCGAAGACGCCCATCTGACACGTGAACGAAGATGCCACGAGGATGATGGTGAAGACCAGGGCGTACGGCAGATTCAGCTCAGTGGGCTCCGGCGGCCATCCGCCCGTCGCCTGGGCGCGCGCGACAAAGTACATCGCGAACAGGCCGGCGAAGAACATGAGCTCGCTCGAGAGCCAGACGACTGTCCCCACGCTGACCATGTTCGGCCGGTTCAGCGAGTGCACCCGTTGGCTGATGGCGGATCCTGATGTCCCTACTGCGCTCGTCACAGATGGAAGTATGACCCCTCGTAGTAACTTCTGCCCAATCGGGTCCGAAATTGCTCGTAGTGGATTATTCCCGGGCATGCTGACCTGGGAGTTCGGTCCGTTGCGGGAGCATGACGGTGTGTCTCGGCGTGTCAAGCCTGGCAAGTGGTTCGGGACGGACGGGGCGGACGGGACGGACGGGGCGGACGGGCAGTAGCGACGACGAAGGAGGCGGCGGTGGCCGGTGGGATCGGATTTCGTGGCTGGTGGGCCAGGCTGACCGGCGGCGGGCGCGGGGAGCCGTCGCTCGACCTCGCGGATCCGGGGCTCCAGGTGGTCGCGTCGTCGGTGGACGAGGTGGAATCGTGCGGCTCTGTCCTGGAGCGGGCCGCGGCCGCGACTCCGGCGTGGGACGGGGGCGCACCGGCGGTGTCCCGCCACCATCTGTCGGTGACGGAGGACGCGGCTGACCAGGTGGTCGCCATCGGGGCGCAGACCGGGTACACCAGGTATCCGGGCGGCGTCACTGCCGTCGCGGGCGCGGGCGAGGCACACGTGGGCGGCGGCAACCGGGTTCGAGTGACTCTGGCGCGCGTCGAGCGGCTCGACGCGCTGCACTTGGCGCAGGAACGTGCGCGGATGGCGGGACTCGCGCAAAGGTTCGGGGGCACCGTCCTCGGATGGGACGCATTGCAGTAGCGGCACCCACCGCCGGAACCCGCGCGGTCCGCCGCCCGATAAGCTTGCTCAGCAGGTGTGCCCGGCCGGCAGCGGCGGGGGTGCGCGGGAACTGGATCGCACACGAGGCGGGTGGAGATGGATCGGGACGCACAGGCGGCCGCAACGGTTCCGGAGCAGCGTTCGTGGCCCGGCGTCCTCGGCCGCGTGGTGGACGGCGCGGAGCTGGACGCCGGTGACACGAGGTGGGCGATCGACGAGATCTTCGGGGACAACGCCACGGCGGCGCAGATCGCCGCGTTCGGGGTGGCACTGAAGATGAAGGGGCCCACGCCGGGGGAGCTTCGGGGGCTGGCGGACGGGATGCTTTCCCACGCGCGGCTGGTCGACGGTGCGCGTGACGGTATAGACATCGTCGGGACGGGCGGTGACCGCGCCAACACCGTGAACATCTCCACGATGGCGTCGATCGTCGTGGCGGCGGCCGGCGCGCCGGTGGTCAAACACGGCAACCGCGCGGCGTCGTCCAAGTCGGGAGGCGCCGACGTGCTCGAGGCGCTGGGCGTGACGATCGCGCTGGGGCCGCAGGGCGTCGGGCGGTGCATCCGGGAGGTGGGAATCGGTTTCTGTTTTGCGCCCCTGTATCACCCTGCTCTGCGATTCGCGGGTCTTCCGCGCCGCCAGATCGGGATTCCCACGGTCTTCAATGTCCTCGGTCCTCTCACGAACCCGGGCCGTCCGCGGTCGGGGCTCATCGGCTGTGCATTCCCGGACCTCATCGAGACGGTGGCGGGCGTGTTCGCGGAACGCGGCCAGTCCGCATTGGTGGTGCGCGGCGACGACGGGCTCGACGAGCTGACGACCTCCACCACGTCGACCGTGTACCTGGTGGAGGAAGGAGCGGTGTCCAAGCAGTCGCTGGACCCGCGGGATCTCGGCGTGGACACCGTGCCCCTTGATCGGCTGCGCGGCGGGGACGCCGAGGAGAACGCGACCGTGGCCCGCGCGGTGCTCGCCGGCGAGCCCGGGCCGGTGCGCGACGCGGTGCTGCTCAACTCGGCCGCCGCCCTTGCCGCGTACAACGGCGGCACGGGAACCGTCGTCGAGCGGGTCGCGGCGCAGTACTCCGCGGCCGCGCAGGCCGTCGATTCCGGTGCCGCGGCTGCGCTGCTGGAGCGATGGGCGGACGTCAGCGCTCGGGCGGCGGCGGACGAAGCCGCTTCGTAGCGCGCGGAGAGTCCGGGCCCGGAACGCGGTGCGGCTTGTGAGCCTCGGTGGTGCCCCCGTGCGGGAGGCGGCCGGCGCGGCGTCACTCGCCGATCGAGAACGCCTCTTCGACGTCGACGCTGGAGTACGAGCGGAACGCGATGTGGGTGGTGGTGCGGACGATGCCGGCGATCTTGTTGATCCCGCCGGTGACCACGTCGGCGACGGCCTCGTGATCGCGCACCTTGACGACGGCGACGATGTCGACGTCGCCTGCGCAGGAATAGACGGACTCGACGCCGGGGATGTCCGCAATGGCCTGCGCGGCCTCGGGGATCGTGGCGGGTTCCACGGCGGCCAGGACGATGGCGGTGATCATCGGTTGCTCGACTCCTCGTAGTCAGTACGGCTCGGCGCCATTGTCCCCTGTCCGGCCCGGGCGGCGAGGATCACCCCGCGTAGTCGGCCGCGGCGCGGCCGTCGCGCGCCCGCTGCACCCAGCCGGCCCACCGGCCCGCGCCGCGGATCGGGGTGACGAAGCCGCCGGTGGAGCGGACTATGCGGGAGCCGGGGCGGCCGATCCAGCGTGCCACCAGCGACACCTCGCCGCCCGTGGCGCCGCGCAGCGGTCCCGGCCCGGGGATGACCGTCTCGGCGGCAACGGTCAGCGCGTCGACCACCGGCATGGGTGAAGCTCCCCGGGGCGCGCATCCGGCGGCGGCCAGCCGTCCCGACCGGACGACGGCGAATTGCCACCCTCCGGACCCGTCCGGCCGGGCGACGACCAGCTCGTCGAGAGTGGCGAGGGCCCGGAGACGTTGGCAGCGGTCCAACGCGGACACCAGGGAACCGAGCCCGTCACGTTTACGGGCGGCGGTCTCGAACAGGCAGGCCCCGGACAACTCGTCGATGCGCTGCCGCAGAGTCTCCAGCGGAGCATCGTCGAGGCCGTGGATCAGCGCGCGCACGGGTGCGAGGCGCTCCGCATACTCGTCGCGCGTCTCCCCGGGGCGATCGGCCGAGGCGCGGTCCCGGTCGTCGCCGCTGCGGGAGGCCGCGGGGCATCCGCCTATCGCGCCGAGCGTGCTGCAGTCCGCGCCGTGCACGCCGGCGGCGGGGATGCGGTGGTTGCAGGTGCGGATTCCGCATGCCTCCGCGAGCGCCGCCGCGGACTCGGCTGCGGTGTTGCGGCTCCGGAACGGTCCGAGCGAGTCAGGCCCGCAGCGCCGGCGCACGACGACGCGGGGGAACGGTTCGTCGGACAGGTCCACCCACCAGCTGCGGGAGGGCTGCTTGGACGCGCGGTTGTACGGCGGAGCATGCGCGGCGATCATGCGTAGCTCGCGCACCTCCGCCTCGAGCTCGTGCGCACACGTCACGTGGTCGATCCTGTCGGCCAGCGCCACCATCTCCTTCATGCGTGCGCGCTTCTCCGAGCCGGTGAAGTAGGTGCGCACGCGGCGGTGCAGATCCACCGCGGTGCCGACGTACAGCACCTCGTCGGAGGGGCCGCGGAACAGGTAGACGCCGGGCTCGTGGGGGAGAGGATCGGCCAGGTGGCGTTTGGTCTTCTGAGCTTTGCTTACCGGCGACATGTGTGCGAGCAGATCCGGGAAGGTGTGCACGCCCTCGCTGCCGGCACGCCCGAGTAGTCCGTGCAGGACGTCCACCGTGGCGCGGGCGTCGTCCAAGGCGCGGTGCGTGGGCGGGGTGCTGACGTCGAAGAACCGTGCCAGCGCCGAAAGCTTGGCGGACGGCGCCTCGTCGCGGCCCAGCACACGTCGGGCCAGGCGCACCGTGCACAGCACCGGGAATTGCGGCCACGCGGTGTCGGCTGCCGCCGCGGCCGCCTTGAGGAATCCGATGTCGAACCGGGCGTTGTGCGCCACCAGGACCGCGCCGCGCGCGAACTCCAGGAACGGCGGCAGCACGGCGGACATCGGCGGCGCCCCCGCCACCATCGCGTCGGAGATCCCGGTGAGCCGGGTGATGAACGGCGGGATGGGGCGACCGGGGTCGATGAGCGTCGCGAACTCGCCCAGGCGCTCGCCGCCGCGGACTTTGACCGCGCCGATCTCCGTGACCGCGTCCGTGCCCGCTCGACCCCCCGTCGTCTCCATGTCGACGACGACGAAGGTGGTGGTGCTGAGTGCGGCGTCCATGCGGTCGAGCCGAAGTTGCTCACCTCCGGGGTCCCGGGTGGCCGTCGCGTGGTCCGTCACGGCGACCAGAGTAGGCCGCGCCTCCGACAGGGCGCCGGTCCCGATGCGTGGGACGGGAAGCGATGAGCGTCACACTGGTGCGACCCGGCGACCGCGCCGACGCGGCCGCCGCGACCGGCCGTGCCGCCGGGGACGGCGTGGAATCGGCGCTGAACTGCGCGTCAGCGCCGAATCGCGGTGGGTTCGCGGATGTCGACGGGAGCGGGGCCGGCCGGACGGCGGGTCGTCGGGGCCGCCGTCGGTGCGGAGGCGCGCGTCCGGATGGGGGGTTCGCCGCCGTGGCGGCTGGACACGAATGGTGTCCGTTTCGTAATCTTTCCGAGACCTTGCGATGCAACGCCGCGCCACCCGGCGCGGGGCGCAGGTCACCGCCTAATCGATGCGGCGCATCGAATCGGGGACCCACTTGAGTTCTGGGGTGAATCCGCTGCGTGCACCAGCACGTTCGCGGTAGGGCAGTCTTCCTAGCCCGAACCCGTCAGCTAACCCGGTCGGCGGTAAGAGGAAGAAACGGAGACACCTGGGCTGTGGCCAAACACAGGTTGAAGAAGCAGAGCGCGCTGGGCACCACCGCGCGCAGCGCACTCGCCATCGGGGCCGTCTCGGCCGGCACGATCGGGCTCGCAGCCGCGCCCGCCGCCGCGGACACGGTCACCGTGCAGGGCGTCGGGACCTTCGATGTCCCGGAGGGCGTGACCCTGCCCGAGATCCCGACGACGGACGCGATGCTCTCGCAGGCTCCGGCCGGATTCGCGATTCCGGCGGGCATCGATCTGCCGGACATCTCCATCGATCGCGGAGTCTCGGACTCGCTCGGCGCCTCGTCGACGGGCGATTCTCTGGGCTCGACGCAGGACAGCACCGGTGCGCGCGCGCTCGCCGCCGCGGAGAGCAAGGTCGGCTCGCCGTACGTCTGGGGTGCCAACGGGCCCAACGCGTTCGACTGCTCCGGTCTGATCCAGTGGTCCTACGCGCAGGCCGGCGTGCAGCTGCCGCGCACCAGTTACGACCAGGCGGCCGCAGGGCATGCGGTGTCGCTCAACGACCTTCAGCCCGGCGATATCGTGATCTACAACGGCGGTAGCCACGCGGCGCTGTACGTGGGCGACGGGCAGATCGTGCACGCCACCACCTCGGGCGTGCCCGTGAAGTACGCGGACCTCAATGTCATGAACGCCGAAGGGGCCCGCCGCCTCTGATGCGGGCTTCACCTCGGAAGTTGGACAGTCGTCGGCGGATTTCGTAACCTGTTCGCGACCTTGCCGCTCGGCGTCCCGATCGCGACTTCCGTCCGATACGTCCGACCCGTGCGGCTCCGCCGCCCGGCGTGGAGGCGCGCGATGCGCTCGTGCGTCCGCACCGGGCGGGCGAGGGTCACACCGAATGACCGGCCGCCTACCGCGGTCGTGTGAACAGGACGGGGGGAATGCGCGCGGTGGTCTCCAGACACAGCCTGCCTACGCTGCGCGGATCGGTCACGGCGCTCGCCGTGGCGCTGGTCTGCGGTTCGGTGGTGGGGCAGGCAGGCGCGGATCCGCAGCCTGGCCCTGCCGTGCCGATCGTCGACGCGCAGCCCGCGACACAGCCCCCCGCCCCCGCGGCGGACCGGGCGCACCGGGAAGCACCCGACCCGGCCGCGGCGTTCACCGTGCCACCCGCGCCCACGGATCCCGGGGCTGCTGTCGACCAGATCATCACGCTGTCCCACGAGGCCGAGCGTGCCAACCAGGCGGTGCTGGCGCAGCAGCAGCAGGTCGATGCCGCGGTGACCGATCAGCATGCGGCCGAGGCCCGCCGGGATGCGGCGCAGGCCGCTGTCGATGCGGCGCAAGCCGCGGTGGACCGGTACCGCGGCACGGCGGACCGTGTCGCTGCCGCCAATTATCAAGGCGTGCAGGTGAACAAGCTGTACGCGTTGATGCTGAGCAAGTCGCCTCAGCAACTCCTCGATCAGATGTCGGTGCTGGACCAGGTCACCTTCGAGACCGAGCGTCAGTTGGCCGAGTACAAGTCGGCCGAGTCCGATGCGCGTGCGGCGCGCGCGGAGTCGGCGCGGGCGGCGGACGCGGCCGCGCAGGCCACGGCGGCCGCGCAGGACGCCCAGGACCGGCTGCGCGACAAGCAGGAAGCCTTCCAAGGCCGCATCAACGAGGTGCGCGGGCTGTACGGGCAGATGACGGGCGCCGCGCGTGCGCAGCTCGCCGGGGCGTTGGTTCCGGCCGGATTCGACATCGCCGGAATCGTCGGCTCCGGGCCGGAGTTCGCGGCACTCCAGGTGGCACTGACCCGGATCGGCGACCCGTACGTCTGGGGCGCGACGGGCTCGCACCAGTTCGATTGCTCCGGTCTCGTCCAGTGGGCCTACGCCCAGGTCGGCATCGACGTCCCACGCACAAGTCAGCAGCAGGCGCAGGGCGGCACCCCCGTCGACCCGGCCGACATGCGGCCGGGGGACGTGGTCACCTTCTACGACGACGTCTCACACGTGGGGATCTACGCGGGGAACGGGATGATGGTGCACGCCTCCACATTCGGGGTGCCGGTCAAGGTGCAGGCCGTCGACTCCTTCCCGATTCACAACGTCCGGCGCTACTAGGACGCCATGCCCGGCACCACCAAGGCCGCTCACTTCCGGCCCGCGAGAGCCGCGGCAGCCGTTCTCGCGGCGGCGTTCCTGTTCCTCGGGGGCTGTGCGTCCGACGCCGGCACCGGGTCCACCCCGAGCGCGACCGCCGACTCGGAGCCGCTCTCGCCGTTCCAGCAGGCGCGGCACGACGGCGTGAATGCGTTGCTGGCGTCATGGGCGACCGCGCTGCAGAACGACGACGAGGACGCACTCCGGCGGTTGGTGGACCCGCAGGCCGCGCCGGGTTTCCTGGAATCGCAATTGGCGCTGGCGCGCAACCTGGCGTCGGTCGACTTCGCGGACTTCGGATTCCACATCGGGGACGATCCCGAGGTGTTCGTCCCCGCGTCGATAGCGGAGCGGCTCGGCGCGATCGACGCCTGGGGGCCGCCCGTTTACCTGGATTTCCGGCTCGACGGGGTCGACGACGCGATGATTCACACCCCCGTCGGCCTGATCGCCGCGCGGCGCGGCGATCATTGGACTCTGGTGAGCACTCAGGAGCTCCAGGACGGTACCCATGCGACCCTGCCCGCGGGGTCGTGGGCCTACGGCCCGGTTGAACAGACGCCGGTCCCGATCGACGGCGCGGGCGGGTCCCTCGTACTCAGCCACCCCGAGGATGCGGCCGAGGCGGACCGTGTGCGCGGCATTCTGCCGGGCGCGGTCGCCGCAGTCACCGACTTCTGGGGTGAGGGATGGGACCGCACCGTCGTCGTGGAGATCTCCGACAGTGCCGACGAGTTCTCGGGTCTGACCGGCAACCCGGCCGACCGCACGGACGTCGCCGCGGCGACCATCTCGCTCGACTCCGACACCCCCGCGAACGGACAGCGCATCGTATTCGCGCCCGGCGCCCTCACCAGGATGCCGTCCGCGGACGCGCATATGGTCCTGCAGCATGAGCTCGCCCATGCGGCGGTCCGCGCGGACGTGGGGCGCGGCGCACCGACCTGGCTGCTCGAGGGCACCGCGGACTACGTCGCAGAGCGGCAAGTCGGCGTCGTGTCCGCCCCGGCTCCGGTGCCGCTCGTCGCCGCGATGGTCTCCGCGCACGGCGCGCCCGACGAATTGCCGCAGAACAAGGACTTCACGGGGGCCAATGCCGCGCTCGCGTACCGGCTCGCACGCTCGGCGGCGGATTACATCGTCGCCACGTACGGCGAGGACGGGCTGCGCTCGGTGCACGAAGCACTCGGCGTGGGCGGGCTCGACGCCGCCGCGCAAGACCAGGCGCTGGACAAGGCGATCGGCGTCAAGATGAACGACTTCGCGAGCGGTTGGTCGCAGTGGCTGGCCTCGAGGTTCGGTTGACCGGCGGCGGACGTCGCGGGTCGGATCCGCCCGGTCGGCCGGAACCGCATACGGTGTGAGCATGCACAGGACGTTGCTGGTGACCAACGATTTTCCGCCGCGCGCGGGTGGCATCCAGTCATACCTGCACACGTTCGCTGCGCAGCTTCCACCGGAATCCCTCGTCGTGTATGCGCCGCGCTGGCGGAGGGACTCGCACGTGCGTTTCGATGCCGCCCAGCCGTTCGAGGTGGTGCGGCATCCGACGACGCTGATGCTGCCCACGCCGTCGGTGGCGAAGCGCGCCCGGCAATTGGTGCGGTCGCACGGATGCTCGACGGTGTGGTTCGGGGCGGCCGCCCCATTGGCCCTGCTCGGCCCGACGATGCGGAAGGCCGGCGCCGACCGCATCGTCGCCAGCACCCACGGGCACGAGGTGGGTTGGTCGATGCTGCCCGGCGCACGGCGATCACTGCGCCGGATAGGCGACGACGCCGACGTCATCACCTATGTGAGCCGTTACACGCGGGGCCGGTTCGCCGCGGCCTTCGGACCGCGGGCGGCGCTCGAGCACCTGCCGCCCGGCGTGGACAGCGACGAGTTCCGCCCCGATCCGGCCGCGCGCGTGGAACTGCGCCGCCGGTACCGGCTGGGCGAGCGGCCCGTGATCGTGTGCCTGTCCAGGCTGGTGCCACGTAAGGGCCAGGACATGCTCATCCGCGCGCTGCCCAGGATCCGGGCGCGCATCAGCGGGGCGACGCTACTGATCGTCGGCGGCGGGCCCTACTCGGACACGCTGCACGCACTCGCCCGCCGGATGGACGTGGCGGACCACGTCGTGTTCACGGGTTCGGTGCCGGGCGACGAACTGGTGGCGCACCACAACGTGGGCGACGTCTTCGCGATGCCGTGCCGTACGCGCGGAGCCGGGCTCGACGTGGAGGGCCTGGGCATCGTGTTCCTGGAGGCGTCCGCGTGCGGTGTGCCGGTGGTGGCAGGCGATTCGGGGGGAGCCCCGGAGACCGTGCTCGACGGCGAAACCGGGCGGGTGGTCGACGGCCGCGACGTGGGGGAGATCGTCGACGCCGTCGCGTGGGTGCTCGAGGATCCCGACCGTGCCGGCCGCATGGGGGCCGCGGGGCGCGAATGGGTACGGGGCCACTGGCGCTGGGACGTGCTCGCAGGACGGCTGCGCGAACTCTTGTGAACGGCCGGGCCGTCACCTGCCCGATCGTCCCGGCCGTTCCCCTGTGCTGCGGGAACGGCCGGGAAGCGGGTCACTTCGAGTAGATCGCCTCGATGTCCCCGGCGTACGACTCGGCGACGACATTGCGCTTGAGCTTCATCGTCGGAGTGATCTCGCCGGTCTCCTCCGAGAAGTCCTTCGGCAGGATCCGGAACTTCTTGATGGACTCGGCGTGTGAGACGGTGCGGTTGGCGGCCTTGACTGCGCCGTCGATTTCCGCGACCAGGTCGGGGTCGGCAGTCAGATCGGCGACGGTGGCGTCGCCGGTCTTCCCGTTGCGTTCCTTCCACGCGGGCCATGCGTCCTCGTCGATGGTGATGAGTACCGCGATGAACGGCTTCTTATCGCCCACCACCATGGCCTGGCTGATCAGCGGATGGCTGCGCAGGCTGTCCTCGAGCCCGGCGGGGGCGACGTTCTTCCCGCCTGCGGTGACGATGATCTCCTTCTTGCGGCCGGTGATGGAAATGTAGCCGTCCGCGTCGAGCGAGCCCAGATCGCCGGTGTGGAACCAGCCGTCTTCGAGCGCCTCGGCACTGGCGTCCTCGTTGCGCCAGTACCCGTTGAACACGACGGGGCCGCTCACCAGGATCTCCCCGTCTTCGGCGATGCGCGCGGAGTTGCCCGGCAGAGGACGGCCGACGGTGCCCACCTTGATGTGGTCGATGGTGTTCACGGCGACGGCCGCAGTGGTCTCGGTGAGCCCGTAGCCCTCGTAGATGGTCACGCCGATGCCGCGGAAGAAGTGGCCCAGCCGGGCGCCGAGCGGCGCACCGCCGGAGATGGCGACCTCGCATTCGCCGCCCAGTGCCGCACGCAGCTTGGAGTACACGAGCTTGTCGAAAAGCGCGTGCTGGGCCTGCAGGAGCAGCCCCGCGCCGCCGTCGGCCTGCGCCTGGCTCCAGGCGACCGCCACATCGTCGGCACGGTCGAAGATCCGCCCTTTGAGCGGGCTGTCGTCGTGCGCGCTCTGGCGGGCCGTGTTGTAGACCTTTTCGAACACGCGCGGCACCGAGAGGATGAAATTGGGCTTGAACTTCCCGAACGTGGGGACCAGCGTGGGGATGTCGGAAAAGTGCCCGAGCGTGACCTTGCTCTGGAAGGCTGCGATGCTGATCGCGTGCGCGAGGACGTGCGCCATAGGCAGGAACATCAGGGTGCGGCGCCCCCTGCGGAGCTCGGTGTGGAACGCCGCTATGGCGCCCTCGGATTCAGCCAGGAGATTGCGGTGCGTCAGCCGGCAGCCCTTGGGGCGGCCGGTGGTGCCTGAGGTGTAGATGAGGACCGCGGGGCTCTCCGCGGTGAGGCCGCTTACGCGGTCGTCGATGACGGTGTCCGCCACGTCCGCACCGCGCTCGGTGAGGTGTGCGACGGCGCCGTCGGGGGTGTCGCCGCCGGGCTCGATCTGGAAGACCGAGTCCAGGGCCTGCGCCGCGTCGCGGATCTGCGCGACGGTCGCGGTGTGCTGGTCGTGCTCGACGACGAGGACCTTGGCCTGCGAGTCCTCGAGGATCCACTCCACCTGGCCGGCGGAGGAGGTCTCGTAGACGGGGACCGTGGTCGCCCCGGCGGCCCAGATCGCGTAGTCCAGCAGCGACCATTCGTACCGGGTGGCGGACATGAGCGCCACCCGGTCACCGGGTTCCACACCGCAGGCGACGAGCCCCTTGGCCACGCCGCGCACCTGCGCCGCGAAGTCGTCGGCGCGCACCGCGGTCCACCTGCCGTCGATGAGCCGGTCGAACACCGCGAGCGCGGGGTCGGTCGCGCCGAAGTCGAAGACCGCGTCGACGGCCGAGGCGTCGTCGGCGATCGTGAATGCCGCCGGAGTCGTGAATTCTTGCACCTGAGGTCCTCTCGAGCGCCGAAGATCGCCGCGCGCGACGGGTTCGCCAGTGCCGGGGTCGCAATGCCGAAGGCCGATCCGAGTGCGCCGAACTCCTTGCCGAAAAATCTGGGCCGAGTTGTAGGGGGCCGTTGATCCAGGGTGGCCGACCGGGCCGCGGACGGACACGGCCGTACCGGACTCCTGACTCGACGGTCACCATTCCTTGAGGCAGCTTAACCCGCGCGCCCTGCCGGTTGTGCGGTGTCCGCGGCCTGCGGCGCGGAACCGTCGCCTGCGGACGGACGGCGGCAGGAGTGGGCGGCCCTGCGCACGGGGGCGATGTGTGCTCGTTCACCTTGTTGTGTGATGCTCAATCCGTGACAGGTATCCAGGTCGCGGATCAGGGATTCATCGCCGCCCCGGCGCACGACGCGGCCGTCTCGGTACGCAACGCGCGCAGCTGGCGGCGTTGGTGGCCGGATCTGCAGCTCCAGGTCCGGGAGGACCGCGGCGACAAGGGCGTCCGCTGGACCGTCGCCGGGCCACTCGAGGGGACGATGGAGGTGTGGCTCGAGCCGGCGCTCGACGGCGTCGTGCTCCACTATTTTCTGCATGCCGAGGCGATGCGGCCGTCGGCCCCCGCCGGCGGCCTGGCGGCGGAGAACCGTCGTCGCAGGGTCGCCGGGAGACGGATGATGTTCGAGATCAAGTCGATCCTCGAAGCGGGCAGGGCTGCGGGGGAGCCGCCGGGGCATCGCACGGCAAGGTAGATTCCAGCCGGATCGGCAGCATCCGGGCGGCAGCGACTTCGGAGTGGCCGACGATGATTCCGGACGGCCCGCGGTTCGGCACCGCGGCGGCGGGAGCCGTGGCTGCGGGAGCCGATGGAGAGGAAACGTTTCTGACGATGGCAGACAGTACGAGCGGTGCGATCACCGTGGCTGAGTCGCCGGGCGTGGTGATGGCGACCATCGCCGATCTCGCCGCCTACCCGGAATGGGTGTCGGCAGTGACGTCGGTCGAGGTCCTGGAGACCGGCGACGACGGCCGCATCCACACGGCGCGGTTCGTGATGGATGCCGGGATGGTCAAGGACACCTACGTGCTGGCCTACGATTGGGCCGCTGACGGCATGTCGGTGAGCTGGGAACTCGTCGAGGGACAACTGCAGAAGTCGCAGCACGGCTCCTACGTTCTGACGCCCCGCGACGGCGGGACCGAGGTGGTGTACGAGCTGGCGGTAGACCTGCACATTCCGATGATCGGACTGCTCAAGCGCAAAGCGGAGAAGGTCATCATCAACACGGCGCTGGGCGAATTGAAGAAGCGGGTGGAGGCCTGAGCGAGCACGACGTCGCAAAGACCCGGCTGCATTTCGTGGTCGGGAAAGGCGGCGTGGGCAAGTCGACCATCGCCTCCGCGTCGGCGGTGGCGGCCGCGCGCGCGGGCGAGCGGGTGCTGGTGACATCCCTGGACGAGGCCCACTCGCTGCGGGACGTGTTCGGTGCCGATTGCTGCGGCGCGCCCCTGCAGTCCGACAGCGGCGAGTCCGACGCCGGCGAGTCCGGCGCCGCGGGGGTCGACGTCCTCCCCGGGAGCGGGCCGACCGCGGCAACGGGCGGCGGCTCACTCGAGCTCCGTGAGCTGGACACCGTGGAGCTCGCGGCGCGCAGGTGGAGGTCGTTGGTCGGAACGGTGACCGGCGCCCGGATCGCGGCGACGGCGGGGGAGCTGTTGCCGGAGGAACTCACCATCGTGCCGGGCGTGCAGGAATTCCTGGGTATGGCTGAGATCGCGGAGCTCGCCGGTAGCGGCCGCTGGGACCGGGTGGTGATCGATTGTCCGCCCACGGGGGCGGCCTTGCGGATGTTCGAGACGCCGTCGGCTCTGGGTGCGTACCTCGAGAGGCTCTGGCCGAGGCACCGACGCCTGGGCCGGATCCCGTCGTCGGCCCGCATGCTTGCGGCGGTGGGTGCCGCAGAGCAGCTCGACGCTTCGGCTTCGCGCATCGATTCTCTCGTGGGCGATCCTGCGCGCAGCGCAGTGACGGTGGTCACGGCGCCCGGTGCGGTGGCCACCGCGGAGACCCGCCGCATACTCACAGCCTTGGCGCTGGCGGGGCCGCCGATGCATTCCGTGGTGATCAACCGTTCCCGCAGCGCGGACGAGGCGGAGGCCTACGAAGGCGTCCGCGTCGTGCGGGTACCCGAGGCGGAGGACGAGCCTGTCGGCGTGGAGGCGCTCGCGCGGCTCTCCGGCGCACTGGGGGCCCTGGACGTGCACGCCGGCCCGGCACCGGATGCCGGCGGCGCCACCGCGATCGGTGAGCGAGGCGGGTGCGCGCCGGCGACAAGCGTGCGCCTCGAGTCGGGATCAGGCCTCGAATCGGTGTACGCGCTGTCGGTGCGGCTGCCGTTCGCCGACACGGTGCAGGCGGGCAGGGCCGGCGACGACCTGATCCTGACGGCCGGCGGCGTGCGGCGGCGCGTGCCGCTGGCGCCGGTGCTGCGCAGGTGCGCGGTGCAGGACGGCGCACTGGGTGACGGCGTCCTGCGCATCCGTTTCCGGCCGGACCCTGAGGTGTGGCCGCTGTGACCGAGTCCGAGTACAGCACCCGGGGCCACGGTGCCGAGGGTGCGGCCGCACAGATCAGCGACGAGGTGCGTGAGGCGCTCGCCTCGTTCCTCGGGGCGGTGACGCCGTTGGTGGCGCAGATCTCGCCGGGGCCCGGCGCGCCCGAGGCGACATGCACCTGGTGTCCGCTCTGTGCGCTCGTCGCGCTGTCGAAGGGCGAGCAGCACCCGCTGCTGACGGCACTGGGAACGCAGGGGGTCGCCCTGCTGACCGCGTTGCGCGACCTCCTCGCCGATTCGCTCAGAAATCACGACGCCGCAGATCACGACGCTGCGAATTACGGCACCACAGGTCACGGCACCACAGGTCACGGCGCCGCAGGTCACGACGCCGCCAGCGACGGCGCGGCGGCCGGCCGGCAGGCGCAGGGTGGAACGGACGACACGGGTGCGCCGGAGGAGGAGCCGGCGCGCCGCGCGCCGCGCTTCGAGCCCATCGCGGTCACGGTCGAGGCGCCCCCGGGTGAGGGGATGACGTGAGCGATCCGGACCTCGACACCGAATCCGGCGACGCGCACGGCGCCGGACCGGGCCAGGCCGCCGGGTTGGACCATGCGATCGGAATCGACATCGGCGGCACCAACCTGCGCGCAGCAGTGGTGGACCCGACGGGCGCCGTCGTCGACGCGGTCTCGGTGGACACGCCCACCGATGCCGGCGCACTCGACGAGGCGCTCGTCGATGTGATCGGGGAACTGTCCGGGCGGCATGCGGTTTCCGCGGTGGGGCTGGCTGTGGCGGGCTTCGTCTCCCGAGATCAGCAGACGGTGCGGTTCGCGCCGCACCTGCCCTGGCGGGATGCGGCGGTGCCGGCCCGGATCTCGCCCCGCGTAGGCCTGCCGGTCTTCCTGGAGCACGACGCGAACTCGGCCGCGTGGGGCGAGGCGCGTTTCGGGCCCGCGGGGGCGGGGGAGAACGTCGCCGTACTGGCCATCGGTACCGGGATCGGCGCCGCACTGCTCGTCGACGGCCGTCTCTACCGGGGCTCCAACGGCGTGGCCCCGGAGCTGGGGCACCTGCAGGTGGTTCCCGGGGGCCGCCAGTGCGCGTGCGGCAAGTCGGGGTGCTTCGAGCGGTACTGCAGCGGGACGGCGCTGGCCGCGACGGCCGCGGAGCTGCTGGCCGCGGAGCCGGGCAGGCCGTCGGAGCTTCGGCGCGCCCCCGACGGCGTGACCGGTGCGGCTGTTGCCGATGCCGCGGCCGCCGGGGACCCGGTGGCACTCGAGACGATGGCGGACTTCGCGTACTGGCTGGGGATGGGCCTGTCGATCGTGGCGGACGTCTTCGATCCGGACCTGATCGTCGTCGCGGGCGGCGTCGCCACTTCAGCGCCGCTGTTCCTCGACGACGCGCGCCGGGTGTATGCGGGGCTCGTCACCGGGGCGGGGCACAGGCGACTCGCGCGCATCAGACGCAGCGAGCTCGGAGTCGCGGCGGCGATGGTCGGCGCCGCCGAGCTGGCGCGCCGGAACGCCGCGGCGTCGGGGACGGACCGGATCGGCGGCGGGGGGGCCGAAGCGCCATGATGTGGCGCACAATGGGGGCGTCGACGGGTGTGTTCCGCCGCATGTCGGTGGGCCCCGCGCTCTGCGGGCCGCGGCGGTGCCTCTGTGGTGACGTGCACCGCAGCTCGGTAGAGTATCCGGGGGCCATCGAGGTCGGGCGATCAGGCAAACGGAGGAGTGGCGCATGTGGTATTGGCTGTTCAAGCAGATCTTGATCGGTCCACTGCTGCGCGTGCTCGGACGTCCCCGCATCGAGGGCCTGGAGAATATCCCCGTGGACGGCCCGGCGATCCTGGCGAGCAACCACCTGGCGGTGGTGGACTCGCTGTACCTGCCGCTGATGGTGCCGCGCAGGATCACCTTCCTGGCCAAGAGCGAATACTTCACCACCCCCGGGCTCAAGGGGCGCCTCAACCGGTTCTTCTACTCGGCGTCCGGCCAGGTGCCCATCGACCGCAGGGGCGGCAAGGCCGCGCAGGCCGCGCTGCGCACCGCCAGTCGCGTGTTGGAGGAGGGCAAGCTGCTGGGCCTGTACCCGGAGGGCACGCGATCACCGGACGGGCGGCTGTACAAGGGAAAGACCGGGATCGCGCGCATGGCGCTCGAGTGCGGGGTTCCGGTGATCCCCGTGGCCATGATGGGCACGAACATCATGAATCCCATCGGCTCGAAGAGCTACCGGCCCACCAAGATCACGGTACGGGTGGGCGCGCCGCTGGACTTCAGCCGCTACGAGGGGCTGGGGGGCAGCAGGTTCATCGAGCGGGCCGTGACGGACGAGATCATGTACGCGCTGATGAACCTCTCCGAGCAGGAGTACGTCGACATCTACGCCGCCAGCTTGAAGGACGGCGGCCCGGCGCCGGTCGGCGGAACCGGTGCACACGATGCGCGCGTGGCCGCCCTGCACCCCCGCATCCCGGATACCGAAGCGAGCTGACCCGGCGCCCGGTGGGCGAGGCGCGCCACTATTGTGAGTGGGTGCGCTACTTCTACGACTGCGAGTTCATCGAGGATGGCACCACCATCGAGCTGGTGTCCATCGGGGTGGTGGCGGAGGACGGCCGCGAGTTCTACGCGGTGTCCACGGAATTCGATCCGACGCGCGCCGGCCGATGGGTGCGGGCGAACGTCCTCGACAAGCTTCCGTCGCCGTCGTCGAAGGCCTACGGTTCCCGCAGCCGCATCCGGGAGGACCTCGCCGGGTTTCTGCTGGAGGGGCGCGACCCGCAGCGCGTCCGCCCCGGCGAGATCGAGCTCTGGGCCTGGGTGGGCGCCTACGACCACGTCGTGCTGTGTCAGTTGTGGGGCGACATGACGGCGCTCCCGCGGTACATGCCGCGCTTCACCCGCGAGCTCAAGCAGCGGTGGCAGGACTGCGGGAGCCCCGTGCTGCCGCCCGCACCCGGCGACGCGCACGACGCGCTGGCCGACGCCCGGCACAACCTGGCCAAGTTCCGCGCCATCGAGGCGTCCCGGGCGGGCGGTCATCCGACAGGCGCCGCGCTCGGGTGAGTTTCCGGGTTTCTGAGGGCCTCGCATGCGCCCCGCTTCCGTAGCCGCATAGGCTGGGGGAGTGAACTGGACTGTCGACGTGCCCATCGACCTGTTGCCCGATCTCCCTCCGCTGCCGCAGAGCATGCGCGAGCAGCTGGACGCGGCGCTGGCCAGGCCGGCCGCCCAGCAGCCCGGGTGGGACCCGGACCACGCGCGGGCCATGCGCACCGTGCTGGAATCGGTGCCGCCCATCACGGTTCCCGCAGAGGTGCAATCGCTGCAGGACAAGCTCGCGGAGGTGGCGCGGGGCGAGGCGTTCCTGCTGCAGGGCGGCGACTGCGCGGAGACCTTCGCGGACAACACCGAGCCGCACATCAGGGGCAATATCCGCACGCTGCTGCAGATGGCCGTGGTGCTCACCTACGGCGCGAGCATGCCGGTGGTCAAGATCGCCCGCGTGGCCGGGCAGTACGCCAAGCCGAGATCGGCCAATACCGACGCACTGGGTCTGCTGTCCTACCGCGGCGACATGGTCAATGGATTCGCGCCGGACGCGGCCGCGCGCGTGCACGACCCGTCCCGCCTGGTGCGCGCGTACGCCAACGCGGCCGCCGCGATGAACCTGGTGCGGTCCGTGACCAGCTCGGGCATGGCGGACCTCCGCAAGGTACATGACTGGAACCAGGAATTCGTCCGGACCTCGCCGGCCGGCGCCCGGTACGAGGCGCTGGCGGGGGAGATCGACCGCGGTCTGCGGTTCATGGACGCCTGCCGGGTCACCGATCCCGCGCTGTACAGCTCGGACATCTACGCCAGCCACGAGGCGCTCGTCCTCGACTACGAGCGCGCCATGCTGCGGCTGGACACGGAGACCTCGGAGCAGCCTCGCCTCTACGACCTGTCCGCGCATTTCCTGTGGATCGGCGAGCGCACGCGCGGCCTCGACGACGCGCACATCGCCTTCGCGGAGCTGCTGTCGAACCCCATCGGGGTGAAGATCGGGCCCGGCACCACGCCGGAAATGGCGGCCGAGTACGTCGAGCGGCTGGACCCGGACAACCGGCCCGGCCGCCTCACGCTGGTATCCCGCATGAGCAACGCCAAGGTGCGCGACGTCCTTCCGGCGATCGTCGAGAAGGTCGAATCGACCGGCCACCAGGTGATCTGGCAGTGCGACCCGATGCACGGGAACACCCACGAGTCCTCCACCGGCTACAAGACCCGCGATTTCGATCGGATCGTCGACGAGGTTCAGGGGTTCTTCGAGGTGCACAACCGGCTGGGCACGCACCCGGGCGGCATCCACATCGAGTTGACCGGCGAGGACGTCACCGAGTGCCTCGGCGGCGCTCAGGCGATCTCCGACATGGACCTGGGCGGTCGCTACGAGACGGCGTGCGACCCGCGGCTGAACACGCAGCAGTCGCTGGAGCTCGCGTTCCTGGTGGCGGAGATGCTGCGCGGCTGACCTGCCGCGCAGGCCCGCCGCCCGCCGTCAAGGCACGGCGGTGACGGTGACCGTCGCGCCCGGCTCTATGTGGGTGCCGGAGGACGGCGACTGCGCGATGACGAGCGAGTTGTCCGAGTCGAGGAGCTGACGCACACGCGCGTCGACTCCGAGGCCGGCCAGCGTCGATCGGGCGGAGCCCACCGTGTCGCCGACGAGATTCGGTACGACGGTGGTGTCGGAGACGTAGACCGTCACCTGCGCGTGTGCGGGATCGACCCGCTCGCCCGCGGCGGGCGCGGTCTTCCCGACGGTCCCCGCGCGCGCGTCGGTGCCGGACACCGTGCCGCCGTCGACCATTTCTATGCCGGCGTCCGCGAGAGCGGACCGTGCGGCCGCGGGCGACTTGCCGGACACGTCGGGGACGGAGATGGCGTTCGAGACGATCAGGGTGACGCGGCTGTCGGCGTCGACGACCTTGCCGCGGGCGGGGTCGGTTCCGGAGACCCGGCCCCCGTCGACGCCGGGATCGAAGGCGGTCCGCTGCCCGCCGACGCGCAGATGCGTGTCGGCGAGCAGCTTCGTCGCCTCCTCCGGAGTCTTGCCGGCGACGTCGGGGATGTGGACGGGCGGCGGCCCCTTGCTCGCCGTGACAGTGACCGCGGAGCCCACGGGGACCACGGTGCCGGGCCCGGGGTCGATGCGGATCACGTGGTCGGCGGCGACGGTGACGCTGTACTCGTCCGAGCCCCGGGTGGGCTCGAGGGATCGTTCCTTCAGCTGCGCCATGACGGCGTCGAAGGTCGATTTCCCGGTGATCTGCGGGATCGACGGCCGTCCGAGCGACACGCTGACGGTGATCGTCGACCCGCGGTTCACGCGGGTGCCGCCGGAGGGGTTGATGCCCAGCACCTGGTCGACTGGGGCGGTGTCCGAGTAGACGCCGCGCACCTCCGGGTCCAGGTCCGCATCCTGCACGGCGGCGAGCACGGCCGCCTTGTCCATGCCCGCGGTGGCGGGCACGGTGGTCAGCCGCCCGGAACCGAACCACCATCCGGCCACGCCCAGAAGGATCGCGAGCACCGCGATCAGGGCCGCCCATACGGTGGCCGACCGGCGGGAGCGGCGCCGCTGGTGGGTGGCCGTGTCGTCATAAGGCCGCTCCGTCGCCGCGGCCGCGTCGCCGGGGGCGGCGTCGTGCTGTTGCCCGTACTCGCCGCCCACGCCGTCCACGCCGTCGGCACCATCGGCACGCGGGTGCATCGCGGTGTACCGGCGGGTCTCGGACGGCCCGTCGCCGCCCGGCGCCCAGGGCTCAGGTGCGGCCATTCCTGCGTCGGCAGCGGCAGCGGCGGCCGCACCCGCGGCACCCGCGGCACCCGCGGCACCCGCGGCGGCCGCCCCGGCCGGCAGGACGGTGGTCGAGTCGGAGCCGCCGTCCGCGTCGTGGTCCGGGCGTGCGGCGCTCAGGGCGGTCGTCGCCTCCTCCGGCTGCGGCCGCGGCGGCGGCACCACCATCGAGCGATGCTGCGCGGAGTTGCGCGGTGCGGGGACGCGGAAGCGGGGCAGGTGCAGGCGGGTGGCGACCGAATCTAGCGCCGCGCCCATCTGCGCGGCATCCTGGAACCGGTCGGCCGGGTCGCGCTCGGTGGCGCGGCGCACCAACTGATCGAACTCGCGCGGGACGCCTGCGATCACGCTTCCGGGTGGTGGCACGTCCTCTTCGATGCGCCGGTAGGCGACGGCGAGGTTCGTGTCGCCGGTGAACGGCGTGCGCCCCGTCAGCATCTCGAAAAGCAGCACGCCCATCGCATAGACGTCGGAGGCAGGCCCGGCGTGCCCGGTGCTGACCTGTTCCGGGGCCAGGTACGCGGCCGTGCCGAGCATGACGCTGCTGGACGTCGAGTTGGTGCCGGCCACGGCGCGCACCAGCCCGAAGTCCGCCAGCTTGACGTCGCCGTCGTCGGAGATCAGCACGTTCTCGGGCTTGACGTCCCGATGGACCAGGCCGGCGCGGTGCGCCGCCGCAAGTGCGGTGAGGGCGGGCCGCGATACGGCCGCGGCCGCGTGCGGGGGCATGGGGCCGCGCTCGCGGAGGAGCTCGCGCAGCGTACCGCCCCGCACCAGCTCCATCACCAGGAAAGCGTGATCGCCGTCGATTCCCTGGTCGTAGACCGAGACCAGCCCGGGGTCCTTGAGACCGGCCACCGACCGGGCCTCGAACTCGAAGCGGGACACGAACGCCGGGTCCGCAGCGAATTCGGCGTGCATCACCTTGACCGCCACCTGCCGACCCAGGCGCTGGTCGGTCCCGCGGAACACGGTGGACATCCCGCCGCGCGCGATCGGCGCCTCGATGAGGTAGCGGTTGTCGAGCACCGCGCCGACGAGCCGACTGACTCTAGGGCTCAAGTAGTGCACCTCCTGGATCCGGACCGGCCAACCATGTTATCCGTTACTCGGCATGCGGGATGATCCGCTACGCCGGGGGCGGGCCCGGGTGCGGTCCGGGCCATACCGCTACCGTGGTGGTGTGAGCACCTTTCCCGTCTGTGAAGACCTGCTGGACGAGTCGGTGGAGCTGCTGCAGTTGCCGGATGTGGCCAAACTGCTGTCGGTTCCCGTGACCCATACCCACGAGATGCTGCGCAGGCACGAGTTCATCGCGATCCGCCGCCACGGGGTCGTCGGCGTGCCTGCCGGGTTCCTGACCGACGACGGGCAGGGAGGAAAGGTCGTCCGGTCGCTTCCCGGAACCATCGCCCTGCTGCGGGACGGCGGCTATTCGGATGGTGAGATCCTGCGCTGGCTGTTCACGGACGACCCGTCGCTGCCCGGCCGGCCCGCCGACGTGCTGAGGGGAGATCATGCCCGGGAGGTGGTGCGCCGGGCGCAGGCGATGGCGTTCTGACCGGCGTGGGGGAACCGGTCGCCGTCGGCTCCGGGCGGCAGGCGGCGCGAGCGGCCAGGAGGCACCGACGCGCGGGGTGCACGACGGTCCTCCTGTCGAACACGCGGTAGCCGCCGCGTTCGATGGAGGTGAGGATCTCCGCGTACACGGCGGTGGCGGCCCGGACGCACATCCGCTGCCGCGTAGCCAACATCGCGGCACCGGGCTCCGCCCGCCGGTAGTGATCGCGTGCGCGCTCGGCGAAGTGTGCCAGTGCGGCGCGCACCGCCGCGTCGGGGCGCCCCGAGCGCCGCGTTTCGAAGAGGCGGTCGGCGTCCACCCCGAACTCCGCGAACTCGTCGAGCGGCAGGTAGATCCTGCCCCGGTCGAGATCCTCGCCGACGTCCCGCAGGAAGTTCGTCAATTGGAAGGCGCACCCCAGGGCGGCCGCGGGTTCGGCCGCCTCCGGGCCGGCGCCGAGCACGGGGAGCATCTGCAACCCGATCACGGCTGCGGAGCCGTGCATGTACGTCTCCAACATCGCCATCGTGGGGTAGTGGGCGACATGCTCGTCCGTGCCGGGGATGTCCATCCGCATCGATCCGAGGAACGCGGAGAACAGTGCCGGGTCGATCCGGTAGGCGCGGGCAGTGTTGAGGAAGGCCGCCGACACCCTGCCGTCCACGTGCGGAATGCCCACCGTCGCGCAGGCGTCGTCGGACCGGGTCAGGGCGTCGGTGATCGCCGTGTCGATGGCCTCGAGGCGGGCCGACAGCTGCGCGGGGCGGACGCCGGCCTGAGGCAGGTCCACCAGGTCGTCGACGCCGCGCGCGAAAGCGTAGAGCGCGCTGACGGCCGGGCGCCGCCGCGGCGGGAGCATGCGCGCGGCCAGATGGTAGCTCTTGCCGTGGGCGGCCGCGATTCTGCGGCAGTGGGCGTAGGAGCTGCGCAGGGTCGGTTCCCCGGCGGCGATGCCGGCGGCGCGCAGGGTGTCGTCGAGCACGGGATCAGCCGTCCCCACCGCGGGCGACGCCGGCGACGGGCGCCCCGCCCTGGCCCCGCAGGAACCCGCGCAGCCGGAGCGGATCCTCGCGGTGCAGCGCGATCGCGGCCACTGCGGCGCAGCCGGCGGCCAGGAGCACGTGGTACCACTGGTACATCCCGATGGAGCCGTCGGGCCGGAAGATCAGCATGGTGAACACGCTGAACGCGGCCACCATCGACATCGCCCGCCCGGAGACGACGAGGCCGGAGGCCACCGCGAGCGGCCAGGTGTAGTACCAGGGCAGCGTGGCCGGGGAGAGCACGACCACGGCGATCATCGAGTACAGGACGCCGTGCATGGCCTCATGGACGGAGTTGCGGAAGCGGGCGACGACCAGCACGACGATCACCACCAGCGCCGCTTCGCCGATCAGCCGCGCGATCTCCAGTACCGGGGCGAGCCCGACGCCCGTGAACCAGGACGTGGCGACGGTGTACAGCTGCGCGCTCGCGGTCGGCAGGGAAAGCCAGTTGATGATCTTGTTCGCGCCGGACAGCGCCGTCATCCAGCCCACCCCGATGCCCGCGGCGAGTGTGGCCGCCGCGAACACGGCGGCGAACACCAGTACCGACGGGACGGCGGTGCGCAGGAACTCGGGGAACCACCGCGGCTGCTCGGCGTCGCGCTCGCGGTCCTCGCGCCGGTGTCGCATCCAGATCCACACCATGAACGGCAGTGCGGCGCCGGCGGTGGCCTTCACCGTGACGGCGAGGGAGATCACCGCGATGCCCAGCAGGTGCTTGCGTTCGAGCACCGCGACGATGCCGGCGGTGAGCAGCGCGACCATCAGCAGCTCGTTGTGCACCCCGCCGATGAGGTGCACGAGCACCAAGGGGTTCAGGACGGCCACCCACATGGCTATGGCGGGCGACCCGCCCAGGTTGCGCGCCATCCGCGGTATCGCCCACAGCAGCAGCGCAAGGCCGGGCAGCATCACCAGGCGCAGCGCCATGGTCCCGGTGACCACGTTGTCGCCGGTGATCATGGTGACGCCGCGGGCGATCAGGATGAACGCGGGCCCGTACGGCGCGGTGGTCGTCGTCCACACCGTGCTGACGTTGTCCAGCAGCGGCCCGGGATTGACCGCAGGGCCCACGTCGTACGGGTCGAAGCCGTCCCGGAGCAAAGCCCCCTGCGCCAGGTACGAGTACGCGTCGCGACTGAAAAGCGGCACGGAGAACAGCATCGGCACGGCCCACGCCACCGCGAGGCCGCCGAGCTGCGCCGGGGTGAATCCGCCGGCTCGCACCGCCCGGCCGATCCGCACCCAGGAATAGAACATGAGCACGAGACCGATGTAGACGAGCGCACCGGCGACGATCTTCCCGTGCCCGTAGCGCAGCCAGGAGAGGAAGACCGTGTCGAGCAGCGGGTCCTGCCTGCGCAGTGCACCCGATCCGAATCCGCCGAACACCATCAGGACGACGCCGAGGAAACCCGGCCAAGCCATGCGTCCGGGGCCGTGGACGACGAATGCCGCGGCCTGCCGCACACGCTCCGCGACGGTGGGTGCGGCGCCGGCCGCCGGGGCCTGGCCGGGCGCGGCGGTCTCCGGCGCCCGGGCCGAAGGGTGCGATGTCAGGGGGCGCGGGTTCATCAGCGCTGATCAGCCCCCTGTGTGCCCCCCGGTGCGGGGTCCGGGGCGGATGGACGTGAGCGGCTCACATTACCGGAGCGGTCTTCGGCGCCTTCCGGGTGCATCCGGCGGCGCGACGAGCCGCCGATGATCCTCTCGGCCGCCAGGCGCCCGGAGATGAGCGCCGTGGGCACGCCCACCCCGGGGTTGGTGCCGCATCCGGCGAGCACGGTGTTCTCGAGCCCGCGCACCAGGTTGGGGCGCCGGAACGGTCCGGTCTGCCGGAAGGTGTGCGCCGCGGAGAACGGGCTGCCCGCGCCCATTCCCTGTGCCGCCCAGGTGGCAGGGGTGAACACATGGTCCACGCGCAGCCCGCGGGCCGGATCGGAGATGCCGGTGTACCCGCGCCGCTCGAGGACGGCGAGGATGTCGCCGGCGTACGACGGTCCCAGCTCGTCCCACGGCAGAGGTGCGCTGTGCAGGTTGGGGCACGGCGCCAGGACCGACATCAGCTCCCGGGGGCCGGCGGCGGTTTCCGCGTCCAGGCCGGGGTCGGTCAGCCCCGGCCTGGTCAGCAGGAAGGACGGGTCGGCCATCAGCGAACCGCGTCCGGGGCGCGCGCAAATCTGCGCGAACGTCTCCTCCCACGCGCCGCCGAAGTCGATCGTGTGATGGTGCGGGCGGTCCCAGGCGTCGGCGACCGGACCGGCGGTGCCGCGGGGGATCGTGCCGTGCAGCACCACGGCCGACGGCGACCAGCGCGTCCGGCGGAACCGCCCGCCGGCGAGCGCGTGGTGGCGCGGCGCCCCCGCGGAGGCGAGCAGCGCGTCGGTCACCGGCAGGTCCGGTGTCATCACCAGTGCGTCGCAGTCATGGATGCGGCCGTCGGAGGTGAGCACCGCGTGGGCGCGGCCGTCCGCGATGTCCACCGAGCGTGCCTGTGCGCAGTACTCGATGGCCCCGCCCGCTCGGATGACGGCGTCGGCGAGCGTCCGTGACACCGCGTGCATGCCGCCCTGGGGGAAGTACACGCCCAGCGAGGTGTCCATGTGCGGGATCGCGCCGTACACCGCCAACGCCTGGCGGGGGGCGAGACCGGCGTACAGCGACTGGAAGGTGAACACCCTCCGCAGGCGCGGGTCGCGGATGTGGCGGGCGACGCGTGGGCCCAGCCGGCCGAACCCGCCGAGCGCCGTCACCCGGGCCAGGTCCGCGAGCGCACCGGGCGAGCCGACGAGGTCCAGGGGGGAGTCGAAGGAGGAGTCGAGGAAGCGGTCGAACTCCGCGGTGAACATGCGCTCGAGCCACGCGCGCAGCCGGAGGTAGCCCTCGGCCTCGGCGGCGCCGAACACGCGGGCGACCTCCTCCGTCATCGCCTCGGGGTCGCTGTGCACGTCGAAGACCGTCCCGTCGGTGAAACGGGCGCGGTAGGCGGGGGTGAGGCGGGTCAGGCGCAGTGGTGGTGAGGCGTCGGCGCGTGTCATTCCGACGGCGGCGAGCGCGTCGTCGATCAGCTCGGGCATCGTGAGCACGGTGGCGCCGGAATCGGCGCGGTAGCCGGGGCCGTCGAGGACCCCCATCCGGCCGCCGGGCGCGGCGTCGCGCTCGAGGACGGTGACCTGCCGTCCCGCGCCGAGCAGGTGCAGCGCCGCGCACAACCCGGACAGCCCGGCTCCGACCACCACGATCCGGGTGGACGGGCCGACGACGGTGCGCATCACAGGCGCCGGTGCGCGGCGGCGGTGATCATCGACCGGAGGAGGAGCGCACCGTCCCCGGTGGCGCCGCTGCCGTCCAGCGCGGCGTGCGCGCGGTCGGTCAGCTCGGCGATCATGCGCTCCACCTCGTCGACAGCCCCGAGCCCCGAGATCATCTCACGCAGTCCCGCCACCTGCGCATGGGTCAGATCGGTGCCGATGCTGCTGCGCAGCAGCGCTGCGGAGTCCGGATCGGCGGAGTCCGCCTCGGCGAGCGCGAGCGCGAGCAGCACCGTGCGCTTGCCCTCGCGCAGATCGTCGCCGGACGGTTTTCCGGTGACGGCGGGGTCTCCGAAGACTCCGAGCAGGTCGTCGCGCAACTGGAAGGCGATCCCGAGGTCGATGCCGAGGCCGCCGAAGACGTCGAGCATCTCCGCGTCGGCGTCGGCGGCGCTCGCGCCCAACTGCAGCGGGCGCTCCACCGTGTAGGCGGCGGTCTTGAACCGGTTCACGCGCATCGCCGCGTCGAAGGACTCGTCACCGCGCGACTCGGTGATGACATCGAGCAGCTGGCCGCCCAGCACCTCGGTGCGCATTGCGGACCACATCGGTGAGATCCGCGCGTGGGCGTCGGACGGCAGGCCGCTTTCGCGCAGCATGTCGTCCGCCCACGCGAGTGCGAGGTCGCCGAGCAGCACCGCCACACCCGCGCCGAAATGATCGGAGTCGCCGGTCCAGCCGACGGCCCGATGGCGCCGGGCCACGTCGACGTGCACGGTCGGATGGCCTCGGCGGGTATCGGACGAGTCGATGAAGTCGTCGTGGATCAGGGCGCACGCCTGCACGAGCTCGAGAGCCGAGCACGCCCGGAGCATGGCGTCGGCCCTGTCGCCGGTGGCGTCCCCGCCGGCGCAGAGCCAGCCTGTCCACGCGAACAGTGGGCGCATGCGCTTGCCTCCGCGCAGCACGAACTCCTCGAGAAGCTCCGCCGCCTCGGCGAACTCGGCGCCGACGCCGGCGACGACGGGACGGCGCGACGCGAAGAAATCGCGGAGCGCGGCATCGACCGCATCGCGCACCGCCGCGCCCTCGTTCGCTTGCGCGGCGGGGGAGTCGGCCTCCGCGCGTGGTCCGAGCGAGTCTTCTCCGGTTGTCAGGGCAGCCTCCTAGGTGTGCAGCGTCAGACTGTGCGCCGCGGCGACCAGGTGATCGCGGGGCGGTGCAGTGGGGCGGCGCACCGGCCGGCGCGGTCCCGCGCATGCGCGCTACGCGGAAAACTCTACGTCGCACCCGGATGTGGGGCGCGCCACGGATGCGTGTCGGAGATCACTGCGGGGCTCGGGCGTGGTGGCCTGCCTCCCGCTGACCTTATGATCGTGCAATGGGAATCGGTGCGATCGGGGGAAACACATGGCTTTGCAGGTGACGGGCATGCCGTCCGTCGTCGAGAGCATCGCTGCGCACGACTCCGGGACCACCCCCTTCTCGGTCGAGTTCTTTCCACCACGCGATGAGGCGGCCGAGGCACGGCTGTGGCGGACGGTGCGGGACTTCGAGCAACTGCGGCCCGCGTTCGTCTCGATCACCTATGGCGCCGGCGGCAGCACCCGGGACCGCACGGTGCGCATCACCGGCGAGATCGCGGAGCACACGACCCTCACCCCCGTCGCGCACCTGACGGCCGTGGACCACAGCATCGACGAGCTGCGTGCGATGGTCGGCTCGTACGCGGACAAGGGCATCCGCAACATCCTCGCCCTGCGCGGCGACCCGCCGGGGAATCCGCTGGGGGAGTGGTGCGCGCATCCCGAGGGCGTGCACTATGCGGAGGAACTGGTCCACCTGGTGCGCGAGCTGGGCGATTTCCACCTGGGCGTCGCGTCCTTCCCGGAGGGGCACCACCGTTCACCGGACCTCGACCATGACACCCGCTACCTGGTGCGCAAGCTGCGCGCGGGTGCGGAGTACTCGATCACCCAGGTGTTCTTCGACGTGGACGACTACCTGCGGCTGCGCGACCGGATCGCGGCGGCCGACCCGGAGCAGGGCGCCAAGCCGATCATCCCGGAGATCCTTCCCATCACGTCGCTGCGCTCCGTGCGGCGGATGGTGGAGCTCTCCGGTTCCGCGCTCCCCCCGCTGCTGGAGGAGAGGCTGGCCGCGGCCGCGGGGTCGGGGCCGCAGGAGGACCGCGCCGCCGTGCGCGAGATCGGCATCGAGTTCGCGACCGGGATGGCGGAGCGGCTGATCGCCGAGGGGGTCCCCGCGCTGCACTTCATCACGCTCAACTTCTCGCGTGCCACGCGCGAAGTGTTGCAGAACCTCGGGCTGGTCGCGGCGCCCGCGGCGGGCTGACCGCCGCAGGGCGCTCCGGCGGTCACCGTCCGGGTTTGGGTGAGGTGTCCCTGCTGCGCCACGCCACGTATCCGGCCAGCGCGGCTGCCGCCAGCGCGATGACCGCGACGATCGAGACCCAGAAGGTGAGCCCCTTCGACGCCGGATCCTCGTAGTTGACGACGGCGTGCATGCTCGTTTCCTCCCCCGTCGGCAGCTTCCAGGTGACGCCGGTGTCGGAGCCGCGGGTGCCGTCGGTTGTGGCCGGCCGGGTCGGGAAGTTGATGCTGATCTCCACGTCGGCGCCCTCGGGCACGTTCGACAGGTCTGCGCGCCCGTCGAAGGTCACCGTGTCACCCGTGCGGGTGAACGTCAGACCGAAGTCCCTGCTGTGGTCGGGCATCATCCGGCCCAGATCCCGCGCCTCGCTGAATGTGAGTTCGCGGAAGTACGCCTCCGTGCCCACGTAGCCGTCCTGCCGGTAGTCCTGCACGCGGACCTTGTCCTCGAGCCCCTTCGGCACGGTCAATTGCGGCCCCCGGTCCTCCCCGGACTTCGGGATGGTCGCCGCGACGATATGGCCGGTCACCTCGTCGTTCTTCGATACGCCCATCGTCACCTGGACCCGCAGGCAGCCGCTGAGCAGCGGGAGCAGCACCGCGAGCAGAAGCACGCCGGCCATGGTGCGCCGCGATCGGCGCGGTACCCGTGAGCGGGGACCGCGAGGTGGCGCGGGGGAGTCCGCCCCGGTGTGCGATGCGGTGCGGATGCGCGACGGGACTGGCCGGAGTGTGATGGGCACGGCAGTCATCGTGCCAGGTCCGTCCGGGCGAACGTGGGAGTGGCACGCCTTGCGTCGCGTGAAGGCCGCTCCGTGCGGGGGATCAGGCGGGCCGTGCGCCCGACGTGGCAGTGCGAACGGCGGTGGCCGAGACGGCGCCTGTGGCGACGGCGCCGACTACGCGCGGCGGGTGCGGCCGCGGGCGGCCGGAAGCAGACGGCGGAGACCGCCCGCCCGGGCGTCGCGGAGGGCGAGCCGGGCCGCGGAGCGGCCGCTGTACCCGCTGACGCCGCCGCCGGGGTGCGTCGACGCTCCGGTCAGATAGAGCCCGGCAAGGGGGTCGTCGCGGCCCGGGGCGGGGGAGATGCCGCTCATGCGTTGCCCGGCGAGCCCGGGGGTGGGGCGGAAGGCCAGCATCTGATCGAGCGACATCTCGATGTGCATGATGTTCCCGCCGACCAGACCCAGCTCGCGTTCGAGCCCGAGCGGAGACTGCACGTAGCGGTCCGTCACCGTTTCGCGCGTTCCGGGTGCGTACTGCTCGATTTCGTCGACCACCCTGTCGGCTTCCCGTTCGGCCACGTCCTCCCACCTCGTCCCGTCGGCGATCCGGTACGGATGCCACTGCGACCACAGCGTCATCTGGTGCCGACCCTCCGGGCACAGCGACGCGTCCAGTGCGCTGAACGTCATCGCGAGCGCGGCCGGGCGCGGCGGAAGCCTGCCCGCGAGGGCGGCGGCATGCCCGGTGCGCAGATGTGCCCGGTCGCTGACCAGCAGCTGCAGGCCCGCGTGCACGCCGGGACCCGGCCGATCGTCCGGCGCGGAGGGATACGCGGGAAGCGAGTCGGTCGCCAATCGGACGGCCATGCCGATGCCGGGGCCCACGCGGATCCCGCGGCGCAGCTCCGCCGCGGCGGATTCGGGTAGCGCCCCACCCTCCGTCAGCAGGTCGACGGTGGTGAGGATGTGGCATCCGGCGATCGCCGTACGGGCGCGCACCGTCCGGCCGTGCTCGGTGGTCGCCGCCCACCCGCAGTCCGTCCGGCGCAGCGCGGTCACCGCGTCGCCCGTCGTCAGCGTTCCCCCGTCGGCCCGCAGCCGGGCGGCGAGTGCGGTGGTCAGTGCGCCGCTGCCGCCGACCGCGCGCCCCGGCGGCATCCGGTGCATGAGGGCGGCGAAGCCGACCATGGGTGCGGTTCCGGGCTCGGACATCGGCGGCCCCGACTGCGCCCCGAACCAGGCGAGCGCGGCCTTGAGCGGCTCGTCGTCGAAGTAGTAGTCGAGCAGCGCATCGCCGGTGGACAGGAACCTGCGCGCCAGCGCGGCGGGCGGGTGCCCGCCGCCGAGGAACGCGGGCATGCCCAACGGGCCGAACGCGCGCGACAGTCCCGCGGCCCCGGGCGGGCGGGCGAATGCGCGCATCACGCTGCGGGCGAGCGGAGCCCACTCGGTGACGAACCGGCGGTAGGCGTCCGCGTCGCGCGCGCCGCACGCGGCCTCGATGGAGGCACAGGTGGCCGGCAGGTCGGTCTGGAACACGATGCCCGGGCGGTCCGGCGACTCCGGCGGCGCCGGGGCGAACGCCCACGGGTCGCAGTCGATGTAGGACAGGCCGTGGTCGGCCAGGCCCAGTTCCTCGATGATGCCGCTCTGCCGGATCATCAGGTGCGCCGACGACCCGCGGTCGACCAGGTGACCGGGGAACCTTTCGACCGTCGACACCGCACCGCCGGGGACCGTGTCCCGCTCGAAGACCTCGACCGACCATCCCTCCCGGGCGAGATAGCAGGCCGCGACGAGTGCATTGTGGCCGCTGCCTACGACGATCGCATCCAACACCAGGACAGGTTATCGGGATCTCGGGCCACTCGTCCGCGAGGAGTCCCGGGCCGTGCTGCGTGGCCGCTCCCGCGGCAGCGCCTTCGCCGCCGCGGCGTTCAGGGCAGCGGCAGTGCGCGGCCGAGGACGGCGAAATCGCGGCGGTCGCCGAGGAACCGGAAATGCCGAAGGACGTCCTCGAACCCCATCCTGCGGTACAGCTGCCACGCGCGGTTCTCTTCGCCCGGCACCTCAGGCGTCGACAGCAGGACCCGGGACTCGGTCCGGCCGGACAGCAGCCGCGTCAGCATCGCGGCGCCGATGCCCCGCCCCTGCGCGGACGGTGCCACATGGATCTCGGTGAGCTCGAAGTAGTCGGCCATCAATTCCGTGCCCTGCCGGCCGGCGGCGTCGCGCAGCGCAGACCGCACCTGCCGGTCCCACCAGTATGCGGGCGCGCCGCGGTACCCGTAGGCGACGCCGATCAGCTCGGCCGAATCGGGGACCTGCGGCGGTCGGGGTGCACCGACCGCAGTGCCGCCCGCGCCGCCGCCGGACTCCGCGTCCGGTACCTCGAAGGCGGCGACCGCCCGCCATCCCTCCCGGAGCATGTGCTCGGCCCACATCGGTGCGCGACTGTGTTCGACTCCGCGCGGGTAGTCCATCGCCGCCACGTATACCGCAAGCGCCTCGAAGAGCCGGGTACGCAGGACCTGAGCCGGGATCTCGGTGACGATCAGGCTCATGACCGGTGAACTTCCTGTGGGGCGGCAAAGTTGTCGGAGGCGCCGCTTAGCATTGTTGACATCGAACCGTTGTTCGATGCCGGATGGTCCGGTGCGGCCCGAGGGAAGCGGGTCGTACCGGGCATCGGGTCCCTTCCATGGGTGGCGGGCCGGGTCGGAGCGGGTCGCATTGCGGTCCGTGCGTCGGGCGTACGTGAGGCGGGTGTCGGACGGGTGTCGCCCGACGCAGGAACGGTACCGCAGGCCCCGGAATCGCACGGTCGAGTGGCTCGAGGGCGGGCGCGACGGAGACGAAGGAGAAGCGATGAGCGCGAAGGACGCGATGAGGGCGATGAGCGCGGGCGCTGCAACCACTGCCGGGGCTGCAACCACTGCCGGCGCTGCAACCACTGCGCGTGCTGCCGGTGCCGTGAAAGCGGCGGGAGGCGGCCGCGGGCCGTGCACGGCGGCGCCACGCGGAATCGGCGGGGCTGCGCCGTCGCCTTCGCGGTCTCCGCGCGCGGCGCAGCTGCTCGGCCGGGCGGACTCGCTCCTATCGGAGGCGCTGTGCGGTGCGGAGGACCGGCCCGCGGAGCGGTTCGTGACGTCCTATGTCGCGGCCGTGCGCGGGGCGGCCGCGGTCCTGGCGTCGTCGCCGCCCCCTCGTCCGCGCAGGGGTGCGTCCCGCAGTGCCTGGGCGCGGTTGGCTTCGGTGGGGCCCGGGTGGAAGGCGTGGGCCGACCACTTCGCGCAGTTCTCGGCCACGAGGGCCGCAGTCGAGGCCGGGGTCACAAGCAGAGTCGACGGCCCGGCGGCGGATGCGTTGGCGGGTGCGGTGAGGGACTTCCTCGACGCCGTCGAGTCGCACCTGGCCGGCGTCGGGCCGTCGGACTCCGGTCGCGGTGCCGGCCACCCCCTTTTGCGGGCAGGGTGACACGGTCGGGGCGCGGGGCGACGGCGCGGCGCGGCGCCGACGGTTTATTCGAACCGGGGAGTGGGGTATTCGGTGGTACGGTCCGATGCCGAACAGTATTATCGGTGTTAGGCGCCCGTAATGGACGGGTGCTGGTGTGTTCGGTTCGGCAGCTGAACGCCAGGACGAGAAGCCGGGGGAGGTGCCGTGCCACTCTCCGAGCACGAGCAGCGGATGCTCGACGAGATCGAGAATGCTCTGTATGAGGAAGACCCGAAGTTCGCTTCGCAGGTCCGGGGGCGCCGTTTCGGCACCCCCAACGCAAAGCGGCGCATCCAGGCGGTATTCATCGCGCTGGTCGGGCTCGCGCTCCTGATCGTGGGGGTCGCCACCAGTGCGCTGCACATCGGAGGCTTCCCCGTACTCGCCGTCATCGGGTTCGTGGTGATGTTCCTGGGCGCTGTGATGCTCATGCTCGGTACGCCGTGGGGGCGCGACAAGATTCCCGCTTCGCCGTCTGCGCCCGGCCGTGCAGGCGCCGGCCACGGAAAGGGCGGCGGCGCCAAGGGCACCAAAGGCGTCAAAGGCCGATTCAGCAAGCCCAAAGCCGCAGGCAGCTTCACCGAGCGGATGGAGGAGCGCTTCCGGCGACGCTTCGAAGGCTGAACTGCCGAGAGACTCAGCTCAATACCGATCACCCGGGCGCGGGGCCATGATGGACGGCCTCGCGCCCGGGTGATCTTCTGCCTGCACGTGTTCGCCACGCGTCGCGCCGGCATTCGCGCCGCCTCGCCCCGTCCAGCCTTGCCCCCGTCCAGCCTTGCCCCGTCCGGCCCTCGCACGGGGTGGCCTCCCACCTCGTCCTGCGCCGCGCCGCGCCGCTCCCGCCTCCTCTGCGTCGTTCCGCCACCGCTTCCCCCTCGCCCCACTTCGCCCCACCCCGATCCCCCACTTTCCGCCACCGTCGTGCCGGTGCACCGCTGAGTTGCGTCGATTCGGGTGACGGAATCGTGCACCGGGCGTCCGAGGATTGCGCTGAGCTGCGGATACACGGCCGGGCTCGTAATTGCGCCGCCCGCGCATAAGCGCCGGCCAGGGGGGTCGCTCCACCGTAGAAAGCCCCCATCACCTGGTTGTTCTGTGCGGTCAGTGCGATCGGCACCGTGTTTCAGGTTGAAAGTGGGGGAAAGTGGGGTACTGTGGTGCCAGCGGGACGCCATCGAGGCGTTCGCCAACGGTCTTCAGGCACGGAGGGCCCGGAGTGATCCGGTCCGGATGTGCGGGAGGCGGTCGAGTCGGAGGTGTCGGATGTTCTTCGGAACCTTCACACCCAAGCTCGACGAGAAGGGCCGGCTGACGCTGCCGGCGAAGTTCCGCGATGCACTGGCGGGAGGTCTCATGGTCACGAAGGGCCAGGATCACAGCCTTGCCGTGTACCCACGGGACGAGTTCCTCGAGTTGGCCACCAGGGCTGCTTCCGCATCCCGGACCAACCCGGAGGCGAGGGCGTTCGTGCGTGCTCTCGCCGCCGGAACCGACGAGCAGCGTCCGGACGGCCAAGGACGGATCACGCTCTCGGCGGATCACCGCAGGTACGCGGACCTCTCGCGTGAGTGCGTTGTCATCGGCTCGGTGACGTTCCTGGAGATCTGGGACGCCGAGGCATGGCAGAACTACTTGGAGGCGAACGAAGAGAACTACTCGCAGGCGCGCGATGAATCGCTCGGCAGCATCTTCTGAGCGCAGCCTGATCGCTCGGCGCGGTCTCGGCGAATGTCACGAGGCCTCCGCCCGAACGGTCCTGACGTACTTCCCCAACGCCAGGCACGGTCGGCCGGAGACCCCAGGACATTCGCCTCTGCGTTTTTCGCGGCACGCACGGGCAGAACGACCGGCAGCAGAGCCAAGCACGGACCTTTGGAGCAGACGATGACCGACGGAACAGGCGGCGCACAGCGGCGTTCCGGCGAGTTCGGCCACGTCCCCGTGCTGCTCCGCCGGGCGGTGGAACTGCTCGGGCCGGCCATCGACGCGGCCGGCGGCGACGCCGTGTTCGTCGACTGCACGCTGGGAATGGGCGGCCACAGCGAGTACTTCCTGGAACGTTTCCCCGGCGTGCGGGTGATCGGTCTGGACCGCGACACTGAGGCGATCGCCACGGCCACCCGGCGGCTGGCCGGGTTCGCCGGACGCTTCACGGCCGTGCACACCCGCTACGACGGCATCGCCGAGGCGCTCGACAGCGTCGGCATCCCCGCGCGGGGCGGGGTCGACGCGATCCTGTTCGACCTGGGCGTGTCGTCGCTGCAGCTCGACGAGGCCGAGCGGGGATTCGCGTACTCGGTCGACGCGCCGCTGGACATGCGCATGGACGGCTCGTCCGAGCTCACAGCGGCGACCGTCATCAACACGTATACGGTGGCGGACCTGCGCCGCATCCTCAGCACGTACGGCGAGGAGCGTTTCGCGGCCAAGATCGCCGCAGCGATCGTCCGGCGGCGGGAGAGCGCTCCGTTCCGTACCACCGGGCAGCTCGTCGAACTCCTCTACGAGGCGATCCCTGCTGCAGCGCGGCGGACAGGCGGTCACCCGGCGAAACGCACCTTCCAGGCGTTGCGGATCGAGGTCAACGGCGAGCTGGACTCGCTGCGGGCGGCGGTGCCGGCGGCGCTGGATGCTGTGACGGTCGGCGGCCGCGTCGCATTCATGGCGTACCAGTCGCTGGAGGACCGCATCGTCAAACGCGCTCTCGCCGAACGGTCGCGCTCGCGGAGTCCCCAGGACCTTCCGGTGGAACTGCCGGGCACCGGGCCCGAGTTCCAGCTGGTGACCAGAGGCGCCGAACGCGCCACGGAAGAAGAGATCGCCGAGAATCCGCGGTCGGCCCCGGTCCGGTTGCGATGTGCCCGACGGATTGCTGGGAGCTGAGATGACGACCACAGTCACGACCCGTGCCAAGAGCCGCTCGGAACCGTCCCGGCGGTCGCATTCACCGCGTCCCGACACCGGACGGCGATCCGGGCGCCGCGGCAGCGGCACCTCCGCCGCGTCGCGCAAGGCGTACGACCGGCGCCATCGGCGCGGGGCCGGTCCGGGCGGCGCCGTCGAGGCCGAGACGGCGCTGCGGCTCGCCGGACCGCGCGAGCTCGCCCGGCGGATCCCGTTCGTCGTCTTCGTCATGCTGCTGTTCCTCGCCGGTATCGGCATCACCCTGTGGCTGACGACCAACGCCACGGCTCGCTCGTACCAGATCGCCGACGCGCACCAGCAGAACACGCGACTCGAGGACCAGAAGGAGTCGCTGATGAAGGTCGTGCAGGCCGGCAACTCCGCCCCCGAGCTGGCGCGCAAGGCCGCCGAACTGGGCATGGTGCAGTCCGAGGACGTCGCCAGGCTGGTGGTGGCTCCGGACGGTTCAGTGACGGTCCGTGGCGAACCGAAGCCCGCGGAGGGCCCCAAGCCTGGAGATCTCGCGCGTGTCCCCGTCGTGCCGGACACGGTCGCGCCCAGCGCGGGTGCGCCGTCGGCGCAAGGTGTGCTGCCGCCCGCCGACGCGGCACCGATTCCACCGGCGGACGCGAATGTGATGGCCGCTCCCACGCCGCCCGGCCCGGCCGTCGCGGATGTCACGCCGCCCGCGGACCCGGCTCAGTCACCGGCCCCGGAGGACCCGGCGGCAGGCGCCCCGCCCGCGGGAGGCCACGTGGACGCCCCGCCTGCGCAGGGTGTGCTGCCGCCGGCCGACGCGGCTCCCGTTATTCCGCCGGCGGACGCGGCTCGCGGGTCCGATGGTCCCGCAGGTGCGCCGGTGGAAGGTGCACACTGAGCGGGTCGATGAACGCGCCGTACCGCGGGCCGGTCCACCGATGCGCACCGGAGTCGAACCACGAGTAGAGCAGGGGGCCGCAGCAAGTGACACCGTCGTCCGGACACCCGCGTGGCCAAGGCCGCGGAAGGCAGCAGGGACGCCCGGGCCGCCCGCACCCGGCCCGTCCGCGCGCCGGAGGCCGCCCGTCCGGCGCCGCGGCGCGCCCCAACCGGCCGGGGAAGCACGGCTGGAGTTTCCGGCATCGCACACGGATCGCAGCGGGACTGATGACGCTGATGCTGGTGGCGGTGGTGGGCAAGCTGATGTGGGTGCAGGTGGTACGCGCACCCGAGTTGTCCGCGCAGTCCGCGAGTCAGCGCACGGTGACGACCAAGCTTCCGGCCACCCGCGGCGACATCGTCGATACCAATGGCAAGCCGCTCGCCTACACCGTCGACGCACGGGCGCTGACGTTCCAGCCCGCGCGAGTGCGCGATGAGCTGACCGAGGCCCACACGAAGGACCCGGAGGCGCCGACGGTCGAGGAGTACATCGACGACGCGGTGGCGATGATCAGCGCCGAACTGGGCGACCAGGTGGACGCGCGCGAGTTGCGGAAGGAGATGAGCTCCGGCAAGCAGTTCGTCTATCTCGCGCGTCAGGTGGACCCGCGCAAGGCCTCGAAGATCACCTCGGAGTTCGGCAAGATCGGCAGCGACCCGGACAACATCCGGGAGTATCCGGGCGGCGCGCTGGCCGCCAACATCATCGGCGCCACCCGATGGGACGGCAGCGGACTGGTCGGGCTGGAATCGTCCATGCAATCGATGCTGGCCGGAACCGCGGGGTCGAAGACCTACGACCGCGGCTCGGGGGGCGACGTTATCCCGGGGAGCGTGCGCGACGTGCACCCGGCGCAGAACGGGTCCACGGTCGAGCTCACCATCGACTCCGACCTGCAGTATTTCGTCCAGGACGCCGTCCAGAAGGCCAAGGACGCCTCCGGCGCGCAGAACGTTTCCGCCTTGGTGCTCGACGCCGATACCGCGCAGGTGCTCGCCATGTCGAACGACAACACGTTCGATCCGTCGATCGGCGTGGGCGACCCGGCCAACGACCACGCCGAACTGGGCAACATCTCCGTGACCACTCCGTTCGAGCCGGGCTCGGTGAATAAGATCATCACGGCGTCGGCGGCGATCGAGTACGGGCTCACCACCCCGGAGGAGGTGCTGCAGGTGCCGGGCTCGATCACGATGGACGGGGTCACCGTGGCGGACGCGTGGCCGCACGGTGTAGCGCCCTACACGACCACCGGCATCTTCGGCAAGTCCTCGAACGTCGGCACCCTGATGCTGGCGCAACGCGTCGGGCAGGATCGTTTCGCCGAGATGGTCAAGAAGTTCGGGCTCGGTCAGCGCACGGGGGTGGGCCTGCCCGGCGAGAGCGCCGGCTCCGTGCCGCCGGAGGACCAGTGGTCGGCGGGGACGTTCGCGAACCTGCCGATCGGCCAGGGCCTGTCGATGACGCTGCTGCAGATGGCCGACATGTACCAGACGATCGCCAACGACGGGCTTCGCGTGCCGCCGCGGATCGTCGAGAAGGTCGTCGGGCCCGACGGGCAGGTGACGACGCCCGAGGCTCCGGATCCGGTCCGCGTGGTCAGCCCGGAGACGGCGAGCACGGTGCGCGACATGTTCCGCGCCGTGGTCCAGGACGACGGCGGAAACCAGCGCGGTACGGGCGTGCCCGCTGCGGTCGAGGGATATCAGGTGTCGGGGAAGACGGGCACGGCCCAGCAGATCGACCCGGACTGCGGGTGCTATTCCAACTCCGAATACTGGATCACCTTTGCAGGTATGGCTCCTACGCAGGATCCGAGGTTCGTCGTGGCGGTGATGATGGACCGGCCGCGACGCAGCGCGGACGGTTCCGGCGGCATGTCCGCTGCGCCGCTGTTCCACGACATCGCCTCGTGGCTGCTGCAGCGGGAGCAGGTGCCGTTGTCACCGCCGGCGCCCAAGCTCATCCTGCAGGCCGGATGACCGCGCGCCGTCGGCGTCGCGGCGGATGCGCTGCGGATCACATCCCGGCGACGACCGGTGCGGCGCGGTCGGGGCGGTGGCCGCGTGCCGGTAATCTGAGTCGTCGTACGCGCGCGGCGGAATCGCCCTCGCCGCCCTGACGGGCTCCGAGCGGCCCCGGGCCGGCGGCGCGTCCGGATCGGGCCTGTCCACGGGAACGGTCGGGCGCCTGCACCCGATGCGGGCGCGACGTTGGATGCAGGGGCCGGACGACGGCTGCGAGAGACAGAAGGGAGGCCGCCCTCGGTGGCAGAGGAACTGGGTTCAGGGCGGCTGCGCCCCGCGCACCCGCCGCGTACGGCGCTGGCGGATGTGTGCGCGGCGGCGGGCATCGACCCCGCGACGATCGCTCCGGTCGCCGGCGCCACGCCGGGCGACCCGGCGCGGGTGACGGTCACGGGCGTGGGACTGCGTGCGCAGGACACGGCCGCGGGAGACCTCTTCGCCGCACTTCCCGGCAGTCGCGTGCACGGGGCCGCCTTCGTTGCGGAGGCCGTGTCCCGGGGCGCGGCCGCGGTGCTGACCGACCCTGCGGGCGCGCGGATGATCGAGGACGCCGGTGCCGCGGACGCGGTCGCGTTGCTGGTGCACGAGGATCCGCGTGCAGTGCTGGGGGCGGTCTCCTCGACGGTCTACGGCGATCCGTCGCATGCCGTCGCCCTCATCGGCGTGACGGGGACGGCAGGCAAGACGACGACCTCCTATCTGGTGGAGGCCGGCCTGATGGCCGCCGGACACCGCGTGGGCCTGATCGGCACGGTGGAGACCCGGATCGACGGCCGCCGGACGCCGAGTTCGCTCACCACCCCCGAGGCTCCCGACCTGCAGGCATTGCTGGCGGTGATGGTCGAGCAGGGGGTGGATGCGGTGGTCATGGAGGTGTCCAGCCACGCGCTGGCGCTGGGGCGCGTGGACGGTTGCTCCTTCGCGGTCGCGGGGTTCACCAACCTGTCGCAGGACCACCTCGACTTCCATCGCGACATGGAGGACTACTTCGCGGCCAAGGGGCGCTTGTTCGCCCCCGGCTCCGGTGTGCGCGCAGCTGCGGCGGTCGTGTGCGTGGACGACCGGTGGGGCCGCCGCATGGCGGAACTGGCACGGTCCGAGCCGCCCGTGTCCACGGCGACGGTGTGCACGGAGTCGGAGGCGGCGGGGGAGTCGCAGACCAACGTGGCCGCCGAGTGGTACGCGGGGGAGTCCGCCGTGGACAGGACCGGTGCGCAGCACTTCGCGGTGCGCGGGCCCGGCGGCCGCGAGTCCGCCGTGACGCTGCCGCTGCCGGGCCGGTTCAACGTCGCCAACGCGCTCGTGGCATTCGCGATCCTCGACGCGGTCGGTGTCGGCGTGGGAACGGCCGCCGGGGGGCTCGCGTCGGTCGCGGTACCCGGCAGGCTGGAGCGCATCGACCGCGGCCAGCCCTTCCTCGCCGTGGTCGACTACGCGCACAAGCCCGGAGCGCTGGAGGCCGTGATCGCCACGTTGCGGGCGCAGACGTCCGGGAGGCTCGCCGTGGTGGTGGGCGCGGGCGGAGATCGCGACGCGGGCAAGCGGCCGCTCATGGGCGCGGTCGCGGCCCGGGGGGCGGACCTGGTCGTGGTCACCGACGACAACCCGCGAGGCGAGGACCCGGCGACGATCCGGGCCGCGCTGCTCGAGGGCGCGCGCGAGGCAGCGCGGGACGGCGGCGGTGCCGAGGTCCGAGAGGAAGGCGACCGCGCCGCGGCGATCGACCTGGTCGCGGGCTGGGCGCGGGCGGGTGACACGATCCTGGTCGCCGGCAAGGGGCACGAGGCCGGTCAGAACGTGGCCGGCTTGATCCACCCGTTCGACGACAGGGACGTGGTGGCGGCGGCGATCGGGCGGCACGCGCCGCCGGCCGCAATGGACGGCGCCGGCGATCCGGCGCGACGGTCGAACACGATGGCGGAGAACGAGGGCGACGAGTGATTCCGATGACGCTGGCGCAGGTCGCCGATGCAGTGGGCGGGCGGCTGGCCGATGTGCCGGACCCGCACGCGAAGGTGACGGGCACCGTCGAGTTCGACTCCCGCAAGGTGACGCCGGGCGGGCTGTTCCTCGCCCTGCGCGGGGCCAGGTCCGACGGCCACGATCACGCGGCCGCCGCCGCCGAAGCGGGGGCGGTCGCGGTGCTTGCTGCGCGCGCGGTGGGGGTGCCGGCCATAGTCGTGGAACCGCGCCCCGACCTCGTCGTCGCCGGCGCGGCGACCTTCGACAACGATGTGGACGGTTCGGCCGCCGCGGTTCTCGACGCGCTGGGGCGGCTCGCGGGGCGGAGCGTGACGGAATTGGCCGCGGCGGGACTGGACGTCATCGGCGTCACCGGCTCGTCGGGCAAGACCTCCACCAAGGACCTCATCGCCGCCGTGCTCCGGCCGCTCGGCCCGGTCGTGGCGCCGCCCGGGTCCTTCAACAACGAACTCGGGCACCCGTGGACCGCGCTGCATGCCGACGAGTCCACCCGGTCGCTGGTGCTGGAACTGTCCGCACGCGGTGTCGGGCACATCCGCAGGCTCGCGGAGATCGCGCCGCCGCGGATCGGCGTGGTGCTCAACGTCGGCACGGCCCACCTCGGTGAGTTCGGCTCCCGCGAGGCCATCGCGCAGGCCAAGGGCGAGCTGGTCGAGTCGTTGCCGGCCGCGGCGGACGGGGGAGTGGCAGTACTCAACGCGGACGACACCCGCGTCGCCGCGATGGCTTCGCGGACTGCGGCCCGGGTGGTCACCGTGGGCTTGTCGGCGTCCGCCGACATCCGCGCCGCCGACGTCGTCCTCGACGGTGAGGCGCGGGCCGCGTTCACCCTGGAATGCGCGGCGGGGTCCGCGCCCGTGACCCTCGCGGTGCACGGCGAGCACCAGGTGGGCAACGCGCTGGCCGCGGCGGCCGTCGGCCTTGAATGCGGCGCAAGCGTGCCGCAGGTGGCGGCGGCGCTGAGCGCAGCCCACGCCTCCTCGGCCCGGCGGATGGATGTGCGCACCCGCCCGGACGCGGTCACGGTCATCAACGACTCCTACAACGCCAACCCCGACTCCGTGCGGGCGGCGCTGCGCGCCCTCGCCGCGATGTCGCGCAACGCGCCCGAACACGGCGTGCCGATGCCGCCGCGCGGCAAACGGCGCACCTGGGCGGTGCTCGGCGAGATGGCGGAGCTAGGCGACGACGCGATCGTCGAGCACGATGCGATCGGGCGCGCCGCGGTGCGTTTCGACGTGTCGAAGATCGTGGCGGTGGGCTCGTCCCGCACCATGGAGGCGCTGCACAAGGGCGCCGTCATGGAGGGGTCCTGGGGCGACGAGGCGATGCTGGTCGCGGACGCCGACGCCGCGCTCGCTCTGCTGCGCGCCGAGGTGGAGCCCGGCGACATCGTGCTGGTGAAGGCATCCCAGGCGGTCGGATTGTGGTCGGTCGCGGAGTCGCTGCTGGCGCAGGAGGGGGAGCACCGGTGAGACTGATCCTCATCTCCGGCGGCGTCGCGCTGCTGGTCGCGATACTTCTGACGCCGCTGCTGATCAAGGTGTTCTCGCGTCAGGGCTTCGGCCAGGAGATCCGGGTGGAGGGCCCGGAGAGCCACAGGGCCAAGCGGGGCACCCCGACGATGGGCGGCGTCGCGATCATCGTCGGCATGTGGGCCGGTTACGGGTGCGCGCACCTGGTCGGCATCGCATTGGAGGCCGAAGGACCCTCCGCGTCGGGGCTGCTGGTGCTCGGGTTGGCGACGGTGCTGGGTATCGTCGGCTTCCTCGACGACTTCCTCAAGGTGCGCAACCAGCGCAATCTCGGCCTGAACAAGACCGCCAAGACCGTGGGCCAGCTGATCGCGGCCGTCATCTTCGCGGTGCTCGTCCTGCGCTGGGTGTACACCGAAGGCGACGCCGCACTGTCGTACGTCCGGGACATCGACACGGTCACCATGAACAGCGTCGTATTCGTCGTCTTCTGCCTGGTGCTGGTCAGCGCGTGGTCCAATGCGGTCAACTTCACCGACGGCCTCGACGGCCTCGCGGCGGGCGCCATGTCCATGGTGCTGGGCGCCTACGTGATCATCACGTTCTGGCAGTACCGCAATGCGTGCTCGCGGAGCGACGCCGAGGCCGCGGTGGGCTGCTACCACGTCGATCAGCCGCTGGACCTGGCGCTGATCGCCGCCGCCGCGGGCGCCGCCTGCCTGGGATTCCTGTGGTGGAACGCCGCGCCGGCCAAGATCTTCATGGGCGACACCGGATCGCTGGCGCTCGGCGGCCTCATCGCCGGACTGTCGGTGACCACCAAGACCGAGCTTCTCGCCGTCGTACTGGGCGCGCTCTTCGTCGCGGAGGCCGCATCCGTGGTCATCCAGATCGCGGTGTTCCGTACCAGCGGGCGCCGCGTGTTCCGGATGGCTCCGTTCCACCACCACTTCGAGATGGGCGGTTGGCCGGAGACCACGGTGATCATCCGTTTCTGGCTGCTCGCGGGCATCGCAAGTGCGGTCGGGCTTGCGCTGTTCTACGGCGAGTACCTGACGGCGGTCGGCTCGTGACGGCGCCCGTCCACCACGCGGGCGGGCCGGCGGATCCGCGGGAGCTGGCGGGACGTTCCGTCCTCGTCGCGGGTGCGGGCGTCTCCGGCCGGTCCGCCGCGCGGGCCCTGAACGCTCTCGGGGCGTCCGTGACGCTGGTGGACGACGGCGCCGTGGCGGAGCCGGGCGTGCACAGCGCCGCCGACGCCGCCGCGGCGGTGTCCGGCCACGCACTGGTGGTGACCAGTCCCGGTTGGCGGCCGGGCAACGCGCTGGCCGCCGCGGCCGAGAGCGCGGGCGTGCCGGTGTGGGGCGACGTCGAATTGGCATGGCGCTGCGACCGGGCGCAGGTGTACGGGCCCGCGCGCAGGTGGCTTGCGGTCACCGGCACCAACGGCAAGACCACCACCACGTCGATGCTGCATTCGATCCTGCAGGCGGCGGGCGTCCCGTCCGCGGCCTGCGGGAACATCGGACTTCCGATCCTGGACGCGCTGGCCGCCGAGCGCCGGGTGGACGTGCTGGCCGTCGAACTGTCGTCCTTTCAACTCCATTGGGCGCCGTCGGTGGTGCCGGACGCCGCAGTGGTGCTCAACATCGCCGAGGATCACCTCGACTGGCACGGAGGCATGGACGCCTATACGCACGCCAAGGCGCAGGTGCTGCGCGGTCGGGTCGCAGTGGTGGGACTCGACGACCCGGTCGCGGCCGGGTTGCGCGGCGTGTCCACGGCCGGGCGGACGGTCGGTTTCCGGCTCGGGCCGCCGGCCCCCGGGGAGCTGGGTGTGCGCGACGGAGTGCTCGTGGACTGCGCGTTCGCCGCCCGCGGATCCGAGGACCCCGTCGTGCTCGTCGCCGCGGACCGCATAGTGCCGGGCGGAGCCGCGGGCGTCCTCGATGCGCTGGCGGCGGCCGCCCTCGCCCGGGCCGCCGGCGTCGGACGGGACGCGGTCGCCGCGGGGCTCGAAGCGCACACGGTCGGTCCGCACCGCGCCGCCCTGGTCGCCACCGTCGGCGGCGTCGAATACGTCGACGATTCGAAGGCGACGAACCCGCATGCCGCCCTCGCCTCGATCGCCGGGCGCCGCAGTGTGGTGTGGATCGCCGGCGGCCTGCTCAAAGGCGCGTCCGTGGACGATCTGGTCGCCGCTGTGGCGCCGCGGCTCGCCGGCGTCGTGCTGATGGGCCGTGACCGCGCTGTGATCGCGGACGCCCTCTCGCGACACGCGCCCGACGTCCCCGTCACCGAGGTCCTGGCGCGCGAAGATGACGAGGTGATCGGTTCGAGCAACCCGTCCCGCGCGGGCACGGGATCCGTCGTGACGGGACCTCCCGCTGCGGACTCCGATGTGATGGACGTAGTCGTCTCCGCCGCCGCCGGATACGCGCGCGCGGGGGACACGGTCCTGCTCGCGCCGGCCGCGGCTTCGATGGACATGTTCCGTGACTACGCCGATCGCGGCGATCGGTTCGCCGCCGCCGTGACGCGACTCCACCCGGGCGGGTGAGCGGCCCCGTGGCATCAGGGCGATCCGGAGCGGCCGCGCGACGAGGACGGAAGGACCGCGCGGCCGGACCTGCGGGCGGCAAGGCCGCCGCGGGCAAGGCCGTGTCCGGCGGGAAGGCCGTGTCCGGCGGGAAGGCCGTGTCCGGCGGGAAGGCCGCAGAAGGCCGCAGCGGGATCGCGGTGTGGCTCAGCGGCCCGTTGATGTCGTTCCACCTGGTCGTCACCGTCACGGCTCTGCTGACCCTGTCCGGCCTGGCGATGGTGCTCTCCGCGTCCAGCGTGGCCTCGTACACCGAGGACGGCTCGGCGTACAGCATGTTCAACAGCCAGCTGATGTACTCGATCATCGGGGCGATGCTGTTCTACCTGGCGATGCGTCTTCCCGTGTCCTGGGTGCGCAGGCTCGCCACGCCGAGCATCGGCATCGCGTTGCTGCTGCTCGTGCTGGTCCTCGTCCCCGGCATCGGCGTCGAGGTCCAGGGAGCCCGCCGCTGGATCGACCTGGGGCCGTTCTCGCTCCAGCCGTCCGAGGTGATGAAGCTGGTCCTGGTGATCTGGGGCGCGCACATCCTCACGCGCGGCAAGACGATGCCGGGCCTGCTCGGCGACCCGCGGCTGCGGCTCGGCTTCGTCTCGGTGCTCACGTTCGCGTTGGTGATGCTGCAGCCGAACCTCTCGACGACGATCGCCCTGGCGATCATCGTCGGCGCGCTGCTCTGGTTCTCCGGGCTGTCCGTCAAGTCGTTCGCGGTCCTGGCCGCGATCTGCGGCGCGCTGGCACTGGTGCTGGGGCTCTCCGCCGGGTACCGCGTCGAGCGCATCCAGTCCTTCCTCAACCCGAGTTCGGATCCGCAGCACGGCGGCTATCAGGCGCTGCAGGCCAAGTTCTCCCTGGCGGACGGGGGCCTGTTCGGCAGAGGGCCGGGCCAGAGCCGTTCCAAGTGGAACTACCTGCCCAACTCCCACAACGACTTCATCTTCGCGATCATCGGCGAGGAACTGGGTCTGATCGGCTGCCTCGTCGTCATCGCGTTGTTCGTGCTGTTCGCGTACGCCGGATTGCGGATCATGCTCCGCTCGGCCGACCCGTTCCTGCGGCTGCTCGTCGCCGGCGTCACCGCGTGGACCATCTCGCAGGCGTTCATCAACATCGGCTACGTGGTGGGCCTGCTGCCGGTCACCGGCCTGCAGCTGCCGTTGATCTCGGCCGGCGGTTCGTCGACGACCGTCACCCTCGCAGCGTTCGGGCTGATGGCCAACGCGGCCAGGCACGAGCCGGAGGCGGTCGCCGCACTGCGGTCCGGCCGCGAATCACGGCTGCCGAAGCTGCTGCGGCTGCCGCTGCCGGAGCCGTACCGGCCGGAGCGCAGCGGACTTGTCGGCGCCGCGACCCGGGGTGAGCGGGCACAGCGCGCCCAGCAGCACATGCGTCGGCAGCGGGCCGAGGCCGCGGCGCGCGCCGGCGGGCCCCGGTCCGGTCAGGTGCGCGGGTCCCAGGCTGCGAGGGAGTCGCGGGCCCGCCAGGCCCGCGGCACCCACGGCCGTCCGGTCGGCGGAACACCGTATCGTCGGGGTGGAGCGGCGCCCGGCGGATCGTCGGCCAAGCACGGCGGAGCGGGGACGCCCGGGCGCGGCGATCCCGGCCGCACAGGTGCGGGTGCACGCAGGCCGCAGGGTGCGCCGTCGCAGTTCCAGCGCGGCGGCCCTGAAAGCAGGAAGCGAGGAGACCGGTGGTGACCGGATCGGATGCCAGATTGTCCGTCGTGGTGGCGGGCGGCGGGACGGCCGGCCACGTCGAGCCCGCGCTCGCCGTGGCGGATGCGGTGTCCGAACTCGCCCCGGGGACGCGGGTCACCGTGCTCGGTACCGAACGCGGTCTGGAGACCACGCTGGTGCCCGAGCGCGGCTACCCCCTCGAGCTCATCCCGCCGGTCCCGCTGCCGCGGAAGCCCAGCGCCGATCTCGCCCGGTTGCCGGGGCGGCTGCGGCAATCGGTGCGCAGGACGCGCGCCGTCCTCGACAGTTGCCAGGCCGACGTGGTCGTGGGCTTCGGGGGATATGTCGCTCTGCCCGCCTATCTGGCGGCGCGGCCCGGCCTCGTCGGCGGGCGCCGGCGCACACCCGTCATCGTGCACGAGGCGAACGCGAGCGCGGGCCTGGCCAACAAGGTGGGGGCACGCGGGGCGGACCGCGTGCTCGCGGCGGTCCCCGGCTCGGGCCTGCCGCGCGCGGAGGTCGTGGGGATCCCCCTGCGCAGGGCCATCACCGACCTGGACCGCGGCGCACTGCGCGCGCAGGCACGGGCCAGCTTCGGGCTGGATCCGGATGCTCCCACCGTGCTCGTCTTCGGTGGCTCGCAGGGGGCGCATTCGCTGAACACGGCCGTAACGGAGGCGGCCCGCGACCTGTCGGCCGCGGGCATCGGCGTGCTGCATGCGCACGGGCCCAAGAACTCCGTCAGCGTGGAGCGCGCCGAGGGCGGCCCGGACTACGTCGCGGTGCCGTACATCACGCGGATGGACCTGGCCTACGCGGCGGCGGACGCGGTGATCTGCCGCGCAGGCGCGATGACCGTCGCCGAGGTGTCCGCGGTGGGGCTGCCGGCCCTGTACGTACCGCTGCCGCACGGCAACGGGGAGCAGGAGCTCAACGCGCTTCCGGTGGTGGAGTCGGGCGGCGGGATGCTGATGCGGGACTCCGAGCTGTCGGCGCAGGCGGTGCTGGACCGCCTGGTGCCGTTGCTGCGCGACCGGTCGCGTCTCTCCGCGATGTCGGACGCGGCGGGCGATGCCGGTCACCGCGACAGCGCCCGGCGGATCGCCCGGATCGTCGTCGAGACCGCCCGCGGCGGCGCGGCCGGTGAGGTGCCGGACGGTGACGTCGCCGCAGACGGGGACCGAAGGGGTGGAGCCTCCGTGGGCGAGGGCGAATCCGGTGGGCGCTACCTGAAGGGGCAGGACCGGTGAGCGGAGGGGCAGGACCGGTGCACAGGGACACGGACCCGCTCGCGGCGGACGAGGCCGCGGAGCGCGCGGCGCTTCCCCCGCACCTCGAACGCGTGCACATGATCGGGATCGGCGGGGCCGGAATGTCCGGGATCGCGCGGATCCTGCTCGCCCGCGGCGGGCAGGTGTCGGGGAGCGATGCCAAGGAGTCGCGGGGCGTGCTGGCGTTGCGCGCCGGCGGAGCCCGCATCCGGATAGGGCATTCGGCCGAGGCCCTGGACCTGCTTCCCGGCGGGCCCACGTCGGTCGTCTCGACGTTGAGCGCGATCCCGCGCGACAACCCCGAGCTCGTGGCGGCGGCGGCGCGGGGCATCGACGTGCTCCTGCGGCCGGCGGTTCTGGCGGCGCTGATGCGCGGATACCGTTCGCTGCTGGTGACCGGCACCCATGGGAAGACCTCGACCACGTCGATGGTCGTGGTCGCGTTGCAGCACTGCCGGATGGACCCGTCGTTCGTCGTCGGCGGGGAGCTGAACGAGTCCGGCACCAACGCCCACCACGGCACGGGCGAGGTGTTCGTCGCGGAGGCCGATGAAAGCGACGGATCGCTGCTGCAGTACCGGCCGCGCATCGTGGTGGTGACCAACGTGGACGTCGACCACCTCGACCACTACGGCTCGCTCGAGGCCTACCGTCAGGTGTTCGACGACTTCGTCGAGCGCATCGTGCCGGGCGGCGTGCTGGTCGCCTGCCTCGACGACCCCGGCGCGGCGGCCCTCGCCGAGCGTTCGCTCTCCAAAGGGGTCCGGGTCCTCGGTTACAGCTCGGAGTTCGCGCACACCCCTTACACCGGCCCGGTGCCGGTGGCGGCCCACCTGGCGCAGTGGTCGGCGACAGGGGCGGGCGGCGTCGGCGAGCTGCGGGTCGCGGGCGAAGACCATCCGCGGGCGATGACGCTTGCCGTGGCGGGCCGCCACATGGCGGTCAACGCGGTGGGCGCGCTGCTCGCCGCGCGGGAGGCGGGCGCGTCGCTGGACAGGGCGCTCGACGGCCTGGCCGGTTTCGGCGGTGTCCACCGCCGCTTCCAGCTTCGCGGCGAGGCCGCCGGGGTGCGCGTGGTCGACGACTACGCCCACCATCCGACCGAAGTCGAGGCCGTCCTCCGGGCGGCGCGCGACATGGTCGGGCCGGCCGGAAGCGATGCGGGCGGCCGCGTGATCGTGGCGTTCCAGCCGCATCTGTACTCGCGGACGGCGGCATTCGCGGCGGAGTTCGCGGCCGCGCTCAGCCTGGCCGACATCGTCGTCGTGCTCGATGTGTACGGCGCGCGGGAGCGGCCGGTGGCCGGGGTCAGCGGCCTGCTCATCGCCGAGAAGATCACGACCACCGCCTACTTCCAGCCCGACCTGTCCGCGGCGCCCGCGCAGATCGCGGAGCTGGCGCGTGAGGGCGACTTGGTGATCACGATGGGCGCCGGGGACGTCACGATGACGGGCCCCGAGATCCTGACGGCCCTGGGGTCGGCGGCGCGTGACGATTCCGCCGGGAGCCGGGGGCGCCCGTGAGGCGTGTGCCGCGTCGCCCGCGTCTGCCGGCGCGTCGCCGCAACCGGGTGCTGCTGGCCGCGGCCGCCACGTTGACCGTGCTGCTGGCCGCCGTCGGCGTGCTGTGGCTCACCCCGGTGATGTCGGTCGGCGCGATCGAGGTGACGGGGACGGATCGACTGTCCGAGCCCGAGGTGGTCGCGGCGCTCGCGGTGCCGGAGGGGACTCCGCTGATGCAGGTGGACACGTCCGCCGCGGCACACAGGGTGGCCGGGATCGCGCGCGTCGCCGAGGTGAGCGTGCACCGGGAGTTCCCGTCCACGATCCGGGTCGACGTGATGGAGCGGGTCCCCGTCGCATACCGGGACTCCGGCGACGGCCCGCACCTGCTGGACAAGCTCGGGGTCGACTTCGCCGCCGAACCGCCGCCGCCGGGGCTGCCGAAGATCACGATGGCCGATCCCGGCGACGCGGAGCTGCTCCGTGCGGTGCTGCAGACGGTCGGCGGGCTGCCGCCGGAGCTCCGCGGGCAGATCACGTCGATCGACGTGGGTTCGCCGTCGGACATCTCCTTCGGTCTGACGGACGGTCGCACGCTGGTGTGGGGGAGTGTGGAGCGGAGCGGGCTCAAGGCCCCGGTGGCGCTCGCGGTGTTGCATCAGCCGGGGCAGACGATCGACGTGTCGAGTCCCAATCTGCCCACCACGAAGTGAGCGCCGGGCCGCGCACGGCGATGGTCCGGGACGCAAACTCCGGAGTGTTCGGCGCGCCTCCTGGCAACAGCGGTCGGTGATGCATAGCGTCTGCGCATAGTTCGGTACTTGACATAACTCTAACCCTTTGGTTCAGGTTGAGGGTTTTCGGGTCGGATGTGCGAATCGCCGCCACGCGGAGTTCGCAGTCGCAGCGCCGGACGCTTCGGGAAGACTGACGTAGATCGAGCAACATGGAAGGCGAGAGCACATGACGCCCCCGCACAATTACCTCGCCGTCATCAAGGTCGTCGGAATCGGCGGCGGTGGGGTCAACGCTGTCAACCGGATGATCGAGCAGGGACTGAAGGGGGTGGAGTTCATTGCCATCAACACCGATGCGCAAGCCCTGCTCATGAGCGATGCCGACGTCAAGCTCGACGTCGGCCGCGACTCGACGCGCGGGCTCGGCGCCGGCGCCGACCCCGAGGTGGGGCGGAGGGCGGCCGAGGACGCCAAGGACGAGATCGAGGAACTCATCAAGGGTGCCGACATGGTCTTCGTCACCGCCGGCGAGGGCGGCGGCACCGGCACCGGAGGCGCCCCCGTGGTGGCGAGCATCGCGCGCAAGCTCGGTGCGCTGACCATCGGCGTCGTCACCCGCCCGTTCTCGTTCGAGGGCAAGCGCCGGGGCGGGCAGGCCGAGGCCGGCATCACGACGCTCCGCGAGTCCTGCGACACGCTGATCGTCATCCCCAACGACCGCCTGCTGCAGCTCGGGGACGCGGCGGTGAGCCTGATGGACGCCTTCCGGTCGGCCGACGAGGTGCTCCTCAACGGCGTCCAGGGCATCACGGACCTCATCACCACACCGGGCCTGATCAACGTCGACTTCGCGGACGTGAAGTCGGTGATGTCGGGGGCGGGCAGCGCGCTGATGGGCATCGGCTCATCGCGGGGGGAGGGCCGCTCCCTCAAGGCGGCGGAGTCCGCGATCAACTCTCCGCTGCTCGAGGCGTCGATGGACGGCGCGCACGGCGTGCTCATCTCCATCGCCGGCGGTAGCGACCTGGGCCTGTTCGAGATCAACGAGGCCGCCTCGCTGGTCCAGGAATCGGCGCACATCGAGGCGAACATCATCTTCGGCACGGTGATCGATGATTCGCTGGGCGACGAGGTCCGGGTGACGGTCATCGCCGCGGGGTTCGACGGCGGCGCACCGCAGAACAAGCAGATCGACGCCGGGGTCGAGTCGCGTGGTCGCACGACGATCGACGCGGGCCGCGCCGGGCAGATCGGCCAGACGCGTGCCGGGGCGGCCGCCGACGGGTCGGACCGCCCGCAGCCGGTGACCTTCCCCGCGCATGCGTCCGGTTCGGACGCAGGTCCCCGCGGGGGGGCGGCGCGCGGCGGGTCCGAGCGCGGCGGGTCGGAGCGCGAGGTGATCGACGACCTGGACGACGACGTCGACGTCCCGCCGTTCATGCGGAGGTGAGGACGGTTACCGGAGCGACACCCGAGAGCCGGCCGGCGCGCATGGTCTTCACCACGCGCGCCGGCGGGGTCTCCGCGGCCCCCTACGAGTCGTTCAACCTGGGCGAGCACGTCGGGGACGACCCGCGTTCGGTCGCGGCGAACCGTGCGCGGCTCGCGGGCGCGCTGGGTCTCCGGCCGCCGCGTCTGGTGTGGATGGAGCAGGTGCACTCCCGCAACGTCACGGTGGTGGACGGGCCCGTGGAAGGTCCGGTGGAAGTCACGGACGCGCTGGTCACCTCCGTGCCGGATCTCGCACTGGTGGTGCTGACGGCCGACTGCGTGCCGATGCTGCTCGCGGACGAGGACGCGGGCGTGATCGGGGCGGTCCACGCGGGCCGGATCGGCGCGCGCATCGGCATCGTCCCCCGGGCGATCGAGGCCATGGTCGGTCTCGGCGCTCGGCCGGAACGGATCGGGGCGCTGCTGGGGCCTGCCGCGTGCGGCGGGTGCTATGAAGTGCCGCCCCACATGCAGGCGGATGTGGAGGAGCATCTGCCGGGCAGCGCCTGCCGGACCCGGAAGGGGACGACGGGGCTGGACATCCGCGCCGGGGTCGCGCGGCAGCTGGGCGCGGCGGGCGTCGAGTCGGTGGTCGTGGACCCGCGCTGCACCATCGAGGAACGGACACTCTTCAGCCACCGGCGGGGCGCGCCTACGGGGCGCCTTGCCGGGGTGGTCTGGAGCCCGTCCGCGGGCGGGGCGTCGTGACCGCGCCGACGGGGCCCGCCGACCGCGCTGCGGAACTGGCCGGGGCGCTCACCGCGACGCGGGAGCGGATCGCGCGGGCGTGCGCGGCTTCCGGCCGCGCACCGGATTCGGTGGCGCTGATCGCGGTGACGAAATACTTCCCGGCCTCGGACGCCGCGATGCTCGCGCGGGCGGGGGCGACGGACCTCGGCGAATCGCGTGAGCAGGAGGCCGGCCCCAAGGCGGCGGACTGCGCGAGGCTGCTGGCCGGGGACGGAGAAGGCGACGCGGTCGCGGCGCCCCGCTGGCACATGGTGGGACGGTTGCAGCGGAACAAGGCGCGGGCGGTGGCCCGCTGGGCGCATGCCGTGCACTCGGTCGATTCGGTCCGGCTTGCGCACGCGCTGGCACGCGCGGCGGCGTCAGCGCTGGACGCCGGCGAGCGGACGTCGCCGCTGGAGGTCTATCTGCAGGTGAGCATCGACGGCGACCCGGCGCGCGGCGGCGTGCCCGCCGCAGGCCTCGACGAGCTTGCGGACCAGGTGGCGGCGGCGGAATCCGTGCGGCTCGCCGGGCTCATGGCGGTGGCGCCGCGGCAGGCCGGGCCGGACGCCGCCTTTGCCCGTCTGGCCGGGATCCGGGAGTCGTTCACCACACGTCATCCGCAGGCCGCGGGGCTGTCCGCGGGCATGTCCAGCGACCTCGAATCGGCCATCGCGCACGGATCGACCTGTGTGCGTGTCGGTACCGCGATCATGGGCGCGCGGCCGATAGTCTCGCCATGAACGACGGAGAGCCCGGCCTTCCCAGCAGACCGCGGGGCGTTCCGTCCACAGAACACGACAGTCCACAGCCCAGCCACGATCCGCCGCAGCAAGGAAGGTCTATTCGATGAGCAGCCTGCAAAAGTTCAAGGCGTACTTCGGGATGGTGCCGCTGGAGGACTTCGACGACGACTACCTCGACGAGCCGGGCGGTCCGCGGCGGGGGCTGGACGACGGCTACGACGAGTACGAGCGGGACTACGACGGCATGCGCGGCGACTACCCCGCCGGTCCCCGCGGCTACGACGACGACCGCTATGCGCCGGGGCGCGGGCGGCTCGAGCCGGTCCCGGCGCGCGGCGGCCCCCGGCCGGCACCGATGGCGGGGACCCGCGGCGCGCTGGCGATGGACTCGCGGCCGGAGCCCCGTGTGGAGACGCGGCGGGCCGCGTCGCTGTTCGACGAGTCCGGCGGCATGGCGAAGATCACGACGCTCCGCCCGCGCGATTACGGCGAGGCGCGCACGATCGGCGAGCAGTTCCGTGACGGCGTGCCCGTCATCATGGACCTCGTCGAGATGAGCAATGCGGACGCGAAGCGGCTCGTCGACTTCGCTGCAGGCCTTGCATTCGCCCTGCGTGGCTCATTCGACAAGGTGGCCACGAAGGTGTTCCTCCTCTCACCCGCGGAGATCGATGTCTCGGCTGAGGATCGCCGCCGTCTCGTGGAGACGGGCTTCTACTCCAAGTGAGATCCGCCCGCCGGCACCCCCGTCGCGTACGCGCGGCGGGGGTGCCGCGCGTCGTGCCCCGGAGAGGCGCCCGCACCGGGCGCGGGGCGGCCTCGCCGGTCACCCGGCGAGGGGTGCGCGGGCCCGTTCGGGCAGAGTGATGGGCATGGCTGCGCTCGAGGTCGTCTACGTCCTGCTCTATATTTTCTGGTTCTGTCTCATCGGCCGCGTCATCGTGGAGTTCATCCGCTCGTTCGCGCGCGACTGGCATCCCAAGGGGATCCTCGTGGTGCTGCTCGAGCTGCTTTTCACGATCACCGACCCGCCGGTGAAACTGTTGCGCAAGCTGATCCCGCCGGTGCGCATGGGGCAGGTCCGGCTGGACCTGTCCATCCTCGTGCTGATGCTGATCCTGTTCGTCCTCATCAGCGTCGTGGGCCGTTTCATGTACGCATGAGCGGTGTTCGTGATGCACGATCGTGACCTGATGTGACAGGATGGGCGGCAGTGAACTGCGATGGCCGGGACTCTCTCGGCTGCCCATGTATGCGATAGGGGAACACTCCAATGCCGCTTACTCCGGCCGACGTCCACAATGTGGCGTTCAGCAAGCCGCCCATTGGCAAGCGTGGCTACAACGAGGACGAGGTAGATCAATTCCTCGACCTCGTCGAGGCCGAGCTGTCCCGGCTCGTAGAGGAGAACTCGGACCTGTCGCAGCGGGTCTCCGAGCTCGAATCCGAGCTTGCCGAGTCCGAGAAGAAGGCCTCGTCGGCCGCCCGGACGTCGGGCACGTCGGCTGCTGCGGCGCCGGCTCCGACGCCTGCGCCCGCCTCGACTTCCACGCCCGCCTCGACGGGGTCCTCCTCGTCCGGCGTCACCGCCGACGTCAAGGATTCCTCGTCGGGCACGTCGTCCGGCGCCGCATCCGGCGCCTCGGCCGCCGCCGCCACCGAGGCCGCCCACGTGCAGGCCGCGAAGCTGCTGGCGCTGGCGCAGGAGACGGCGGACAGGCTCACGGGCGACGCGAAGACCGAGTCGGACAAGACCCTCTCCGATGCGCGCAGCACGTCGGAGAAGCTGGTCTCCGACGCCCGCGCCAACTCGGAGAAGATGGTCACCGAGGCCCGCACCAAGGCGGACTCCATGCTGGCCGAGGCCCGGCAGAAGTCCGAGGCGCTGCTCGCCGACGCGCGCACGAGGTCCGAGAACCAGCTCAAGCAGGCCCAGGACAAGGCCACCGCGCTGCAGGCCGACGCGGAGAAGAAGCACACCGAGGTCATGGGCACCATCAACGAGCAGCGCACCAAGCTCGAGGGTGAGATCGAGTCCCTGCGCACCTACGAGCGCGAGTACCGGACCCGCCTGAAGACCTACCTGGAGGGACAGCTCGAGGAGCTCAACCAGCGCGGTTCCGCTGCGCCGGTGGGCAACTCGTCCGAGGTCCGTGACCGCAAGTAGTCCTACGCCCGTTCTGCGCCGCCGGAGATTCAGGAGGATCCGATGCTGATCGCAGCCCTGGTCGTCACCCTCGTCGGGTTCGTCCTCCTGGTCGTCGCGTTGGTGATCAGCTCAGTGGCGTTCGCGTGGGCGTGCATCGGCGTGTGCATCGTCGGGTTCGTCCTGCTGGTGGTCGACATCGTCCGCGGCAGGCGCGCCACGAACGCCGACTCGGCGGACGACGGTGCGGGCCGGGATGCGCGCGAGGACGCCGACGACGACGGTGACGAAGTCCCGGCCGGCCACGGAGCGCAGGACGAGACCGACTAGAGTCGGCGGAAGACCGGCTCCCTGCAGGGGGTCGCGGCGTTGATCCGGCCATCACCGGGGAGCCTCCGGAAGAACAGTGGCATGCACGCCGGCCCGCGCTGCGGGTCGGCGTCGGCCGCCCAGTAGACCCGGACGGGCGGGCCCGTCACAGCCCCTGAAGAGCGACCCGCCCGTGCCCCGCACGGACGGGTAAGCGGGGTGGTACCGCGGCGTAACAGCGTCGTCCCCGTGCCGAGTCAAGGTGGCCCGCAACGCGGGTACACGAGGAAACTGGCACGTAGGGAGCCTGAAAGTGACCGATCCCGTCCATCCCGCCCCCGCCGGCGCCGCCTACCCGCGTGTCGACCTCACCGGCGGTCACAGCACGGGCTCCGCCGACTTCCCGGCGATGGAGGAGCGCGTGCTCGCGTTCTGGGCCGCGGACGGCACGTTCCAGGAGAGCATGCGCAGGCGTGCGGGAGCCGAGGAGTTCGTCTTCTACGACGGCCCACCGTTCGCCAATGGGCTGCCGCACTATGGCCACCTGCTCACGGGGTATGTCAAGGACATCGTGCCGCGCTACCAGACCATGCGCGGCAAGCTGGTCGACCGGCGCTTCGGATGGGACACCCACGGCCTGCCGGCGGAGCTGGAGGCGGAGCGCCAGCTGGGCATCACGGACAAGTCGCAGATCGACACCATGGGCATCGCCGCGTTCAACGAGGCGTGCCGGACGTCGGTGCTCAAGTACACCGACGAATGGCGCCGGTACGTCACGCGGCAGGCGCGCTGGGTGGACTTCGAGCGCGACTACAAGACGCTCGACGTCACCTTCATGGAATCGGTGATCTGGGCGTTCAAGCAGCTCTACGACAAGGGCCTGGCCTACGAGGGCTACCGGGTGCTGCCGTACTGCTGGCGCGACGAGACCCCGCTGTCCAACCACGAGCTGCGGATGGACGACGACGTCTACAAGTCGCGTCAGGATCCCGCGATCACCGTGGGGTTCCGGATCGACGGCAATGGCGCGGGCGCATTCGAGGAGCTCGACGGCGCGCACCTGCTGGTGTGGACGACGACGCCGTGGACGCTGCCGTCCAACATGGCGGCCGCCGTGCATCCGGAGGTCGGCTACGTGCTGGTGGCGGGGCCGGAGGGGCGGCGCGCACTGCTGGCGGAGGCGCGCGTGGGCGCGTATGCGAAGGAACTGGGGGAGGAGCCCGAGGTGCTCGCCCGCTTCGCCGGCGAGGAGCTCCTGGGGCTGCGCTACCTGCCCCCGTTCCCGTACTTCACGGGCGCCGAGAACGCGTTCCGCGTTCTGGCGGCGGACTACGTCACCACCGACGACGGCACCGGGATCGTGCACATCGCCCCGGCCTACGGCGAGGACGACAAGGTGGTGACCGACGCCGCCGGCATCACGCCGGTCACGCCGGTGGACGCCCGCGGCCGCTTCGACGCGCAGGTGGCCGACTACGCGGGCGAGCTGGTGTTCGACGCCAACCCGCGGATCATCCGCGACCTGAAGGCCGGTTCCGGGCCGACCGGCCGCAACGGCGCCTGGCTGGTGCGGCACGAGACCTACGAGCACTCCTACCCGCACTGCTGGCGCTGCGGGAACCCGCTGATCTACCGGGCGGTGTCGTCCTGGTTCATCAAGGTCACCGAGTTCCGCGACCGCATGGTGGAGTTGAACGAGCAGATCACCTGGTATCCGGAGCACATCGGTCCGGGGCAGTTCGGCAAGTGGCTCGAGGGCGCGCGCGACTGGTCGATCTCGCGGAACCGGTACTGGGGCACGCCGATCCCCGTGTGGGTGTCCGACGATGCCGAGCACCCGCGGGTGGACGTGTACGGCAGCCTCGACGAGCTGGAACGCGACTTCGGGGTGCGGCCGGCCGACCTGCACCGTCCGTACATCGACGAGCTCACCCGGCCCAACCCGGACGACCCGACGGGACGCTCGACGATGCGCCGCATCCCGGACGTGCTCGACGTCTGGTTCGACTCCGGGTCGATGCCGTACGCGCAGGTGCATTATCCGTTCGACAACGGCGAATGGTTCGATTCGCACTTCCCGGGCGACTTCATCGTCGAATACATCGGGCAGACCCGCGGCTGGTTCTACACCCTGCACGTCCTGTCGACGGCGATCTTCGACCGGCCGGCGTTCCGCACGTGCGTCTCGCACGGGATCGTGCTCGGCGACGACGGCCAGAAGATGAGCAAGTCCAAGCGCAACTACCCGGACGTCTCCGAGGTGTTCGACCGCGACGGCTCCGACGCGATGCGCTGGTTCCTGATGTCGTCGCCGATCCTGCGCGGCGGCAATCTCGTCGTCACCGAGCAGGGCATCCGCGAGGGCGTCCGGCAGGCGCTGCTGCCGTTGTGGAACTCGTGGGGCTTCCTGCAGCTCTACGCGGAGCGCCCGGGCGAGTGGCGCACCGACTCGCAGCACATGCTGGACCGGTACATCCTGGCCAAGCTCGCGCTGTGCCGGGACGAGATGACGGCCGCGCTCGACGACTTCGACGTCGCACGCGCGTGCGATCTGCTGCGGGGCTTCTGCGATGCGCTCACCAACTGGTACGTGCGCCGCTCGCGGCCGCGATTCTGGGCGGGCAGCGACGCCGAGCCCGACGCGTTCGACACGCTGCACACCGTGCTCGAAGTGCTCACCCGGCTGGCGGCGCCGTTGCTGCCGCTCGCCTCGGAGGTGATCTGGCGCGGACTCACCGGTGGGCGCTCGGTGCATCTCACCGACTGGCCGGAGCCGGGCGTTCTACCCGCGGACCCGCAGCTGGTGGCGGCCATGGACGACGTGCGCGGCGTGTGTTCGGCGGCGCTGGGCGTGCGCAAGGCCAACAGACTGCGCGTGCGCCTGCCGCTGCGCACCCTGACCGTGGCCGCCGAGGGGGCCGAGGCTCTGCGGCCGTTCACGGACCTCATCGCGGACGAAGTGAACGTGAAGAACGTCGAGCTCACCACGGACGTCGACACGCATGGCAGGTTCGAGCTGGTCGTCAACGCTCGGGCGGCGGGCCCGCGCCTGGGCAAGGATGTGCAGAAGGCCATCAAGGCGGTCAAGTCCGGCGACTGGACCGAGCGGCCTGACGGCACGGTCGTGGCGGCGGGAATCGATCTCGCCGAGGGCGAGTACACGAGCAGGCTCGTCGCCGCCGAGGAAGACTCCACCGCCGCGCTGCCCGCTGGCGGCGGGCTCGTGGTGCTGGACACGGAGGTGACCGAGGAGCTGGAGGCCGAGGGCTGGGCGAAGGACCGCATCCGCGAGCTGCAGGACGCACGGCGCAGCGCGGGCCTGGAGATCTCGGATCGCATCCGCCTCACCCTGGACGTGCCCGCGCGGTTCGCGGAGCGCGCCCGCATCCACGGCGACCTCATCGCGGGTGAGGTCTTGGCCACGGAGCTGGTCTTCGGCGGGGTCGACGGCGTCGACTCGGCGGTGGAACTGGGCGAGGGCGTGCGGGCCGTGCTGGTCAGGGCCTGAGCGGGCCGGCCGCCAGGCGGCGATGACCGATCGGCGGCGATGATCGAGTGGTGACGGGTGACGGGGCCAGCCCGCAGCGCTGGGTGCTGCACATGGACATGGACTCGTTCTTCGCCTCCGTCGAGCAGCTGACACGGCCCACGCTCCGTGGTCGTCCGGTGCTCGTCGGCGGTGCGGGCCCGCGCGGGGTCGTCGCGGGGGCCAGCTACGAGGCGCGTGCCTACGGTGCGCATTCCGCGATGCCCATGCATCAGGCGCGGCGCCTCGTGGGCCTGCGTGCCGTGGTGGTGCCGCCCCGCGGCAGGCTCTACAGGCTGGCGAGCCGACGGGTGTTCGCCGTGGTGCGCGGACTCGTCCCCGTGATCGAGCAGCTTTCGCTGGACGAGGCCTTCGCGGAGCCGGGGGAGCTCGAGGGCGCGGACCCGGACGACGTCGAACGCTTCTGCACCCGCCTGCGCGACGCCGTCCTCGACGAGACGGGCCTCGTCGCCTCGGTGGGGGCGGGCTCGGGGAAACAGGTGGCGAAGATCGCGTCCGGCCTGGCCAAGCCCCGCGGGCAGAAGGTGATCACGCTGGCCCGGGAACGGGAGGTGATGGACCCGCTGCCGGTGCGCAGTCTGTGGGGCATCGGGCCGGTCGCAGACGAGCGGCTGCGCAAGGTGGGGGTGGAGTCGATCGGGCAGTTCGCCGCGCTCGGCCGTGCGGAGGTGGTCTCGCTGCTGGGGTCGACGGTGGGGCCGGCGCTGCACGCGCTCGCGCGCGGCGTCGACAACAGGCCCGTCGCCGAGCGCGCGGAGGCCAAGCAGGTCAGCGCGGAGACGACGTTCGCGGCGGACCTGCTCACCCGTCGGGAGATCCGGGATGCGGTCCAGAAGACGGGTGAGGCGGCCCATCGGCGGCTGCTGCACGACGGGCGGGGCGCCCGGACGGTCATCGCCAAGTTCCGCAAGTCCGACATGTCCACCGTCACCCGTTCGAAGACCCTCGGCTACGCGACGACGGACCGGGCGGTGCTCATCGCCGCCGCGCAGAAGGCGGCCGTCGACCCCGGTGAGGTGGGGCCGATCCGCCTGGTGGGTGTGGGCTTCGCCGGCCTGACAGCGTTGCAGCAGACGGTCCTGTTCCCGCAGTTCGACTCCGCGGAAGCCGGTGAGCCGGGTGACGGCGGCGGTGACAGTGACAGCGACAGCGATGGCGACGGAGCCGTGCTCGGCGACGGTGGCGGCGACATGGGGGCTGCGCGCGCCGCGGCCCGGCGGCCGCTGAGCGCCGGTGACGATGTCCGACACGCGGATCGGGGCCACGGCTGGGTGCAGGGGAGTGGCCACGGCGTCGTCACCGTCCGGTTCGAAACCCGCAGCTCCGGGCCGGGCCCGGTCGTCACGCTGCCCGAGTCGGACGCCTCCCTCGTCGCCGCGGATCCGGTCGCCAGCCTGGACTGGCCGGAGCGGTGGACTGTGGCGGACGACACGGATCCGACGGGCACCGGGACCGATTTGGCATAGTGGTACGAGTATTCCGACGCGCGTGCCGGGTCGGCGGGGGTCGGCGTCGGCCACCGCCCGTGCGGGCGCGCGTCGGGTGGACCTGCTCGCAGGACCGGAAACGACCCGGTCGAACTACCTCGAGGACTCGCCTGTGAAACTCCGTAAAACCGCTGCCGCACTCGGTGCGGGTGCCGCCATCGCCCTGACCCTGACCGCCTGCGGCTCGGACGGCGGCGACACGACCACGCCCACCACCACCGCGGCGGCGGAGCAGACCACCGGCGCGGCGGACGGCGCCCAGGACAGCGCGCTGCCGCCCACGCCGACGGTCGAGGAACTCAACGCGCAGCTGCAGACCGCGCTGGACCCTGCGGTGCCCGTCGAACAGAAGCAGGACCTGGTGACCGGGCTCGAGGCCGACCCCCAGCTGATCCAGACCCTCTCGGACAAGGTCGAGGCGGCCAAGGCGGACGGCTCGCTCAAGGACATCGCTGTCGTCGGCCCCATCCTGCCGCCCAACGGCGACGTGCTCTCGGTGCCGTTCAGCGCGAACTTCGACGGCCAGACCAACACCGGCGAGGCGACGCTGATCGCGGTCGATGGACAGTGGCGCCTCGACGGCAACTTCGTCTGCGGCCTCGCCACGGTGGTCGGCGTGCAGAGCCCGGCCTGCCCGGCCTGATCCCGGAACATCGCAGCAGTCACGGTGGCGCCGCCCGCGCGGGCGGCGCCACCGTGGCATGTGCGGGGCGGAGTCCGGAAGAGGCCGTGCACGGGCGCGGAACGCGGGGTAGGGGATGATGGAACGGTGAGCGAGGGAACATCGGGTGAACGGGGCGTGCAGACAATGACCGGCGAGCGGACCCGTAGCCAGGGCGGCGGCCCCGGGGACGGGAGCGGCCGCCGCGTCAACCGCACGCTGATCCTCGCCGTGATCGCGGTGGTCGTCCTGGCGCTCGACATCATCACCAAGGTGATCGTCGTCGCGGAGATGACGCCAGGGCGGCCGGTGCCGCTGATCGGCGACGACATCCGCTTCGCGTTGATCCGCAACCCCGGCGCCGCCTTCTCGATGGCCACCGGCATGACCTGGGTGCTGACGATAGTGGCGCTGCTGGTGGTGGCCGGCATCATCCGGTACGGCAGCAGGCTCACCTCGGCGTGGTGGGCCGTGGGCCTGGGGCTGGTGCTCGGCGGTGCGCTCGGCAACCTCGTCGACCGGATCTTCCGCGCGCCGGGCCCGCTCGAGGGGCACGTGGTCGACTTCATCGCGGTGGGCTCGTTCCCGGTGTTCAACCTCGCCGATTCAGGGATCACCGTCGGCGCGATCCTGCTGGCCGCGCTGGCACTGTTCGGGGTGGAGCCGCAGCAGCGGCCCGCGGACGATCCCGCCGGCGACGGCGCCGCCGCGCAGGACGGCGCGGCATCCGCCGCGTCCGCCGAGCCGCCCGGTGAAGACGAGCCCTCCGGTGCAGACACCACCGGGCCTGACGACACCACCGGGCCTGACGACACCACCGGGCCTCACGACACCACCGAGGGAAAGGACCTGCGGCGCGATGCCTGACACACGCACGATCCCCGTGCCGGACGGGCTGGACGGGATGCGGCTCGATGCCGCGCTCGCCCGCCTGACCGGGCTTTCGCGCACGGTTGTGGCGCACCTGGCCGAGTCCGGTTCGGTACGGATCGACGGGACCGTCTGCGGCAAGTCGGAGAGGCTGCGCGCGGGCGTGTGGCTGGACGTGGACATGCCGGAACCGGAACGCCCGCTCGCCGTGGAGGCCGAGCCGGTCCCGGGGATGGACATCCTGTATTCGGACGAGCACATCGTCGTCGTCGATAAGCCCGTCGGCGTCGCGGCGCACGCGGGCGTCGGCTGGACGGGCCCCACTGTGGTCGGCGGCCTGGCCGCGGCGGGGTTCCGCATCTCGACCTCCGGCGTGCACGAACGGCAGGGGATTGTGCACCGGCTGGACGTGGGCACCTCGGGGGTCATGGTGGTGGCCACCTCGGAACTTGCCTACACCCTGCTCAAGCGGGCGTTCAAGCAGCGCACCGTGGAGAAGCGCTACCACGCCCTGGTGCAGGGCCACCCGGATCCGTCCAGCGGCACCATCGACGCGCCCATCGGGCATGCCCGTGGCAACGAATGGAAGTTCACGGTGCGGTCCGACGGAAAGCACAGCGTCACCCACTACGACACGGTGGAGGCCTTCCGCTCGGCCAGCCTGCTGGACGTGCACCTGGAGACGGGACGCACCCATCAGATTCGGGTGCACTTCGCCGCCTTGCACCATCCATGCTGCGGTGACGCGACCTACGGAGCCGACCCGGCCCTGGCCCGGCGGCTGCGCCTGGAGCGCCAGTGGCTGCACGCCCGCTCGCTGGCGTTCACCCACCCGGGTGACGGCCGCTGGGTGGAGTTCACCAGCGAATACCCGGAGGACCTGCAGTACGGGTTGGACGTGCTGCGCGAGGCGGCGTGACGGTGCTGCGGCGCCTCCCCGCGGAAGCGTGGACGGTGCTCGTCGTGGTCGCCGTGATCATCGCGGTGTTCCTGCTGGGCCGGGCCAACCCGATCCCGCCGCCGCCCGTCACGACCGATTCGCTCGGTCCCGACAGCGGCGAGACCGCCCAGGAGTACTCCGCACGCGCGGCGGAGACCCTTCAGCCGCACAGCCCGCCGGACGCTGAACACAGCCCGCCGGACGCCGAACACAGCCCGCCGGACGCTGAACACTGGGCGCTGGTCTCGTTCGGCCACGGAATGGTCCCGGACACGGCGGCGAGCGTGGTCGCGCCGGTGCGCATTTCGGAGGTGCTCGGCCACGTACCCGTGGACGGTGCGCAGACCCCCGTGACCACCGTGCAGGTTCCGGCCACAGACGACCCGGCGGCGATGGTCGAGCGTGCCCAGTCCCGGGCGGCCGATATCGTCGAGTCGCGTACGGATCCCGCCACAGCACGGGGGGACACCGCAGCACGGGGGGACACCGCCGCGCGGGGGGACATCGCGGCGGCGGTGGTGGACGGGCTGCGCGGGGGGTGCGCGTGCGTGGTGGCCCTGGTGGTGCTCGCGGACCTCGAGGAACTGCGCGCGGTGTCCGCCCGCCCGGGCGTCCTGGCGGTGGAGGCGCTGCCCGCGGACGCGGTGTTCGGCAGCTTCGCGGTGCGCCCGACGGTGCAGTACCTGCAGTGACCGCGGAGGCCCATCCGCCGCGAGGACAGGGTGGGACGCCGCCGTCGCCGACGGCCTAGACTCGGCGGAAGCCGGCGGTGGTCTCCGTCGGCCGGGCGCAGTCGGCGAAAGGACCGGGCAGGACGTGGCGGATGCGGTGAAGTCGGGGGATTCCAGCTCGTTTGTGCACCTGCACAACCACACCGAGTATTCGATGCTCGACGGCGCCGCCAAGACCGACGCTCTGTTCGCGGAAGCGCACCGGCTCGGCATGACGGCCGTCGGCATGACCGACCACGGCAACATGTTCGGCGCCAGCGACTTCTACAACCAGGCCGTCAAGGCGGACATCAAGCCGATCATCGGCATCGAGGCCTATGTGGCGCCGGAGTCCCGCTTCAACACCAAGCGCGTCAAGTGGGGCGACCCGTCCCAGAAGTCCGACGACGTCTCCGGCAGCGGCGCCTACACGCACATGACGATGGTCGCCCGCAACGCGACGGGCCTGCGCAACCTGTTCAAGCTGTCCTCGCTGGCCTCGATCGAGGGGCAGCTGGGCAAGTGGTCCCGCATGGACGCCGACATCATCGCCGAGCACGCAGAGGGCATCATCGCCACCACCGGCTGCCCGTCGGGCGAGGTGCAGACCCGCCTGCGCCTGGGGCACGAGCGTGAGGCGCTCGAGGCCGCGGCGAAGTGGCAGGAGATCTTCGGCGAAGAGAACTTCTTCATGGAGGTCATGGACCACGGACTGTCGATCGAGCGCCGCGTGCGCTCGGGGCTGATGGACATCTCCCGGCAGCTCGGCATCCCGCCGCTGGCCACCAACGACTGCCACTACGTCAAACAGGACTTCTCGCAGACGCACGAGGCGCTGCTGTGCCTGCAGACGGGCAAGACGCTCAACGATCCGACGCGGTTCAAGTTCGACGGCGACGGCTACTTCCTCAAGCCCGCCTCCGACATGCGGGCGCTGTTCGACGACGAGGTCCCCGGCGCCTGCGACAACACCCTGCTGGTGGCCGAGCGCGTGGAGTCCTACGAGCAGGTGTGGGCCCACCACGACCGGATGCCGATCTTCCCGGTGCCCGAGGGGCACACGCAGGGTTCGTGGCTGCGCGAGGAGGTCGCCTCCGGGCTGCGCGGCCGCTTCCCGTCCGGGCCCTCGCAGGCCTACCTGGACCGCGCCGATTACGAGATCGGCGTGATCGAGCAGATGGGGTTCCCCGCCTACTTCCTCGTGGTCGGGGACCTGGTGCGGCACGCGCACGAGGTGGGCATCCGCGTGGGGCCGGGCCGCGGGTCCGCCGCCGGGTCGCTGGTCGCCTTCGCGCTGGGCATCACCAACATCGACCCGCTGCCGCACGGCCTGCTGTTCGAGCGCTTCCTCAACCCGGAGCGCGTGTCGATGCCCGATATCGACATGGACTTCGACGACCGCCGCCGCGGCGAGATGGTCCGCTACGCCTCCGATCGCTGGGGCGAGGACAAGGTGGCCCAGGTCATCACCTTCGGCACCATCAAGACCAAGGCAGCCATCAAGGATTCGGCCCGCGTGCACTTCGGCCAGCCGGGTTTCCAGATCGCCGACAGGATCTCCAAGGCGCTGCCGCCGCCGGTCATGGCCAAGGACATCTCCGTCGCCGGCATCACCGACCCGGAGCACGAGCGGTACGCGGAGGCCGCCGAGGTGCGCGCACTCGTCGAGACGGACCCCGACGTGCGCACCATCTACGACACCGCACTGGGACTCGAGGGCCTGATCCGCAACGCGGGCGTGCACGCCTGCGCGGTGATCATGTCCTCGGAACCGCTCATGGACGCGATCCCGCTGTGGAAGCGCGCGCAGGACGGCGCGATCATCACGGGCTGGGACTATCCGTCGTGCGAGGCGATCGGCCTGCTCAAGATGGACTTCCTGGGGCTGCGCAACCTCACGGTGCTCGGCGACGCGCTGGACAACCTCAAGGCCAACCGCGACGTCGAGCTGGACCTGGACACCCTGCCGCTGGACGACGCCAAGACCTATGAGCTGCTGGCGCGCGGCGAGACGCTGGGCGTTTTCCAGCTCGACGGCGTGGCGATGCGCGACCTGCTGCGCCGTATGCAGCCGACCGGGTTCGAGGACATCGTGGCGGTGCTGGCGCTGTACCGCCCCGGGCCGATGGGCATGAACGCCCACAACGACTACGCCGACCGTAAGAACGGGCGCCAGCAGGTCACGCCCATCCACCCCGAGCTCGAGGAACCGCTCAAGGAGATCCTGGCAGACACCTACGGGTTGATCGTCTACCAGGAGCAGATCATGCAGATCGCGCAGAAGGTGGCCGGGTACTCGCTGGGCCGAGCGGACATCCTGCGCCGTGCCATGGGCAAGAAGAAGGCGTCCGTGCTCGAGGCCGAGTTCGAGGGCTTCGAGAAGGGCATGCAGGACAACGGCTACTCGAAGCAGGCCATCAAGGCGCTGTGGGACACGATCCTGCCGTTCGCCGGGTACGCGTTCAACAAGTCGCACGCCGCCGGCTACGGGCTCGTGTCGTACTGGACCGCCTACTTCAAGGCCAACTACCCCGCCGAGTACATGGCGGGTCTGCTCACCTCGGTGGGCGACGACAAGGACAAGGCGGCCGTGTATCTGGCGGACTGCCGCCACCTGGGCATCACGGTGCTGCCGCCGGACGTCAACGAGTCCGGGACCTACTTCGCCTCCGTCGGCGAGGACATCCGCTTCGGCCTCTCGGCGGTGCGCAACGTCGGCACCAACGTGGTGGCCTCGATCATCGCGGCGCGCGAGGAGAAGGGCGCGTTCACCGGGTTCTCGGACTATCTGGGCAAGGTGGACGCGGCGGCGTGCGGCAAGAAGGCCATCGAGTCGTTGATCAAGGCGGGCGGATTCGATTCCCTGGGGCATCCGCGCAAGGGGCTGCTGCTCGTGCACGCCGACGCGGTCGACTCCGTCATGGGCACCAAGAAGGCCGAGGCGATCGGCCAGTTCGACCTGTTCGGCGGGGCGGGGGCCGCGGAGGAGAACTCGTCGGTGTTCGACATCCCCGTACCCGACGAGGAGTGGGAGACCAAGCACCGGCTGGCGCTCGAGCGCGAGATGCTCGGGCTGTACGTCACCGGCCATCCGCTCAACGGCGTGGAGCATGTCCTGGCGGCCCAGTCGGACACGTCGATCCCCGCGATCCTCGAGGGCAAGGTCAAGGACGGCACCCAGGTGTCGGTGGGCGGCATCCTCTCGTCGGTGAACCGGCGGGTGAACAAGCAGGGCCTGCCGTGGGCGTCGGCACAGCTCGAGGACCTCACCGGCGGCATCGAGGTGCTGTTCTTCCCCAAGACCTACTCGGTGCTGGGCATGGACGTCGCCGACGACGCGATCGTCCTGCTCAAGGGGCGCATCTCCGAGCGCGACGAGCGACGGTCGCTCATCGTCAACGACCTGGCGGTGCCGGACCTGTCCTCGGTGGGCGTGGCGCGGCCGCTGGCGGTCACGATGGCGACGCGCATGTGCACGCCCGACAAGGTCGAGACGCTGCGTCAGGTGCTCACCCGGCACCCCGGCACCTCGGACGTGCACCTGCGGCTGGTCAGCGGCGACGGCGGCAAGGTGCGCCTGTTCCGCCTGGACGAGCGGTTGCGAGTCGATCCCACCTCGGCGCTGATGGGGGACCTCAAGGCGCTGCTCGGCGCGAGCTGCCTGGGCGCCTGAGACCGGACTGCCGCGGCGCCCGCGGGTGGTGCGACAATCGGGGGTTGTGACGACCAACGAGCAGATGCAGGCAGGTTCCGGGGTGCGCGGCGGGCGGGGCGAGCTGCCCGCGGCGGGCGACATCGAGGCGGCCGCCGCGCGCATCGCCGACGTCGTCGTGCGCACGCCGCTGCAGTACTGCGAGCGGTTGTCGGCGGCGACCGGCGCCCGCGTGTTCCTCAAGAGGGAGGACCTGCAGGGGGTCCGCTCCTACAAGATCCGCGGCGCGTTCAACCTGATGGTGCAGCTCGAGGAGGACGAGCGCGCGTCGGGCGTGGTGGCCGCCAGCGCGGGAAACCACGCGCAGGGCGTCGCTTACGCGTGCCGGTCGCTGGGCATCCGCGGCCGGATCTACGTGCCCACCAACACCCCCAAGCAGAAGCGCGACCGCATCCGTGCCCACGGCGGCGAGTACGTCGAGCTGGTGGTCACCGGCACCACGTTCGATGCGGCATCCGCTGCGGCGCAGGCGGACGCGGAGCGCACCGGCGCGACGATCGTCCCCCCCTTCGACGACGCCCGCACCATCGCCGGACAGGGCACGGTGGCGGCGGAGATCATCGAGCAGCTCGGCAGTGCCCCGGACACGGTGGTGGTCCCGGTGGGCGGCGGCGGGCTGATGGCAGGGCTGGTGACCTATCTGCACGACCGTGCCCCCGGCGTGTACGTGGCGGGGGTGGAGCCGGCGGGCGCGGCGTCGATGACGGCGGCGCTGGCCGCGGGCGGCCCGGTCACGCTGTCGGAGGCGGACCCGTTCGTCGACGGCGCCGCGGTGCGCCGGGTGGGCGCACTGCCCTACGACGTGCTGCTGGCGGCGGGCGCGCATGTCGTGACGCACGCGTCGCTGCCGATGGTCACCACCACCGTCCCGCGCGCCGACGGCGGCGGGATCGCGATGCTGCAGGTGGACGAGGGTGCGGTGTGCACCGCGATGCTGGACCTTTACCAGACCGAGGGCGTCATCGCCGAGCCCGCCGGTGCGCTGTCGGTGACGGCGCTCGAGCATATGCGCCTGGAGCCGGGCTCCACGGTGGTGTGCGTGATCAGCGGCGGAAACAACGACGTCTCGCGCTACGGGGAGATCCTCGAACGCTCACTTGTGCACCTGGGGCTCAAGCACTACTTCCTGGTCGACTTCCCCCAGGAGCCGGGTGCGCTGCGGCGGTTCCTGGACGAGGTCCTGGGGCCCGACGACGACATCACGCTCTTCGAGTACGTCAAGCGCAACAACAGGGAGACCGGTGAGGCGCTCGTGGGCGTCGAGCTGGGTGAGCGTGAGGACCTGGCCGCACTGCTCGCGCGCATGGAGGCGTCGCCGATGCAGGTCGACCGACTGGTGCCGGGGTCGCCGGCCTACCGCTATCTGACCTGACGGGTATCCGACCTGACGGGCGCGGCGGCGCGGATCACTCGCGGCCGAGGAGCCTTGCCACCACCTGTGCGTGCAATCGCGGGTCCGGGGCAGGCAGATCCAGCAACGCGGCGAGCAGGATGCCGTCGCCGGCGAGCCGGACGATCTCCGCATCCACCGGGTCGTCGAACTCCTTCTGCAGGCCCGCGTCCCAGCCGCGCAGCACCTCGGTCATCGCGGTCTGGACGTCCTCGTGCCGCCCGTCGAGGCCGCGCAGCGCGGCGATGGCCGACTGGTAGAGCGGCTTGTCGCTGAACGAGTCGTCGTCCAGCGCCTGCAGGTAGAACTCGGCGACGGTGGTCCCGCCGGCCACCGCCGCGTCCAACTCCGCGTCGGAGCGCGCGCCGAGGCGCCGCACCATCGCCGCGAGCATCGCCTCCTTGGTGGGGAAGTGGTAGAGCAGCCCGCCCTTGGACACGCCGGCGTCCGCCGCTACCGCCTCGAGCGTCGCCGCCCCGGGCCCCTGGTGCAGCAGCACCCGCTCGAGGGCGTCGAGGATTCTGTCGGGCGTGGACTGCTGCGTGGTCATGCACATCACCCTACACGGAACTGTACCGTCCGGACGGTACAGTGATAATCTGTGTACCGTCCCGACGGTATTTGATGTGGCGAGCGCCGCGCTCGGAGCGTGGCGGGAGATCGAAGGTGCGGAAGATGTCGACGACGATGGCCGAACGCGGATCGGCGCGGGCCGGGGTGCGCGACTGGATCGGGCTCGCCGTGCTGTGCGGGGCGGTGCTCATCATCGCCATCGACGCCACGGTGCTGGACCTGGCCGTGCCGTCGATCTCGGAGCACCTGGAACCGTCCACCGCGCAGCTGCTGTGGATCATCGACGTCTACTCGTTCGTCCTTGCCGCGCTGCTGGTGACGATGGGCGTGCTGGCCGACAGGGTGGGGCGCCGCCGACTGCTGATGCTCGGCGTGGCGGGCTTCGGCGCGGCGTCGGTCCTCGCGGCCTTCTCCGTCTCGCCCGCGATGCTCATCGCGGCCCGCGTGCTGCAGGGGCTCTTCGGCGCGATGCTCATGCCGTCGACGCTCGGCATCATCCGCGCGACTTTCCTGGACAGCCGTCAGCGGGCCACGGCCATCGGCGTCTGGGGCGCGATGTGGGGCGGCGGCGCGGCCGGCGGGCCGCTGGTGGGCGGCTGGCTGCTGGAGCACTTCTGGTGGGGCTCTGTCTTCCTCGTCGCCGTCCCGGTCCTGCTCGTGATGCTCGTCGCCATGCCGTTCGTGCTGCGCGAGTCCCGCGATCCGCACCCCGGCCGGTTCGACTTCCCCGGTGTGGTGCTGTCCGCGGGCACCTTGGTACCGCTGATCTACGCGCTCAAGGACGCCGCTTCGCACGGCCCGAGCCCGCTCACGGGCGCCCTCGTCGTGGCGGGCGTGCTGTGCGGGTGGGCCTTCGTGTCCCGGCAGCGCCGCGCGGCCGACCCGATGATCGATGTGCGCCTGTTCCGTAACCCCGTGTTCTCCACGGCGATCCTGACGAACCTGCTGTCGGTGTTCGGGCTCGCGGGGGTGCTGTTCTTCGGCACCCAGTACCTGCAGATGGTGCTCGGGTACTCGCCGCTGGAAGCCGGGCTGCTCGCGGCCCCCGGCACCGCGGCGAGCATGGTCGCGGCGTTGCTCGCCGCCGCGGTGGCGCGCCGGATCGGGGTGCGCCGGGCGCTGGCGGGATCGATCCTGTTCGCGGCCGTCGGCGCAGTCATGCTGATGGCACTGGGCGTCGACGGCCGCGCGCTCGTGTTCGTCGTGGGCTTCGTGGTGGTGGGGCTCGGCAGCGGGCTGGGGCTGACGCTCACATCGGCGGTCGTCGTCGACGTGGTCGAGCCGGAACGTGCCGGGGCGGCCTCGGGGATCTCCGAAACCTCCTACGAGTTGGGAGTGGCTGCGGGTGTCGCGGTGCTCGGCAGCGTGGTGATGGGCATCTACCGGGCGGGTGTGGACGTCGCGGGGCTCGCGGCGGAGCAGGCGACCGCGGTGCGCGACACGCTCGGTGGCGCGGTGCGCGTCGCGGACGAGATCGGCGGCCCGCAGGGCGCCGAGCTGCTCGACTCGGCCCGGAGCTCCTTCGTGGACGGCATGCACGTCGCGGCAGGGTCCACCGCGGCGCTCCTCGCCTGCGCCGCAGTGGCGGTGCTCGTGCTGCTGCGCGGCGGCACGGCGGAGCGCGAGCCGGCCCCGGCCAACGGCAATTCGGCCTCTTGAGCACCGGTGACGGCGGGAGTATCGTCAACAACTGTGAACAACGCCGTCCAGGCTGCAGAAGCCGCCCGGTGGCGGCCGTCCCCGTAAAGGCGGGCCTCCAGTAGGGGGAATCGTCCCATCGGGGTGGAATCGTCGCCGCAGTGCCGAATGTGCGCTGCGCCTTCTCGGATGACATCGGATCGGTCCCGGCCGTCGGCGCGGGGCGCAATACTTCGGAGCACGTGCCGTGTTGGGCCATGGCCGTCGGCGCGTCGCGTTCCATGATCATGACGTGGGTGCCCGACGGGGAGCGGGTGCCTGTTGTAGGAGATGACGGAAGATGCTGTCGGTTCGATGGGGAACGGGAGAGTCCGTGCGGAAAGCACAAGCGCTGCAGCGTGAGCGGGCGCGGAGTGGGCGGCGGCGCGGTCGGCGGGCCGCGCTCGCGGCGGGCGCCCTGCTGGCCGCGGCGGGATTGCTGGCCGCGTGCGGCGGCGACGGCGGCGGGGGCGCTTCCGGCACCACGGCGGCCACCGCCACCGGCGCCGCGGAGTCCGGCGGCGGTGCCGCTGCGGCGGGCTCCGTGTCTGCGGATTCGTTGCCGCGCTTCGAGATCGACGCCGACGCCACCACCGCCGACGGCGCGATGTCCTACACCCTGCCGTCCGCGGAGGCCCCCGCCGGCACGGTGATGGTCACGCTGAAGAACAACGACACGATGATGCCGCACCAGGCGCAGCTGCTGAAGCTGCATCCGGGCGTGACGGTCCAGCAGTTCACCGACGCGCTCGCCACACCGGCGGGCGTCGGTGCGGTGGCTCCGCTGGCGGACTTCGCGGGCGGGCCCAACGCGGTCATGCCCGGCGACGAGTCCAGCGTGGTCCTGCACCTGGACCCCGGATCCACCTACATGGTGATCTGCCAGATCCCCGGGCCGGGCGGCAAGCCGCACTACGCGCTGGGGATGATCGCGCACTTCACCACGGCGGCCACGGCGCAGAGCGACGGGTGGCCCAAGACCGACGCCACCGTGAAGATGACCGACTTCAAGTTCTCCGAGCCGTCGTCGATCGACTGGAACAAGCCGATCACGGTGGTCAACGACGGCGACCAGCCGCACGAGCTGGCGGTCCTGGCGCCGGCGGACGGCAAGACGATGGACGACGTGCGGGCGGCGCTGTCGGCGCCGGAGGGCGCCGCGCAGGGGGCGCCGCCGTACGAGACCTACGGCGGAGTCGCCGCGGCCGCGCCGGACGTGCAGCAGCAGACCACGCTCGAGCTCGACGCGGGGGATTATCTGCTCGTGTGCTTCGTGGTCGATCCGGTCAGCGGCAAGCCCCACTACATGCTGGGGATGGAACAGCCCGTCACGGTGAAGTAGCAGGACGGGTGCGGGGCCGCATGCGCGCTGCATGCGGCCCCGCGTCCGGGTCAGCGGTTGAGGTTGCCGATGTCGATCGGAACCTGCACGCCGGTCATGTACTTGGCCTCGTCGGAGCACACCCACGCGACGACGTCGGCGATCTCCTCGGGCTGCGTGATCGCGTAGGGCAGCGAGTTCATGAAGATCGGCGCCAGCGTGTGCGCGTGCGCGGCGAACAGCGGCCCCATGTCCGCGGACATGTTCATCCCGGTATCGACGCCGGCGGGGTGGATGGTGTTCACGCGGATCTTGTGCTCGCCCAGCTCGTTCGCCATCGTCTTGGCCAGGCCGGTGATGCCGTGCTTGGTCGCCGCGTAGTGCCCGGTGAACGGCGTGCCCTTGAGCCCGGACACGGAGCTGGTGAACACCATCGCGCCGCCTTCGCCCTGTTCGATCAGGTAGGGGATGGCCGCCTTGGCCGTGTTGAAGGTGCCCGTCAGGTTGACGTCGACGGTCTCCTTCCAGTCCTCGGCGGAGACCTCCCAGCTCATGCGCCCGGAGCAGATGCCCGCGTTGGCGATGACGACGTCGAGCCGGCCGAACGCGTCCAGGCCGGCCTGCAGCGCCGCGGAGAGACCGTCGAAGTCGCGCACGTCGGCGACCTTCGCGACGATCTTGGCGCCGGCCTCCTCGACGAGGCGGACGGTCTCGTCCAGGTCGGCCTTGGTGGCACCGGGGTAGGGGGTGGACTGGAACTCCGCGCAGATGTCCACCGCGATGATGTTCGCGCCTTCGCGTGCGAACTTCACCGCCTCCGCGCGGCCCTGGCCCCGGGCCGCGCCGGTGATGAATGCGACCTTGCCCGCGAAGCGCCCCTCGTTGGTGCTCATGCTTCCTGCCTTCCTCGCGACAGGATCGGTGCCTGTCGGTAGACCTATCGGTCGTTTGTACGGTTCACGTTGTCGGGTTACAAGCTATCCGGAAACGCCGCCGGCACCCACCCGGAAGTCCCACCGGAGTGGGACCACCGTCACAGTGGGTGCCGACTGGTGATGCGGCCGGCCCGGTGCCGGCCCGGGTCAGGTCAGTGCAGGACCCGCTCGTGCTTGTCGCGGTCGAACTCCGGCAGCGGGCCGCCCTCGAACAGGTGCTGCGCCAGATCCGGGTCGGCCAGGTGCAGACGTCCCACCGCGATCAGGTCGAACTCCTCGTCCTCGAGCCGCTGGTGCAGCCCGTCGCGGTTGTCCTCGCTGGGGATGGTCCCGGCGCCGCGGCCCTCGCGCAGCGTCTTGCCCAGCCCGAAGCTGCCCACGGCCATGGCGCGGGCGCCGGTGAGCCTCTTCGCCCACCCGGCCAGCGAGCACGGGTCGCCGTCGAATGCGGGAGCGTCGAACCTGCGGATGGACGCGTCCAGCACGTCCGCCCCCGCGTCGACCAGCGCGCCCAGCAGCACCTTGAGCTCGTCGGGCGTGTCGGCGATGCGGGCCTTGTAGTCCTGCTGCTTGTGCTGGGAGAAGCGGTAGAACACGGGCAGCTCGTCGCCGATCTCCGCACGGATCGCCGCGACGACGGCCGCGGGGAACGCGGCGCGCGCCTCCAGGCTCCCGCCCCACTTGTCGGTGCGCCGGTTGGTGTCGGCCCACATGAACGCGTCGAGAAGGTAACCGTGGCCGCCGTGGATGGCGATGCCGTCGAAGCCCGCGTCCACCGCGTTGCGCGCCGAGCGCACGTAGGCGGACAGGACGTCGTCGATGTCCTGCTCGGTCATGGGCTCCGTCGCGGGGGAGTAGCGGGCGACGAGCTTCTCCGGGTACGAGGTGACGCCGGGCGTGCCCCACAGCCCGGACGGGCGCATGGGCTTGATCGCCGGATCGGGGCGGCCCATCGCGCCCCACAGGGGGCCCACGTGCCACAGCTGGGGGATGATCTTTCCGCCCGCGGCGTGGACGTCGTCCACCACGCGGCGCCAGCCGGCCAGGGCTTCGTCGCCGTACATGTGGGGGACCGACGGGTTCTCCACGGCGGCGGGATGGTCGATGGCGACGCCCTCGGTGATCAGCAGGCCGGTGCCGCCCTCGGCGCGCTTTCGGTAGTACTCGGCCACGTCGGCACCGGGCACGCCGCCGGGGGAGAACGACCGGGTCATCGGGGACATCACCAGGCGGTTCTTCAGCTCCAGCGATCGGATGCCCAGCGGCCGGAAGATGGGGGAGGCGGGGGTTGTTCCGCTCATCGTCACGCCCTTCCGATGGTGCCGGCGCCTGCGCCGTGCTTGAGCGTGCCGTCGGGGCCGGGGACGCCCTCGGCCAGCACGCGGGGGGCCTCGGAGCGGCCGTCCAGCACCCGGCTGGTGCGGCGGGTGCACTTCCACTCGCCGTCGGCGGTCTTGATCAGCTCCCAACGGTTCGCGGTGGCGCGCAGCACCGTGAACGCCGACTTGTCGGGGCGCGCGAGGATGAGCAGCGACTTGCAGGTGGCCACGGCGGTGTCGCCGTCGACGATCACGTTCCCCGGTTCGAGCACGTGCGCGCAGCCGTTCGTGATGAACCCCTGGTGGTTCTCGCCGCGGACCATCGCCGTGATCTCCGCGTGCCCGCGCATGATGCCGGTGTCTACGTCGTAGACGCCGTCCTCGGTCCACACGCGCGCCACCGCCTCCTCGGAGCCGGAGTCCACGGCCGGGCCGTAGGAGGTCATCAGGTCGACGATCGCCTGGCGGTCCTCGAGGACGGCCAGGCGGGCGGAGAGTTCGCGGATCACGGTCGCCGTGTCGGTATCGGTCATGCCTCCAGTTCGCCACGCGCGTGGGCAGGGTTGTTGCGGGCGTCCCGGACAGCGGGAAAGAAAGTCCCGCCAGCCGGGAAGGGTGGTGCGCCGACCAGCGGTTAGGGTCGTCGCTGTGACAGACGAGCGCATTCCGGCAGGGGCGGCGCTGACCGCCCGGCAGATTACCGAGATCGACGCGGGGCATATCTGGCATCCCTACGGGGCGTTCCCGCCGTCGACGCCGTCGCTGGTGGTGGAGAGCGCGTCCGGCACGCGCCTGCGTCTCGCCGACGGCCGCGAGCTGGTGGACGGCATGGGGTCGTGGTGGGCGGCCATCCACGGATACCGGCACCCGGTTCTGGACGACGCGGCGCGCGCACAGCTGGACCGGATGAGCCATGTGATGTTCGGGGGCCTCACCCACGAGCCGGCGGCGCGCCTGGCGCAGCTGCTCACCGATGTCACGCCCGACGGCCTGGAGCAGGTGTTCTTCGCCGACTCGGGCTCGGTGTCGGTGGAGGTGGCGATGAAGATGGCCATCCAGTACTGGCGGTCCAAGGGGCGGCCGGGCAAACACCGCCTGCTCACGTGGCGAGGCGGATACCACGGCGACACGATGGGGCCGATGAGCGTGTGCGACCCGGACGGGGGGATGCACTCGATGTGGTCGGACGTGCTGCCGCGGCAGATCTTCGCCCCGACGCCGCCCCGTGACTACGACCCGGACTACGTGCTGAACCTGGAACTGCTGCTGTCGGCGCAAGCGGACGAGACGGCGGCCGTGATCGTGGAACCGCTGGTGCAGGGCGCCGGGGGCATGCGCTTCCACGACCCCCGCTACCTGCAGGCGCTGCGCGACGCATGCGACCGGCACGGGGTGCTGCTGATCTTCGACGAGATCGCCACCGGGTTCGGCCGCACCGGGCGCATGTTCGCCGCCGACCACGCCGACGTGCGGCCGGACATCATGTGCGTCGGCAAGGCGCTCACAGGGGGCTACATGACCCTCGCGGCCACGCTGTGCACGGCGGAACTGGGGCGTGCGATCAGCGCCGGCGAGGCCGGCGGGCTCATGCACGGGCCCACGTTCATGGCCAACCCGCTGGCGTGCGCGGTGGGCGCCGCGTCGCTGGAGCTGCTCGTCTCGCGCGACTGGGAGACAGAGGTGGCCGACCTAGAGGACGGGCTCACCGCGGGGCTGGCGCCTGCGTGGGACCTGCCGAACGTCGTCGACGTGCGGGTGCTCGGCGGGATCGGGGTCATCGAGCTCGACGCGCCGGTGGACATGGTCTCCGCGACGGACGCCGCCGTCGCCGCCGGGGGGTGGCTGCGGCCGTTCCGGACGCTGATCTACGCGATGCCGCCGTACATCAGCACGCCCGACGACCTCGCGACGGTCACCGGGGCCATGGTCGCGGCGGCGGCGAGCCAGGCGCAGGGAGGCAGCCCGGGCTGAGTCGGACGTCTATGCAGCAAGTCCGGCTACTTGAACGGTGTTCAATCCGTGTATGGTCGGCCCATGCTCGCCCAGAACTTGACCGCCGCCGGGCCCGACCCGCTCGCATGGCTCGACGCTGAGGCCGCGGATCGCCGCAGCGCGGGGCTGCACCGGGAGCTTTCTCCCCGTGCCGCCGACGCGCCTCGCGGCGCCCGCGGCCCAATCGACCTCGCCTCCAACGACTACCTGGGGCTCAGCGGCCATCCCGAGGTGATCGCCGGTGCCGTCGACGCGGCGCGCCGCTGGGGCACCGGCTCCACCGGCTCACGCCTGGTCACCGGCAGCACAGAGGAGCACGATGCGCTGGAGCGGGAACTCGCGGATTTCGCCGGCGCCGGATCCGGCCTGATCTTCTCGTCCGGCTACACGGCGAACCTCGGCGCGGTGACGGCGCTGGCGGGCCGGGGCTCGCTGATCGTGTCCGACGCCGGCAGCCACGCGTCGCTGGTCGACGCCTGCCGGCTCTCCCGTGCCCGCGTGGTGGTCACGCCGCACGCCGACGTCGACGCGGTGGAGCGGGCGCTGGCCACCCGGGACGAGTCGCGGGCGCTGGTCATCACCGACTCCGTGTTCAGCGCCGACGGCGACCTGGCGCCGCTGCGCGCCCTGCACGCGGCGTGCCGGCGCCGGGGCGCGGTGCTGCTGGTCGACGAGGCGCACGCGCTGGGCGTGCGCGGCGACGGCGGCCGGGGGCTGGTGCACGAGCTGGGGCTCGCCGGCGCCCCGGACGTCGTCGTCACCGCGACGCTGTCGAAATCGCTGGGCGGCCAGGGCGGCGTGGTGCTCGCCGATCCGCGCGTGCGGGAGCACCTCATCGACGCGGCGCGGTCGTTCATCTTCGATACGGGCCTGGCCCCGGCGTCCGTCGGTGCGGCCAGGGCGGCGCTCACCGTCCTCGGCCGCGAACCCGCGCGTGCCGTCGCGGTCCTCGATCGCGCGCGTGAGCTGGCGGCGATCTGCGGAGGGGCGCGGCCGGAGTCGGCGGTGGTGTCGCTCGTGCTCGGCGACCCGCAGCGGGCCGTCGACGCGGCACGGTGGTGTGCCGGCAGAGGACTGCGCGTGGGCTGCTTCCGTCCGCCGTCGGTGCCGGCGGGGACGTCGCGGCTGCGGCTCACCGCGCGGGCCGACCTCAACGCCGGCGACATGGCGGTGGCCGCTGACGTGTTGGGCGCGGTGGCGGACGGCAGCTGGATCGCCGGGACGCGCACCGCGGGTGCGGCGTCGTGAGCATCACGTTCGTCACCGGCACGTCCACCGGGGTCGGCAAGACCGTGACCACTGCGGCGCTCGCGTCGGTCCTCACGGGCTCCGGGAGCGTCGCGGTGTGCAAGCCCGCCCAGACGGGGCTGCTGCCGGGGGAACCCGGGGATATTGCCGACGTCGTCCGGCTGGCCGGCGCGGTGACGACGGTGGAGCTGGCCCGGTATCCGGAACCACTGGCACCCGACACCGCCGCGCGACGCGCCGGAATGCCTCTGCTGCGGTGCGGCGAGGTGGTGGAGTCCGTGCGGGAACTCGCCGCGAAACACGACCACGTTCTGGTCGAGGGCGCCGGGGGAGTGCTGGTGCGCCTCGGCGAGGGCGGCTTCACCCTCGCCGACGTGGCGGCCGGGGTCCGGGATGCCGGCGTCGGCGAGGTCGCTGCGGTGGTCGTGGTGGACCCGGCGCTGGGCGCCCTCAACCACGCCGAGCTCACCGTGCGGGCCCTGAGGTCGGCGGGCGTGCGATGCGCCGGGCTGGTGATCGGAGCGTGGCCGGGCGAGCCCGATCTGGCGATGCGGTGCAACCTCGACGACCTGCCCGCAGTGACCGGGGTGCCGGTCATCGGCCGACTGCCCGAGGGGGCGGGGGCGATGGGGCGCGCGGAGTTCGCGGCCGAGGCGCGGCGCAGGTGCGCTCCGGGCCTCGCGGCTCACTCGTCGCGGTCGACCCAGCCGCGCCCCGAAAGCCGGGCTTCCGTACGCCCGCCGGTGCGTGATGCGATCAGCCCGGCGAGTGCGCCCGACCCGGCGGCGGGCACTGCGACGGTGATCGCGGCATCCGCGCCGCCGGGGCCCACCCCGTAATCGACGGCCGTGATACGCAGTCCGTCGGCACGCAGTTCGTTTTCGAGCCGACCGGCATCGGCCGCCGTCACCGTCGCCGTCCTGTACTCCACCCGCATGCGGGTGCGGGTGCCCGCGGCGTCGAGGGCCGCGGACACGGCGTCGCCGTAGGCGCGCACCAGGCCGCCGGTGCCCAGCTTGACCCCGCCGAAATAGCGGGTCACCACCGCCACCACGTCGCTCACCCCGCGGCCGGTGAGGGCGTCGAGCATCGGCGCGCCCGCTGTGCCCGCCGGCTCGCCGTCGTCGTTCGACCGTTGCAGCCGCCCGTGCGGGCCGATGATGAATGCGGTGCAGTGGTGCCGGGCGGCGCTGTGCTCGCGGCGGGTGCGCGCGACCAGTTCCCGCGCGGCGTCCTCGTCCTCCACCCGGCGCAGGCGAGTGCAGAACCGTGAACGCTGCACCTCGGTCTCGACGTCGGTGTCACGGCCGATCACCAGGTAGGCGTCGGGGACATCGTCCGGCGCCGGAGCGGGCTGTGGCCTGCTATCGGACATCGACGGGCTCGCGGACCGTCTCCGGGTCGGTGCCGTCCCAGCATTCGACGTTGCTCAGGCCGGGGACGTCGTCGCGGTGGAACACCGGGTCGAGCCCGCGGGACTTCTGCTGCGAGTAGTGGCGCAGCAGCACGACGGCGACGCCGCCGATGGCGATCAGCCCGAGGATGTTGATCGTGGCCATGAGCGACGAGAACACGTCGGCGAGGTTCCACACCAGGCTCACCTCGGCGATGGCGCCGAAGAACACGAACCCGATGACGAGCACGCGGAAGACGACCAGCACCGACTTGCGGCCCGTGAAGAACGCGATGTTGGTCTCGCCGTAGTAGTAGTTGCCGATGATGGAGCTGAAGGCGAGGAAGAAAAGGATGACCGCCAGGACGGGCGCGGCCCAGCTGCCCATGTGTTCCTGCAGCGCTGTCTGGGTGAGCTGCACGCCCTCCACGTCGCTGCCGAACGTGGGGTTGGACAGCAGGATGATGAACGCGGTGGCCGAACACACCACGAGGGTGTCGAAGTAGACGCCGAGGGTCTGGACCAGGCCCTGCTTGACGGGGTGGGAGACGGCGGCGGTGGCGGCGGCATTGGGGGTCGAGCCCATGCCGGCCTCGTTGGAGAACAGCCCGCGCCGCATGCCCTGCATCATCGCCGCCCAGATGCCGGCGCCCGCGAACTGCCGGATGCCGAACGCCGACTCGACGATGTCGGCGACCACTGCGGGGATGTGCGGCAGGTTGGTGACGATGACGAACAGCGCGATCCCCACGTAAAGCACGGCCATGACGGGCACGACGATCTGGGAGACCCCGGAGATGCGGTGCACTCCGCCGAAGATGACCAGGCCGGCCAGGACGGCGAGCGCGACGCCGATGGCGACCGGAATCCAGTCCGCGTCCGACCCGGCGGCCAGCTCGAACGCGCTGGAGATGGAGTTCGACTGGACGGCGTTGAACACGAACCCGTAGGTGAAGGTGATCGCCACGGCGAACAGGAACGCCATCACCAGGCCGGCCTTGCGGTTCTTGATGCCCCGGCTGAGGTAATAGGCGGGGCCACCGCGGTAGTCGCGGCCGTCGCGCACCTTGTAGAGCTGGCCCAGCGTGGATTCGACGAAGGCGGTCGCGCCGCCGATGACGGCCAGCAGCCACATCCAGAACACCGCGCCGGGACCGCCCACCGTGATGGCGACCGCCACGCCGGCGACGTTGCCCGTGCCCACGCGGGATGCGGCGGAGATGCAGAACGCGCGGAAGGCCGAGATGGCGCCGGGGCCGTTGTCGCCCTCGGTGCGGGCCGGGCGTTCACGCAGGGACCGGAGCATCTCGGGGATCATGCGGAGCTGCACGACGGCGGTGCGGGTGCCGAAGTACAGTCCGGCGCCGACCAGCAGGACGATCAGCACATAGCCGTACTTGTCGTTGAACCAGACTATGGCATCGTCGACGGAATCCATTCCGCACACTCTAACGGCGTGACCGGCCCCACCTGCGGCGAACCGCCAGGTCGGCTGGATTTTCGGCGGCTTCTACCGCACCGCCCGCTTGTACCGACCGATGGACAGCGGCATGAAGATCACGAGGATCAGCACCACCCAGCACAGCGTGTACGCGGTGGGGTGCTGCATCGACCAGGCGTCGGAGACGGGGATCGACGGATTGGTGTTGCCGAAGAACTCGCGCACCGCCTGCGTGACCGCCGAAACCGGATTCCACTCCACGAAGTACTGCAGGAACGTGGGGAACGACTCGAGCGGCACGAAGGCGTTGGACACGAACGTCAGCGGCATGATCACGACGAACGAGGCGTTGTTGATCACCTCGACGCTGGGCACCAGCAGGCCCACATAGGCCATGATCCAGCTGAAGGCGTACGAGAACACCAGCAGCAGCAGGAATCCCGCGACGGCGTCGAGGAACGACCCGCGCATGCGCCACCCCACCAGCAGCCCGGTGACGGCCATGATGGCGATGGAGAGCAGGTTGTAGGCGATGTCGGAGACCGTGCGGCCGATCAGCACGGCAGACCGCGACATGGGCAGCGATCGGAACCGGTCGATGATGCCCTTCTGCATGTCTTCGGCGAGCCCCGCGCCGGTGAAGGTGGCGCCGAAGACGACTGTCTGCGCGAAGATCCCGCCGATCAGGAACTCCCGGTAGTTCACGCCGCCGCCCGGGTCGATCGCGCCGCCGAAGACGTACGCGAACAGCAGCACGAACATGATCGGCGAGATAAGGACGAACACGAGGACTTCCGGCACGCGGATGATCTTGATCAGGTTGCGCTTGGCGATCACCACCGAGTCGGTGAAGACCCGGGTGCGGCCGCGGTGGGGTACGGGAAGTGCCGTCGTGGTCATCGGTTCGCCTCGCTCGCGGTCTGGTCGCCGGGCCTGTCGGGGGAGGGGGCCGGGATGTCGTCGGGTACCGCATCCTCTTCCGCGGCATGACCGGTGAGGGCGAGGAACACGTCGTCGAGTGTGGGGCGCCGCAGTCCGATGTCGGACACCTCGATCCCGGCGGAGTCCAGCCCGCGAAGCGTGTCCATCAGGGCGCGGGAACCGCCCGGCGCCGGGACCGCCAGCGTGCGCGACGGCTCGTCCAGCTGGACGGCGTCGTCGGAGCCGGATTCGAGTGCGGCGCGGGCCCGCGGGATGTCGGCCGGATCGGTGACCACCAGCTCTATGCGGTCGGCGCCGAAGTCCTGCTTGAGCTGGTCGGCGGTGCCGTGGGCGATGGCACGCCCGTGGTCGATGACGACGATGTCGTCGGCCAGGTTGTCCGCCTCCTCCAGGTACTGGGTGGTGAGCAGCACCGTGGCGCCGTCGGCGACGAGCGAGCGGATCACCGACCACATCTCGTTGCGGCTGCGCGGATCGAGGCCGGTGGTGGGCTCGTCGAGGACCAGCACGGGGGGTGCGGCCACGAGCGCCCCTGCCAGGTCGAGGCGGCGCCGCATGCCGCCGGAGTACGTCTTGGAGGGGCGGTCCGCGGCGTCCGACAGGGAGAACTGGGCGAGCAGCTCGCGGGCGCGGGTGCGTGCGTATTTTCGGCGGAATCCGTACAGGCGTCCCACCATTTCCAGGTTCTCGAAGCCGGTGAGGTGCTCGTCCACCGCCGCGTACTGGCCGGACAGCCCCAGGCGGGCGCGGGCGGCGTCGGGTTCGGCGAGGACGTCCACCCCCGCCAGGTGCACCGTGCCGGAATCGGGGATCAGCAGCGTGGAGATGATGCGCACCGCCGTGGTCTTGCCGGCCCCGTTGGGCCCCAGCAGTCCCAGGACCGTGCCCTCCGGGACCGCCAGATCGAGTCCGTCCAACGCGGTCACGTCACGGTATTTCTTCACCAGATTGCGGGCTTCGATCATCGGTGCCACGGGGCGCTCCACTGGGCTTCACGGCCGCTCCGTGCGGGCGGCCTCGGCGTGCGTCCGGTTCAGGATAACCGCTGATCGACGACGGCGGGGAGTGCGCGGACGCCGCCGATGAACAAACCCAATCCGTACTCGAAACCATCGGCGGCCGTGGGTGACTCGAACAGCGGGGAGGCGGACTCCGTCAGCGCCCCGTGCGAGTCCATCTGCATGCGGGACTGCTCGTCCATGGTCTGCCCGAGGACGTAGGAGAACAGGGCGCGGGCGGCCATGCCGGCCTCGTCCGCCGGCAGCCCGCCGTCGATGCAGGCGGCCGCCAACGCCGTCTGGGGCGCCTCCGAGGCCAAGCGCGCCGCGTACGAGGCGGAGGCCACTTCCGCGCCGTCGCGGTGCGACAGCAGCGCGTCGCGCATCCGGCGTGCCAGCGTTGGCAGCCGCTCGTCCCAGGTTTCGGCCGGCGCCGGCGGTCCCGCGGAGGCGTCGGCGAGGATCTCGTCGGTGATGGCGGCCAGCAGCGTCTGCTTGTTGGGGAAATGCCAGTACAGCGCCCCCGGCTGCACGCCCAGCGACGACGCGAGACGGCGCATCGTGAGATCCGCCAGGCCGTACTCGTCGAGGATCGCGATGGCGCCCGCGAGTACATCGTGCCTGCGCAGCTGCATGGAACGCCCTTCTCGGGTTTCGCGGGACCGGGACCTTTTGACACCCTACCCATCCGCATTCTAACTTGAACGGCGTACAACTTGTACGGTGTTCAAGTTGCCGGGTGTGCGTTGCGCCCCGGCGGCGCTCAGTCTTGTGACGATCGAAGGAGACTTCGTGACCGAAGCGATGGCGGCCCACTCGCCCTCCCCGGACCTGCCCGACGGCGGCATCCTCGCCGTCGCCCGCGCCCAGGTGCTCGAGAACGGCGAACCGCTCGGCAAGGACCAGGTGCTCCGCGTGCTCCGGCTTCCGGAAGAATTTCTGGACGAGGCGCTGGGGTTGGCCCACGAGGTGCGCATGAAGTGGGCGGGGCCGGAGGTCGAGGTGGAGGGCATCATCAGCCTCAAGACCGGCGGCTGCCCGGAAGACTGCCACTTCTGTTCGCAGTCGGGGCTTTTCGCGTCGCCCGTACGCGCGGCCAGGCTGGACATCCCGAGCCTGGTGGAGGCCGCGAAGCAGACGGCGAAGACGGGCGCCACCGAGTTCTGCATCGTCGCCGCGGTGCGCGGGCCGGACGAGCGGCTGATGGCGCAGGTGGCCGCCGGAATCGAGGCGATCCGCGACGAGGTGGACATCCAGATCGCATGTTCGCTGGGCATGCTCACCCGGGAGCAGGTCGATGCTCTGGCGGCGATGGGGGTGCACCGCTACAACCACAATCTGGAGACGGCGCGGTCGTATTTTCCGCAGGTCGTCACCACGCACACGTGGGAGGAGCGCGAGCAGACGCTGCGGATGGTGGCCGACGCGGGGATGGAGGTGTGCTGCGGCGGGATCCTCGGGATGGGCGAGACGCTCGAGCAGCGGGCCGAGTTCGCAGCGGATCTGACCGCCCTCGATCCGGACGAGGTGCCGCTGAACTTCTTCGACCCGCGGCCGGGGACCCCGTTCGGCGACCTCGACGTGATGCCGGCGGCCGATGCGCTGCGTGCCGTCGCCGCGTTTCGGCTGGCCCTGCCACGCACGATGCTGCGGTTCGCGGGCGGCCGTGAGCTCACCCTGGGCGACCTGGGCGCGCGGAAGGGCCTGCTCGGCGGCATCAACGCGGTGATCGTCGGCAACTACCTCACCACGTTGGGCCGGACGCCGGAAACGGACCTGGAGATGCTGGGCGAGCTGACGATGCCCGTCAAGGCTCTGAACGCGACGCTGTGACCGTCTCCGATGGGGTCGGGGCCGGCTACGAGTTGCTCGTCGGCGGGCCACTCGATGTCGGCGCGCGGCGTTTCGACGTGCACACGGGCGCGGAGATCGGGGCGGATGCGGAAGGTGCGGGGTCGTCCGGCCGTCTCGCCGACAGTTTTCAGCCGCCGCGATACTGCGGAGTGTGCGCGCGCCGCATGGTCGTGCAGGTGCGGCCCGACGGCTGGTGGGCGCAGTGCTCGCGGCATGGGCGGGTGGATTCATCGGCCCTGGACCTGCGCTGACCAGGGTGCCGGAGGTCGGCGTGCTCGCGGCGCGGCGGCCCCGGCGGCAGTGCGGCTACTCCGGCCCGGTGGCGGGTGCGAGATCGCGCCGCATGATGTGGCCGGCGCTGCTGACGAGGTGATCGGCGGGGACGTCCTTCGCCACCACGGCCCCCGCGGCGACGACGGAGCCGGCGCCGATGCGGACGCCCGGTGCCACCGTGGCGTTCGCGCCGATCCAGACGTCCGCGCCGATGGTGATCGGCGCGGCGGTGATGCCGTCGAATCGTCGTGCGCGCTCGACGGGGTGTCCGGCCGTGGTCAGCGTGACCCCGGGGCCGACCATCGTCCAGTCTCCGATGGAGATTCCGCCGATGTCGTAGAACGAGCAGTTCTGATTCACGAACACGTGCTCGCCGAACTCCAGGCTCAAGCCGTGATCGCAATAGAACGGCGGGTAGAGGGTGAGGGTTTCGGGCACCGGCCGACCGAGGATCTGACCGAGCAGCGCAGTGCGGGCCTCGACGTCGCTGTGGAGCAGCGTGTTCAAGCGGGAGGTCAGCTCCATGACGACCTGCGTGCGCTCGGCGAGCGCCCGGGATTCCGGAGTGCGTCGTCGGATCAGCCGCTGATTGCGCATCGGACGATCATTGCACGCCGTGGGCGTCCCACGTGATGCTGACATGCGTCGACGGGTTCTGCGCGCCGGGTTCTTTATCGGCGCGCGGTTCTTTATCCTCAGGGCATGGCGTCGACGGGAACGGGGAACTCATGACCGACAACTACGGCCGCGAATACCGGGGGCAGGGGCATCAGCAGGGGCCCGAATACCGCGATCGCGGATACGAGACACAGGCGTATGAGACGCAGGCCTACGCGGGGCGGCCCACCGGAGATCCGGGGGCCGGCCGGCAGCCTGCGCAGGCCGGGGGGCCGGAGAAGTCGCCGAACGGCGCCGTCATCGATCACGCGCAGTTCGCGGCGGGCGCGGTGGCCACGGCACTGGTCGCGGCGGTGGCCGGGTTCGTCATCACCGCGATCATCAATGCCGTCTACACCTCGAATGCCCTGGGTTCGGCCTGGGTGGACGGGGAACAGGACCCGTGGGATTCTGCGCTGCTCGGGGGAGTGGGCGGCCTGGTGGCCGGTGCCGTTCTGTGGATGTTCCTGAACCTGGTCCCGTCCCCGTTGACGTTCTTCCGCTGGATCATGGGGCTCGTCGTGTTCGCGGGGGTGGTGTTGCCGTTCCTCAGCGGCACCGACTGGGTGGCGCGGCTGATCACCGCGGTGCTCAATGCGTTCCTGGGGATCCTCGTGATCGCGTTGCTGACCGCCGTTGCGGAGAAGACGACGGACGTCGGGCGCCGCTGACACTGCGCGCGCACCTCTGCCCCCGTGTCGCTGTGCGACGCGGGGGTTCGGCGTCATTTGGGAGCTATCGGGGGCAGGGGCGTCGAGGGACGGCCGCGAATGTCACGGCGGCCCGTCGGGTTCCGCCGTGGCGAGCCCCTCGTGGTCGATCCAGCGCCGGAAGGGGTCGATGCCGGCAGGCGGCCGGAACACGGGTCTGCGGTGCTCCGACATGGCGATGTCCCAGCCGTCGTTGTGCACGGCACGGTGGTGCGCCGTGCACAGCAGGACGAGATTGTCGAGGTCGGTGGGTCCGCCGTCGGCCCAGTGGATGATGTGGTGCGCGTCGGTCCAGGCGATGGGCCGGGTGCAGCCCGGGAACGCGCAACCGTGGTCGCGGGCCGCGAGCGCGCGGCGCTGCGCACGGGAGGCCAGCCGTGCGGTGCGGCCCAGGTCGAGGGGCGTGCCGTGCCCGTCGACGAGGATCGGCGTGACGGCCGCATCGCAGGCTATCCGCCGCAGCACGGAGGTGGACATGGCGCCGTGGTGCCCGGTCCACCCGGACTGCAGCAGCGCGAACATGTCGTGGATCCGCCCCTGCCGCAGCAGCGACAGAAGCTGGTCCTGGTCGGCGGGCAGGTCGGCGAGGTCGCGTGCCCGAATGTGCACGTGCACTTGGGGGCGGGCGTTTCCGCCCGGCAGGACCTCGCCGTGGGTGTTGCCCCCGTCGCGGGCGGAGCAGTTCGCGGCGCGCTCAGCGGGATCGTCGGCGGTGCAGGTCCCTGCATCTGTGGCGGTCTCGCCCGCGCCGTCGGCATTCCGGTCTCCGCGTGCGTCGCCCGCGGCTCCGCCCGGCTGGTCGTCGGGGCCGAGGCCGCACAGGTACCGGCGGATGATCTCTGCGAGCGCGTCCGCGCGTCGTCGGGCCGGCCCCCGGCGGTCGCGGGTGCCGTCGTCCTCCGGCCGCGGCGCGGACAGGGGAGAAAGGGCGGCGTGGATCTGCTCGCCCGTCTCGGCGTCGACGTCGCCGCGGACGCGGTAGCGGCCGTTGAGCAACCGGGCGACGGAGAACTCGTTGCGTTCGGCGTCGTCGGCGGGCGGCGTGCCGTCTGGGTTGAGGACGGCATCGAACTTGGTGACCGCGTCCGCGAACGCGCCGGACTGCGCGCTGCGGCAGGAGCGGGCGGTATCGAGGAGTACGGCCTCGATCTGGTCGGCCAGTGCGATCGAATCGGGGTCGTCCTCGGGGAGCGAGGCGATCAGCCGGAGGATCGCTTTGGCCTGCGCCTCGGTGGCCCGGGCGCGTGCGATGGCGGCGAGCACGGCGGGGCGGGCGGACACGGCGACGGCGAACATGACGGTGGAGCGGGCGCTGTCGACGCCGATACGGCTGCGCGAGGCGAGCTCGTCCCCGGTGCGGTTGATCGCGCGGGTCTCGCTCAGGCCGAGTATGTCGGTGCGGCGTGCGACCTGCTCGGCGCAGATGCGCAGTTGCCCGATATGCAGCGACAGTTCCCAGGCGGCGACCTCTGCGGTCCACGCGCCCAGCTCGTACTCGGAGTGCTGCCACAGCCCCTCGGACAGCGGTGCCATCACCAGCTCGGCGAACGAGCCGACACGGTCGCGGTGCCGGGATGCGTCGGGACCCACCGGTGCCCCGATTCCGTCGACGACGCTGGTGTCGCTCGTAACGGCCTGCTTGAAAGCGGTCCCCTGCGCCTTGTTGTCCTGCGCCTGATTCCCCTGCGACTCCGACCCCATGGCATCCCCCGATCCCCTTGCATCCGACAGTACCGGAACAAACATTCGATAGCAAACATGTTCGTAACTGCGGATGCGAAAGCAGAAGGCGCGGAGCGTCGGCTCCCCGCCGAGCCGTCGACGTCGTGTGCGCGTGACCCTCTAGGCTGGCCGGGTGAGGACTTTCTCCCCCGCGCGGGGCGCCACGCTCGTCGGCATCGGCTGCGCACTCGCGGGGGTGCTCGGCGGTGTCGTCTGGGGCCTGCTGGCGCCGGGGCGGACGCAGGTGGTGGCGCACGGCGGGTTGTTGCTGTCCGTGGACATGTCGGCCAACCACGAGTTCGACGCGCTGGCGATCTTCGTGTGGATCTCGGTGGTCGTCGGCGTCGTGAGCGGCGCGGCCGCCTGGGCCTGGCGCAGCATCCGCGGCCCGTTGACGGCGTTGGCGGTGATCGTGGGCGGCGTGGCCGGCGCCTGGCTCGCGGCGGGCATGGGGGACCTGGTGGCGCAGAGCAGGTTCGACTGGCCGGGCGCGTCCGAGCTGGACTCGATGGTGGGTCAGGTGGTGGTGCAGGCGCCGTCTGTGGAGTTGTGGATCGCGCTGGTCATGCAGCCGTTGGCCGCGGGGCTGGTCTATCTTGTCGCTGTACTGCTCGCGCCGGATGCGGACTTGGGTTCGGCTGCCGCACATGCGGTGCCGTCGGGGAGTGCCAGCCTTGAGCCCGGCGTCGTGCCAAGCGCATCGACTCCGGCTGCGGAACCTGGTCGCGGCGGGTCCGCGATCGGGACGTGACCAGCGGGGTTTGCGACGAGTACACCGATACCCCTCCGGGCGCGGCTAGTACCGGCGCACGGAGGGCAGTCGAGCCTTTCCTAGGGCTCTCGCTTCGGCGTCGTACGCGACGATGCGCGCGGATCGGTGTCCCCGCCGGACGATGAGCACCTGGCCGTGCCAGGGGACGGGGATGGTGCGGTCGTCGACCTGCACCCGCTCCACGCGCCGGCGCACCTGCACGGTGGTGTAGCCGATCCATCGTCCTTGCCACGGCAGGCGCCCGGAACGGCCGTCGTCGTCCAGCACGCCCCCGGAAGCCCCGGGCGTCATCACCTTCCGGCTGATGCCGCGCAGGGTGTCGGAAGCGCTCAGCTGCGCCTGAGGTAGCGCGGACGGCCGCTCCGCAAGAAGAGCATCGCCGTCGTCGAGACTCACAGCCGCCCCGCCGCCACCGAGAAGACGCCAGGTGGACCCGCGCAAAGTCAGGATGTGGATCTCTTCGTGCACCCGGCCTGCGCCGCGGCGCAGGAACATGGTGGCGGCGACGTCGCCGTCCACATCGACGGCCATCGCGGCGAATCGGCGGCGCCGGCTCAGCCGGAATACGGGCGTGAGCGATCTCGATTCGATGAGCGCCACGCTTTCCGCCAGCGCGTCGTAGGCCACGGTGGAGACGGTACGGCACGCGGACGATTCGTCATCGCCGTAGGAAATGTCGTACGGGTCGGCGAGGATGGCGTCTGTGAGAAGAACTCGCGGCCCGCGCGCCGCACAGGATCGCGGGCACCACGTTCGGTGGGCGGCCATCATGGCAGGCACGGCCGTCGCGTTGATTCTGCTGTTCCTGGCGATGGGGCAGTGGTGGCCGCGGGATTCCGCCTGGATGCTCACTGCGGCGGCGGGCTGGGCGCTGCTGGCCGTGGCGGCGCTGTGCTGGGCGATTTCGGCGGTGTACACGATCGGGTATCGGCGGTCCTGGTCGTGGTGGCAGTGCACGTGGCCGGTCGTTGCCGTACTCGGCACGGCCGTCGCGCTCGTCGTCGTTCCCCCGGAATTCGCCGACGCCCGCCCCGAGTTCGACGCTGCGGCGATGCGGGTGCTCAATTCCGGAGAGCCGCCGGGTCGTGGCGGTCTCAGGATCGGACGGTTCGAGGTGGGCGGAGTGTATGTCCGGTCGGGGGACGCGTACTTCGTCGACGCGCGCAACACGATGTTCACGCTCGAGCAGGGGTGGGTGTACTCGGCAGACGGACCGCCGGGCCTTCCTGCCGGCGATTACGAGCGGCTCGGCGGTCATTGGTACCGCTATCAACGTTCGCTTGACATGTAGCGGCGGGGGCCCGCCGTCCGTCGCGTTCGAGCGCGGCCGGGCCTCGTGCGCGCCGGCAGGTGCGCGCCTCACACCGGCGGACGCAGCACCGCGAACTCGTCGGTCACGCGCAATCGCGACTCGGTGAATCGGAACAGCGCCGCGGGCCGGCCCCCGGCGCGCCCCGGCGGCGCCGTCTTCCCTGTCGTGGTGATCACGCCCCGGCGTCGCAGGATGCGCTGCAGATTGGTGGTGTCCACCGCGTGGCCGATTGCGCACGTGTACAGGTCGCGTAGCGCCGACATCGTGAACTCGTCGGCGGCCAGGGCGAACGCGATGTTGGTGTAGGACAGCTTGGCGGCCAGCCGGCGGCGCGCGTACCGGACGACGACGCCGTGGTCGAAGCTCGTCTGCGGCAGGTCCGACACCGGGTGCCAGCGGGTGTCGGGCGGCAGCCGCGGGTCGGAGGGGGAGGGGATCAACCCGAGGAACGTCGACGCGATGGTGCGCGGCCCGGGTACGCGGTGCGGATCGCTGAACACCGAGAGCTGCTCGAGATGGGCGAGTTCCTGCACGTCGACCTTCTCCGCGAGTTGACGCGTCGCGGAGGTCGGCAGGTCCTCGTCGGCGCCGAGCGCCCCGCCGGGGAGCGACCAGGTGCCGGCCTCGGGTTCGAGCGCGCGTTGCCACAGGAGCACGCAGAGCTCGTCACCGCGTTTCTGGAAGACCGCAACCAGTACCTCGTGGTGCGTGGTGCTATCATATGGCATGTTTTCGATTGTAAGTCGAAAACCGGATCGCCTCAAATGCGCCATCGTGCGCGGGCGGTTCCAGACCGGGCCCGCGGCGGTTCACCGACCGGGCGGGCGGCACGTGTGATGCCCCGCGGCATCTTTCGGTGAGGAGTGAAGCCATGACGACCACGCTGACCCAGCCTGTACGGCTCGAATCGGAGTTGGCCGCAGGAATCGTCGACGGCCCAGGCGGCTACACGGGCGTGGAGGCGGGGCCGGAGTGGGCCGCTGAGGTCCGCCGCCTGGCCACGCTGCGCAACGCCACGATCCTGGCGCACAACTACCAGCTGCCGGCCATCCAGGACATCGCCGACCACGTGGGCGACTCCCTGGCCCTGGCCCGCGCCGCGGCCGCCGCCCCCGAGCAGACCATCGTCTTCTGCGGCGTGCACTTCATGGCCGAGTCGGCCAAGATCCTCAGCCCGGAGAAGACGGTCCTGATCCCCGACGAGCGCGCCGGCTGCTCGCTCGCCGATTCCATCACCGCCGCCGACCTGCGCGAGTGGAAGTCCGAGCACCCGGACGCCGTCGTCGTCTCCTACGTCAACACCACGGCCGAGGTGAAGGCGCTGACCGACATCTGCTGCACGTCGTCCAACGCGGTGGACGTGGTCGAGTCCATCGACCCGGACCGCGAGGTGCTCTTCCTGCCGGACCAGTTCCTGGGTGCCCACGTCAAGCGGGTGACCGGGCGCGACAACATCCACATCTGGGCGGGCGAGTGCCACGTGCACGCCGGCATCAACGGCGAGGAGCTCACCGCGCAGGTGGAGGCCAGCCCCGACGCCGAGCTTTTCGTGCACCCCGAGTGCGGCTGCGCCACGTCGGCGCTCTACCTGGCCGGCGAGGGCACGGTGCCCGAGGACCGCGTCAAGATCCTCTCGACGGGCGGCATGCTGGACCAGGCGTCGCAGACGAAGGCGGAGAAGGTGCTGGTCGCGACGGAGGTGGGCATGCTCTACCAGCTGCGCAAGGCCGCGCCGGAGGTGGACTTCCAACCGGTGAACGACCGCGCCGCCTGCCCCTACATGAAGATGATCACGCCGGCGGCATTGCTGCGCAGCCTCGCGGTGGGGGCCGACGAGGTGCACGTGGACGAGCAGACGGCGCACGCCGCCCGGCTGTCGGTGGAGCGCATGATCGGGCACGGCGACCCCGGCAGCGGGGAGTGATGGCCGGCGCCGGCCGGGGCGTGGGGCCGGCCGTGGCCGCGGTCCGGTGGGAGGCGCACGCCGACCTCGTCGTCGTGGGTGGCGGGGTGGCCGGGCTCAGCGCGGCCCGGGCGGCCGCCCGGCGCGGGCTCGCGGTCCTGGTGCTGCAGAAGGGCACGTCTCTCGTGGACGGGCCGGTCGACGGCGGTGCGGCAGCTGTCGACACGTCCACCGCGTTCGCGCAGGGCGGCGTGGCGGTGGCGAGGACGCGGAACGACTCTCCGGCCGCGCACGCCGACGACACGTGCGATGCGGGTGCCGGGCTGTGCGATCGGTCGGCGGTCGAGTCGATCGTCGCCGACGGCCCGCGGGCGCTCGCCAGGCTCGTCGAGTCCGGCGCCGAGTTCGACCGCTGCTCGGACGGCGATTACGCGGTCACGCGCGAGGGCGGCCACCGGGTGCGCCGGATCCTGCACGCGCATGGCGACGCCACGGGGGCAGAGGTGCAGCGGGCGCTCGACGCCGCCTGCGGCGTGGGGGACTCCGGCATCGCACGCGTGACCGGAGCGACGGTGCTGCGCGTGTGCACCGACCATCGCGGCGTGACGGGCGTGCTCGCCGAGACGGCGGACGGGCACGGCGTGGTGCATGCGCACTCCGTGCTGCTTGCCACCGGCGGCCTGGGGCGCCTCTACTCGGTCAGCACCAATCCGGCCGCGGCCACCGGCGATGGGATCGCGCTGGCGCTCGACGCGGGCGCGCAGGCGGCGGACCTCGAGTTCATCCAGTTCCATCCGACGGCGCTCCACGTGCCCGGCGCGCAGGGGCGGAGCCCGCTCGTCAGCGAGGCGGTCCGCGGCGAGGGCGGGGTGCTGGTCGACTCGCGCGGCAGGTCGGTGACCGACGGCGCGCACCCCATGGGCGACCTGGCGCCGCGCGACGTCGTCGCCCGCGCGATCGCCGCCCGGATGCGGGAAACGGGGGACACGCACGTGTACCTGGACGCCCGCGCCGTCGAGGGCTTCTCCGCGCGGTTCCCGACGATCACGGCGTCCTGCCTGCCTATCGGCATCGACCCGGCGGTGGAGCCGATCCCCGTCGCCCCCGCCGCGCACTTCTCCTGCGGAGGCGTGGTGACCGACGTGCACGGGCGCACCGGGGTCCCCGGGCTCTTCGCCGCGGGCGAGGTGGCGCGCACCGGCCTGCACGGCGCCAACCGCCTGGCCTCCAACAGCCTTCTGGAGGGGCTCGTGGTGGGCGAACGCGCCGGTCTCGCCGCGGTGGAGCGGGCGACTATGAGCCCCGAGGTGCTCGACGCGGCGTTCCGGCTGGCGCCGGCCGCGCCGCGGGAACGGGTGCAGGAGATGATGACGGCGCACGGTTCGGTGACCCGTGCCGCCGACGGGTTGGCGGCGGGCGCCGCCGGAATCCGCAGCGCGGCGGAGCCGGTGCTCGTGCGCACCCGGTCCGACGCCGAGGACGCAGCGCTGACGATCGCCGCGTCGGCGGTGCTGGCGTCGGCGGCGCGGCGCACGGAGACGCGCGGCTGCCACACCCGGGAGGATCATCCCACGGCACGCCCGGAATGGCTGCGCAGCATCGTGTTCGAGCAGGGGGAGGGCGGAATGCCGCGGCTGGTGAAGTCCGGACCTCTTACCGAAGGTCCGGCGCGGGATTCCCACCTCGAGACGGCAGGAGCGGACAGATGACGATGCACGAGGCGGAAGCGGGTGCGACGGCCTCCGGCTACGACGTGGAGGCGACGCGCACCCTGATCCGCGTCGCGCTCGATGAGGACCTGCGCTACGGGCCGGACATCACCACCGACGCGACGATCCCCGCGGACGCGCGCGGCGAGGCGGCCGTCGTGAGCCGTGAGCACGGCGTGGTCGCCGGCGTCGGCGTGGCCCTGCTCGTGCTCGACGAGGTGCTGGGTGCGGACGGCTTCCGGGTCCTCGCCCGCGTCGCTGACGGCACCGCCGTCGCGCCGGGCACCGAGGTGCTGCGCATCGACGCCCCGGCGCGCGGGATGCTCACCGCGGAGCGCACGATGCTGAACCTGCTGTGCCATCTGTCCGGCATCGCCTCGGAGACGGCCCGCTGGGTGGCCGCCGTCGACGGCACCGAATGCCGCATCCGCGACAGCCGCAAGACCCTGCCCGGCCTGCGCGATCTGCAGAAGTACGCGGTGCGCGTCGGTGGCGGGGTCAACCACCGCATGGGGCTCGGCGACCAGGCGCTGATCAAGGACAACCACGTGGCGGCAGCCGGCTCGATCGTCGGAGCGCTTCGGGCGGTGCGCGCGGCGGCGCCGGGGGTGCCCTGCGAGGTGGAGGTGGACACGCTCGAGCAGCTCGACGCCGTGCTCGCCGAGCGTGCCGAGCTGGTGCTGCTGGACAACTTCCCGGTGTGGCAGACGCAGATCGCCGTGCAGCGGCGCGACGTCGTGTCGCCCGGGACCCGGCTCGAGTCGTCGGGCGGGCTGGCGTTCGGGGCCGCCGCCGACTATGCCCGGACCGGCGTCGACTATCTGGCCGTCGGCGCGCTCACACATTCGGTGCGGGTACTGGACCTGGGTCTCGACATGTGACGCGGCCGCGTCCGGTCCCGACAGTGGCGAGGGCGCCGGAGCCCGCCGCGTGATGCGGTCTATCCTGGGTGTTCACCGGTGTCACGCCCGCAGTGATACGTCGGCGTGCCCGGCCGGGGCTGCAAGCATGCACTCCGCGCGCAAGACCTGAACGCGCAAGACCTGAACTAGACGCCACCGCCCGAGAGGACCAGAATGCCCGCCCGCGTACAGCTCGCACGTCTCGACCTGCGAGGCACCACACCCTCACGCGCACGGCTGCGCTCCGAGCTGCCGCGCGGCGGAGTGGACGTGGACGCGGTGCTGCATCAAGTGCAGCCGGTGGTGGACGACGTGCGCGAGCGCGGCAGCGCCGCGGCGCTGGACTTGAGCGAGAAGTTCGACGGCGTCCGGCCGCCGACGGTCCGGGTCCCGCGCGCGCAATTGGACAAGGCCCTCGCCGAACTCGACTCCGCGGTCCGCGAAGCACTCGAAACGTCCATCTCCCGGGCCCGCACCGTGCACGCGGCGCAGCGCCGCACCGACGTCACCACCGAGGTGGTGCCCGGCGGCACGGTGACGGAACGCTGGGTTCCCGTGGAGCGCGTCGGCCTGTACGTGCCCGGCGGCAACGCCGTGTACCCGTCGTCGGTCGTGATGAACGTCGTCCCCGCCCAGCAGGCCGGGGTCGGATCGCTCGTGGTGTGCTCCCCGCCGCAGGCGCGGTTCGACGGCCTCCCGCACCCGACGGTCCTGGCTGCGGCCGCGATGCTGGGCGTCGACGAGGTGTGGGCCGTCGGCGGCGCGCAGGCCGTGGCGCTGCTGGCCTTCGGCGGCACCGATACTGCTGACGTCGACGGCTCCGACGACCTGGCCCCGGTGGACATGATCACCGGCCCCGGCAACATCTACGTCACCGCGGCCAAGAGGCTGTGCCGCGGCGTGGTGGGAATCGACGCCGAGGCCGGGCCCACCGAGATCGCCGTCCTCGCCGACGGCACCGCCGACCCCGCGCATGTCGCGGCGGACCTGATCAGCCAGGCCGAGCACGATGTCATGGCGGCCAGCGTCCTCGTCACCACATCCTCGGCGCTCGCGGACGCGGTCGACGACGCCGTGAACGCGCAGCTGACCACCACCAAGCACGCTGAACGGGTCGCCACCGCCCTGTCCGGTCGGCAGTCCGGGATCGTGCTGGTCGACGACATCGCGCAGGGGCTCACGGTGGTCGACGCCTACGCGGCCGAGCACCTCGAGATCCAGACCGAGGATGCGCGGGCGGTGGCGACGCGCGTCCGGTCGGCGGGCGCGATCTTCGTGGGGCCCTGGGCGCCGGTGAGCCTGGGCGACTACTGCGCCGGCTCCAACCACGTGCTGCCCACAGCGGGGTGCGCGCGGCACTCGTCGGGCCTCAGCGTGCAGACCTTCCTGCGGGGGATCCACGTGGTCGACTACTCCGAGCAGGCGCTGGAGGACGTCCGCCACCATGTGGTCGCGTTGGCGAACGCCGAGGACCTGCCCGCCCATGGCGAGGCGGTGCGGCTGCGCTTCGAACCGCTCACGCCCCGCAACTGAACTTCCACGAGGACTATCCGCATGACATCCCAGAAGCCCGCGGACCGGGCTCCCGGTGCGGCGCTCCGGCTCGCATCGCTGCCCATCCGCGACGACCTGCGCGGCGCGTCACCGTACGGTGCGCCGCAGCTGGACGTGCCCTACCGGCTCAACACCAACGAGAATCCGCACGCGCCCACCCCGGCCCTGGTGGCGGAGGTGACGGAGGCGGTGCGTGCCGCCGCCGCGGACCTCAACCGCTATCCGGACCGCGACGCCGTCGAACTGCGCGCCGACCTGGCCGCCTATCTGAGCCGCCAGACAGGCACGCCGCTGACGACGGAGAACCTCTGGGCCGCAAACGGTTCCAATGAGGTGCTGCAGCAGCTCCTGCAGGTGTTCGGGGGGCCGGGGCGGACGGCACTCGGGTTCGTGCCGTCGTACTCGGTGCACCCGATCCTGGTGTCCGGCACGCAGACCCGCTGGCTGCCGACCCCGCGCCGCGACGACTTCACCATCGACGCCGAACGGGCCGCCGCGGTGATCGCCGAGCAGCGCCCCGACGTCGTCTTCGTCACCAGCCCCAACAACCCGACGGGGCACAGCATCGCGCTCGACGAACTGCGCACGATCCTCGACGCGTCGCCCGGGGTCGTCATCGTCGACGAGGCGTACGCGGAGTTCTCCTCGGCGCCCAGCGCGGTGTCGCTCATCGACGAGTACCCCTCGCGGGTCGTCGTCTCGCGCACCATGAGCAAGGCGTTCGCGTTCGCCGGCGGCCGGCTGGGCTATCTCGCCGCGGCGCCCGCCGTGATCGAGGCGCTGCTGCTCGTACGGCTCCCGTACCACCTGTCGGTGCTCACGCAGGTGGCGGCGCGGGCGGCACTCCGGCACGCTGAGGAGACGCTGGGCAGCGTGGCTGCGCTGGTGGCCGAACGCGAGCGCGTGTGCGAGGCTCTGGCAGGCTACGGGTACCGGGTGGTGCCCAGCGACGCGAACTTCGTGCTGTTCGGGCGGTTCGACGACGCGGCGGCCGCCTGGCAGCTGTTCCTCGACCGCGGCGTCCTGGTGCGGGATGTGGGCATCGAGGCGCACCTGCGCACGACCATCGGGTTGCCGGAGGAGAACGACGCCTTCCTCGCGGCGGCACGCGCGATCGCCGCGACGGCGCTCACCGACGCGGCGCGGCCCGCGGACAGCGACAACGACAGGGGATGACAGTGACCGGACGCACGGCGCGCGTCGAGCGCGTCACCAGCGAATCGTCCATAGCCGTGGAACTGGGCCTCGACGGCACCGGCGTCGTCGACGTCGCCACCGGCGTTCCGTTCTTCGACCACATGCTCACCGCGTTCGGCGTGCACGGCAGCTTCGATCTCACGGTGCAGGCGCAGGGCGACGTCGAGATCGACGCCCACCACACCGTGGAGGACACGGCCATCGTGCTCGGCCAGGCGCTGCTGCAGGCGCTGGGCGACAAGAAGGGCATCCGGCGGTTCGGCGACTGCTTCATCCCCATGGACGAGACGCTCGCGCACGCGGCCGTGGACGTCTCCGGCCGGCCCTACTGCGTGCACACCGGCGAGCCGGAGCAGCTCACGCACAGCGTCATCGGCGGCTACCCGGGCGTGCCGTACTACACCGTGATCAACCGGCACGTCTTCGAGACGCTCGCCTCCAATGCGCGGATCGCGCTGCACGTGCGCACGCTCTACGGGCGCGACCCGCACCACATCACCGAGGCCCAGTACAAGGCGGTGGCGCGGGCGCTCCGGGCCGCCGTCGAACCCGACCCGCGCGTGAGCGGCGTGCCGTCCACCAAGGGAGCCCTGTGAAGGATTTCGCCGTCTACGGCCTGTTCATCCTGGCCGGGTTCCTGGCGGGCGGCGCGTTCAGTCTGCTGAAGGTGAGCAAGTTCGGCGCGGGCATCCTCGTGGTGCTCGCCGTCCTGGCGGCGGTCGGCGGCGTGCTCCAGCTCGTCGGTGAAGTCTGACGGCCGCCTGCCGCCGCGGTGGAGACCGTCGAACCGTGAACGTACGACAGCACGCGCAAGCGCACGAAAGGCCGCGATGACCGCGAAGACCGTCACCCTTCTCGACTACGGCTCGGGCAACCTGCATTCGGCCGAGCGCGCCCTGGTGCGTGCCGGCGCACGGGTGACGGTCACGGCCGATCCCGATGCCGCTCTGGCGGCGGACGGGCTCGTCGTGCCCGGGGTGGGCGCCTTCGCCTCGTGCATGGCGGGCTTCCGCGCGATCCGCGGCGAGCGGATCGTCGGCAAGCGCCTCGCCGGCGGTCGGCCGGTGCTGGGCATCTGCGTGGGCATGCAGATCATGTTCGAGCGCGGCGTGGAATTCGGCATCGAGACCGAGGGCTGCGGCGAGTGGGCGGGCACCGTCGACGGCCTGCACGCCCCGGTACTGCCCCACATGGGTTGGAACACCGTGCGGGCACCCGAAGGGTCGCGGCTGTTCCGCGGGCTGGACGACGACACCCGGTTCTACTTCGTGCACTCCTACGCCGCACGTACCTGGGACATGCCGGAGTCCGACGTGCTCTCTCCGCCGCTGGTCACGTGGGCGGAGCATGGCGAACCGTTTGTCGCGGCCGTCGAGAACGGGCCGCTGACCGCAACGCAGTTCCACCCCGAGAAGTCCGGCGACGCGGGCGCGCACCTGTTGCGCAACTGGATCGACGGGCTCTGACGGCCGGGACCTCTGACGGGTCGGCCCCTTTTGCGGCGTAGCAGGGCGCATCCACGGGCCCGGTGTGACAGGCTCGGGGGCGTGAACGGGGCAGACGGTCGACGTCAGCAGCACAGGCAAGCGATGGACCCGCAATTCGTCGGGTATTTCGTGCGGCTCGCACTGATGAGCGTCGCCGCAGTGGCGGTGGTCTTCGCGGTGGCGACGGTGCTCATCGTGCTGGTGAAACCTGCACCGGTGTGGGGGCTGGTGATCGTCGCCGTGGCGGTGGTGCTGGCAGTGGTCGTGCTCTCACAGATCTCCCGGCGCCTCACCGGGCGTTTCCTGCGGCCGGGCGCAGGCGGCGGAGGTTCCGAGAGCTCGGTTTCCGACGGCGGGGGTTCCGAGGGCGGGCACGCCGAACCCGGCCGGAAGCGGCCGCCGCCCACTGGCTAGGCTCGTCGGCGTGAGTCTTGTTCTGCTGCCTGCAGTCGATGTCGCCGATGGTCAAGCCGTGCGCCTGGTTCAAGGGGAGGCCGGTAGCGAGACCTCCTACGGCGCGCCCCGTGACGCAGCCCTCCAGTGGCAGTCGGACGGCGCGGAGTGGGTGCACCTGGTGGACCTCGACGCGGCGTTCGGCCGCGGCTCCAACCGCGCGCTGCTGGCGCAGGTGGTGGGCGAGCTCGACGTCAAGGTGGAGCTCTCCGGCGGCATCCGCGACCAGGATTCGCTCGACGCCGCGATGGCCACGGGCTGCGCGCGGGTGAACCTCGGAACGGCGGCGATCGAAGACCCCGCGTGGTGTGCGAAGGCCATCGCCGACTACGGCGACCGCGTCGCGGTGGGCCTGGACGTCAAGCAGATCGACGGCGAGTGGCGGCTGCGCGGTCGCGGCTGGGTCAGCGACGGCGGTGACCTGTGGGAGGTGCTGGCGCGGCTGGACAGCGAGGGCTGCTCGCGCTACGTCGCCACGGACGTGAGCAAGGACGGCACACTGCAGGGCCCCAATCTGGACCTTCTCACGAAGGTGTGCGGCGAAACGCGCGCGCCGGTGATCGCGTCGGGCGGCGTTTCCACTCTCGACGACCTGCGTGCCATCGCCGGGCTGACGGGGCAGGGCGTGGAGGGCGCCATCGTCGGCAAGGCGCTCTACGCCGGCCGGTTCACTCTGCCGCAGGCGCTGGCAGCGGTGGCGGGCTGACCCCGCCCCCGCGGATCCGACGATGCCGGTGAACGAATCCCCTCAGATTCCCACCGGGCTGCCCGACGACCCCCGGCACCTGCTCGCCGTGGCGTCGGGGCTGCTGGACGGCGTCGTCGACCATTTCCGGAGCAATGTGGGCGCGCCGGGCAAGGTGGACAAGGGTCACCACGACTTCGCCACCCAGGTGGATCTCGAGCTGGAGCGGCGCCTCAGCGGCAGCCTCCACGAGCGCACCGGGATCCCCGTGCACGGGGAGGAGTTCGGTGGACCGCGCCTGGACACCGGCACCGTCTGGGTGCTCGACCCGGTGGACGGCACCTACAACTACTCGGTGGGCCTGCCCATGGCGGGCGTGCTGCTCGCGCTGATCCACGAGGGCGTGCCCGTGCTGGGGCTGACGTGGCTTCCGCTGGTGGGCCAGCGGATCGCGGCCGCGGTGGACGGCCCCGTAGTGTGCAACGGGGTGCCGCTGCCGCCGCTGGAGCCGCGCGGGCTGTCGGAATCGGTGATCGCGCTCGGTGCGCTGAACATCGAGGGCCGGGGCCGGTATCCTGGGCGCTACCGGATCGCCGCGCTGGGCGAGCTGAGCCGTCGGGTGGCGCGCATGCGGATGCACGGCAGTACCGGGGCGGATCTGGCGTTCACCGCGGCCGGGGTTCTCGACGCCGCGGTGGGCTTCGGGGACCACCCGTGGGACAACGCCGCCGGCGTCGCGCTGGTGCGTGCGGCGGGCGGGGTGGTCACCGACCTGGCCGGGCACGAGTGGAACATCCACTCGCCGTCGGTGGTGGTGGGTGCGCCCGGCGCGCAGCAGGAGATGCTGCAGGTGTTCCTGGACCTGGGCGATCCGGAGGGCTTCCTCCCGGAACCCGGCGAGGTCTTCCCGTAGGACGAGTACGAACGGAGCTGCAAGTGACGCTGGCGGTCCGAGTGATCCCGTGCCTGGATGTCGACGCGGGCAGGGTGGTCAAGGGCGTGAATTTCGAGGGGCTGCGGGACGCGGGCGACCCGGTCGAACTGGCCGCGGCGTACGACGCGGCCGGGGCCGACGAACTGACGTTCCTCGACGTATCGGCGTCCAAGGCGGGGCGCGGCACGATGCTCGACGTGGTGACGCGCACCGCCGAGCAGGTGTTCATCCCGCTCACCGTGGGCGGCGGAGTGCGCTCGGTGGACGACGCGGACCAGCTGTTGCGCGCCGGGGCGGACAAGGTCGGCGTCAACACCGCGGCGATCGCGCGGCCGGAGTTGCTCCGTGAACTGAGCAGGCGGTTCGGCTCGCAGTGCGTGGTGCTCTCGGTGGACGCCCGGCGCGTGCCGGAGGGCGGCACGCCCACCGCGTCCGGCTGGGAGGTCACCACCCACGGCGGCAGCCGCAGCGCCGGGGTCGACGCACTGGAGTGGGCGCAGCGCGGCGCCGAGTTGGGCGTGGGGGAGATCCTGCTGAACTCGATGGACGGCGACGGCACCAAGAACGGTTTCGATCTGCCGCTCATCGAGGCGGTGCGCGCGGTGGTGCACGTGCCGGTGATCGCGTCGGGCGGGGCCGGCGAGGCCGGGCACTTCGCCCCGGCGGTGCGTGCGGGGGCGGACGCGGTCTTGGCGGCGAGCATCTTCCACTTCGGCGAGGTGTCGATCGGCGAGGTCAAGACGGCGATGGCGGCGGAGGGGCTGGTGGTCCGATGAGTGACTCCGACGGCGCGGCCGCCCTGGACCCGGCGGTGGCCGCGCGCCTCAAGCGCAGCGACGACGGCCTCGTCTGCGCCGTGGTGCAGGAACGCTCCACCCGGGACGTGCTCATGGTGGCGTGGATGGACGACGAGGCGCTCGCCCGCACCCTGCATACCCGCAAGGGCACCTACTGGTCGCGTTCCCGCGGCGAGTACTGGGTGAAGGGCGAGACCTCCGGGCACACCCAGTACGTGCACGAGGTGCGCCTGGACTGCGACGGCGACACTCTCCTGGTGACCGTCGACCAGGAGGGCGGGGCGTGCCACACGGGCGATCACACCTGTTTCGACGCGGATCTGCTGCTGGGCGAGGGCTGACGGCATCGTCGGCGGCGTGGAGGCCGCCTACCTGTCCAGGCCCTCCACCAGCGGCACGAAGCTGACCCGGCTCAGCGACGTCCGGCGGCCTGCCCCGGCGAGCAGGAGCTCTCCGCTCGACGCGTCGCCCACCGGGCATACGAGGACCCCGTCCGGGGCGAGCTGGTCGAACAGCGCCGGAGGGATCTCGTGTGCCATGGCCGCGACCGCGATGGCGTCGAACGGGGCCGCGTCCGGCGCCCCCGTCATGCCGTCGGCGTGCCGTACCTCGATGGTGTCGTAGCCGAGGTCGCCGAGCACGCGCCGGGCGCGGTCCGCCAGGTGCGCGCGCCGTTCGATCGTGATCACGTGCGACGCGCACAGCGCCAGCACGGCCGCCGCATACCCGGAGCCACCGCCCACCTCGAGCACCGACTCGCGGCCGGTCAGTGCCAGTGCGGTCGCGGTGAGGGCCACGATGTCCGGCGCGGAGACGGTCTGTCCCGCGCCGATGGGCACCGGGCGGTCTTCGTAGGCCATGGCGGCGTACTGCTCGGGGATGAACCGCTCGCGCGGCACGGTGCTCATGGCTTCGAGGACACGCGGATCGGTGAGCCCCTTCCGGCGCAGCCTTCCGACCATTTCCCGGCGGGCGTCCAGCGCCCCGGGGGCGTCCGTCACCGCGTGCCCGCCGCGGTTGCCGTTGCGTCGGTGTCTGCCGGCCATGGCTCGTCGATCGCCGCCGATCCTCCGTGCTGGTGCGCCGGCCGCGCCGGGCCGGACCCGTCACTCCAAGGCTAACCGCAGGGGCGTCCGCCCGGCGTAGCATCAGCACCGCGACCAGCGGCTGCGCGATCGTCACCGCCGATACCCGAGGAGATGACGGAGATGACCAGGAGATGACGGACCTGCCTTCGATGCAGAGGATGTCGATCAGCGAGGTGGACGGGGATGCGTACAAGGCGGTCCTGGGCCTGCAGAAGTATGTGAACTCGGGGACCGTGGGCGTGCGACTGCGGGCGATCGTCGACATCCGCGCCTCGCAGATCAACCATTGCGCGTGGTGTCTGGACATGCACGTGGCGGAGGCGCGCGGCGCCGGCGCGCCGCAACGGCAGATCGATCTGATCGCGGCCTGGCGGGAGGCGCCCGCGTTCTTCGACGACCGCGAGCGCGCGGCGTTGGCGCTGACCGAGCAGGTCACGCTCATCAGCGAGCAGGGCGTGTCCGACGATGTCTGGGCGCAGGTGCGGGCAGTGTTCAGCGAGCAGGAGACGCTGGAGCTGCTCATGACCATCGCCGCCATCAACGTCTGGAACCGGATGAACGTCGCCGTGCGCGCGGACCTGCCCGAACAGCCGGTGGTCTCCGGGTGACGGACCGGGCGCGATGACCGCGACACCGGGAAGCCGGACGGGGCCGCCCGCCGACGGCACGCGGGCGTTCGAGGCGGAGCGGCCGCGGCTCCGGCGCATCGCGGCACGCATCCTGGACGACGAGACGGAGGCCGATGACGTAGTCCAGCAGGCCTGGATCAGGCTGCACGGCGCGGACGCCGCCGCCATCGGCAACCTTCCGGGATGGCTGACGACGGTGACCACCCGGCTGTGCCTCGACGTGCTGAGGGCGCGGCGTGCCACGCCCCAGGCGGACGTCGGCGACGACGAGCGGCCGGTGCACGGGGAGGCGCCGCATCGGCTTCCGGACGGCGACCCCGCCCATGCGGCCGCGTCGGCCGACGGCGTCGGCGCCGCGCTCCGCGTGGTGATCGACGCCCTCCCGCCGTCGGAGCGCGTGGCGTTCGTGTTGCACGACAGCTTCGGCTTCGATTTCCCGGCGATCGCACGCATCCTCGACTGCACCCCGGCTGCGGCGCGCAAGCGCGCCTCGCGGGCACGGGTGCGCCTGGCGCAGGCGGCGGACGGGTCGCCGGCGGAGCCGGTGTCCGCCGGCCCGACGGACTGGCGGATCGTGGACGCCTTCCTCACGGCCGCCCGCGAGGGGGAGTTCGCGCGGCTGCTCGCACTGCTTGCGCCGGACGCGATCGTGACCGCGGACGCGGACACCGTCGCGACGGGAACACCCGCACGGCTGGTCGGCCGCGAGGCGGTGGCCGCCATGTTCGACGGCGCCGCGCAGTCGGCGCTGCCGGTGTTCATCGACGGCCGGCCCGGTGCCGCCTGGTTCCTGCGCGGGCGGCCGCGGGTGGCGTTCGACTTCACCGTCACGGACGGCAGGGTGCGGAGCATCGAGTTCCGGGCGGAGGCGCCGGTGCTCGAAGCGCTGGTGCGGCGCACGGGCGGGGCGGCGCGGAGCTGACGGCCGTGCGCAGGGGACCCGGCGCCCCGGCGTGTCACACTTTCCGCGCCCCGACCGTCACCTGGGTGAGCACACGCCGTCCATGGCGTGCACGGCTCGGACCGACGCTGGCCGTCGCGGCCCGCGGACACGAGAGGACGAGGATCGAGATGAAGACGATGACCTGCAGCCAGCTCGGCGGCCCCTGCGATCTGCAGCACCATGGTGAGACCGCCGATGACGTGATCAACGCGCAGGACCGGCACCTCAAGGAGGCGGTGGCCGCAGGGGACGGCGCCCACGAGCAGGCCCGCAAGGACATGAAGTGGCGCTGGGTGCATCCGAAGAAGGCGATGGGCTGGTACAACGACACGAAGCGGGCGTTCGCGGAGCTGCCCGAGGAGTGATGCGGCGCGGGCGCCGGCGGCCGCAGGGCCGGTACCGTCGGTGCCATGCCGCTGATCCAGATCTCGCAGACCCCGGGGCTCACCGACGAGCAGAAGTCCGCCGTCATCGCCGAGGTGACCCGGGCCTACGCCAAGGCCGCAGGCAAGGCCGAGAGTGCGGTGTGGGTGACCGTCACCGACATCCCGCGCGAGGCATGGGGTGTGGGAGGGGTACCGCTATCGCAGGGCTGATCGCGACCCTGGGAGTATTGGCGGCATGGAGGCGATGAGTGCAGCCGCGCAGCACCTGACCACCGCGCGCGAGACGTTCCGGGCCTTGGCGGCGGAGCACCGCGTGGTGCCGGTGACGCGCAAGGTGCTCGCGGATTCGGAGACGCCGTTGTCGGCCTACCGCAAGCTCGCGGCGGGCCGGCCCGGCACGTTCCTGTTCGAGTCCGCCGAGCACGGGCGGTCGTGGTCGCGCTGGTCGTTCATCGGCGCGGGCAGCCCGGCAGCTCTCAGCGTCGTCGACGGCCAGGCGGCCTGGCAGGGCAACGTGCCGACCGGAGCCCCGTCGGGCGGCGATCCGATGGATGCGCTGCGCGAGACGCTCCGCCTGCTCGAATCCGAGCGGATCCCGGGGATGCCGCCGCTCACCGGCGGGATGGTCGGCTACCTCGGCTACGACATCGTGCGCCGGATCGAACGGCTCGACGACTCCACGGTGGACGACCTGGAGTTGCCGGAGCTGGTGATGCTGCTCGCCACCGACGTGGCGGCGGTGGACCACCACGAGGGCGCCATCACGCTCATCGCCAATGCGGTCAACTGGGACGGCAGCGACGAGCGCGTCGACGAGGCCTACGACGACGCCGTGGCACGTCTCGACGCGATGACGCGCGCGTTGTCCGAGCCTGCGCTGTCCACCGTGGCCTCGTACGAGCGACCGGAGCCGGAGTACCGGCGGCAGCGGACCGCCGAGGAGTATCACGCGGGCGTGCGCCGGCTGATCGACGACATCGGTGCGGGCGAAGCCTTCCAGGTGGTGCTGTCGCAGCGCTTCGAGATGGACACGGACGCCGATCCGCTGGACGTCTACCGGATCCTGCGCGCGTCGAACCCGAGCCCCTACATGTTCCTGGTCAACGTTCCGGCGGTGCCCGGCGGCGCGGGCGGCGGGCACGGCGCGTTCACGATCGTCGGATCGAGCCCGGAGGCGCTGGTGACGGTGGCGGACGGTACGGCCACCACGCATCCCATCGCCGGGACCCGGTGGCGCGGCGCCACAGAGGAGGAAGACCTGCTGCTTGCGAAGGACCTGTCCACGGACGAGAAGGAGAACTCCGAGCACCTGATGCTGGTGGACCTGGGGCGCAACGACCTGGGGAAGGTCTGCGAGCCGGGCACGGTGAAGGTGAGCGACTACCGGCACGTCGAACGCTACAGCCACGTCATGCACCTCGTTTCCACGGTGTCGGGGCGGCTGCGCGCGGGTCGGTCCGCGCTCGATGCCGTCACCGCGTGCTTCCCCGCGGGAACGCTGTCCGGTGCGCCCAAGCCGCGGGCCCTCGAGCTGATCGAGGAGCTTGAGACCTCGCGGCGCGGCGTGTACGGCGGGATCGTCGGGTATCTGGACTTCGCGGGCGACGCGGACACCGCCATCGCGATCCGGTCCGCGGTGATGAAGGACGGCACGGCTTACGTGCAGGCCGGCGCGGGGGTGGTGGCGGATTCCGTGCCGGAGAGCGAGGAACGCGAGACGCGCGACAAGGCCTCGGCCGTGCTGCGCGCGATCGCGGCCGCCGGGACCATCACGAGCGTGGGCGGGGGCAGCGGCATGGCGGACGGCGGTGTGCGATGAGTGGTGGGGAGGGGGCCGCGACGCGCCGCGGCGACGCCCGTCGGATGGTGGTGGAGGCGGGTCTGCTGGCGCTGGGTGCGCTGGTCACCTGGGCCGCCGGCCGGATGGACTGGGTGGGCTACACCTACGAGAACGGCCTGCAGCCGCCGGTGGACGGCTCCTTCGACGGCGCGGCGTGGGCGTCCGAGCTCACACCTCTGGCGCTGGTGCTGCTGGCGGGGATCGCGGCGATGTTCGCCGTGCGCGGCTGGGCGCAACGCGTCATCGGGCTGATCGTGACCGCGGCCGGCGCCACGATCGTCGTCCGGTCGTCGATGGCGCTGAGCGCGGCGGCCGACCCGGCCGAGGTGACCCGGCTGGGGGATCTGCGCGCCGGCGCGGTGGTCACGGCGGCGCAGACGCATCCCGGGCCCATCGTCCTGGCCATCGTCGGCGGTGTCCTCGCCGCCGCCGCGGGCCTGCTGATGGTGGTGCGCCCGCGGCCGCGGCGGGAGCTGCCGTCGAAGTACGAGACGCCCGCCGCCCGGCGCGATTCGGTGGCCAAGGCCATGGCTGCACGGCGTGACCGTGCGAAGGGGCCGGCCGGTGCCGGGCAGGGCGCGTCCGCGGGGGGCGGCGCGGACGACGACATGACGCAGCGGCTGATGTGGGAGGCGCTCGACTCGGGCGCGGACCCCACCGATGACGAGGATCCCGCGGGCGGGGCCGGGGACGCCGCCGGGCCCGGCGGAGACGCGCCGCGCTGACCGCCGTCGTCGGCGATCCACGTCACCACCCCGGGGCGGGCGGAGTGGGGGCCGATGGCTAGTCTGAGCCGCAGTGGCGCCGCGGCGGCGGGGAGCGCCGGGGCGCGGGATGACGGTCAGTGCGAAGGGATGCGGCCACCATGAGTGTTCTCGACTCGATCATCGACGGAGTACGCCAGGACGTGGCGGCACGTCAGGCGCAGCGTGATCTGCAGGCCGTCAAGGAGCTGGCGCGCCGGGCACCCGCCCCGCTCGATGCGGCCGCGGTGCTGCGTGGTGACGGGATCTCGGTGATCGCGGAGGTCAAGCGGGCGAGCCCGTCGCGGGGAGCGCTGGCGGACATCGGCGATCCCGCGGAGCTCGCCGCGGCGTACGCGGACGGCGGCGCGCACGCCATCAGCGTGCTCACCGAGGAGCGGCGTTTCCACGGCTCCCTCGCAGACCTCGACGCGGTGCGCAGGGCGGTCTCGGTGCCGGTGCTGCGCAAGGATTTCGTCGTCGGCCCGTATCAGATCCACGAGGCGCGTGCGCACGGCGCGGACATCATCCTGCTCATCGTCGCCGCGCTGGACCAGAGCACGCTCACGGCGCTCCTGGACAGGACCGAGTCGCTGGGGATGACCGCCCTGGTGGAGGTGCACACCACCGAGGAGGCGGATCGCGCGCTGGAGGCGGGCGCCACGGTGATCGGGGTCAACGCCCGTGACCTGAAGACGCTCGAGGTGGACCGCGACAACTTCTCCCGGATCGCGCCGGGGCTGCCGCCGGAGGTCGTCAAGATCGCGGAGTCCGGCGTGCGCGGCCCCGCCGATCTGATGGCCTACGCCGGGGCCGGTGCGGACGCGGTACTGGTGGGCGAGGGGCTGGTGACGGCCGGCGACCCGCGCGTGATGGTGTCGGACCTGGTCGCCGCGGGGTCCCACCCGTCGTGCCCCAAGCCCGCGCGGTGACGTTCGGCGCCGCCCGGGCGGCGCCGCTCATCCCTCCCGGTGGTGTGTCGGGGGCCGCAGGCATACTTGGGGCGTGACTTTCGACGATCGCACTTTCGACGGCCGCGGAACGGATGTGCCGCAGACCAGCGCCGGACTCGCCGGCACCACGCACGAGCCCGACGATGGCGGACACTTCGGCGCGTACGGCGGGCGGTTCGTGCCCGAGGCCCTGATGGCCGTCATCGAGGAGGTCACCGCCGAGTACGGCAAGGCCCGCCTCGATCCCGATTTCCTCGCCGAGCTGGACCGGCTCCAGCGCCACTACACCGGGCGCCCGTCGCCGGTGTACGACGCGCGGCGGCTCTCGGAGCACGCGGGCGGCGCCCGGATGCTGCTCAAGCGGGAGGACCTCAACCACACGGGCTCGCACAAGATCAACAACGTGCTGGGCCAGGCGCTGCTGGCGCAGCGGATGGGCAAGACGCGCGTGATCGCCGAGACCGGCGCGGGTCAGCACGGCGTGGCCACCGCCACCGCGTGCGCGCTGCTGGGGCTCACGTGCGTCGTCTACATGGGCGAGGTGGACACCGAGCGCCAGGCGCTGAACGTCGCACGCATGCGACTGCTGGGCGCGGAGGTCGTCCCGGCGCTCACCGGCTCCCGCACCCTCAAGGACGCGATCAACGAGGCGCTGCGCGACTGGGTCACCAACGCGCACGACACCTACTACTGCTTCGGCACCGTCGCCGGGCCGCACCCGTTCCCCGTGATGGTGCGGGACTTCCAGCGCATCATCGGCCTCGAGGCGCGCGCACAGGTCCTGGAGATGACCGGCCGGCTGCCGGACGCGGTGGCGGCCTGCGTGGGCGGCGGGTCCAACGCCATCGGCATTTTCCACGCGTTCCTCGACGACCCCGCCGTCAGGCTCGTCGGCCTCGAGGCCGGCGGCGACGGGGTCGAGACCGGCCGACACGCGTCGACGATCACCGGCGGGTCGCCGGGCGCCCTGCACGGCGCGTTCTCCTATCTGCTGCAGGACGACGACGGCCAGACCATCGAGTCGCATTCGATCTCCGCCGGGCTCGACTACCCGGGCGTGGGCCCGGAGCATTCGCTGCTCAACGACACCGGAAGGGCGGAGTACCGGCCGGTCACGGACGCCGAGGCCATGGACGCCTTCCGGATCCTCTCGGAGTCCGAGGGCATCATCCCCGCCATCGAGTCCGCCCACGCGGTGGCCGGAGCGCTCGTGCTCGGCCGCGAGCTGGGGCCGGACGCGACCGTTCTCGTCAACATCTCCGGGCGCGGCGACAAGGACGTGGACACGGCGGCGCGCTGGTTCGGCCTGCTCCCCGCCGAGGGCGATGGCGGCGGGGACGCCGCAACGGACAGTGCCGCAACGGACAGTGCCGCAACGGACGACGCGGCGGGTGCCGCGCAGGGAGGGGCGAAGTGAGCGAGGCGAAGCTGCGCGGCATGTTCGAGACGTGCCGGGCGGAGAGCAGGGCGGCGTTGGTGAGCTACCTCCCCGCCGGATATCCCACAGTGGACGGATCCGTGGACGCGTTCCGCGCGCTCATCGACGGCGGGACCGACCTGATCGAGGTGGGCGTGCCGTACTCGGATCCGGTCATGGACGGACCGACGATCCAGCAGGCGGCCACCACTGCGCTGGACGCGGGCTTCCGCGTCCGGGACACCCTGCGCGTGATCGAGAAGATCGTCGCGGCGGGCGGCAACGCGGTCGTGATGACCTACTGGAATCTGGTGCTGCACTACGGCGTCGATGCCTTTGCACGGGATCTGGCGTCGGCCGGCGGGCTCGGCATGATCACGCCCGACCTGATCCCCGACGAAGCGGCGGAGTGGATCGCGGCGTCCGACGCTCACCGGCTGGGGCGCACCTTCCTCGTGGCGCCCTCGTCCACGGAGGAACGCCTGGTGCGCACCGTCGAAGCCAGCCGCGGTTTCGTCTACGCCACCTCCACCATGGGGGTCACCGGCGCGCGCGACGCGGTGTCGACGGCCGCCCCTGAGCTCGTCGCCCGGGTCAAGGAGCACTCGGACATCCCCGTCGGTGTGGGGCTCGGCGTGCGGTCCAGGGAACAGGCCGCGCAGATCGCCGGATTCGCCGACGCCGTCATCGTCGGTTCGGCCCTGGTGGCGCGCGTCCCGGAGGGGCCGGCGTCGGTGGAGGCGCTCACGCGTGAACTCGCCGAGGGCGTTCGTTCGGCTACCGTGGCACCGTGACGACAACCCTCCTCGCTTCATTCCCCAGTCCGCCGCAGGGCGTCTGGTACATCGGCCCCGTCGCCATCCGTGCCTACGCCGTCTGCATCATCGTCGGCATCATCATCGCCATCGTGTGGGGCGACCGCCGGTGGGTCGCCCGCGGCGGCGAGAAGGGCACGGTGTTCGACATCGCCATCTGGGCGGTGCCGTTCGGGCTCATCGGCGGTCGTCTTTACCACGTGCTGACGGACTGGAGCACCTACTTCGGCGCGGACGCCACCGCGCAGCCCATCGACGCGCTCAAGATATGGGACGGCGGGCTCGGCATCTGGGGTGCGGTGGCGCTCGGCGCGCTGGGCGCGTGGATCGGGTGCCGGGTGCGCGGGATCCCGCTGCCGGCGTTCGGCGACGCCATCGCGCCGGGCATCCTGCTGGCGCAGGGGATCGGGCGGCTCGGCAACTACTTCAACGAGGAACTGTACGGGCGCGCCACCTCCATGCCCTGGGGGCTGGAGATCACTGAGCGGGTGCGTGACGGGCACATCGACATGCTCGACGGCGTCTCCAACGGAAACGTGATCGCCGTGGTGCAGCCGACCTTCCTCTACGAGCTCATCTGGAATGTTCTGGTCGTGATCGCGCTGGTGTGGATCGACCGCAGGTTCGTGATCGGCCACGGCAGGCTGTTCGCGCTGTACGTCGCGGGCTACTGCTTCGGCCGGTTCTGGGTCGAGCTGCTGCGCGACGACCACGCCACGCACGTGTTCGGCGTCCGGATCAACTCGATCACCTCGGCTGTGATCTTCGTACTCGCCGTCGCCTACTTCATGTGGGCGCGGCGCGGCAGGGAGGACCCGCACGACCTCCTTTCGCGTGCGGCGCGCGAGGAGATCGCCGCGGAGCCCGGCGCGGCCGGCACCGACGCCGCCGGCGGCGGGGACGGCAGTGACGACGACGGGCGAGACGAGGCGTCCGGCGACGAGGCGTCCGGCGGCGGCGGGTCCGGCGGTGGAGGCATCGAGACCCTGCAGGGCAGTAACGACGAGGTCGACACGCACGGGGGTGCGAAATGACGGACACCGGACCGCAGGACCGGTCGGACGACGACACGCCGGGCGTCTCCGGCAACCGAGGTTCCGGCGGCGGGTACGGCGACGCAGACCCGGCCTCCGGCGACACCGCCGACCTCGACTCGCTCGGACGACGCGGATCGCCGTACGACGACACCGCCTTCGGCCAGGAGTCCGTGGATTCCGGCGGGCCCGAGTCCGGCGGATCGGCGTCGGGCTACGACGCCGACGAGGCGTGGACCATCCGCAAGGAGTCGCCGGGCCCGGGCTGGACCACCCAGGCCGGGGCCGGCAGCGGCCCCGGATGGGGCAGCGCGCCGCTGTACGAGTCCGACGCCACGCCCTTCGGCACCTCGTACGGGGAGACGGCACGCTACGAGGCCGACGCAGTGGAGGCCGCCGAATCGGCGCCCGTGGATCCCGAGGCGGACGACGTGGAGCCGGACTACTCGGATCCGATCGCGGACGACGCGCCCCGCCATGACGCGGACGCGGGCGCGGAGGGGCCCGGACCGGGGACGCCCCCGCCGGGCATGCCGCCTCCGCCGCCGGGCATGCCGCCCCCGCCGCCGGGCGGGGAGTACGGCCCCGCCGGATACGGCGCTCCCGGTTACGCGCCCCCGGGGTACGGTCCCGCCGGATACGGCGCTCCCGGTTACGGACCTGCCGGATACGGGCCCGGGCCGGGCATGTGGGCCCCGGATCCGACGGCGCCCTACGGTCGCCACCCCGTCACAGGCGAGGCGTTCTCGGACAAACAGAAGCTGGTGGCCGGGCTGCTGCAGATCTTCGTCGGCTGGACCGGCGCGGGCCGCTTCTACCTGGGCGACAACGGCATGGGCGTGGCGCAGTTGCTGGTCAGCGTGTTCACGTGCGGGATCGGTGCGCTCTGGCCGTTGATCGACGGCATCCTCATCCTCATGGGCAACGTGCGGGACTCCCAGGGCCGCCCGCTGCGCGACTGATCGGCGCCCCCGCGCACGGTCATCTGCCGGTCGTGCCGTCGCGGGGCGCTCGCGGCCAACCACTAGGGTGGTGGATGTGACACGACGCGCAAAGATTGTTTGCACCCTGGGCCCCGCAACTTCCTCGACTGAGCAGCTCGATGCCCTGGTCGCGGCCGGGATGAACGTCGCCCGGCTCAACTTCAGCCACGGCGATCACGCCGATCACGAGATCGCGTTCACGCGTGTGCGCGAGGCGGCGGCGAAGGCCGGCCGCCCGGTGGGGATCCTCGCGGATCTGCAGGGACCCAAGATCCGCCTCGGCCGCTTCGCCGACGGCGCGACGGTGTGGAACACGGGCGAGACCGTGCGCATCACGGTGGAGGACGTCGAGGGCACGCACGACCGCGTCTCCACCACCTACAAGGGGCTTGCGCAGGACGCCGTGGCGGGGGACCGGCTGCTGGTGGACGACGGCAAGGTCGCGTTGGTGGTCACCGAGGTCGACGGCGATGACGTCGTCTGCCGGGTGGTCGAAGGCGGGCCGGTGAGCAACCACAAGGGCGTGTCGTTGCCGGGGATGAACGTGTCGGTGCCCGCGATGTCGGAGAAGGACGTGGCGGACTGCGAGTTCGCGCTGGGCCTGGGCGTCGATTTCATCGCGCTGTCGTTCGTGCGTTCGCCGTCCGACGTCGACCTGGTCCGCGAGGTGATGGACCGGGTGGGGCGCACCGTGCCCGTCATCGCCAAGCTGGAGAAGCCCGAGGCCATCGAGGATCTCGAGGCGATCGTGCTGGCCTTCGACGCCGTCATGGTGGCCCGCGGCGATCTGGGCGTGGAGCTGCCGATGGAGGAGGTGCCGCTGGTGCAGAAGCGCGCCATCCAAGTGGCGCGTGAGAACGCCCGGCCCGTCATCGTCGCCACCCAGATGCTCGATTCGATGATCGAGAACGCCCGGCCCACCCGTGCTGAAGCGTCGGATGTGGCCAACGCGGTGCTCGACGGGGCGGACGCGGTGATGCTCTCCGGCGAGACCTCCGTCGGCAAGTACCCCGTCGAGGCCGTGCAGGCGATGGGACGGATCATCACGGCGGTGGAGGCGGACTCTGTGGACGTCCCGCCGCTCACGCACGCGCCGCGCACCAAGCGGGGGGTCATCACCGACGCCGCCCGCGAGATCGGCGAGCGGCTGGACGTGGCCGCGCTCGCCGCGTTCACCCAGTCCGGCGACACCGTCCGCCGCGTGTCCCGCCTGCACACCTGGCTCCCCATCCTGGCCTTCACGCCGCTTCAGGACGTGTACAACCAGCTGACGCTGTCGTGGGGCACCGAGTCGGTGCTGGTGGACAAGGTCGAGTCGACCGACGAGATGATGCACCAGGTGGACCGTGCGCTGCTGGGGCTGGACCGCTACGAGCGGGGCGACGTGGTCGTGATCGTGGCGGGGTCGCCGCCGCACACGGTGGGCTCGACCAACATGGTGCACGTGCACCGCATCGGCACCGAGGACCGCTGACCCCGTGGTGACCGCGCCGCCGGGCCGCGAAGACGATCTGCCCGTCGTCCTGGAATTGCTGGACCTCGAGCGCGTGGACGGGGGAGCGGGGCCCGACGGCACGGAGCGCTTCGTCGGCAGGCACCCCGAGCGCACCACGTTCAGCAGGACCTTCGGCGGCCAGCTGCTGGCGCAATCACTGATGGCGGCCGGGCGCACCGTCGACGGTGACCGGTACGTGCACTCCGCACAGACGCACTTCATCCGCGGCGGCGACAAGCGGCGCGACCTCGACTTCACGGTGGCGCGCCTGCGGGACGGCCGCGGGTTCGCCAACCGGAGGGTGGACGTCACCCAGGACGGCGCGCTGGTGTGCACGATGCTGGCGGCGTTCTCCGGGCCCGCGGACGGCCTGGAGCACGGGCGGGCCCTGCCTCAGGTGCCCCCGCCGGAGGGGCTGCCGGTGTTCGACGAGGCGCTGCGGGGATACGAAGACCCGTTGGCCGTGTTCTCCGGTGCGCTCCATCCGATCGACCTGCGCTACGCCCACGATCCGCCGTGGGTGCAGAAGGGCACGGGCGAGGCGCGCACGGAGAACCACGTGTGGATGCGGCCCGCCGGGGAGTTTCCCGACGACCCGCACCTGCATGCGGCGCTGCTGGCCTACGCATCGGACATGACCGTGCTGGACACGATCCTCACCAGGCACGGCCTGTCCTGGGGCATCGACCGCGTACTGGCCGCCACCCTCAACCATTCGCTGTGGTTCCATCGGCCGGCCAGATTCGACCGGTGGCTGCTGTACGCCAGCACGTCGCCGGTGGCGGCGGGCTCGCGGGGCACGGGCACGGGAACCTTCTTCGCCCCGGACGGCACCACACAGGCCTCCGTGGTGCAGGAGGGCGTGGTGCGGTACTTCGCGCCACGGGCTCCGAGCGGCACCTGAGCCGACGGGTCCGGCCTGCGGCGGATATCCACGGCCTCGGTTCCATGGGGCCGCGTCCCTGCCCCGGCGTGTGACAGTGCTCTCCCCGGTGGCGGCTCCCGGCCGCCGTCCGGGATCGGACCGATAGACTCGTGCGCGGCCACTGCGCAGGAAAGGTCGTGCCGCACATGTCCCACACCCCGCTGAACCCCGGGCCGTCTCGGCAGTCCCCGGCGGTGGACGAACGAAAGGGTGCCGAGGCTCCGGTACGCCCGTGGCTGCCGATGCCGCGGGTCACCCCGTTCACCCTGCTGGCCGACCGCTTCACCGTGGGGCGCCGCGGGCTGTACTGGGCCACGACGGCCGCGATGCTGATGAGCGTCGTGCTCATCGTCACCGGCGGCGTGGTGCGCGTGACCGGGTCGGGCCTCGGGTGCCCGGAGTGGCCTTCGTGCACGGACGATTCGCTCACCACCACGGCGGAGATGGGCCTGCACGGCATCATCGAGTTCGGCAACCGCATGCTCACCTGGGTGCTCAGCGCCGCGGTGGGCTGGGCGATCATCGCCTCGCGGCTGCAGAAACCGCACGACCTCATCACCACCAGGCTGGCCTGGTCGCAGTTCTGGATGGTCATGCTCAACGCCGTCATCGGCGGCATCACCGTACTGACCGGCCTCAACCCGTACATCGTGGCCGGCCACTTCCTGGCGGCGACGGCCTTGTTGACCACGACGGTGTTCACCTGGCACCGGGTGCGCGCCATGGACGCGCCGACGCCCGTCGCCGTCGGCGAGCGCTCCCACCTGCTGGGCCGGGCGCTGCTGGCGGCGAGCGCGGTGGTCGTGGTCCTGGGGACCATCACCACCGGGGCCGGTCCGCATGCGGGCGACAGCAGCGACGTGCACCGGATCCCCATCGCGTGGGAGATGATCACCTGGATCCACGGAATAGCGGCGGCGGCGACCCTGGTGGTCGCGGTCCTGTTGATGCGGTCGCTGGCGCCGGAGGCCAGGACGGCGCGATTGCGCGTGGCCACGTTCCTGGGCGTCCTGCTGCTGCAGGGCTGCATCGGAATCTTCCAGAGCCTGACGCACCTGCCGGAGTTGGTCGTGGTGCTGCACCTGATGGGCGCGGCGCTGGTGTGGATCGGCGCGGTGCGGGTGGCGCTGGACACGCCGCGTTCGTCCGCCAAACCCGGCATGGCCCACGCGGAGGGCACGCCGGTCGCCGGCTGAGCACGCGCGCCCGTCCCTGTGACCGGGAAAGGCCCCTGCCGCCGTGGGCGACCCCGTGGAACCTTCCAGTGGAGACGTTTCCGTAGCGAAGGGTGAGTGGCGGTGCAGCAAGACGTGCAGTGGGACGACGAGTGCGACGTGCTGGTGGTGGGTTCCGGAGGCGGCGGCGTCACCGGCGCCTACACGGCGGCGCGTGAGGGCCTCGAGACCATCATGGCGGAGGCCACCGACCGCTTCGGCGGCGTCACCTCGTACTCGGGCGGCGGCGGCATGTGGTTCCCCACCAACGCCGTGCTCAAGCGCGGCGGCGACGAGGACACCATCGAGGACGCCCTGACGTACTACCGCTCGGTGGTGGGGGACCGCACCCCGGCGGACCTGCAGGAGGCGTTCGTGCGGGCCGGGGCCCCGCTGATCGATTACCTGGAGCAGGACAAGAACTTCAAGTTCATGGAGCTGCCGTGGCCCGACTACTTCGGCAAGGCCCCGAAGGCCAGCGCCAAGGGCCGCCACATCATCCCCGTGCCGCTGGACCCGGCGCGGCTCGGCGAGCTGCGTGATTCGCTGCGGCCGCCGCTGGACACAGACTGGCTCGGCTGGGAACTGCCGCCGCAGGTCATCGGCGGGCAGGCGCTCATCGGCCGCTTCCTGCTGGCCATCGAGCAGTACCCCAACGCCCGCACCAGGCTCAACTGCGCGATCGACGAGCTGGTGATGGAGGACGGCAAGGTGGTGGGCGCCATCGCCGACACCGGCGGCGAGCGCACCGCGATCAAGGTGCGGCGCGGCGTGATCGTGGCGTCGGGCGGGTTCGAGCGCAACGACGAGATGCGCACGAAGTACGGCGTGCCCGGGGTGTCCCGTGACTCGATGGCGCCTCCCGGAAGCCAGGGCAAGGCGATCGCCGCCGGCATCGCGGCCGGGGCGGACACCGACCTGATGGACCAGGCGTGGTGGTCGCCCGGGCTGACGCATCCCGACGGCAACTCCTCGTTCGCACTGTGGTTCACCGGTGGCATCTTCGTGAACCAGGACGGTGAGCGTTTCGTCAACGAGTCGGCCGCCTACGACCGGCTGGGCCGCGCCGCGCTCGATCAGATCGCCGACGGCACGCTGACCCTGCCGTTCTGGATGGTCTACGACGACCGTGAGGGCCTCGAGCCGCCGATCAAGGCCACCAACGTGTCGATGCAGGAGTCGGAGAAGTACGTCGACGCCGGGCTGTGGAAGACGGCGGACACGCTCGAGGAGCTGGCCGAGCAGATCGGCGTGCCCGCGGACCGCCTGGTCGCCACGGTCGAGCGCTTCAACGGGTTCGTGAAGAACGGGCACGACGACGACTTCCTGCGCGGCGACGAGCCCTACGACCGCGCCTTCAGCGACGGCGAGCTGCCGCTGACCCCGATCACCCAGGGGCCGTTCCACGCCGCGCGGTTCGGGCTGTCGGATCTGGGCACCAAGGGCGGCATGCGCACCGACACCGTCGGCCGTGTGCTCGACGCCGAGGGCGGGGTGATCCGCGGGCTGTACGCGGCGGGCAACTCGATGGCCGCCCCCAGCGGCTACGTCTACCCGGGCGGCGGCAACCCCATCGGCACGTCGATGGTGTTCGCGCACCTTGCGGCGAAGGATCTGGCCGAGGGCTGACCTCCGAGTCGTATCCGCTCCTGGTGCGGCGCATGGCATTGTGCCGTGCGCCGCACCGGCGCATCATGGGAATGCACAGGTCCGGGCGCTCAGGGAGTCTGCCATGGTCAGCATGTATTCGCTCATGTACGCCATCGGGTACACGCCGTGGGAGGGCGAGGCGGATTACGGCCCGCTGTCCGACGTGCTCGACGCGCGGTCGCCGGGCCGCGCGCTGGACTGCGGCTGCGGCACCGGCCGGCACTCGGTGAAGATGGCCGAGCGCGGCTGGGAGGTGGTGGGCGTCGACTACGTCGGCAAGGCGCTGGCGCGGGCACGCACGCGCGCCGCGCACGCGGGTGTCGCCGACCGCGTCCGGTTCCTCTCGGCGGACGTGGCGCACCTCGAGGCGGCACTCGACGAGGGACAGTTCGACGTGGTCACCGACATGGGTTGTCTGCACGGGCTGCCGGACGCCTCCCGTCGCGCCTATACCGAGTGGGTGACGGGACACACCGCGCCGGGCGCCGGGATGGTGGTGGCCGCGGCGCAACCGCGACACGGCCCGGGGCCCAAGGGCATCAGCGCGCACGGGCTCTCGGCGTTGCTGGGGCCCGGATGGGAGACGGTGAGCGTCGCGCCCGCGCCGGCCGGCACAGGCAAGGGGCCGCTGCGCGACGCCGAGTTCTGGTGGTACCGGATGCGCCGGACGGAGTAGGTGGTGCACAGCGGGCGGCGGTGTGCCGGTATACCGTGCGGAACGCGCCGTCGGGTGGTGTGCTGGGGGCATGCCGCCGGGTGCGTCCCGCCCCGGTCCCGCGGATGAAGGAGTGCCGTCATGACACTGTCGCTGAGCATCATCGGATGGATCATCATCGGGGGCCTCGCAGGCTGGATCGCCTCGAAGTTCATGGGCACCGATGCCCAGCAGGGGATCTTCCTCAACATCGTGGTGGGCGTGGTCGGCGGCCTCGTGGGCGGCTGGATCCTCGGCTGGGTGGGGGTGGACGTGGCGAGCGGCGGCTGGTTCTTCAGCTTCCTCACCTGCCTGGCCGGCGCGAGCATCCTCCTGTGGATAGTCAAGAAGGTGCGGGGGACGAGCAGGGTCTGATCCGCGTACGCCGTTCAGTGGTCGGGCCGGCGGCGCAGAGACTTGGTCTGACCCCGTCGCTTCTTGGCGTCGAGCCGCCGTTGCTTCGCGGCTCGGGACGGCCTGCGGCGCTTGCGGGTGCGGGGCGGCGGGGCGGTGAGGGCCTGCCGCAGCAGTGCGGTGGCCCGGTCGCGGGCGGCCTGCCGGTTGCGCAGTTGCGAGCGATGCTCGGAGGCCACGACCACCAGCGCGTCGTCGGCCAGCCGGTGCGCCAGCGCCGTGCGCACGCGGTCCAGCTGCGGCCCGGTCATGCCGGCCGCGTCGAGCCGCACCACCAGCTCCACGCGCGAGTCGGTGGTGTTGACGCCCTGTCCGCCAGGGCCGTGCGCGCGGGAGAAGCGCCAGTGCAGCGCGGCCGGCGGCACGATGACGGACGCGGTGACGGCGAGCGGCCCGGCGACGCCCGGGGTGCCGGGGCCGCCGGGCTCCTCGTGAGCGCCGGTCGTGTCCACCCGGCCACGATAGCCGCGTGGAACCTCGAGTTCCGTCGGCCCGACCACATCGTGCTTGAGCTCTTCGCCCAGAAGCAGCCGCGCCGGGGTGCCGGATCAGCCGTCGTACGGGTCGGTGTGCACGGTGATCGTGTCCGAGTGCGCCCCGCCGTCGGTGGTGAGCGTGTACTCGATGTCGCCCACGCCGGTGTTCAGGATCCCCGACTTGCCGTCATTGCGGGCGGGGAAGATCTGCGGCGCGTCCACCGCGATGGTCTGCTCACCCGAAGTGCCCTCGTCGAGGTTCGTCCAGTGCAGGGTGGCGTGCAGGCCGCAGTCGCCGAACCCGAGCACGCCGATGTTCCACGTGGCCACGGCCGAGCCGGGGTAGCCGTCGCCGTTGATGCCGACGGACACGGCGCCCCAGCAGGTGCCGGAGGGGGATCCGCCTACGGCCACCAGGCTGTCGCCGCCCGGGGCGAACACCCCGGGCAGGTTCGGCAGTCCGCCGATCGAGCCGGTCGGCCCCAGTGGGCCCTCGTCCTGCGCCATCGCCGGTGCGGTGAGCGCGAGGGGGATGGCGGCTGCCGCGGCGGCGACGGCGAAGGTGCGGGCGGTGATGCGGGTGCGGTTGCGCATGAGTGACTCCCGGGTTGTGGTCCGGACGGTCGGCCCGGGCACTCGGACGGGCCGACCCTGTAGAAGGGGAATCGGACGCGCCGCCGGCCGCGTTAGCCGCGCGGTGCGGCCGCGGCGCCGGTGTCGGGCACGCCGTCACCCGCACTTCCATGTCGCTGGGAGGCATGCTCGCCCATGCCCGCGACCACTCACCGCACACTGAGGCGGAGCGGTACCCGGACCTCACGCGGCAACGGCAGGCGGTGCATGGGGAGCGGGCGACGGCAGGCCGGCGGATCCGGCTGTGTGGATTACCTGGTCGAACGTGGTGCCCCCGGTCGGACTCGAACCGACACTGGACGGGTTTTGAATCCGTTGCCTCTGCCAATTGGGCTACGGGGGCGTGCGGCTCCGCCATGCCGAAGTGCTGCATGCGCAGTGTGCGGTAAGCAGCCTAGCGGGTCGGGTGCGACGGGCCGATCGCGCCTCCCGCGTCCGGACAGTGCGCCCGGGCCATAGGATTCATCCCTGAGCGCGGTGCACGGTCTCGGGCGCGGTGCATGCAGGCGATCGACGAGGGCGGAGGACAGGGCTCATGGCGGAGGATTCCGCGCACGCCGGTCGGGAACGGGCGGCGCAGCAGCCCCGCCGGGTGCTCGTCGCCGAGGACGAGGCCCTCATCCGCCTGGACCTGGTCGAGATGCTCACCGAGGTCGGCTACGAGGTGGTGGGGGAGGCCGCGGACGGCCAGAAGGCGGTCGATCTGGCCGCCGAGCTGAAGCCCGACCTGGTCATCATGGACGTCAAGATGCCCCGCCGCGACGGCATCGACGCGGCGTCCGAGATCGCGTCGCGCCGCATCGCCCCCGTCGTCATCCTCACGGCCTTCAGCCAGCGGGAACTGGTGGAACGCGCCCGTGACGCCGGCGCCATGGCCTACCTGGTCAAGCCGTTCTTCGTCTCCGACCTGGTGCCCGCAGTGGAGCTCGCCGTCAGCAGGTTCGCCGAGCTGCACGCCCTCGAGCGTGAGGTGCAGGACCTGGCCGACCGCCTCGACGCCCGCAAGCTCATCGAGCGCGCCAAGGCCGTGCTCATGGCCGCGGACGCGATGACGGAGCCCCAGGCGTTCGCGTGGATCCAGCGCGCGGCCATGGACCGGCGCACCACCATGAAGGCGGTGGCGAAGACGATCGTCGACACCATCGGCGACACGACATAGGGGGCGGTGGACGTCGGAGCGGGCACATAGACTCGTCGGCGTGAGTCCCGCAGCGAAGAGCCCCGCGTCCAGCAAGCCCGACGTCTCCAGCAAGCCCGACGTCTCCGGCGCAGCGCCGGCCGCCGCATCCGGGTCGGGTGATGCGCGCCCGGTCCTGCTTCTGTTGGACGGGCATTCGCTGGCCTATCGCGCGTTCTACGCCCTGCCGGTGGAGAACTTCTCCACCTCGACGGGCCAGCACACCAACGCCGTCTACGGGTTCACCTCGATGCTTATCAGTCTGCTGCGCGACGAGGCGCCCACGCACGTGGCCGCGGCGTTCGACGTGTCGCGCAAGACGTTCCGTTCCGAGAAGTTCCCCGAGTACAAGGCGAATCGCGCCAAGTCGCCGGACGAGTTCTCCGGCCAGGTGCCGCTGGCCAAGGAGGTGCTGGAGGCGCTGAACATCCGCACGATGGAGGTGGACGGGTTCGAGGCGGACGACATCATCGCCACGCTCGCCACGCAGGCGCAGCAGCTCGGCTACAAGGTGCTGGTGTGCACCGGCGACCGGGACTCGTTGCAGCTGGTCACCGACGACGTCACGGTGCTCTACCCCAAGAAGGGCGTCTCCGACCTGGTCCGCTTCACGCCGGAGGAGGTCGAGGCCAAATACGGCCTCACCCCCGCCCAGTACCCGGACTACGCGGCGCTGCGCGGCGACCCCAGCGACAACCTCCCCGGAATCCCGCGGGTGGGGGAGAAGACGGCCGCCAAGTGGATCCGCGAGTTCGGCTCGCTCGACGGACTGGTGGAGCACGCAGACGAGGTGCGCGGCAAGGTGGGCGAGTCGCTCCGCGAGAACCTCGCCCAGGTGCTCACCAACCGCGACCTCACCGAGATGATCCGCGACATGCACTTGGAATACACGCCGGACCAGCTCGAGGTGGCCCCGTGGGACCGGGAGCGGATCCACGAGGTCTTCGACCGGCTCGAGTTCGCGGTCCTGCGTGACCGGCTCTTCGCCACGCTCACGTCTGCCGAGCCGGAGGCCGACGAGGGCTTCGATGTGCACGGAGAGGTGATCGCCCCCGGCGCGCTGTCCACGTGGCTGTCGGAGCACGCCGGCCCCGGCGCGCGGCACGGGATCACCGTCGTGTCGCCGCACCACGTGTACGGCACGGATGCCGAGGCGCTGGCGTTCGCCGCCGCCGACGGCGCCGGCGGATACGTGCGGACCACCGCGCTCTCCCCGGAGGACGAGGAGGCGCTGGGCGCGTGGCTCGCCGACGAGACCCGGCCCAAGGCGCTGCACGACGGCAAGTGGGCGATCCACGCCCTGCGCGGGCGTGGCTGGACGCTGGGGGGCGTCACCAGCGACACGGTGCTGGCGGCGTATCTGCTGCGGCCGGGCCAGCGCAAGTTCGACCTGGAGGACCTCTCGCTGCGCTACCTGCAGCGAGAGCTGCGGGCCGACGACACCGGTGACGACCAGCAGATGTCCCTGCTCGACGCCGGCGGCACCGCCGACCCGGACGCGGACGAGTCGGCGCTGCAGCGCGACGCGCAGCAGCAGATGCTGCGGGCCCGCGCCACGCTCGACCTCGCCGCGGCGTTCGACGCCGAGCTTGACGCCATGGAGGCGGGCCCGCTGCTCTCGGACATCGAACTGCCGATGCTCTTCGTCCTGGCGGAGCTGGAGGCCGCCGGCATCGCCGTCGACTCGGACCACATGCACAACCTGCGCTCCGAGTTCGCGGCGCGGGTCACGGAGGCCGCGGATTCCGCCTACGCGGCCATCGACGGCGAACAGATCAACCTGGGCTCGCCCAAACAGCTCCAGGCGGTGCTGTTCGACAAGCTCGACATGCCCAAGACCAAGCGCACCAAGACCGGCTACACCACCGACGCCGACGCGTTGCAGACGCTGTTCGAAAAGACGGGGCACCCGTTCCTCGAACACCTGCTGGAGCACCGCGACGCCACCCGGCTCAAGGTCACGGTGGACGGGCTGCTCAAGACGGTGGCCGACGACGGGCGCATCCACACCACGTTCAACCAGAACGTCGCCGCCACCGGACGGCTCTCGTCCACCGAACCGAACCTGCAGAACATCCCGGTACGCACGGAGGCGGGGCGGCAGATCCGCCACGGCTTCGTGGTGGGCGACGGGTACGACACCCTGGTCACCGCCGACTACTCGCAGATCGAGATGCGGATCATGGCGCACCTCTCCGGCGACGAGGGGCTCATCGAGGCGTTCCGATCGGGGGAGGACCTGCACAACTTCGTGGGCGCCCGGGCGTTCGGGGTGCCCATCGACGAGGTCACCGCGGACCTGCGCCGCCGGGTCAAGGCGATGAGCTACGGCCTGGCCTACGGGCTCAGCGCCTACGGGCTGGCCCAGCAGCTCAAGATCTCCGCGGGCGAGGCGAAGGAACAGATGGACGCGTATTTCGCGCGGTTCGGCGGGGTGCGCGACTACCTCCACGCCGTGGTGGAGCAGGCCCGCAAGGACGGGTACACCGAGACCATCTATGGTCGGCGCCGCTACCTGCCGGACCTGAACAGCCACAACCGTCAGCGCCGGGAGATCGCCGAGCGCGCCGCACTGAACGCTCCCATCCAGGGCAGCGCCGCCGACATAATCAAGGTGGCCATGATCAATCTGCAGCGCGCGCTCGCCGCGGAGGACCTGCGTTCACGCGTGCTGCTGCAGGTGCACGACGAGCTGGTCGTCGAGGTGGTGGCGGCCGAGCGTGAGCGGGTCGAGGAGCTGCTGCGCGCGGAGATGTCCGGCGTCATCGAGCTGTCGGTGCCGCTGGAGGTGTCCATCGGGGCCGGCGGCACGTGGGACGAAGCCGCGCACTGACGGCCGGAAACGCCGCGCGGGGCGTTCTCCGGTGCTCAGATCGCGAGGATCACCGGAAAACGCCCCGCACGGTGGTGGCGACGGGGAGTGCTAGTCCTCCTCCTCGTCCGGATGCTTGTGCAGGTGGACCACGCTGACCAGCAGCCCGCCCCACACCGTCACCAGTGCCACGATCATCATGACGATGGCGGATGCGTCCATGATCAGCTCCTCACTGCTACGGCGTCGTCGGATTCGATGACCTGATCGGCGGACTTGTGCCACCGGGTGAAGCCGACCGCCACCGCGATGACGATGAGCGCGATCTGCAGCGCCCACCCGAATCCGGCGACGAGCCCGCCGCCGTAATCCCCGTACCCGTTCTGCACGGTGTCGATGATCTGGTCGATGAGCATGTATGCCAGGACGATCGGGGTGATCACGCCTACGCACGCCATCCAGATCCAGCCGAGCTTGAACGAGGAGACGCCGTTGAGATGGTCACGCTGCTGCGGCAGCTTCCGCAGCAGCCAGGTGACCACGACGACCGATGTCAACGCCGCGCCGACGATGCCGAACTCGTTGGCGAAGTGGTCGACCGTATCGAGGACGGAGACGCCGCTGCGCGTGGGGAAGAACACCATGGAGACGATCGTCGCCGCCGCGCCGACCAGGATCGTCGCGGGCACGCGGCGCATCCCCGTCTTGTCGCGCACGGCGGAGATGATCACCTCGATGATGCTGACCAGCGAGGTGATCCCCGCGAAGATCAGCGAGATGAAGAACAGCAGGCCGAACACTGAGCCGCCCCACATGGTGGAGATGATGGTGGGGAAGGCGACGAAGGCGAGCCCGATCCCGCTGTCCGCCACGTCGACGACGGGCACGCCCTGGACCGCGGCCATGTAGCCGAGGGCTGCGAACACGCCGATGCCGGCGAGGATTTCGAACGCGCTGTTGGAGAACCCGACCACCAGGCCCGCACCCGTGAGGTTGGTCTTGCGCTTGAGGTACGACGAGTAGGTGATCATGATGCCGAAGCCCACGGACAGCGAGAAGAAGATCTGCCCGTACGCGGCGATCCACACCGACGAGTCGGTGAGCGCGCCCCAGTCGGGGGTGAACAGCGAGTTGAGGCCTTCGCCGGCGCCGTCGAGCAGCAGGGCCCGGATGACCACGGCGATGAACAGGACCACCAGCACCGGCACGAAGAACTGCGCAGTGGCGCCGATGCCCTTCTGCACGCCGAACGCCAGGATCGCGATCACCACGACCCACGTGATCAGCAGCGGCCACGCGACTCCCGCGACGTAGTCGAAGCCCAGCGAGGTCTGGTCGGACTTGGTGAGGTTGCCGAAGGCGTCACCCGCCTTCTCGGGGCTGGAGAGGTCGCCCTTGGCGGAGAAGATCGCGAAGCGGGCCGCCCAGGCGATGATCACCGCGTAGTAGACGGCGATGATGAAGCAGATCCCCACCTGCCACCAGCCCAGGCCCTCGGCCCGTTTGGACATGCGCCGGAAGGCCAGCGGCGGTGAGCCTTTGAACCGGTGGCCGATCGAGTAGTACAGGAACAGCAGCGGGATTCCCGCGGTGAGCAGCGCCACGAGGTAGGGGATCATGAACGCGCCGCCGCCGTTGGAGTAGGCGACGTACGGGAAACGCCAGATGTTGCCCAGACCCACGGCGGACCCGATCGCGGCGAGGATGAATACCGAACGTCTGGACCAGACCTCGCGGCCCGGCGACGGATCGGCGTCGGCCGGTTGTGTCATCGCGTTCCCTTTCTCGTATGTGCGTGCAGTGCACGCGGTCCGTCCGCAGTCGCGAGATCGCCCCTGATCCGACTGCGGGCATGACACCACCCGTAGAACCTGCGGCGCCGGGCCGGTGGCTGCTCCCCGGCTCGCACGATCACCATCTCATCCGCGCGGCCAGTCGTTGAGCGTATCGCGGTAAAGGGATTCGACCGCATCGATGCGGGGCTGCAGATCGGCGGGATCCCAGCCGGAGACATCCATCGGCGGGAGCACGGCGATGTCGACCGTGCCGGAGCGGACCAGCTTGGCGCCCTTGGACATGAGTTCGCCCGCGTTGCGGATGACGATCGGCACGACCGGCACGCCGGCCTGGATGGCGATGTGGAAGGCGCCCTTCTTGAAGCGGCCGATCGACGGCGTGAGCGAGCGGGTGCCCTCGGGGGAGATGACCACCGACGTCCCGGCTCGCAGGGTGTCGACCACCGGCCGGAGCGCCTCCTTGGCCCGGTCGGTGTTCTGCCGGTCCACGAAGGTGGCGCCCGCGATGCGCAGCGGCAGCCCGTACAGCGGGTTCGTGGCCATCTCCTTCTTGGTGACGCCGGTGAACCCCTCGCGCAGCACCCGGGCGATCAGCACCGTGTCCAGGAAACTCTGGTGGTTGAATATGAACACGGCGGGGCGCGTTTTCCACGCGTTGTCCTCGCCGCGGATGTCCACGCGGACTCCGGCCGTCGCCAGCATCGTCTCCGGTGCGATGGCGGAGACCGCGTCGATGCCCACGCGACGGTCGAGGTTCAGCAGCCCCAGCCCCACGCCGGCGCCCACGGACCCGGCGAGTGTGCCCAGGGAGGCGGCGGTGCGGGCGAGGTCCTTGACGTTGTATGCGCCGCGCTGCCGGAACCGCAGCACCGGCCAGCCGCGTTCGTCCGCCTCGCGGGTCAGCTTCTTGTCCGGATTGACGGCAGTGGGGTGGCCCATGGTGGCGAGGAACCCGACGTCCTCGCCGCCGTTGGAATAGGCGAAGGAGGTTGTGGTGTCGATGTCATGCTCGGCGGCGAACTCCCGTGCGGCACGGGCCTTGCCGCTGCGCCACAGCGATGCTCCGTCGACCTTCCCGGTGAGGACCCCGTCCACCACCTCGAGCGGGGTGAAGAGCAGGTTGTCCACTCCCAGTGATTCGGCCGCCGCCTCGAACTGGTACCGCGAAGCGGACGAGGCGATGACGAGCGTGTGCCTCTTGCGCTTGTGCGCCTCGATGAGCCGCCAGGCCTCCGGGTAGATCAGCCCCGCCAGGGTGTTCTCGAAGACGTCGCGTCCCACCTGCTGCAGTTCCGCCTCGGTGTGACCGGCCCACGCGCGGAAGGCGACGGCGACGAAGCGTTCGAACTCGGCCTCGCTGTCGGTGCCGCGCAGGCCGTTGACGGCCGTGCCCAGGAGTTCGCGCGGCCCCACCTTGCCCGCCGTCAGCCGGTCGCGGAAGAAGTGCACCCCGGAGTAGCCGTGGACGATGGTGCCGTCGAAGTCGAACATCGCCGCCACGCCGGGGCCGTCGGGTGCGGCGGCGATGCGCGCAAGGGCGTCGTCGAGCGGGCGGGTCGCAGTGTTGTCGACGCTCAAGGCTGTTCCTTCCGGTTGGATACGTCGAGAGCTTCGGTGACGGCCAGCGCGCGAACGATCGCCCGGAGCTGCTCCGCGAACTCCTCGCGCCGGCCGGCCAGTTCCGTGCCGCCGGGGCCCAGCAGGCCGCGGTTGTCGGCGAGCTCGACTGCGGCGGCGAACAACTCGAGCGACAGCGACTCGGGCCCGTAGAGCCGCCCCTGCAGCAGCATCTGACGGCCCACGGCCGAGCACTCCGCCAGGAACGCGGCGCGGTCGAACGGCGTGTCGGGTGTCCTGACGGCCAGCCGCTCGGCCACCACCAGCTGGGCGCCGAAGAACGAGCGGAGCGTGCGGTGCGCCATGAAGAACCCGGTGGCGACCAGCCGTTCCAGTGCCACGTCGGCGGAGGGGAAGGTGCTGCGCCATTCCGGGGCCACCAGCTCGAGCTCCTCGGTCAGCTCCGCCTCGAACGTGTCGCGTTCGGGGAAGAAGAACTCGAACTTCAGAAGGTCGCGCAGCCGCTTGGACTCCTCCCAGCCGGCGCGTGCCGGGTCGCTGTACGAGCCCTGGTGCGCGTGCACGATGGAGAGCTCCAGGATCGCGCGGTTGACGAACCAGTGGATGCCGCTGTTGCGGTAGAACGCGGCGACGATGTGCTGGCCCGGCTCGATGGCGTAGACGGGCTCGACGCCGCCGTCGTAGACGGTGACCACGCCGCCGTCCGCCAGCCTGCGGAGGACGTTCGCCAGCCCGGCATCGGTGTCGAGCACGGAGAGCTCGCCCTGGGGGATGTCCCGCCGGTCCAGGTACTCGCGCACGGGCGCGATGACCGCGGCCACCTCGCTCAGCGTCAGCGCTCGGTCACGGACACCCAGCAGCGCCAGGGTGACCAGCGAGTTGATGGTGACGGGGGTGGCCCGGTTGATGCCCACCGCGACTTCGATGCCCGTCTTCTGGAGCGCCAGGCGCGCCCGCGCGTCGTGCTCGTCGGGCGTGGCCGGGGCGTCGTCCGGCCCGGCGGCCAGGTCCGGATCGCCGGCGGCGGTGAGCTGGTCGCGCAGCGAGATCGGATCGCCGAAGCGCACGTACACGTTGCCCGCGCGCCGCTGCTGTCCGCGGGCGTAGCGGGCCATCCACTTGAGGCCCTCGGGCTGCTTTGCCGCGCCCATCTGTTCGGCGGCCACGGCGCCCACCTCGGCCATGCGCTCGTAGGTGATCGACACCGGGACGAGCAGGGCGTCGTTCACCCTGCCGCTGCGCACCGAGTTCGCGACGTAGTTGAGAAGTCCGTATTTGGGCTTGCGGAGCTTGCCGGTGCGGGTGCGCCCGCCCTCGAAGTACCACTCCAAATTGAAGCGTTTGGAAAGCAGGTGGGCGAAGTACTCCTCGAGCGAGGCCTTGTAGATGGTGTCGTCGCCGAAGCTGCGCCGGATGAACACGGTGCCGGTGCGTTTGGCGATCGCGCCGATGGGCCAGAACTGCAGGTTCGCCCCGCCCAGCAGGTGATTGCGCGGAAACTCGTTGCGGGCCAGGACGTCGCCCAGCACGAAGGCGTCCGCGTAGGACCGGTGCGACGGGAGGAACACCAGCGGTCGCGTCTTGTTGAGCTCGCGCAGCTCCGTCAGCCGTGATTCGTCGGCGTCCACGGTCCACGCGTTGCCGTAGAGCGGGTGCATGATCTGCGTGAAGACGTCTGAGACCAGGCGGCTCTGGACCGCCACGAGGCTGTCCAGGCTGGCCTGCGCGTGGTCGAGCGATTGCCTGTCGGTCAGGCCCTTCTCCCGGCCCAGCTCCTCGACCCGGTGGCGGAACCGGGGCGAGTCCATGATCTGCTCGGCCACCACCCGCGGCACCTTGTAGCGCTCGCCGAGCAGTTCGCGTTCGCTGCGCGCAAGCGTCACCACGGCGGTGTTGACGATGAACCGCGCGAACGCGCCGTACTGCAGGGGCTCCATCGCCCGGGTCGCGGACGCCGCGGGGACGCTCCCGCCGCCGCCGTCGGCTCCGTCGGTCCCGGGGGCCTCGTCTGCGCCTTCCTCGAGGGCGGCGAAGCGTGCCCGCAGCTCATCCAGCGGCGCGGGCTCACCGGTGATGACCCGCCAACGGTCGGGGGAGGACCGGACGATGTGACGCTGAATGAGCCGGTTGGGGTTGCGCGGGTTGGTCAACGCGATGACGTCGCTGATGCGGGCGCTGCGGCGGCCGCCCCGCTCCGGCGGCAGCCAGGTGATCTTCACCGGAAGCAGCAGAGGATCGTCCGTCCGGTCCACCAATGCGGAGGCCAGCCGGCGCGCCGACAGCGGCAGGCTGCGCACGGCGGTGCCCGGGGCGATCTCCTCGTGGCCCGGAGCGCCCTCGCTGATCCACTGCTCGATCAGCCGGCGCTCCAGCGGCGTGGACGCTTGTGCCAGCACCACGGTTTCCGGATCCCCGGTATCCATCGACCCCTCCTCGCCGCGTTGGAACGCTCGTGCCGACGGTGGGACGCGCGTCACCATCCGCCGCATCGATGAACCTACCGGGTGGGTGTCCGCTGGAATCCGGTTGCGCGTGAATGCGCGGGCGGCCGACGGGTGCTACGGGTAGGTTCCGAGGGGCGGGCGGGGTATGCGGGGGCGCGAGGTCAGGAGGCGGAGGATGACTCTGGCAGTGGTGCTCGGGGGCGGCGGAGTGGCCGGGATCGCCTGGGAGATCGGTGTGATCGCGGGCCTCGCCGAGGTCGGCGTGCGCCTGGACGGCGCATCCCGCATCGTCGGAACGTCGGCGGGATCGGTGGTGGGCGCATCACTGGCGGCCGGCGTGCGGATCGAGGAGATGCTCGACCGGCAGCGCAGCGCGCACGGGTCCGGCGGGGCCGCGACCTCGGCGTGGCGTGCCCCGCTGACGGCGGACGCGGACGCGTGGGCGGAGGTCCTCGGCACGCCGGGCACCCGCGACGAGCAGCTGCGCCGGATGGGCGCTCTGGCGCGGGCCGCGGACACGGTGCCGGAAGGGCCGTATGTCGAATCGATGGCGGCGATGGTCCCCGGTGACTGGCCGCGGGACGTGGAGCTGCGGGTGACGGGGGTGGACGCGCAGACGGGCGCGGTCCGCATCTGGGGGCGGGATTCCGGCGTGGCGCTCGCGGAGGCGGTGGCCGCCTCCTGCGCAGTGCCGGGCGTCTTCCCGCTCGTCACCGTGGACGGCCGCCAGTACTTCGACGGCGGGATGGCCTCGCCCACGCATGCCGATCAGGCCGACGGGTGCACCGAGGTCCTCGTCGTCGCGCCGTTCACCATGTCGCTGGTGGGGCCGGGCACCGATGCCGAGCTCGAGGAGTTGGGCGCGGCAGTGCGCAGCGCCGTGATCGACCCGGATGCCGCTTCGCTCACCGCGATCGGGGTCGACCCGATGGACCCGTCCACCCGGGGGCCTGCGGTCGAGGCCGGACTGCGGCAGGGGAGGGCCGAGGCGATGCGCGTGGGCATCGCGCTGTCGCTGTAGGTCGGTGTCGGGCGGCGGCACCGGCGGCGCGTACCCTGTCCGCGTGCCGGATCGACGTTCCGTGGAGGTGTCCGTGCAGGCCGGCCCCGGAGCGGGACGCAGGCCTGCGCGATGGGCGGGCGCATGCATCGCTCTGATCGGTGCGCTGACACTGCTGTTGGCGGGGTGCGTCAAGAACGACGACGGCACCGTTCCGCAGCGCACGCCGCTGCACATCGAACCGGTCCCCTCGATCGCCGCGCTGGTTCCGCCGCAGATCCGTGCCGCGGGCCGGCTGGAGGTGGGGACCAACCCGCCGTACGCGCCCAACGAGTTCAAGGACCCGTCGGGGAAGATCGTCGGATTCGACGTGGATCTGATGAACGCGGTGGCCGCCGTGCTGGGGCTGACCGCACGGTACGAGCAGGCGGACTTCGACAAGATCATCCCGGCGGTCCAGGCCGGCACGTACGACCTGGGCATGTCGTCGTTCACCGACACCCTCGAGCGGGAGAACGCGGTCGATTTCGTCACCTACTACCGGTCCGGCATCCGGTGGGCGCAGCAGAGCGGCGATCACATCCTTCCCGGGGACGCCTGCGGGCTGCGCGTCGCGGTGCAGACCGGGACCACGGAGGACATCGTGGAGGTTCCCGCGGTGAGCGAGGCCTGCGCGGCCGCGGGCGAGCCGCCCGTCCACAAGATCAAGTACCTGAGCCAGGCGGACGCCACCAACGCGCTGCTGCTCGGCCGTGTCGACGCGTTCTCCGCGGACCTGCCTGTGACGGCGTACGCGATCAAGCGCTCCGACGGCCGCCTGGCCTTCGCGGGCCCGGTGAAGGACTCCGCACCGTACGGGTGGCCGGTGCGCACGGGCTCACCGCTGGGGCCCGCGTTGCAGCAGGCGATGCAGCATCTCATCGACACCGGCGCCTACCGCACCATCGCCGAGGACTGGGGAGTTGAAGCTGGAATGATCACGACCTCGCGGATCAACGCGGCGGCGTCATGACCGGGCCCGACATGACCGGCCCGCCCGCCGGCGGCGAACCGGACGCCGTGGAGCCCGCCCCCATCCGGGCCGTTCCGCTGCGGCATCCCGGCCGCTGGGCCGCGGCCGTGGTCATCGTCGCGTTGTTCGCGCTGTTCGTCTACGGGGCCGCCACCAACGAGGCCTACGGGTGGGGCACCTACGGGCGCTACCTGTTCGACGAACGCATCAGCAGCGCGGCCTGGAACACCGTCCAGCTGACGATCCTGTCGATGGTGCTCGCGATCGTCCTGGGCGTGGTGCTCGCGGTGATGCGGCTCTCGCCCAACCCGGTCCTGCGCGGCTCGTCGTGGCTGTTCGTGTGGTTCTTCCGTGGCACGCCGGTGTACGTGCAGCTGGTGTTCTGGGGTCTGTTTCCGGCCATCTACAAGCGGATCGACCTCGGAATACCGTTCGTCCAGCAGTTCGCGCACATCGACCTGCAAGACCTCAATGCGGCGTTCATGTTCGCGATCATCGGGCTGGGCCTCAACGAGGCGGCCTACATGGCGGAGATCGTCCGCGCCGGCATCTCGTCGGTGAACGAGGGGCAGACGGAGGCGTCGATCGCGCTGGGCATGACCTGGTGGCAGACGATGAGGCGCACGGTGCTGCCGCAGGCGATGCGGGTGATCATCCCGCCCACGGGCAACGAGCTGATCGGCATGCTCAAGACCACCTCGCTGGTCAGCGCCGTGCCGTACACGATGGAACTCTACGGTCGTCAACGTGACATAGCCGGGGTCATCTTCGAGCCGATCCCGCTCCTGCTCGTCGCCGCCACCTGGTATTTGGCGATCACGAGCGTGCTGATGGTGGGGCAGCACTTCCTGGAGAAGTACTTCTCCAAGGGCGCCAGCCGCCAACTCACCGCGCGGCAGCGCAGGGCGCTGGAGCGCGAACAGGCCGAGGCGACGGGGGCGCACTGATGACGACGGACGATGCGATGGCGCGGGGCGCCGGGACGGGCCGGCCCGCCGAGGCGTCGGCGCCCCCGATGGTGCTGGCGGACCAGGTCTGCAAGAACTATGGGGCGCTCAAGGTGCTCAAGGGCGTCTCACTCGAGGTGCAACGCGGGAAGGTGCTGTGCCTGATCGGGCCGTCCGGCTCGGGCAAGTCCACCTTCCTGCGCTGCATCAATCACCTCGAGAGGGTCGACGCGGGCCGGCTGTACGTGGACGGGGAGCTGGTCGGTTACAGCGAGCGGGGCGGCAGGATATTCGAGCTGCACCCCCGGCAGGCCGCCCGGCAACGGCGCGACATCGGGATGGTTTTCCAGCATTTCAACCTGTTTCCGCACCGCACCGCGCTGGAGAACGTCATCGAGGCGCCGATGCTGGTCCGGGGAATGCGCAAGAAGGACGCCCTCGAAAAGGGAGCCGCGCTGCTCGCGCAGGTGGGCCTGGCCGCGAAGGCCGATGCGTACCCCGCGCAGCTCTCCGGCGGCCAACAGCAGCGGGTGGCCATCGCCCGGGCGCTGGCGATGGAGCCCAAGCTGATGCTCTTCGACGAGCCCACGTCGGCGCTCGACCCGGAGCTGGTGGGCGACGTGCTGGAGGTGATGAAGAACCTCGCCTCCGAGGGCATGACGATGGTGGTGGTGACCCACGAGATGGGCTTCGCCCGCGAGGTGGCGGACACCTTGGTGTTCATGGACGGGGGAGTGGTGGTGGAGTCCGGGCCGCCGCACGATCTGCTCGAGAACCCGCGGCACGAGCGCACCCAGGCGTTCCTGTCCAAACTGCTCTGAGGGGCGCGGACCGGCCCGGGTCACTCGGGCTTGCGGCAGCAGAAGATCGCGGTGCCCGGGAAGATGCGTCCGCGCAGCGGGCTCCATTGCCCCCACTCGCGCTCGAGGTGCTCGGGCCACTCCGGCTCGACGATGTCCTCGAGCACCATGCCCGCCGCGGTGATCTCGCGGACCCGGTCGCCGATGGTCCGGTGATGCTCCACGTAGATCGGCCGGCCGGTGTCGTCGACCTCCACATACGGTGCGCGGTCGAAGTACGGCACCGCCGCGGTGAGGCCCAGGGGGCCGGGATCGTCGGGGAACACCCAGCGCATCGGGTGGTTGACCGAGAACACCCAACGGCCGCCGGGGCGCAGCGCGCGCGCCGCCTCGCGCATCAGACCCGCCGAGTCGGCGACGAAGGGCACCGCGCCGAACGACGAGCACACCGCGTCGAAGCTCTGCGAGCGGACCGGCAGTCGTTCGGCGCCGGCCTGGATCAGCGGTACCGGGCGGCCGTGCGCCATCGCCCGCGCGCCGCGGCGCAGCATCGCCATGGACAGGTCCAGCCCGACGACCTCCGCGCCCTGCGCGGCCAGCCACCGCGCACAGGGCGCCGACCCGCAGCCGACCTCGAGTATCCGCATCCCGGCCAGGCCCGATGCCGGGCCGAGCAGTTGCGCGTCCGCCTCGCGCAGCCCCTCGGGGCACCAGAGGAAGTCCCCGTCCTCGGCGTCGACGCCGAGGAACCCGGCATGGGTCCGGTGATAGTCGTCGGCGTCGGCGTCCCACCACAGCCGGCTGGCCCGCTCGCTGTCCTCGGACCCCAGGTCGACCCGCACCACCCGGCCCTCGCCCAGCACGTCCTCCGCGCCCCGATGCCGGTCGGGGCCGCCGCCCTCCTGGCCGTCTGAATACACATTTGCCTGCACCTACGCAACTCTAGTAATGTCGCGCGGTGCGAGTGTCCCCGCGTTCCCACCCGGGTGCAGGGGCTCGCGGTGGCCGCATCGATGGGCACCTCGTTCGACACAACGTTCGACACAACGTTCGACACAACGTTCGACACAACGTTGGGCGCATCGATGGCCACAAGTGATGACCGCAGCAAGTGGCGCAGCGATGGCTGCGGCTACTGTGGCCATCGTCCCGGCGGCCGTCCCGGCAGCGGCCGGGATGCCAGTTGACCGACAGATGCGTCGGGCCGCACTGCAGGGCGGGCCGGCCAACACAACCACAATCCCCTTCGGAGCTACTCACCCAATGCCCACCTCTACTTCCACCTCGCCGCAGGTCGCCGTCAACGACATCGGCACCGCCGAGGATTTCCTCGCCGCAGTCGACAAGACGATCAAGTACTTCGACGATGGCGACATCGTCGAGGGCACGATCGTCAAGGTCGATCGCGACGAGGTGCTGCTCGACATCGGCTACAAGACCGAGGGCGTGATCCCCTCGCGTGAGCTGTCGATCAAGCACGACGTCGATCCCAACGAGGTCGTCGCCGTCGGCGACGAGGTCGAAGCCCTCGTCCTCACCAAGGAGGACAAGGACGGCCGGCTGATCCTGTCGAAGAAGCGCGCCCAGTACGAGCGCGCCTGGGGCACCATCGAGGAGCTCAAGGAGAAGGACGAGGCCGTCACCGGCACCGTCATCGAGGTCGTCAAGGGCGGCCTCATCCTCGACATCGGCCTGCGCGGCTTCCTGCCGGCATCGCTGGTGGAGATGCGCCGCGTCCGCGATCTGCAGCCGTACGTCGGCAAGGAGATCGAGGCCAAGATCATCGAGCTGGACAAGAACCGCAACAACGTGGTCCTTTCGCGTCGCGCCTGGCTGGAGCAGACCCAGTCGGAGGTCCGCAGCGAGTTCCTGCACCAGTTGCAGAAGGGACAGGTCCGCAAGGGCACCGTGTCCTCGATCGTCAACTTCGGCGCGTTCGTCGACCTCGGCGGCGTCGACGGCCTGGTGCACGTGTCCGAGCTGTCCTGGAAGCACATCGACCACCCGTCCGAGGTCGTCACCGTGGGCGACGAGGTCACCGTCGAGGTGCTCGACGTCGACATGGACCGCGAGCGCGTGTCCCTGTCGCTCAAGGCCACCCAGGAAGACCCGTGGCGCCAGTTCGCCCGCACGCACGCCATCGGCCAGATCGTGCCGGGCAAGGTCACCAAGCTGGTGCCGTTCGGCGCGTTCGTCCGCGTCGAGGAGGGCATCGAGGGCCTGGTGCACATCTCCGAGCTGGCCGAGCGCCACGTGGAGGTCCCGGACCAGGTCGTGTCCGTGGGCGACGACGCCATGGTCAAGGTCATCGACATCGACCTGGACCGCCGCCGCATCTCGCTGAGCCTCAAGCAGGCCAACGAGGACTACACCGAGGAGTTCGATCCCTCGCGTTACGGCATGGCCGACAGCTACGACGAGCAGGGCAACTACATCTTCCCCGAGGGCTTCGACTCGGAGACCAACGAGTGGCTCGAGGGCTTCGACGAGCAGCGTCAGGCGTGGGAGGCGCGCTACCAGGAGGCGGAGCGCCGTCACCGCCTGCACACCGCGCAGATCGAGAAGATGGCGGCGGCCGCGGCGGAAGAGGCCGCGGGCGGCAGCTACTCGTCGGGCGGCGAGGACGAGGGCGCCCCGGCGGCCGCGTCGCAGTCGTCGTCGGGCAGCCCCGCGCCGGCCGCCTCCGGCGGCTCGCTGGCGAGCGACGAGCAGCTTGCCGCGCTGCGTGAGAAGCTCGCCGGCAACTGATCGGCAGCAGTCCCCGGCACCCGCCGGTGTGACCTGCACGGAGCCCCGGATCCGCATCGGATCCGGGGCTCCGTGGCGTCTGCGGGTCCCGGTCCCGTGCCGTCGGCGGTGACCCGCCCGCCGTGTGGAAGACTCGGCGGCGTGCTGAGAGTGGGTTTGACCGGAGGAATCGGGGCGGGCAAGTCGACGGTGGCGGCGGTGCTCGCGCGCGCCGGCGCGACGGTGATCGACGCCGATGCGATCGCCCGTGAGGTCGTCGAACCGGGCACACCCGGCCTGGCGGAGCTGGCGGCGGAGTTCGGAAAGTCGATCCTGTCGCCGGACGGCACGCTGGACCGGCCGGCGTTGGCGGCGGTGGCCTTCGCCGACGAGTCCTCACGTCTGCGGCTCAACGCGATCCTGCATCCGCGGATCGGCGCCAGGACCCAGGAGCGGATCGATGCCGCACCCGCCGGCTCGATCGTCGTCCAGGACATCCCGCTGCTGGTGGAGGGCTCGATGGGGCCCTTGTTCCACGTGGTCGTCGTCGTCGACGCCGATGAGGACACGCGCGTGTCGCGCCTCGTCGGCAGTCGCGGGTTGGACGAATCCGACGCCCGTGCGCGCATCGCCGCGCAGGCCACCGGGGAACAGCGGCGCGCTGTGGCCGACGTGTGGCTGGACAATTCCGGGCCCGCGGGCGCGCTGGATCACGCGGTGGAGCAGCTGTGGGAGCACCGGCTGGTGCCGTTCGCGCGCAACCTGGCCGCGGGCGACACAGCCCGGCCGGATCCGAAGGCGGCGGTGGCCGCGAACGCCGACGGCGCGGCGGGGGCGGCGCGCCGCCTTGCGCAGCGCCTGCGGGTGGTGCTCGGAGCGGACGCCGCAGAGGTCGAATCACGCGGCGCCGACGCAGGCGTCGAGGCGACGGTGCGGCCGGCAGCCGGGGCGACGGCGGACTCGATGGCCGCGCGCATGCCGGGGGCGGGACTGGTCAGGGCCGGCGCTTCCCGGTTCCGCAGTGCGGACCCGGGCGCGGCCGCGATGGTCGACGTCGTCGGGTAGGCGCCCGCGTCCGGGTGCGGTGGGCGGTGTCAATCCCGGAAGGTGATGGGCGTTCCCCGCGCGGCGAGCCAGGCGATGAGATCGTGGCCGTGCGCGGCGATGCCGTCGACGGCGGCGAACGCCCGCAGCACGGCGGTCTCCGCCGCGCGCCCGGTGAGGAATCCGGCGGCGACGGCGTCGAACAGCTCATCGACGTCGAGGACCTCGGTGTCCCGTCCCGTCCGGACCACCAGATCGAGGTAGTGGTCCTCGGCGGTCCACTTTCCGCCGCGGTCCTCGAACGCGCCGATGTCCACGTAGTGGTCCTGGTCCTGCTCGTTCCCCGGGGTGAAGTGGAAGACCGATACGCGCAGCGCCGGGCCGGGAAGCAGCCAGGACTCCAGGTAGTGGAACCGCTCGTGGTCGGCGGGGCGTGCCATGTACAGGCCCCACCCCTCGACGCGGTACTCGTCGACCGGGCGGACGAAGCCTTTCGGGTCGGTATTGGTCTTCGCGCGCAGGTCGAAGGTCTCGTGCTTGGGCGGGTGTGCGGCGGCATGCGGGGGCCGGGCGGGGGCGTCGCTCATGACACCGCCAGCATCGCACGCGGCGGCGCGGCGCGTGCGGACTTCCGCACGGTGCGCGCCGTCGGCGATTCCGGCATCCTGGACGGGTACGCGGTGAACGGGAGGCGGAGTGTCGATGGGCGGTGAACCTTTCGGCGACGGCGACGGCGACGGCGGCGCAGGTGGTGCGGGTGGTACGGGCGGAGGACGGGCCCCCGGCGCGGCGGCGCGCGAGGGGGACGCGCAGCGGGCGCGGCGCGTGGCGGCGCTGCACACGTGGTGCGCCCGCTCGGTGATCCCGGGTCCTGTGCCGGACCTGTCCGACCTGGCCGCGCTGTACATCGCGGCGGGGCGTTCCGGGGATGCGCTGCGCGCGGTGCTCACCGCGCGGGCGCGTGCGGGGGTCGGGGTTCCCGCGATCGGCGACTACACCGGGCTCCGGAGCGACGCGGCTCGGCTGCGTGAATTCGATGCCGGTGCGGCGGCGGTGCCGGGCGGGGCGCGTGCGATGCTGCGCAATCGCCGAGCGGACCTGCTGCGCCGGCAGCTCGGCGCGACCCGTTCCCGGGTCGCGGCGTCGCTGGTGGTGCACGGCGGCGGGCTGCGGGGCGTGCGGCGCGAACGCCGCGAGGGGATCCACCTGACGCTCGACCAGCGGGAGCAGGTGTTCGGGCTGCTGTGCTGGACTCCCGCGCCGGAGTCGCAGGGGCGCGGGCGCATCGCCGGGTTCGGGCAGGCGGCGGTGGCCGACCTGGTGGACCTCGCAGCGACAAAGTGGGATGCGGCGGCCGGCCGCAGGACGGGTTCCGGCGGCCGCGGCGACGGTGCCGCCGCCGCGGTGCCGGCGGCGCTGCAGCGCATCGAGCGGTGGGCGGGGGCAGGGGCGGGGGAGCAGGCCCGGCACACGCAGCCGGGTGCGCCGTTCCACGACCCCTACGAGACTCTCGTGTACCTGTGCGGCCGGTACTTCGACAGGATCCGGCGTTCGGAGGCGTGGAATTCGGAGGCGTTCGCGGTGCACCGGGGCCGGGTGGATCTCGCCGGCGAGCTGGTGGAACTGTCGAGGGACTCGGCAGAGCTGCAGAGCTTGGCCGGCGAGCTGGCGGCGGCGCGGTCCTCGGCGTCCGGCGGGCGGGCGCTCGGCGAGGTCGACGCGCGCTCACGGGCCCTGCGGCCGGTCTGGGACCGGCTTGTCGAGAGGCTCGTGTCGTTCGACCGCATCGCGGAAGCGATGGATCGGCTCGATGCCGGGCTGCGCGCGGAGAGCGCGGCGCAGCGCGCGGAATCGCTGGACGGCCGCATCGATGGGCTCGTCGGGCGTACGGGCGGCCGGATGCTGTTCACCGAGGACCTGCACAGGCTCGGCGAAGAGGCGGATTCCGGCGACTGGAACGTCATCGGCTACCGCAGCCAGGTCGAGCGCGAGATCGAGGAGCTCACTGCGGCGAGGGGACGGTGACGGCCACCGCGCCGCCGTGCGTACGACGGTGCGAAGTCGTCGGTCCCTGCGGTTAGCCTGGTTGCATGGCATTCGCGTCGGAGCATCCCGTGGTCGCGCAGTCGGAGTTTCGTCCCATCGGGGCGATCGAACGCGCGGACGGCGGGTTCGAGGTCGTCAGCGACTACACGCCGTCCGGCGACCAGCCGAAGGCCATCGCGGAACTCGCCGGGCGGCTGGACGGCGGGGAGCGGGACGTCGTGCTGCTCGGCGCCACCGGCACCGGCAAGTCGGCCACCGCGGCCTGGCTGATCGAGAAAGTGCAGCGGCCCACGCTGGTCATGGCGCCGAACAAGACGCTCGCCGCTCAGCTGGCCAACGAACTTCGCGAGATGCTGCCGCACAACGCAGTGGAATACTTCGTCTCGTATTACGACTACTACCAGCCCGAGGCGTACATCGCGCAGACGGACACCTACATCGAGAAGGACTCGTCCATCAACGACGACGTGGAGCGCCTGCGTCACTCGGCGACGTCGAGCCTGCTTTCGCGCCGCGACGTCGTCGTGGTCGCGTCGGTGTCCTGCATCTACGGGCTGGGCACGCCGCAGTCCTACCTCGACCGCTCCGTTCCGCTGGAGGTGGGCGTGGAGGTGCCGCGCGACCAACTGCTGCGGCTGCTCGTCGACGTGCAGTACACGCGCAACGACATGGCGTTCACGCGCGGGTCGTTCCGGGTCAAGGGCGACACGGTCGACATCATCCCCGCCTACGAGGAGCTGGCGGTGCGCATCGAGTTCTTCGGTGATGAGATCGATGCGCTCTACTACCTGAACCCGCTCACCGGCGAGGCGGTCAAAAAGGTCGACGCACTGCGGATCTTCCCCGCCACGCACTATGTGGCGGGCCCGGAGCGCATGGAGCGCGCGGTGCACGACATCGAGGCGGAGCTGGAGGAGCGGCTGGCGGACCTGGAGAACCGCGGCAAGCTTCTGGAGGCCCAGCGGCTGCGCATGCGCACCACCTACGACCTCGAGATGATCCGGCAGGTCGGGTTCTGCTCCGGCATCGAGAACTATTCGCGGCACATCGACGGCCGGCCGGCCGGCTCCGCCCCCGCGACGCTGCTCGACTACTTCCCGGAGGACTTCCTGCTGGTCATCGACGAGTCGCATGTGACCGTGCCGCAGATCGGCGCGATGTACGAGGGCGACATGTCCCGCAAGCGCAACCTCGTGGACTTCGGCTTCCGCCTGCCGTCGGCCACCGACAACCGGCCGCTGACCTGGGACGAATTCTCCGACAGGGTGGGCCAGACGGTGTACATGTCGGCCACCCCGGGCGACTACGAGATGGGCCGCACCGGCGGTGAGTTCGTCGAACAGGTGATCCGGCCGACCGGCCTGCTCGACCCCAAGGTGGTGGTCAAGCCGACGGACGGCCAGATCGACGACCTCGTGGAACAGGTCCGCGAGCGCACCGCCCGCGACGAGCGCGTCCTGGTCACCACGCTGACCAAGAAGATGTCCGAGGACCTCACCGACTATCTGCTCGAGCTCGGCATCCGCGTGCGGTACCTGCACTCGGACATCGACACGCTCCGCCGTGTGGAACTGCTCCGTGAGCTCCGCCTGGGCGAGTACGACGTGCTGGTGGGCATCAACCTGCTGCGCGAGGGGCTGGACCTGCCCGAGGTTTCGCTGGTCGCGATCCTGGACGCTGACAAAGAGGGCTTCCTGCGCAGCACCCGCAGTCTCATCCAGACGATCGGACGTGCGGCGCGCAACGTCTCCGGCGAGGTCCACATGTACGCGGACCGCATCACCGACTCGATGGCGCAGGCCATCGAGGAGACCGAGCGCCGCCGCGAGAAGCAGATCGCCTACAACACCGAGAACGGCATCGATCCGACCCCGTTGCGCAAACAGATCGCGGACATCCTCGACCGCGTCTACGAGGAGGCCGACGACGTCGATCAGCTGGTGGAGGTCGGCGGTTCCGGACGCAACGCGAGCCGCGGCAGGCGCGCCCAGGGGGAGGCGGGCCGGGCCGTGAGCGCCGGCATCTACGAGGGGCGGGACACGTCGTCGATGCCGCGGGCCGAGCTTGCGGATCTCATCTCGGAGCTGACCGATCAGATGATGGCGGCCGCTCGCGACCTGCAGTTCGAGCTCGCAGCCCGGCTGCGTGACGAGGTCGGCGACCTGAAGAAGGAACTGCGCGGGATGGACGAGGCCGGCATCAGCTGAAACGCGCCGTGCAGCGCGAACCTGCGTGGAACCCTCGGCAAAAGTATGTGTGAACAGCCGACTGACGATAAGGTCAGCGTGGGACGCGGGACGCCGCGGCACGGCGATCGCGTCGTGTCGCGGCGGAGCCGCAGAATGCGGTGGTCGAACGGGCTGCCACCGCACCAGGAACCACCGCACCAGGAACCGCCGGGCACGGGACCGGCGCGGCACATGCCGCGGGACCGCCGCCCCGACATGGAGGAATGAATGAGCGAATACACGACCGTCGTGGTGGGGACCGACGGGTCGGAATCGTCCCTGAAGGCAGTGCAACGCGCCGCGAGCATCGCCGGGTCGACCGCCAAGCTCGTCATCGCCTGCGCATATTTCCCGTCGGATCCGCGCAGCGTCGAGTCGGCATCCGACCAGCTCCGCGAAGACGCCTACCAGGTGCACGGCGCGGCACCCACTTACGAGATCCTGCGTACCGCCAACGAGCGGGCGCGCGGGGCCGGTGCGACGAACATCGAGGAGCGCTCCATCGTGGGGCCGCCGGTGGAGTCGCTGCTGAAGCTGACCAACGACGTCTCCGCGGACCTCCTCGTGGTGGGCAACCGCGGGCTGAACACGATCACCGGCCGGCTGCTCGGGTCGGTTCCCTCGGACGTGGCGCGCAAGGCGCACAGCGACGTCCTCATCGTGCACACGGTGCGCTGACCGGCGGCGGTCATTCCATCATGCCCGCCGCGCTCACTTGTTCCGCCCCGTCAGGTCAACAGCTGGTCTGCCGCGCGGAATCGATGAACGACGCGGAGAGTTGGTCCACGTTCATCGCGTCGCCGACCAGCGACTGGGCATAGCGGAGAACCGGGGCCAGATGCTCGCGGATCTCCGCGGCGGGCATCCCGGCCGCGTCTTGGCTGCAGATCCCCCGCGCCAGCTGGGCGAGCGTCGCGGCATCGCCCAGCTTCTCGGCGGGAATGCCGCGGTCGGTGAGGGCACGCGCGAATCCCGGCCCCGGCTCGGCCATGGTGCGGCCGGCCTCCTGTGCCTGTGAGCGTTCGGGTGCGGTGGCCGCGCTCGGCGGAGTGACCGCCGACGGCGCGGGGGCGGAGCCCGCATCGGCGCCCGAGCCGCATGCCGTGACGATCGCCAGTACGGGGATCAGGCCCGCCAACGCGGCCCTCGTGCGCCGTCGGATCACCGCGCGGCCTCCGCAGCAGTGGCCTCCGCAGCAGCGGCCCCGGCCCCCGCGGCGATGTCGTCCGCCGCGGGCCTGGCTGCCGCGGGGACGCCGCCGACTGCCCGCAGCCCTGCGAGCTCCCTCGGCAGCACCCGGCTGTGCACCACGGACAGGCGTTGGGTCGCACGTGTCAACGCCACATAGAGGTCGGCGAGGCCACGCTCCGACCCGCCGATGATCGCGTCGGGTTCGACGACGATCACGGAGTCGAACTCGAGCCCCTTGACGTCCGCCACCGGCATCACGTCGACGCGGTCACCGCCCAGATGCCGCAGGCGGTCCACAAGCTCCGGCGTGCACAGCACCGCCGCGGTGCCGACGGGAGGCAGCGCGGCGACGACCTCGGCGACGGACTCCTCGATCCGCTCCGACTCGGTGGCGACGCTCTCCGGCGGGTGCCCCGAATCACGCACGGACACCGGCGGCGTCTGAGCCGGGTCGATCGCGGCCAGCAGCGGGGCGGCCACGGCCATGATCTCGCCGGGGGTCCGGTAGTTGACGGTGAGCTCGGCCAGGCGCCAGCGTTGCGCCACATACGGCGAGAGCACGTCGTCCCACGCGGAGGCGCCGTCGACGGCGCCCGTCTGCGCGGTGTCGCCCACCACCGTCATCCAGCGATTGGGGGAGCGGCGCATGAGCATGCGCCAGGCCATCGGGGACAGTTCCTGCGCCTCATCCACGATCACGTGACCGAACGCCCAGGTTCGATCCTCCGCAGCGCGCTCCGCGGCGGTGCGGCTCTCGGCGGTGTCGTGGCGGCGGGCGAGCTCGTCGGCATCGATGAGGTCGTAGGCCATGAGGATCTCGGGGTCCAACTCGTCCTCGAGGTCCTGGGGCGCGGAGCCGGTGAGGATGTCGAGGGCGCCCTGCGCGTCGGCGATCTGCCTGCGCCACCGGGACCTCTCGCGGTCCTGCTCGGCGGAATCGTCGACGCCGAGCAACTCCGCGAGCTCGTCCAGCAGCGGCGCGTCCGCGTCGCTGAATCCGGCCGGTGCGGGCCGCAGCAGGGCGGCGACCTGGTCGTCGTCGAGCCCGGGCGCGGCTGAGCGCAGCCGGTCCTCGGAGGCGAACAGGTCCGAGAGCACCTGTTGGGGGGTGAGCTCCGGGTAGAGGGCATCGATCTCCGCGCGCACCTCCTGATCCTGGCGCAGGTCGTGCCGGATGTCGGCCAGGTCCGCCGCACTGAGCAGGTTCGAACCGTCGACGACGCTGGTGCCGATCGTCTCCGCCAGCTGATCGGCCAGCGCGTCGATCACCACGGAACGGAAGAGGGGCCGCGCAAGGTTGTGCGGGCGCCGCGACGAACGGGCACGCCCCCGTGCCCTTGTGCACATCTTCTTGTCGATGCGCAGGGAGTAGCCGTCGAACCGGACGGTGATCGGCTCGTCCGGCACGCCCTGACGGTCGCGGACCGCCTTCTTGAGGATCGCGATCACATCGAGCGATCCCTTGACCGCTGCGGCGGCGCGACCATCGGTCCCCTCGGCAGTGACGCCGGGGTAGAGGTCGCCGATCGTGGACAGCAGCACGCCGGTCTCGCCGAGGGACGGGAGAACGCGGGCGATGTAGTCGAGGAACGTGGGGTTGGGCCCGATGACCAGAACGCCGCTGCGGGCGAGCTGCTTGCGGTGCGTGTAGAGCAGGAAGGCCGCGCGGTGCAGCGCCACTGCCGTCTTGCCCGTGCCGGGCCCGCCCTGGACGACGAGGACCCCGCGGTGACCGGAGCGGATGATCGTGTCCTGCTGGCCCTGGATGGTCTCGACGATGTCGGACATCCGCCCGGTGCGCGCCTGCTCCAGGGCCGTCAGCAGGGCCTCCTCGCCTGCCACCCCGGCGGAGGTCGCGTCGCGGGCCGCGCCGCCGTCTGCGGAGGCCCGGCCGGCATCCGCGGCGCCGCTCAGGTGCTCGTCGCTGAGGCCGGTGACCCGGCGGTTGCGGGTGCGCAGGTGCAGGCGGCGTGCGACCCCGTCCGGGGAGAGCGCGGTGGCCAGGTAGAACGGCCTGGCGAGCGGGGCGCGCCAGTCCAGGAGCAGAGGGGTGGCGAAGTCGTCCTCGTCGCGGATGCCGATGCGGCCTATCCGGCGGGTCTCGCCGTCGTCCATGTCCAGCCGGCCGAAGCACAGACCGTGTTCGGCGGCGTCGTAGCGGACGATGTCGTCGGTGTAGAGCTGGGTGTAGGACTCCCGCTCGGAGCGGGCCTGGGGCGTGCCGCCGCTTTCGAGAAGCACGCGGCTCAACCGCTCACGCGTGTAGCCGCGCAATTGGTCCAGCCGGGTGTACATGGCGTCGAGCGCACGCTGTTCCCGTGCAAGCTCGGCGGAATGTGCGGGGTCGACAGGCGGGGGGTCGGCAGGTGCATTGTCGGACAAGGCGGGGGTGCACTCTCCTGACGGGCGGATACGGCTGCCGATGCGCACGCCCGGCCGGTGGCGCGGGACCGTGGACGGCGACACGCCAGTCTAGACGAGAAGCCGGAGTTACCTCGACTTGCCGAGGAGGCCACTCCGCTTGACCTCGTCGGACAGGTTCCCGGCGGCGCGGGCGGATCGGCGGGCCGCCTTCTCGGCGCGGGCCTGGGCCCTGCGGCCCAGCTGCGGCGCTTCGGCCTGGGCGCGAGCCTGGGCACGCTCGAGCCATTCGCCGCCTCGGTGCCCGGCGGCGCCCGCCCAATCTCCGGCGGCCTCCGCCCACTCGGCACCGCGGCTCTCCGCGGCGTCGGCGAGTTCGGCGCCGCGCTTGCGCGCCGTCTCGGCCAGTCCCGCACCGCGGCTCTCCGCGACGTCGGTGAGCTCTGCGCCGCGCTTGCGCGCCGTCTCGGCCCATTCGGCGCCCCGGTGCAGGGCGGCATCCGCCCACTGCGACCCGCGGTGACCGGCGGAGCCGGCCGAATCGGCGACATCGCCGCCCCAGCGCCGGGCCGCGTCCGCCCACTCGGCCCCGCGCTGGGCGGCGGTCTCGGTGAGTTCCGCCCCATGGCGTGCGGTGGTGTCCGCGCCGCCCGGTCCGGCGGTGACGACGGCCTCCTGCATCTTGTGGATCGCGCGCCGCCCGCGCCAGCCCAGTGAGGGCTTGCCCTCTGTGTCGACGGCGGCGAGCAGCAGCCCGCCGGTCAGCCCCAGGTTCTTGAGGAACTGGACCATCTGCGCCTTGCGCTGGGCGGGGTCGGACTCGTTCCAGAAGTCGTGGCCGATCACCGTCGTCGGCCCCATCGACGCGGCGAGGGTCCCCGCAGCGACACGCGGGTACCGACCCGCGGCGAGCATGAGGCCGCCGCCGACCTGGACCAGCCCGTTGGCGCGGACGAGGTTCTCGGGCGCGGACTCCATCGCGCCGCACACGGCGTCTGGGAGCGCGCTGCGGTAGCTGTCCGCGAAGCCGGTCACGGCGACGGCGCGTCCGGACGGGTCGCGGAGCGCGTCCGCGCCCATGATCACGAAGATCGATGCGAGCATCGGCCGGGCGATTCTGCGGACGAGCATGGCTACCTCCTGGTCCGGCGCCCCGGAAGGGCGCCGATCTGCGCGGCGCTCGGATCGCGGCGGGTGGTCACCAACCGCGTTCGCGCCATTGTTTCAGGTGCGGACGCTCGGCGCCGAGAGTCGTGTCGGCCCCGTGCCCCGGATATACCACCGTGGAGTCGTCGTAAACGCTGAACACGCGCTGCTCCAGGTCGGTCATCAGCGCGCCGAATTCGGCTGCTCCGTCGGTCTTCCCCGGCCCGCCGGGAAAGAGGCTGTCGCCCGTGAACAGGTGGGTGGCGCCGTCGACCTTCAACGCCAGGGCGATGGACCCCGGTGTGTGGCCGCGCAACTCGATGACCTTGAACGACAGTGCGCCGACGGTGACCGTGTCGCCGTGCGCGACGGTGCGGTCCGGGGTGACCGGAAGTTCCGGGCCGTCCACCGCGCTCGCGGCGGTGGGCGAGGCGAATCCGGCCACGACGTCCTCGAGCGACTGCCAGTGGTCGGGGTGCCGATGGGTCGTGACGATGAGGCTCAGCTCCGGAGCGCTCTCGTCGATGATCCGCATCAGGTCTTCGGAATCGTTGGCCGCATCGATGAGCACAGCGGAACCGGTCTTCGTGCAGGTGACGAGGTAGGCGTTGTTGTCCATCGGGCCGACGGACGCCTTGATGATGGTGGCTCCGCTCAACGTGCGGCGCTGCGGTGTGCCGCCGGGCGAGAGCGTGCCGGTGTACTCGTCGGCGATCTTCAACGGTGCGGTCGTCATTGCCCACACGCTACAGATTCCTCGGCGCGCGGTCGTGCCCCCGCCGCGGTGCGTCGGGTCCCGGGGTGAACAGGGGGATGGAATCCGTTAGAATCTGCGTTCGAGAGAAGTGGTGTCCGGAAGGGGGCCGGGGCCGGCCTCGCACCGGCTCCGCTCACGCCCGGCGGCGGCGCGGGGGAACCGCGGAGCTTCCGTCCCGGAGGCCACCGAATGCGCTGCGGAGCACTGCCGCCGCGCGTGACACGCTGGGAGGACCTAACCGGTGAGTGATCGGCTGATCGTGCGGGGCGCCCGCGAGCACAACCTGCGCGGGGTGGATCTGGATCTTCCGCGGGACGCGATGATCGCGTTCACGGGGCTGTCCGGTTCGGGCAAGTCGTCGCTAGCGTTCGACACGATCTTCGCGGAGGGGCAGCGCCGCTACGTCGAGTCCCTGTCGGCCTACGCCCGCCAGTTCCTCGGCCAGATGGACAAGCCCGACGTCGACTTCATCGAGGGCCTCTCGCCGGCCGTGTCGATCGACCAGAAGTCCACCAACCGCAATCCGCGATCCACCGTGGGCACCATCACGGAGGTCTACGACTACCTGCGCCTGCTGTATGCGCGCGCCGGTTCCGCGCACTGCCCGCAGTGCGGTGAGCCCATCACGCGGCAGACTCCGCAGCAGATCGTGGACCAGGTCCTGGCCATGGAGGAGCGCACCAAGTTCCAGGTGCTGGCCCCGGTGGTCCGCACGCGCAAGGGCGAGTTCGTGGATCTGTTCGAGCAGCTCGCTGCGCAGGGATTCGCCCGCGTGCGCGTCGACGGCCAGGTTTATCCGCTGACCGACCCGCCGAAGCTCAAGAAGCAGGAGAAGCACGACGTCGACGTGGTCGTGGACCGCCTCACGGTCAAGGCGTCGGCGAAGCAGCGGCTGACGGACTCCGTCGAGACCGCGTTGCGGCTGGCGGACGGCATCGTCGTGCTCGAGTTCGTCGACCGGGAGGAGGATGCGCCGGACCGGCTGCGGCGCTTCTCGGAAAAGCTGGCCTGCCCCAACGGCCACGCGCTGGCCATCGACGACCTCGAGCCGCGGTCGTTCTCATTCAACTCCCCGTACGGCGCGTGCCCGGAGTGCGCGGGCCTGGGCATCCACAAGGAGGTCGATCCGGACCTGGTGGTGCCGGATCCGGATCTCAGCCTCGCCGATGGCGCGGTGGCGCCGTGGTCGACGGGCCAGAGCGCCGAGTACTTCGGCCGGCTGCTCTCCGGCCTGGCGGGGGAACTCGAGTTCGACATCGACGCGCCCTGGCGGGAACTGCCCAAGAAGGTGCGCAAGGCGGTGCTGCACGGTAGCGACGCGCAGGTGCACGTGCGCTATCGCAACCGTTACGGCCGCACCCGGTCCTACTATGCGGCATTCGAGGGCGTGATCCCCTTCCTCCACCGCCGCCTGGAGCAGACCGAGTCCGACCAGATGAAGGAGCGCTACGAGGGCTACATGCGCGACGTCCCGTGCCCCGCGTGCGGGGGCGCGCGGCTGCGCCCGGAGATCCTTTCGGTGACCCTCTCCGGCGGGCAGAGCGGGCGCAGATCCATCGCCGAGGTCTGTGCGCTGTCGATCTCCGAATGCGCGAAGTTCCTGGGCAGCCTCACCCTCGGCAGGCGCGAGGAGGCCATCGCGGGCCAGGTGCTGCGGGAGGTGCAGGCGCGCCTGGGGTTCCTGCTGGACGTGGGGCTGGAGTACCTGTCGCTGGAGCGGCCGGCGGCCACGCTGTCCGGCGGCGAGGCGCAGCGCATCCGCCTCGCCACGCAGATCGGCTCCGGTCTGGTGGGGGTTCTCTACGTTCTGGACGAGCCGTCGATCGGCCTGCATCAGCGCGACAACCACCGGCTTCTGGAAACCCTGTCGCGGCTGCGGGACCTCGGCAACACGCTCATCGTCGTCGAGCACGACGAGGACACCATCCGGGCCTCCGACTGGATCGTCGACATCGGGCCGCATGCCGGCGAGCACGGCGGCAGGATCGTCCACAGCGGCAGCTTCGCGGATCTGCTCGACAACGCGGAGTCGCTCACGGGCGCGTATCTGGCCGGGCGCGAACAGATCCCGCTGCCGGCGGCCCGGCGCCCGGTGGACCCCGCGCGGATGCTCACGGTCGTGGGCGCGCGTGAGAACAACCTGCGCGATATCGATGTCCCGTTCCCGCTCGGCGTCCTCACGACGATCACCGGTGTGTCCGGTTCGGGAAAGTCGACCCTGGTCAACACCATCCTCTCGACCGTGTTGGCCAACCGGCTCAACGGCGCGCGGCAGGTCCCCGGCAGGCACAAGCGGATCACCGGCCTGGACAATCTGGACAAGCTCGTGCAGGTGGACCAGTCACCGATCGGCCGTACGCCCCGGTCCAACCCGGCCACCTACACCGGGGTGTTCGACAAGATCCGCACGCTGTTCGCCGCCACCACCGAGGCCAAGGTGCGCGGTTACCAGCCCGGGCGGTTCTCGTTCAACGTCAAGGGCGGGCGCTGCGAGGCGTGTTCGGGAGACGGCACCCTGAAGATCGAGATGAACTTCCTGCCGGACGTCTACGTGCCGTGCGAGGTGTGCCACGGCGCCCGGTACAACCGCGAGACGCTCGAGGTCCGCTACAAGGGCAAGACCATCGCCGAGGTGCTCGAGATGTCCATCGAGGAGGCGGCGGAGTTCTTCAAGCCGATCACCTCGATCCACCGGTACCTGGCCACTCTGGTCGACGTCGGACTGGGCTACGTGCGGCTGGGCCAGCCGGCGCCGACGCTCTCCGGCGGCGAGGCGCAGCGCGTCAAGCTCGCCGCAGAGCTGCAGAAGCGTTCCAACGGGCGCACTGTCTACGTGCTCGACGAGCCCACCACAGGGCTGCACTTCGAGGACATCCGCAAACTGCTCGCGGTGATCGGCGGCCTGGTGGACAAGGGGAACACCGTATTGGTCATCGAGCACAACCTGGATGTCGTCAAGACGTCGGACTGGATCATCGACATGGGCCCGGAGGGCGGTGCCGGCGGGGGCACGGTCGTCGCATCCGGTACGCCGGAGGACATCGCGGCGGCGCCCGAGAGCTACACGGGCCGCTTCCTCAAGCCGTTGCTGCGCTGACCGGTGCGCCGGTTCACGGCTCCTCTATCGCGGTGAGCGGATCGGTGCGCGCCGCACGGGATGCGGGCCACACCGCTGCGGCGACGCCGACCGCGGCGGAGCCGACGAGCATGGCGAGCGATTGCGCCCAGGGGATCGCGAGGTGATCGATCCCTTCGTTCCGCAGCGCGTGGACGAACGCAGCCCCGAAGGCGAGACCCAGGACCACCCCGATCACCGCCCCGTACACGGCGATGAGCGTCGACTCGAGGTACACGGTCCGGCGCACCTGGGCGCGGTGCATGCCGATGGCCCGCAGCATGCCGATCTCCCGCCGCCGCTCGACCACCGACAGCGCGAGCGTGTTGACGATCCCCAGCACTGCGATGACGATCGCGAGCGCAAGCAGCCCGTAGAGCACCGCGAGCATCTGGTCGATCTGCCGGGCCTGCGCACCGCGGAACTCGTCGCGGTCCTGCACCTGCACCACCAGGTACGGGTCCGTGGCCTCGGTCAGCGCGGTCCGCAAGGCTCCCGGAGTGACGCCGGGCGCGGGGTCCACGAGGATGAGGATGTCGTGGCGCGCCAGTTCCGGCACGAGGGCGCGATAGGCGGCGTCGCCGACGATCCAGTCGCCCAGCGCGGGCTGCGGCGCGTAGGTGCCCCGGACGATGTTGCGGGACACGGTGCCGTCCGGCCCGGTCAGCTCGACGGCATCGCCCATGTGCCACCCGTGTTCCGCGGCGGCGTCGGTGGACACGAGCATGCCGTCGCCGGACAGTTCCGCGCGTCCGGAGGCGATGTCGAGCCGTAGCAGGTCGGACACGGGGCCGGAGGCGGCGAAGCCGGTGGCCGAGGCGCCGTCCAGCTCCGCCCGGACGGGATGGAAACGGACCACCTCGCCGACGCCCGGAGCCTCGGCCGCGGCGTCGGCGGCGCGTGGCGGCACGCCGGAGTGCCCGATGCCGGTGAGTACGAACTCCGCGCGGATTCCTGTGTTGATGAGCGCGTCCACGCTGCTGCGGGCGGACGCCCCGAACACGCCGATCAGGGTGACCAGCATGAGGCCGAGCGTGAGGGCGAAGCCGGTGGCCGAGGTGCGGCGCGGATTGCGGGTGGCGTTGGTGAGCGCGAGGCGCCCGGGGGTGCGGAAGATCCGCGGGACGGCCGCCCCGATCAGGCGGATGGCGGGCGAGGACAGTGCGGGCGAGACCAGCAGGGTGCCGATCAGCACCGCTGCGGCGCCGGCGCCGACGACGGAGGCGGCGACGGGGGTGGTGTCCGCCGTCGCGCCGAGCGCGAGCGCCACGGCACCGCCGGCGATCCCCAGCGCCCCGGCGGCGGTGCGCCGGCGCAGCGACGTCCCGGTGGAGGCGAACTCCGCCCGCATCGCGGCCACGGGCGGCACCGACGACGCGCGCCGCGCGGGCACCCAGGCGCTGACGACGGTGACGACCGTGCCGATCACCAGCGCGGTCAGCACGGTCCGGGCGGTCACCGCGAGGTCGCCGCGGGGCAGGCCCAGGTCGGCCGCGTTGAGGGCGGCGCGCAGTCCGTATGCCAGACCGATCCCCGCGGCCAGGCCTACCGCGCTGCCCGCGATGCCCACCGCCGCCGCCTCGCCCAGCACCGAGCGGCGGAGCTGACGGCGCCCGGCGCCGACCGCCCGCAGCAGCGCCAGCTCGCGCATGCGCTGCGCCACGATCATCGAGAAGGTGTTGTAGATGATGAACGTCCCCGCGAGCAGCGCGATGGCGCCGAAGGCGAATAGGAAGTAGTTCACGAAACGCAGCGCGTCGTCGAGTTGCGACTGCACGCGCGCGCGTACCTGTGCGCCGGTCTCGACCCGTAGGTCCGGGTTGTCGGGCAGGGCGGCGGCGATCTCGTCGCGCAATGCGGCGGGTTCGGTGCCGGGGGCGGCGGTCACGTCGAACGCGGCGACGTGCGCGCCGTCGGTGAACAGTGCGCGGGCCTGCGCCGGGGTGAACTCGACGCCCACGTAACCGCCCGAGTCCGCGGCAGGGGAGTAGACGCCGGTGACGGTGACGTCCTGCAGGCCCTTGGCCGGAACGAGCACCTGCGTCCGGTCACCGACCCGCAGGCCGGCGGCGCGCGCTGCGCCGGTATTGAGCATCACGTCCCCGGGGGAGGACGGCGGCGCACCGGCCACGACGGGCGTGGTGGGGCCCGGCGCCTCGCCGGGCGGCGTGTAAGACATCCCCATGCTCGGGGCGCCGCCGGTCTGCACGGGATCCCCCTCGGCGTCGACCAGGACCACCGGCCCGGACACTTGCGGCGTCACCTCGGCGACGTGGGGGAGACCGCGGAGCAGCGGGCGGTAGGAGTCGGGGACCCCGCCTGCGCCCCTGTGCTCCGGGGAGACCTGCACGTCCACTCCCCGGGCCACATCGGCGAACACGCCGTCGAACGCCTTGTGCAGGGTGTCGGTGAAGACGAAGGAACCCGCGACGAACGCGGTTCCGAGCACCACCGCGATGACGGTGAGCGCGAGGCGGACCCGGTTGGCGGCGAGGTTGCGCAGCGCGACCCGGCGCATCGCCGGCGCATGCCCGCCGCGGGCCCGCCCGGTCGTCACGCGTCCTCGTACTCCCCGTCGGCGGCGCCGTGCCCGGTGGAGGTGGGCGTGCCGACGTCCAGCACCTTCATCCTGTCCAGCACCGAATCGGCGGTGGGGTCGCGCAACTCGCCCACGATGCGCCCATCCGCCAGGAAGACGACGCGGTCGGCGTATGCGGCGGCCGACGGCTCGTGGGTGACGATGACGACGGTGTGCCCCAGCACGTCCACGGCGTCGCGCAGGATACCGAGCACCTCGCCGGAGGACCGTGAGTCGAGGTTGCCGGTGGGTTCGTCGCCGAAAACCAGCTCGGGCGCACCGACGAGCGCCCGCGCGCAGGCGACACGCTGCTGCTGGCCGCCCGAGAGCTCGGACGGGCGGTGCCCGAGCCGGTCGCGCAGTCCGAGCCGGTCGATCACGCTGTCGTAGCGGTCGCGGTCGACCGCCCGCCCGGCGATGTCCACGGGCAGGGTGATGTTCTCCGCGGCGGTCAGCGTGGGAACGAGGTTGAACGACTGGAACACGAAACCGATGCGGTCGCGCCGGAGTTCAGTGAGCGCCTTGTCGCCCAGGCCGCCCAGCTCCGTCGCACCGATGTGCACGGATCCCGACGTGGGGGAATCGAGGCCCGCGAGGCAGTGCATCAGGGTGGACTTGCCGGAGCCGGACGGCCCCATGATCGCCGTGAACTCCCCGCGGGGCAGCGTCAGGTCCACGCCGGTCAGGTCGTCGCCGCCCAGGGCGACCACCTTCGCGGCCCCGGAACCGTAGGTCTTGACCAGGCCCTCGGCCTGGGCGGCGGGGACCTGCCCGTGCGCGCTCATAGCACTGAGTGTGACGCGTCGCGGCGGCGTGCGCGAGGAGGCGTCAGCGGACCGGGCCGGTCAGGTGTTCGCCGGGCCCCTTGCCGGGCTCGTCCGGGATGGCGGACGTCTCGCGGAACGCGCGCTGCAGCGACTGCAGCCCGTCGCGCAGCGGCGCTGCGTGCGGTCCGAGGTACTCGGCCGACTCCGTGATCAGGCCCGCGAGAGCCTGGATCAGCCGCCGCGCCTCGTCGAGGTCGCGATGCGGGCTGGTGTCCGGGTCCTCGTGCGCCAGGCCCAGCTTCTCCGCGGCGGCGCTCATCAGCATGACGGCGGCACGGGAGATAACCTCGATGGCGGGGATGGAATCGAGTTCGCGGACGGGCGCTTCGGGGCCGTCGGGGGAATCCGCGGCGGCGGGGGAGTCGGCGCCGGGCGTGGGGGGCTCGGGGGTCGGCTGGGAGTGATCGGTCATGCCTGGTAGCCTTGCATTCACGACCGCCCCCGGAGCAACCGGGGGCAACAAGTGGAGTCCCGCTCCCACCGTTCGACGACTGTATCCGTTTCGCGTGCATTACTCTCGCGACGCCGCCCTGCGGCGACGGATACGACGGTTGTGCGGTCCGGTCCACCCCGTGCCCGCGCGGGCACGGTGGACTGCACGCGCCGCTGCAGGCGTGACGCAGGCGCCCGTCCGTAGTGCGGCGGGCCGTGGAACGGTCGGTGACGGGCCCCTGGCGGGTCCGGGCGTCAGCCCGGGCATACGCGGGGGCCTTACTGCTGAGGTGAGGCGCCATTTCGCCGGCGCCGCCGCCGGCGGTGGATTCTGTGGTGTTGCTCGCGGCCGTACTGAGAACGCAGTATCTACCGAGGAGGCCCCATCAGCGCTGACAACCGCATCAACGACCGCATCCGCGTACCAGAGGTCCGCCTTGTCGGACCCGGCGGAGAGCAGGTCGGGATCGTGCGTGTCGAGGATGCACTCCGGCTGGCAGTGGAGGCGGACCTGGACCTGGTCGAGGTCGCTCCCACGGCCCGTCCGCCGGTGTGCAAGATCATGGACTACGGCAAGTTCAAGTACGAGGCCGCGCAGAAGGCCCGTGAATCGCGCCGTAATCAGCAGCAGACCGTGATCAAAGAGCAGAAGCTGCGCCCCAAGATCGACGACCATGACTACGAGACCAAGAAGAAGAACGTCGTCCGCTTCCTCGAGCAGGGCTCCAAGGTCAAGGTCACGATCATGTTCCGCGGCCGTGAGCAGTCGCGCCCGGAGCTGGGTTTCCGCCTGCTGCAGCGTCTCGCCTCCGACATCGAGGAGCTCGGCTTCGTCGAGACCCCGGCCAAGCAGGACGGCCGCAACATGACGATGGTCGTGGCACCGCACAAGAACGCCAAGACGCGCGGTCAGACCAAGCAGGACGGCGGCGGTCGCGGCCGCAGCGGACAGCAGCCGGCGGATGCGCAGGGGGCCGGCGCGTAGGCGCTGCGGTCCATTTCCGACAGGACCCCCCTCCGGGGCGCTGATCGATCGCGCCCGTCGCCCGGAGGGCTAACAACCATGAAAGTTCGAGGATTCCATGCCTAAGGCCAAGACCCATAGCGGCACCGCCAAGCGCTTCAAGGTCACCGGCAGCGGCAAGCTCCGCCGCGAGCGCGCCGGACGCCGCCACCTGCTCGAGCACAAGTCGTCGCGCCGCACCCGCCGTCTGGAAGGCACCGCCGACGTGCACAAGAACGACACGGCCCGCGTCAAGCGCCTGCTCGGCAAGTGACCGGCCGCCGTTCGCAGCGGCAGTAGTCCCGACATCCCCTCCGGGCGCGCAGCGCCCCTGAGTTCGACAGGATCTATCAAGTGGCACGCGTGAAGAGGGCGGTCAACGCCCAGAAGAAGCGTCGTACGGTTCTCGAGTCAACCAAGGGCTACCGCGGTCAGCGTTCGCGGCTGTACCGCAAGGCCAAGGAGCAGATGCTCCACTCGATGACCTACTCCTACCGCGACCGCCGTGCGCGCAAGGGCGACTTCCGCAAGCTGTGGATCGCGCGCATCAACGCCGCGGCCCGCGCCAACGACATGACCTACAACCGCTTCATCCAGGGCCTGAAGGCCGCGGATGTGGAGGTGGACCGCAAGAACCTCGCCGAGCTGGCCGTCAACGAGCCGGAGGCGTTCGCCGGCCTCGTCGCCGTGGCGAAGGCGGCGCTGCCCGCCGACGTCAACGCGCCCGCAGGCGACGCGGCCTGACAGGCCGGCCCTCGGTCTCACGGAAGGACGCGACCGCCTTGGCACCCCGGAGCACCGACGGTTCGGCACGGGGCGCCGATGGCGGGGCACGGCCCGCGGAGCCGCTCTCCGAGCGGAACCCGCGGGTCGTGTCGGCTGTCAAGCTTCATCGCGCGCCGGAACGCCGCAAGCGCGGACTTTTCCTCGCGGAAGGGGCGAACGCGGTGATCGCGGCGCTCGAGTCCCGACCCGACGCGCACCCGGACTCGGCCGTGCAGCCCACCGGGACGGGCGCGTGCACCGAGATCTTCTACGCCGCATCGGCGGCCGGGCGACCCGGCATCCATGACGCGCTCGCCCGGGCGCAGGCCTGCGGCATACCGGTCCGGCAGGTCACCGAGCGGGCGGCCGCGCGACTCTCGGAGACGGTCACGCCGCAGGGCATCGTCGCGGTCTGCCGCCTCCTCGACGTCGGCCTGGACGAGGCGCTGGGTCCGGCCACGCCCGGACTGGTCGCGGTCCCGGTGGGAGTCGCCGACCCGGGGAACGCCGGGACGATCGTCCGGATCGCGGACGCGATGGGCGCGCGCGCCGTGGTCCTCGCGGGCGACAGCGTCGACCCGCACAACGGCAAGTGCGTGCGCTCGTCGGCGGGCAGCGTGTTCCATGTGCCGATCGCCCGCCGCCGCGACACCGCGGGGGCGCTGGCGGAGCTGCGCGACCGCGGCGTGCGGATTCTGGCCACCGCCGCGGACGGCGAGGTGGACGTGGACGACGCCGACGACATTCTGGCCGGGCCCACCGCGTGGCTGTTCGGCAACGAGGCGCACGGACTGGCTCCCGGTGACGCGGCGGCCGCGGATCACCGGGTGCGGATCCCCATCGGCGGGCGGGCCGAGAGCCTCAACCTGGCCACCGCGGCGGCGATCTGCCTGCACGCGTCCGCGCGGGCGCAGCGGCGCGCGGGCACCCGCGGCTGAGGGACCGGCCGCGCGGGTCCCATAAACTCTGGCTGTGCCGCCGGCGCGGGGCCGGACGAGAACTGACGAGGAGTGTTCCCCTGTGGCGATGGAGACCGAACAGGACGCGAAGGACGCCGTAGCGCAGTCCGATTACGCCGAGGACCGGCTGACCGCCGCGGCGGATTCGGCCGAGTCGGCGTTCGCCGGTGCCGCGGACCTGGACGCGCTCACGGAGGCCCGGCACGCCCACCTGGGCGACCGTGCGGTCCTGCCGTCGGCCAAGCGCGGGCTGGGCTCGCTGCCCAAGGGCGATCGCAAGGACGCCGGGCGCGCCGTCAACATGGCGATCGGCCGCGTGCACAAGGCGTACGAGGCGCGCCGCGGGGTGCTGCTCGCCGAGCGCGACGCCGCGGTCCTGGTCTCCGAGGCCATCGACGTGACGGTGCCGTCGACCCGCCGCCCCGTCGGCGCACGGCACCCCATCACCCTGATCTCCGAGCAGATCACCGACGTGTTCGTCGGTATGGGCTGGGAGGTCGCGGACGGGCCGGAGGTCGAGACCGAGCACTTCAACTTCGACGCCCTCAATTTCCTGCCGGATCACCCCGCCCGCACCATGCAGGACACCTTCCACATCGCGCCGGAGGGGTCCCGCCAGGTGATGCGCACCCACACCTCGCCGGTCCAGGTGCGTTCCATGCTGAGCCGCGATCTGCCGCTGTACGTGGTGTGCCCGGGGCGGACGTTCCGCACCGACGAGCTCGACGCCACCCACACGCCGGTGTTCTCCCAGATCGAGGGCCTGGCCGTGGACGAAGGGCTGACGATGGCCCACCTCAAGGGCACGCTCGACGCGTTCGCGCGCGCGCTGTTCGGTGAGGAGACGCGCACGCGCATGCGGCCCAACTACTTCCCGTTCACCGAGCCTTCCGCGGAGGTGGACGTGTGGTTCCCCCGCAAGAAGGGCGGCGCCGGCTGGGTGGAATGGGGCGGCTGCGGCATGGTCGATCCGAACGTGCTCATCGCATGCGGGATCGATCCCGAGGTGTATTCCGGGTTCGCGTTCGGGATGGGGCTCGAGCGCACGCTGCAGTTCCGCAACGGCATCCCCGACATGCGTGACATCGTCGAGGGCGATGCCCGTTTCACCCTGCCGTTCGGCGTCGAGGTCTAGGGCCTGCCGAGGGCATCGCCACCACCACTTCCCCGATCGGCGAAAACACCACTTCCACGATCGGCACACACCACTTCCACGATCGAGAGAGCGAAGCAACGTGCGAGTAGCGCAATCCTGGGTGACCGAGGTACTCCGGCAGGCCAACGCGGGCTGGCAGGTGACGCCCGCGGAACTGGACGCGGGCTTCGTGCGCGTGGGCCTCGAAGTGGAGGAAGTGACGGGGTTCGACGCCGTCCGCGGGCCCGTGGTGGTGGGCCGGGTCGCGCAGATCGTGGAGCTCGAAGGGTTCAAGAAGCCCATCCGGCACTGCCAGGTGGACGTGGGGGAGCAGGAGCCGCGCAGCATCGTGTGCGGCGCGCGCAACTTCGCCGAGGGCGACCTGGTCGTCGTCGCGCTGCCGGGGGCCGAGCTCCCGGGCGGTTTCGCCATCGCCTCGCGCAAGACGTACGGCCAGGTCTCGGACGGCATGATCTGCTCGCCGTCCGAGCTCGGCGTGGGTGACGACCATTCCGGGATCCTCGTCCTCGAGTCCGCGGCGGGGGCGCAAGGCGCGCATGCGCCGGGCGACGACGCGCTGCCGCTGCTCGGTCTGGACGACTCGGTCTTCGAGCTCGCTGTGACACCCGACCGCGGCTACTGCTTGAGCCTGCGCGGTCTGGCCAGGGAACTGGCCTGCGGGTTCGACCTCGAATTCGCCGACCCCGCGGACGTGGCCCCGCTTCCCGTCGGGGGAGGGGGGCCGACGGTGGAGCTGCGCGCCGAGTCGGGGGCGCAGCGCTTCGCGATGCGCGAGGTCACCGGGGTGGACCCGGCGGCGCTCACGCCGTGGTGGATGCGCCGGCGTCTGTTGCTCTCCGGGATCCGGCCCATCTCGCCGGCCGTGGACGTCACCAACTACGTGATGCTCGAGCTCGGCCAGCCGCTGCACGCTTTCGACGCCGACCAGGTGCGCGGCGGGCTGGTCGTGCGCCGCGCCGCGCCGGGCGAGACGCTCACCACCCTGGACGGGATCGAACGGAAGCTCGACGCCGAGGACGTCGTGATCTGCGACGACTCGGGCCCCGTCTCGCTCGCCGGTGTGATGGGCGGGGAGTCCACCGAGGTGCGCGACTCGTCCACCCGCATCCTTCTGGAGGCGGCCTGCTGGGACCCGCTCGCAGTGTTCAAGACCGCCCGGCGCCACAAGCTGCCCAGTGAGGCGAGCCGCAGGTTCGAGCGCAACGTGGATCCGGCCGTCGCCGCGGCCGCGCTCGACCGCGCCGCGGCGCTGCTCACCGGGATCTCAGGCGGCCGGGTGGAGCCCGTGCTCACGGACGTCGGCGGCGTGCCGGAGACCGCGGGGATCACGATGGATGCGGGACTGCCGGAGCGGGTCGCGGGCACCGGCTACGCGCAGGGCGCGGCGGAGCGCCGGCTGCGGCAGATCGGCTGCGCGGTCCGCGCCGGCGGGGATGTGCTCTCGGTGACGCCGCCGACCTGGCGCCCCGACCTGACCCGGCCCGCCGACCTGGTCGAGGAGGTGCTGCGGCTCGAAGGGCTCGAGAAGATCCCGTCGGTGGTGCCGGCGACGCCCGCCGGGCGCGGGTTGACGCCGCGGCAGCGCCGCCGCCGGTCGGTCGGACGGGCCCTGGCGCACGGCGGGTACATTGAGGTGCTGCCCAGCCCGTTCCTGCCGGCCGCGGTCTTCGACACCTGGGGCCTTGACGCCGACGACCCGCGCCGCACCACCACCTCGGTGCTCAATCCGCTGGAGGCCGATCGGCCCGAGCTGGCGACCACTCTTCTGCCCGGGCTCCTCGAGATCGTCGCCCGCAACGTGGCCCGCGGCCGCCGCGACCTGTCGCTGTTCTCGATCGCGCAGGTGGTCCTTCCACATCCCGGCACCGAGCCGGTGCCGGCGCTGCCGGTGGACCGTCGCCCGAGCGACGCGCAGATCGCCATGCTGATCGACTCGCTGCCGGATCAGCCCGTGCACGTCGGCGCGGTGCTGACGGGGCTGCGTGATCCGCGTGGGCAGTGGGGGCCGGGACGGCCTGCCGATGCGGCCGACGCGATCGACGCGGCCCGGCTCATCGCCGGCACCGCGGGGATCGGACTGGACATCGAAGCCGCGCAGCATCTTCCCTGGCACCCGGGGCGGTGTGCGCGGTTGTCGGTGGGCGGGCGGACGGTCGGGTATGCCGGCGAGCTGCACCCCGCCGTGCTGGAGCGTGCGGGGCTTCCGGCGCGCACCTGCGCTGTCGAGATGGATCTGGACGGGCTGCCGATCACCGAGAACTACCCGGCGCCCACCATCTCCGCCTACCCCGCGGTGCTGCAGGACGTCGCGGTGGTGGTCGACGCCGGTGTGCCGGCCGCGGCGGTGGAGGCCGCCCTGCGGAAGGGGGCCGGCGAGCTGCTGGAGGACCTCGCGCTCTTCGACGTGTTCACGGGCGAGCAGCTGGGCGGGGGTCGCAAGTCGCTGGCCTACGCGCTCACCTTCCGGGCCGCCGACAGGACACTGACCGAGGACGAGGTCAGCGTGCACCGCGAGGCGGCGGTGGCCGCGGCGGCCGACGCGGTGGGGGCCGAGCTGCGCAGCTGACGGCACGTGCCGGCGCGGCCGCGACCATTGCTTGCATGAAGATTCGGAAGCGTGCATACTTATACGCATGACGACGAAGGTTGCGGTCGCCGGTGCCAGTGGCTACGCGGGCGGGGAGATTCTGCGTCTCCTCCTGGGGCACCCGGGCGTGCAGGACGGTTCCATCGAGATCGGCGCACTGACCGCCGGCGGTAACGCGGGCGCGGCGCTGGGATCGCTGCAGCCGCACCTGACGCCCCTGGCGGGCCGCATGCTGGAGGACACCAACCCCGAGGTGCTCGGCGGACACGACGTGGTCTTCCTCGCGCTTCCGCACGGCAAGTCGGCGGAGATCGCCGGGCGGTTGGCGGAGTCGGTGACCATCATCGACTGCGGCGCGGACTTCCGGCTGGGCGAGGCCGCAGAATGGGACCGCTACTACGGCGGCCACCATGCCGGCACCTGGCCGTACGGGCTGCCGGAGCTGCCGGGTAACAGGGAGGCGCTGCACGGCGCGAAGCGGATCGCGGTGCCCGGCTGCTACCCGAGCAGTGCGAACCTGGCGATCACGCCCGCCGTGGCGGCCGGGCTCGTGCGGCCGGAGGTCACCGTCGTGGCCGTCAGCGGCTCGTCCGGCGCCGGCAGGTCGCTGCGCACGGACCTGCTGGGCTCGGAGATCATCGGCTCGGCGCGGGCCTACGGGGTCGGCGGGGCGCACCGGCACACGCCCGAGATCATCCAGAACCTTTCACGGTTCGCCGGCGGAGAGGTGTCGGTGTCGTTCACCCCCGTCCTCGCGCCGATGGCGCGCGGAATCCTGGCCACGTGCGTCGCGCCGTTGGCCCCCGGCGTGACGCCGGACGAGGACGCGATCCGCGCGGTGTACGCCGCGGCCTACGCCGACGAGCCGTTCGTGCACGTGCTCCCGCAGGGGCAGCTGCCGCAGACCAGCTCCGTCATCGGATCGAACACCGTGCACGTGCAGGTCACGGTGGACGAGCGCGCGGGCCGTCTTGTGGCGCTGGCCGCGCTGGACAACCTGACCAAGGGAACGGCCGGCGGCGCGGTCCAGTCGATGAACCTCGCCCTGGGGCTGCCGGAGACCCAGGGCCTACCGATCGCAGGGGTGGCACCATGACCGATTCAGCGGACGCCGCGCAGCACGAACAGGCGGAGACCAGGGTGGTGACGGATCAGGGCGTCACCGCGGCGGCGGGGTTCCGCGCCGCGGGCATCGTCGCGGGAATCAAGGCGAGCGGCCGGCCCGACCTGGCCCTGCTGCTCAACGAGGGGCCGGACTTCGCCGCCGCCGGCGTGTTCACGCGCAACAAGGTCAAGGCGGCGCCGGTCCTGTGGTCGTCGCAGGTTCTGCGCGGTGAGCGCGTGCGCGCGGTCGTCCTCAACTCGGGCGGCGCCAACGCCTGCACCGGCGCGCCGGGATTCCAGGACGCGCACCGCACGGCGGAGGAGACCGCCGCGGCGCTCAGCGACTGGGGGAGCGAGACGGGCGCCGGCGAGGTGGCGGTGTGCTCCACCGGGCTGATCGGAGACCGGTTGCCGATGGACACGCTGCTGTCCGGGGTGCGCGAGATCGTGCATGAGCTCGCCGGCGGACTCACCGGGGGCGACGCTGCCGCGCGGGCGATCATGACCACGGACACGGTTCCGAAGCAGGCGGCGGTCCACCATGCCGGCAAGTGGAACGTGGGCGGGATGGCCAAGGGGGCCGGCATGCTGGCGCCCTCGCTCGCCACGATGCTCTGCGTGATCACCACCGACGTGTCGGCGACACCCGCACAGTTGGACCAGGCGTTGCGCAATGCGACGGCGCGGACCTTCGACCGGCTCGATGTCGACGGGGCCACGTCCACGAACGACACGGTGCTGCTCCTCGCGTCGGGCGCGAGCGGCGTGACGGCCCAGCAGGATCAGCTCGACGCCGCGGTGTTCGCGGTGTGCGACAGCCTCGCCGATCAGATGATGGCGGACGCCGAGGGCGTGACCAAGCGCGTGCGCATCACGGTGGAGGGCGCCTCCAGCGAGGAAGAGGCGCTCGTCGGCGCCCGCGCCGTCGCCCGCGACAGCCTGGTCAAGACGGCGCTGTTCGGCTCGGACCCCAACTGGGGACGGGTGCTGGCCGCCATCGGCATCGCCCCCATCGCGCTGGATCCCGACCGCATCCGGGTCTCGTTCAACGGGGCGCCCGTGTGCATCGACGGCATGGGTGCGCCCGGCGCGCGTGAGGTGGACCTGAGCGGGGAGGACATCCACGTGCTCGTCGAGCTGGGCATGGGCGCCGCGTCGGCCTCGATCCGCACCACGGACCTGTCGCACGCGTACGTCGAAGAGAACTCGGCCTACTCGTCGTGAGCGGCGACGGCCGGGAGGGCCAGGACAGGGGAACCGGTATGACGCGCGACGAGGGGACGACCGTGCACAGGCCGACGGCGCCGTCGCCGGCCCTGGGCGCTCTCACCGCGATGGACAAGGCGTACGTCCTCGCCGAGGCGCTGCCCTGGCTGCAGCAGTTCCGCGGCCGCACCGTGGTCGTAAAGTACGGCGGCAACGCGATGATCGACGACGCGCTCAAGCGGGCCTTCGCGGCGGACATGGTGTTCCTGCGCACGGTCGGCATCCAGCCGGTGGTGGTGCACGGCGGCGGCCCGCAGATCAGCTCGATGCTGGCGCGTCTCGGCTTGGAGGGCGAGTTCAAGGGCGGGTTCCGGGTGACCACGCCCGAGGTGATGGACGTGGTGCGCATGGTGCTGTTCGGCCAGGTGGGGCGCGAGCTCGTGGGCCTGATCAACGCGCACGGCCCGTACGCGGTGGGCATCTCCGGCGAGGACGCCCATCTGTTCACCGCGGCGCAGCGCAGCGTGATGGTCGAAGGCGTGGCCACCGACATCGGTCTCGTCGGCGACATCGCGTCGGTGAACCCCGACGCGGTGCTGGACCTCATCGATGCCGGGCGCATCCCGGTGGTGTCCACCGTGGCGCCGGACGCGGACGGTGTCGTGCACAACGTCAACGCCGATACGGCGGCGGGCGCGCTGGCCGCGGCGATCGGCGCGGAGAAGCTGGTGGTCCTCACGGACGTCGAAGGCCTCTACACCGAATGGCCAGACCGCGATTCGCTGGTCAGCCGCATCGATGCCGCCGCGTTGGAGCAGCTCCTGCCGCGGCTGGATTCCGGCATGGTGCCCAAGATGGAGGCCTGCCTGCGTGCGGTGCACGGCGGGGTGCCCAGCGCCCACGTCATCGACGGGCGGCTCGGCCACTCGGTACTGCTCGAGCTGCTCACAGAGGAGGGCATCGGCACCATGGTGACGCCGGCCGCGACCCCGGGACACTCAGGACAGGAGGCTGCACGCGCATGACCGGACCACTGCAGGACCGCTGGTCGGACGCGCTCATGAACACCTACGGCGTGCCCGGGGTGGCATTGGCGCGCGGGGATGGCGCGGTGCTCACCGACGCCGACGGCAAGCGCTACCTGGACCTGCTCGGGGGCATCGCCGTCAACTGCCTCGGGCACGGCCATCCCGCCGTCGTCGACGCGGTGCACCTCCAGCTCACCACGCTCGGCCACGTGTCCAATCTGTACGCCAGCGAACCGCCGGTCGCCCTGGCGGAGGCGCTGCTGGACAAGCTGGGACAGACCGGCCGGGTGTTCCTGTGCAACTCGGGGACCGAGGCCAACGAGGCGGCGTTCAAGATCGCCCGGCGCACCGGACGGCCGAAGATCATCGCCGCCGAGGGCGGTTTCCACGGTCGCACCATGGGCGCGCTCGCGATGACCGGCCAGCCCGACAAGCGCGCACCGTTCGAACCGATGCCCCCGGGCGTCGAGTTCGTTCCGTTCGGTGACGCCGCGGCCTTGGCCGCGGCGGTGGACGATCAGACCGCGGCCGTGATGCTCGAGCCGGTGCAGGGCGAGATCGGGGTGGTCGCGCCGCCCGCCGGATACCTGGTGGAGGCGCGGCGGATCACCGAGGAGCACGGGGCGCTGCTCATGCTCGACGAGGTCCAGACGGGCGTGGGGCGCATGGGCCGCTGGTTCGCGCATCAGAGCGCCGGCGTGGTGCCCGACGTCGTAACCCTCGCGAAGGGGCTCGGCGGCGGGCTGCCGATCGGCGCGTGCATCGCCGTCGGAAAGGCCGCGGCGCTGTTCGGACCGGGGCAGCACGGCACCACGTTCGGCGGCAACCCGGTGTGCGCGGCCGCGGCGCTCGCGGTGCTGGAGACCATCGAGTCCGGCGGGCTGCTCGACCACGTGCGGACGCTCGGCAGGGCGATCGCATCGGACGTGGAATCCCTGGGCCACCCGGCGATCGACCACGTCCGCGGCGAGGGGCTGCTGCTCGGAATCGTCCTGACCTCGCCGGTGGCCAAGCAGGCGGAGGCGGCCGCGCGCTCGGCCGGATACCTGATCAACGCGCCGCGTCCGGACGTGATCCGCATCGCTCCGCCGCTGATCCTCAGCGCGGAGCAGGCGGCGGGCTTCGTCGCCGCGCTGCCCGCGATGCTGGATGCCGCCGTCGACGCGACCGCGGCAATGGAAACGAAAGGCACTGACGGATGACCCGCCACATTCTCCGCGACGACGACCTCTCCCCGGCCGAGCAGGCGGAGGTGCTCGCACTTGCGGCCGAGCTGAAGGCGCGGCCGTACTCGCGCCGGCCCCTGGAAGGGCCGAAGTCGGTCGCCGTGCTGTTCGACAAGACCTCCACGCGCACGCGCATGTCGTTCGACGCGGGGATCGCCGAGCTCGGCGGTCATTCGATCGTCGTCGACTCGTCGAGCACGCAGATCGGCAAGGGCGAGACGGTGGAGGACACCGCGCGCGTGATGTCGCGGTTCGTCGAGATGGTCGTGTGGCGCACCTACGGGCAGGAGCGTGTGGAGGCGTTCGCCCGCAACGCGACGGTGCCTCTGATCAACGCGCTCACCGACGACTTCCATCCGTGCCAGGTGCTGGCGGACCTGCAGACGATCCGCGAGCACAAAGGGGCCACCGCGGGCCTGACGCTGACCTACCTGGGCGACGGCGCCAACAACATGGCGAACTCGCTGATGCTGGGCGGCGCCACAGCGGGCATGCACGTGCGCGTCGCCGGACCCGAGGGCTACCTTCCGGCGGACTCCGTGGTGGATGCGGCGCGCCGCCGGGCCGGGGAGACCGGCGGCAGCGTCACCGTCGGCACGGACCCGCATGCGGCCGCCGAGGGTGCGGACGTGCTGGTCACCGACACGTGGGTGTCGATGGGGCAGGAGGCGGAGAAGGCCGGACGGCTTTCCGACCTGCGCCCCTACCAGCTCGACGCGGAGATCCTGACGCGGTCCGCATCCGACTCGATAGTCCTGCACTGCCTGCCGGCGTATCGGGGGAACGAGATCACGGCGGACGTGCTGGACGGGCCGCGCGCCGTGGTGTGGGACGAGGCGGAGAACAGACTGCACGCGCAGAAGGCGCTGATGGTGTGGCTGCTGGAGCACCAATGAGCCGGTGCCGGCGATGAGCGAGGAACCGCGCCCGGCCGCGACGCGCGCCGCCCGGCAGGCCAGGATCGTGGCGATCCTGGCCGCCCACCAGGTACGCAGTCAGCCGGAGCTGCAGGCGTTGCTGGCCAAGGACGGCATCGCGGCGACGCAGGCGACGATCTCCCGCGACCTCGACGACCTCGGCGCCGTCAAGCTGCGCGGAGTCGACGGCGGGGTGGGCGTCTACGTGGTGCCGGAGGACGGCAGCCCGGTCCGCGGCGCGGTCGGCGGAACCGACAGGCTCGCGCGGTTGCTGGGCGAGCTGCTGGCCTCCGTGGACGCGAGCGGCAACATCGCGGTGCTGCGGACGCCGCCGGGGGCGGCCTCGTTTCTGGCGAGCGCCCTCGACCGTGCGGGGCTGCCGGAGGTCGTGGGCACGATCGCCGGCGACGACACCATCGCCGTGATCGCGCGCGACCCGACGACAGGCGCACAGCTGGCGGGCCTCCTGAGTGCGCTCACGGCGCGATGACGTGGCACGATTGGCGGGCGGCGCGGGGCAGGACCGGAAGTGCGGCGGCGGGCGGTCCGCCGGCGCGGATTGTGGAACTTTGCAGAAGACAGACCAGATCGATAAGGAGCGCACACCATGGCTGATCGCGTGATTCTCGCCTACTCGGGAGGACTGGACACCTCCGTTGCCATCAGCTGGATCGGCAAGGAGACCGGCAAGGAGGTCGTCGCCGTGGCGATCGACCTCGGCCAGGGCGGCGAGGACATGGAGACGGTGCGTCGGCGCGCACTGGACTGCGGTGCCGTCGAGGCGGTGGTGGTGGACGCGCGCGACGAGTTCGCGGACGAGTACTGCCTGCCCACGATCGCCGCCAACGGTCTCTACATGGACCGGTACCCGTTGGTCTCGGCGATCAGCCGGCCGCTGATCGTCAAGCACCTCGTGGAGGCCGCGCGGTCGCACGGCGGCACCACCGTGGCGCACGGCTGCACGGGCAAGGGCAACGACCAGGTGCGCTTCGAGGTGGGCTTCGGCTCGCTGGCGCCCGACCTCGACGTCATCGCCCCGGTGCGCGACTACGCCTGGACCCGCGAGAAGGCGATCGCGTTCGCGGAGCAGAACGACATCCCGATCAACGTCACCAAGAAATCGCCGTTCTCGATCGACCAGAACGTCTGGGGACGTGCGGTGGAGACCGGCTTCCTCGAGGACCTGTGGAACGCGCCCACCAAGGACGTCTACAGCTACACCGAGGACCCCACCACCAACTGGCAGGCGCCGGATGAGCTGATCATCTCCTTCGACAAGGGCCGCCCGGTGGCCATCGACGGTCGCCCGGTCTCCGTCCTCGGCGCGATCGAGGAGCTCAACCGCCGCGCGGGTGCGCAGGGCGTGGGGCGCCTGGACGTGGTCGAGGACCGCCTCGTCGGCATCAAGAGCCGCGAGATCTACGAGGCGCCCGGCGCCATGGTGCTGATCACGGCGCACCAGGAACTCGAGCACGTCACCCTCGAGCGCGAGCTGGGCCGCTTCAAGCGGCAGACTGAGCAGCGCTGGGGCGAGCTGGTGTACGACGGCCTGTGGTTCTCCCCGCTCCGGACTGCGCTGGACACCTTCATCGACAAGACGCAGGAGCGGGTCTCCGGCGACATCCGGCTGGTCCTGCACGGCGGCGGCATCACGGTCAACGGCCGGCGCAGCGGCGAGTCGCTCTACGACTTCAACCTGGCCACCTACGACGAGGGCGACTCGTTCGACCAGTCCTACGCCAAGGGCTTCGTCCAGATCCACGGACTTTCCAGCAAGGTTGCGGCCAAGCGCGACCTGGGCCTGTAGGCCCGTAACCGCATCCGCCGGTCCCCGGCCCCGGTCCGTCCCGTCGCGGGCCGTACCGGGGCCGGCACCGTGAAGGGACGTCGAGGAGCACATGGTGGAAAACCCGGGAACCCGCAACGAGGCCCACGAGGACTCGCATGGGACCAATGAGGGCGCGTTGTGGGGCGGCCGCTTCGCCTCCGGCCCGGCGGAGGCGATGGCCGCGCTGAGCAAGTCGACGCACTTCGACTGGGTGCTCGCGCCGTACGACGTGCGCGCCTCGCAGGCGCATGCGGACGTGCTCCATCGCGCCGGACTGCTCTCCGACGCCGACCATGCGGAGATGCTCCGGGGGCTGCGGCAGTTGGCCGACGACGTCGCGTCCAGCGCCTTCGTTCCCGCCGAGTCCGACGAAGACGTGCACGGCGCCCTCGAGCGCGGGCTGATCGACCGCGTCGGTCCCGAGGTGGGCGGACGGCTGCGCGCGGGCCGCTCCCGCAACGACCAGGTGGCCACGTTGTTCCGGATGTGGCTGCGGGAGGCCTCCCGGCGGGTCGCCGCAGGCGTGCTCGACGTGGTGGGGGCGCTGGCCGATCAGGCCGACGCGCACATGGGCGCGCCCATGCCGGGCCGCACGCACCTGCAACACGCGCAGCCGATCCTGCTGTCGCACCACCTGCTGGCGCACGCGCACCCGCTGCTGCGGGACGTGCAGCGGCTGACGGACCTCGACGTCCGACTTGCGGTCTCCCCGTACGGTTCGGGCGCCCTCGCCGGATCCTCCCTGGGGCTGGACCCGGAGGCGATCGCCGCCGACCTCGGCTTCGCGTCGTCGTCGGAGAACTCGATCGACGGCACGGCCGCCCGCGACTTCGCCGCCGAGGCCGCCTTCGTCTTCGCGATGATCGCGGTGGACCTGTCGCGGCTGTCCGAGGAGATCATCACCTGGTCCACCGCGGAGTTCGGGTACGTCACCCTGGCCGACGCCTGGTCCACCGGCTCGTCGATCATGCCGCAGAAGAAGAACCCCGACGTCGCGGAGCTGGTGCGCGGCAAGACGGGGCGGCTCATCGGCAATCTGACCGGGCTCATGGCCACCCTCAAGGCGCAGCCCCTGGCGTACAACCGCGATCTCCAGGAGGACAAGGAGCCGGTGTTCGACTCGGTGGCACAGCTGGAGCTGCTGCTGCCGGCGGTGACCGGGCTGGTTTCCACGCTGGTGTTCCACGGGGACCGCATGGCCGAGCTGGCCCCGGCGGGCTTCACGCTGGCGACCGACATAGCCGAGTGGCTGGTGCGGCGAGGCGTGCCCTTCCGGGTGGCGCACGAGGCCGCCGGCGGATGCGTTCGTGCCGCCGAGGAGCGCGCCGTGGGGCTCGACGACCTGACCGATGACGAACTGGCCGCGGTGGACCCGCATCTGACGCCCGACGTGCGCGAGGTGCTGACGGTTCCGGGATCGATCGCCTCGCGCGACGCCAAGGGCGGTACGGCGGAGGTGCGAGTCACCGAACAGCTCGCGGGCGTACGTGAGACACTTTCATCGTTCCGGCGCGAGCTGACTCACAGCTGACTCGCAGCGAGAGGGTATCGACTCGTAGCAGGCACTGTCGCACATCGCGCGCCGGCGCAGGGGACGTCGCGCCGCCGCGCGCGGGACCAGGGGAGAGGCAGGTGCGCAGGTGATCATCGGTGGCAGGTCGGTGGCGAACTCGGTCAACAGGGTGCTCGCCACGGCGCAGAACGGCCTGGAGGTCCTGCGCCTGGGCGGGTTGGAGATGGAACCGGAGAAGTCCCCTTTCGAGGTGGTCGACCGTCGCCCGATGTACCGCTTGCGCAGGTACTTCCCGGAGTCCGTCCACGCGGTCGACGGCGTGTCGGACCGTCCGCCGATCCTGCTCATCCCGCCGATGATGCTCGACGCCGAGGTCTACGACGTCACGCGCGACAAGGGCGGCGCGGGGGTCCTGCACGACCACGGCGTGGATCCGTGGGTGATCGACTTCGGTTCTCCGGACACGGAGGCCGGTGGCCTGGGACGCAATCTGGCGGACCACATCGTGGCGGTGAGCCAGGCCGTCGACACGATTCGCGAGCGCACCGGGCGTGACGTCCATCTGGCCGGGTACTCGCAGGGCGGCATGTTCGCCTACCAGGCGGCGGCGTACCGCCAGTCGGCCGGGCTGGCGGGGGTCATCACCTTCGGAAGCCCTGTCGACACGCTCGCCGGACTGCCCTTCGGCCTGCCGGTGGGCCTGGCGACCCGCGGCGCGGACCTGCTGGCGGACCACGTGCTGAGCCACCTTTACCTCCCCGCCTGGGGCGCGCGACTGGGCTTCCAGCTGCTCGACCCGGTGAAGACGGCCAAGTCGCGGCTGGACTTCGTGCGCCAGCTGCACGATCGCGACGCGCTGCTGCCGAGGGAGGCGCAGCGAAGGTTCCTGGAGAACGACGGCTTCGTCGCCTATGCGGGCCCGGCCATCGCCGAACTGCTCAAGCAGTTCATCGCGCACAACCGCATGATGACGGGCGGGTTCGTCATCGACGGGCGGCTCGTCAGCCTCGCCGAGATCACCTGTCCGGTCCTGGCGTTCGTCGGCGACGTCGACGACATCGGCCAGCCTGTCGCGGTGCAGGGCATAGTCAAGGCGGCGCCCAAAGCGGACGTCTACGAACACCGCCTGCCGTCCGGGCACTTCGGCCTCGTCGTCGGATCCACGGCGGCGGAGCAGACGTGGCCGGGCACGGCATCGTGGATCCTGTGGCAGGAGGCCGGCGCGCAGAACGGTACGGCCGAGCTCAGCGATCGCATCCACCGGATGGCGCCGGACGAGGGCGAGCCCGGCGACACCGGTGTCACAGTGACCTCGCGGCTGAGTCACGGCGTCAACACGCTCACGGAGGCGGGTATCGGCGCCACGAAGAGCATCATCGGGCTGACTCTCGGCGTCACCCGCAGCGCGGTCGCGATCGCGGAGGAGGCGGCGCGCACCCTGCCCCGGCTCGCGCGGCTCGGCGAGATGCAGTCGCACACGCGCATCTCCTTCGGCCGCCTCCTGGCGGAGCAGGCCCAGGCGGCGCCGGACGGCGAATGCTTCCTGTTCGAGGACCGCGTGCACACCAATAAGGCGGTCGACGAGCGCATCGACAACGTCGTGCGGGGCCTGATCCACGTAGGCGTGCGCCAGGGGGCGGAGGTCGGGGTGCTGATGGAGACGCGCCCCAGTGCGCTCGTGGCCATCGCCGCCCTGTCGCGCCTGGGCGCCGTCGCCGTGCTCCTGCCGATGGGCGAAGGGCTCAGACCGGCGATGGAGCTGACCTCGGTGAGCACAGTGCTGGCCGATCCCGAGAGCATCGAAGAGGCCGCGGAGGCCGGGTGCCGCGTACTGGTGCTCGGCGGCGGAGACGCGCGCGAGCTCGACCTGCGCGGGCGCCACCAGGTCGTGGACATGGAGAAGATCGACCCGACGACGGTCCGTCTGCCCAAGTGGTACCGGCCGGACCCGGGTCAGGCCCGTGACCTCGCCTTCATCATGTTCGCAGAATCGGGCGGCCAAGTGGAGGCGCGGCGCATCAGCAACAGGCGGTGGGCGCTGTCGGCATTCGGCACCGCCAGCGCGGCGGCGCTCGGTAACGGCGACACCGTCTACTGCCTCACCCCGCTGAACCATCCGTCGGGGCTGCTCACCAGCGTCGGCGGCGCGGTGGCGGGTGGCGCGCGCATTGCGCTCACCGGCAGGTTCGACCCGGCGCGGTTCGTGGAGGAGGTGCCGCGGTACGGGGTCACGGTCGTCGCCTACACGTGGACGCAGATGCGCGACCTCGTCGGGGAGTCCGCACCCGCACTCGGTGCGCACCACCCCATCCGCATGTTCATCGGATCCGGGATGCCGGCGGGGCTGTGGGAGTCGGTGACGGAGGTCTTCGCGCCCGCCCAGGTGGTGGAGTTCTACGCGTCCACCGAGGGCGGTGCCGTTCTGGCCAACCTGTCGCAGAAGAAGCCGGGCGCGAAGGGGCGTCCGCTGCCCGGCAGCGCGCCGGTGCGCCTCGCAGCGTTCGACGTCGAGTCCGGCACGTACCTGGAGGACGAGGACGGGCTGGTCCGTCAGGCGGGTGAGGGCGAGGTCGGCAGGCTGCTGTCGAAGGTGTTGCCGGACATGGACGTCCCGGCGACGGTTCTGCGCGGCGTATTCGAATCGGGCGACGCGTGGGTGCCATCCCATGACCTGTTCTACCTGGATTCCGACGGCGACTTCTGGATGATCGACACGGTCGAGGGCGTCGTGCACGGCGTGGACGGGCCCGTCTATCGGATGCCGGTGGCCGACGCGCTCGGACGGCTGCCGGAGGTCACCGGGGCGGTGGCCTACGGTGTGGACGCGGGCGGAGCCCAGGTGGCGGTCGCCGCCGTGACCGTCCGCGCTGGCGACGTCGTGCAGGCGTCGGACCTCGACGAGGCGGTCTCGGTGCTCCCGGCGGGCAACCGTCCTGCCGTGGTCCGCGTCGTCGAGTCGATCCCGCGCACCGCCTGGTATCGCCCGATCGGCTCGGGATTCGCCGCGGAGGGCCTGCCCGCCGAGGGGAGCGGCGTCTTCGGATACGACCGCGACTCGGGGCACTACGCCGTGCTGACCCCGGAACTGCGGTCGTCGCTCATCGCCGTGCCGTGACCGAATCGCAGGACGGTCCCGATGCGCGCGTGGGGGGCGAGGCGGCCCGCGCGATCCTGGCGACCGAGCCGCTGGACGCGGCCCGCGCGCTGCTGGGAGCGCACTTCACTGCCAACGGGGTGACGGTGCGCATCGTCGAGGTGGAGGCGTACCGCGGCTCGACCGATCCCGCCTCGCACGCCTACCGGGGCCCGACCCCGCGGAACCGCGTGATGTTCGGACCCGCCGGCCACCTGTACGTCTATCGCAGCTACGGCATCCACACCTGCATGAACGTCAGCGCGGGGCTCGAGGGTGCCGGGTGGGCGGTACTGCTGCGCGCCGGCGAAGTCACCGAGGGGCAGGAGGTGGCCGCGGAGCGTCGTCCGAGCGCGCGCACCGCACTGGCACTGGGGCGCGGACCGGGCAACCTGGGCAGAGTGATGGGCATCGGGACGGGGGACGGCGGTGCCGATCTGCTGGCGCCGGGGGCGACGATGCGCCTGACGCTCCCCGCAGCGGGCGCCGTCGACGCCGCGGCCGTGCACAGCGGTCCGCGAGTGGGCGTGAGCGTCAATGCCGATGTGCCCTGGCGCTTGTGGCTGCGGGGAAGCCCTGCCGTGTCCGCCTACCGCCGCAGCCCGCGCGCGGATCCGCCGCGCGACTGACCACGCCGGCCTGCGCAGCACGGCCGGCGGAGGACCGACCGGTGTCGCCTCCGCGGCGGGGATACGGGAGGATCGATGCCGTGACTGCGAATATTCTCGATGAACTCCAATGGCGCGGCCTCATCGCGCAGTCGACTGATCTCGACGCGATGCGGACCGCGCTCGATTCCGGGCCCGTGAGCCTGTATGCGGGCTTCGACCCCACCGGGCCGAGTCTGCACGCCGGGCACCTCGTCCCGCTGTTGGCGCTCAAGCGCTTCCAGCGCGCCGGGCACCGGCCGATCGTGCTGGCCGGCGGGGCCACCGGACTGATCGGCGACCCGCGCGACGTGGGGGAGCGCTCGATGAACTCGGCGGACACCGTCGCGGAGTGGGCTCAGCGGATCCGTTCGCAGCTCGAGAGGTTCGTGGAGTTCGACGATTCGCCCACCGGCGCCGTCATCGAGAACAACATGGACTGGACCGGACGGATGACTGCGATCGACCTGCTGCGCGATGTGGGCAAGCACTTCTCGGTCAACGTCATGCTGGCGCGGGACACCGTCCGCAAGCGGCTGGCGGCTGACGGGATGTCCTTCACGGAGTTCAGCTACATGCTGCTCCAGGCCAACGACTTCGTGCAGCTGCGCCGTAAGCACGACTGCAGCCTGCAGGTGGGCGGTTCGGATCAATGGGGCAACATCGTCGCGGGCGTCGACCTCAACAGGAAGGTCGACGGCGCGACGGCCCACGGGCTGACGGTCCCGCTGGTGACGTCCTCCGACGGCCGCAAGTTCGGAAAGTCCACCGGGGGCGGGAGCCTGTGGCTGGATCCGGAGATGACCAGTCCGTACGCCTGGTACCAGTACTTCATCAACACCGCGGATGCGGACGTGGTCAAGTACCTGCGGTGGTTCACGTTCCTCGAGCGCGCGGAGCTGGATGAGCTGCAGCGCGAAACCGACGAGCGCCCGCACGCCCGTGCAGCCCAGCGCCGGCTGGCGCGGGAGATGACCACGTTGGTGCACGGCGAGTCGCAGACCCACGCGGTGGAACTGGCCAGCCAGGCGTTGTTCGGCAGGGCGGATCTCGGGGAGCTCGACTCCGCGACCCTGGCCGCGGCGCTGGCGGAGGCGCCGGTGTCCGAACTCGGTGACGGCGCCCCGGATTCGATCGTCGACCTTCTGGTGGCGAGCGGGTTGTCCGCCAGCAAGGGGGCCGCGCGGCGCACGGTCCGCGAGGGCGGTGTCTCGGTGAACAACCTCCGCATCGCCGATGAGGACTGGACACCCGAGCCGACCGACTTCCTGCACGGCGAATGGCTCGTGGTGCGGCGGGGGAAGAAGAACGTCGCCGGCATCCGGCGCGCGCGTTCGTGAACCGGGAGCCGGTCCGCGGACAGCGCGGGCCGGCCGGGCCCTCGCGGCAGTGTGCCCAGCGTCACGGTGCCTCGCGGAGGAGGGTCCCCATGCCGCAGGCCGGATTTGGCGCCGGTGACCAGCGATGATGCTTATGAAAGGGCTATGACGGCCCGATTTGGCAAGACGTGCCCGGTCGCGTAACTTGGTTCAAGTCAGAGCGAGACGCCCGGCAGCGCCGGAAAGCTCCTCTGATTCGCTGACTATCCACTTTTTCGGATCCGGCAATCGGTTTGCGCCGGCGGATCCGATAGGCTATAGTGGAAGAGTTGCACAAATGAGGGCCGGAGACGGCAATCGGATGTGCTACAGTTAGTGAAGCAGGTGCGGCCGGCTGAAGCTCGGGAGTGTCCGGGTGGTGGTGGTTGTGCGTGTTCTTTGAGAACTCAACAGTGTGTCGATGAATGCCAGTGCCAATAATTTGGCATGCCGCATCCCATGGTTTGTGGGGTGTGGTTGTTTGCGGGTCGTGTCTTCCATTCCCTGTCGGGAGGTGCGGCTCGATGTTTTTTGAAGCTAGGTTTGTTTTGCTAGTGGATTTCTCGATGTGATTTGACTGATTCGCCGTGTCGTCGGGGCTGCTGCCGTGTGTGGTGGTGCCGGTGGGATGGTGGGTTGTGAATCTTTCAACGGAGAGTTTGATCCTGGCTCAGGACGAACGCTGGCGGCGTGCTTAACACATGCAAGTCGAACGGAAAGGCCCCTTCGGGGGTACTCGAGTGGCGAACGGGTGAGTAACACGTGGGTGATCTGCCTTGCACTCTGGGATAAGCCTGGGAAACCGGGTCTAATACCGGATAGGACCGTACCTCGCATGGGGTGTGGTGGAAAGCGTTATGTAGCGGTGTGAGATGGGCCCGCGGCCTATCAGCTTGTTGGTGGGGTAATGGCCTACCAAGGCGACGACGGGTAGCCGGCCTGAGAGGGCGACCGGCCACACTGGGACTGAGACACGGCCCAGACTCCTACGGGAGGCAGCAGTGGGGAATATTGCACAATGGGCGCAAGCCTGATGCAGCGACGCCGCGTGAGGGATGACGGCCTTCGGGTTGTAAACCTCTTTCAGTGCCGACGAAGCGGAAGTGACGGTAGGTACAGAAGAAGCACCGGCCAACTACGTGCCAGCAGCCGCGGTAATACGTAGGGTGCGAGCGTTGTCCGGAATTACTGGGCGTAAAGAGCTCGTAGGCGGTTTGTCGCGTCGTCCGTGAAAACTCGCAGCTTAACTGTGGGCGTGCGGGCGATACGGGCAGACTTGAGTACTGCAGGGGAGACTGGAATTCCTGGTGTAGCGGTGAAATGCGCAGATATCAGGAGGAACACCGGTGGCGAAGGCGGGTCTCTGGGCAGTAACTGACGCTGAGGAGCGAAAGCGTGGGGAGCGAACAGGATTAGATACCCTGGTAGTCCACGCCGTAAACGGTGGGTACTAGGTGTGGGACCCTTCCACGGGTTCTGTGCCGTAGCTAACGCATTAAGTACCCCGCCTGGGGAGTACGGCCGCAAGGCTAAAACTCAAAGGAATTGACGGGGGCCCGCACAAGCGGCGGAGCATGTGGATTAATTCGATGCAACGCGAAGAACCTTACCTGGGTTTGACATACGCCGGATCGCCGTGGAGACACGGTTTCCCTTGTGGCCGGTGTACAGGTGGTGCATGGCTGTCGTCAGCTCGTGTCGTGAGATGTTGGGTTAAGTCCCGCAACGAGCGCAACCCTTATCCTGTGTTGCCAGCACGTAATGGTGGGGACTCGCAGGAGACTGCCGGGGTCAACTCGGAGGAAGGTGGGGACGACGTCAAGTCATCATGCCCCTTATGTCCAGGGCTTCACACATGCTACAATGGTCGGTACAGAGGGCTGCGAGACCGTGAGGTTCAGCGAATCCCTTAAAGCCGGCCTCAGTTCGGATTGGGGTCTGCAACTCGACCCCATGAAGTCGGAGTCGCTAGTAATCGCAGATCAGCAACGCTGCGGTGAATACGTTCCCGGGCCTTGTACACACCGCCCGTCACGTCATGAAAGTTGGTAACACCCGAAGCCGGTGGCCCAACCCCTTGTGGGAGGGAGCCGTCGAAGGTGGGATCGGCGATTGGGACGAAGTCGTAACAAGGTAGCCGTACCGGAAGGTGCGGCTGGATCACCTCCTTTCTAAGGAGCATCAAGTGCCTCGAGGCCGCCGTGCGTGTGGTCTGGGGTTGCTCATGGGTGGACACTGGTGGCACTTCGTGCAGGAGTTTCGTGGTGGTCGCCGCCGTTATGGGTGGTGGCCGGTGCGGGGCGGGGGTGCTAGTCGGCATGCTGTTGGGCTTTGAGGGAACACGCCGCGTGTTTGTGTGTGGTGGGTTGTCTTGATGTGATGCGCCGGTGTGCCTGCCGGATGCGCTCGGCTGGTCTTGCCCTGTTGTGGGGTGGGTGGCCGGGTGTGGTGGGTGTGGTGGTGTGTGTGTTGTTTGAGAACTGGACAGTGGACGCGAGCATCTTTGATCTTTGTGTTGTAAGTGTGTAAGAGCACACGGTGGATGCCTTGGCACCAGGAGCCGATGAAGGACGTGGGAGGCTGCGTTAAGCCTCGGGGAGCTGTCAACCGAGCTGTGATCCGAGGATGTCCGAATGGGGAAACCCAGCAGCGGTGATGCGCTGTTACCCGCGCCTGAATGTATAGGGCGTGTGGAGGGAACGCGGGGAAGTGAAACATCTCAGTACCCGTAGGAAGAGAAAACAATAGTGATTCTGTGAGTAGTGGCGAGCGAAAGCGGATGAGGCTAAACCATGCGCATGTGATACCCGGCAGGGGTTGTGTGTGTGGGGTTGTGGGGCTGCGGCGTGCCGGTACTGCCGTGCCGGCGGGTAGTTGTAGAAAACACATGGTTAGCGGAAGTGGTCTGGGATGGCCTGCCGTAGTGGGTGAGAGTCCCGTACGTGAAAGCTGTGTGTCTGCCTTGTCGTGGTGCCCGAGTAGCAGCGGGCCCGTGAAATCTGCTGTGAATCTGCCGGGACCACCCGGTAAGCCTGAATACTCCCTGGTGACCGATAGCGGATAGTACCGTGAGGGAATGGTGAAAAGTACCCCGGGAGGGGAGTGAAAGAGTACCTGAAACCGTGTGCTTACAATCCGTCAAAGCCTGCGCGTAGTTTGGTCTGCGGTGGGTGATGGCGTGCCTTTTGAAGAATGAGCCTGCGAGTTAGTGGCATGTCGCGAGGTTAACCCGTGTGGGGTAGTCGTAGCGAAAGCGAGTCCGAATAGGGCGAGTTAGTGGCATGTTCTAGACCCGAAGCGGAGTGATCTACCCATGGCCAGGGTGAAGCGACGGTAAGACGTCGTGGAGGCCCGAACCCACTTAGGTTGAAAACTGAGGGGATGAGTTGTGGGTAGGGGTGAAAGGCCAATCAAACTCCGTGATAGCTGGTTCTCCCCGAAATGCATTTAGGTGCAGCGTCGCGTGTTTCACCATGGAGGTAGAGCTACTGGTTGGCTGATGGGCCTTACCGGGTTACTGACGTCAGCCAAACTCCGAATGCCGTGGTGTGAGAGCGTGGCAGTGAGACTGCGGGGGATAAGCTTCGTAGTCGAGAGGGAAACAGCCCAGATCGCCGGCTAAGGCCCCTAAGCGTGTACTAAGTGGAAAAGGATGTGGGATTGCGAAGACAGCCAGGAGGTTGGCTCAGAAGCAGCCATCCTTGAAAGAGTGCGTAATAGCTCACTGGTCGAGTGGTCCTGCGCCGATAATGTAGCGGGGCTCAAGTACACCGCCGAAGCCGCGGCACTCACATGTGTGGTTCGCATCTGCCTGCGGGTGGGTGTGCAGCCGTGTGGGTGGGTAGGGGAGCGTCGTGTAGCCGGGGAAGCGGCAGAGTGATCTAGCCGTGGAGGCTGCGCGAGTGAGAATGCAGGCATGAGTAGCGAAAGACGAGTGAGAAACTCGTCCGCCGAATGACCAAGGGTTCCTGGGCCAGGTTAATCCGCCCAGGGTGAGTCGGGACCTAAGGCGAGGCCGTCAGGCGTAGTCGATGGACAACGGGTTGATATTCCCGTACCCGTGATATCGCGCCCGTGGTGAATCAGTGATACTAACCATCCTGAAGCCCGTGTCGTGCACTTTCGGGTGCCGGCGTGTGGTGGATGCGTGGGACCTGATCTGGTAGTAGCCAAGCGATGGGGTGACGCAGGAAGGTAGCAGAGCCAGTCAGTGGTAATACTGGTGTAAGCCCGTAGGGCGAGGTGCAGGTAAATCCGTGCCTCATGTGGCCTGAGAGGCGATGCGACCCCGGTGTGGGGGATTCTGTGATCCTATGCTGTCGAGAAAAGCCTCTAGCGAGTGGTGTCATGGCCCGTACCCCAAACCGACACAGGTGGTCTGGTAGAGAATACCGAGGCGATCGAGAGAACTGTGGTTAAGGAACTCGGCAAATTGCCCCCGTAACTTCGGGAGAAGGGGGGCCATGTCCGGTGAACACCCGTGCGGTGGGAGCTGGGTGTGGTCGCAGAGACCAGAGAGAAGCGACTGTTTACTAAAAACACAGGTCCGTGCGAAGTCGTAAGACGATGTATACGGACTGACGCCTGCCCGGTGCTGGAAGGTTAAGAGGACCGGTTAGTGGCTCTTCGGGGCCGCGAAGCTGAGAATTTAAGCCCCAGTAAACGGCGGTGGTAACTATAACCATCCTAAGGTAGCGAAATTCCTTGTCGGGTAAGTTCCGACCTGCACGAATGGCGTAACGACTTCTCTGCTGTCTCAACCACAGGCTCGGCGAAATTGCATTACGAGTAAAGATGCTCGTTACGCGCGGCAGGACGAAAAGACCCCGGGACCTTTACTATAGCTTGGTATTGGTGTGTGATTCGGTTTGTGTAGGATAGGTGGGAGACTGTGATGCGCCGGCGCCAGCCGGTGTGGAGTCGTTGTTGAAATACCACTCTGATCGTATCGGACTTCTAACCTCGGACCATGATCTGGTTCAGGGACAGTGCCTGGTGGGTAGTTTAACTGGGGCGGTTGCCTCCTAAAGAGTAACGGAGGCGCCCAAAGGTTCCCTCAGCCTGGTTGGCAATCAGGTGTTGAGTGCAAGTGCACAAGGGGGCTTGACTGTGAGACTGACGGGTCGAGCAGGGACGAAAGTCGGGACTAGTGATCCGGCACTGGCTTGTGGAAGCGGTGTCGCTCAACGGATAAAAGGTACCCCGGGGATAACAGGCTGATCTTCCCCAAGAGTCCATATCGACGGGATGGTTTGGCACCTCGATGTCGGCTCGTCGCATCCTGGGGCTGGAGTAGGTCCCAAGGGTTGGGCTGTTCGCCCATTAAAGCGGCACGCGAGCTGGGTTTAGAACGTCGTGAGACAGTTCGGTCTCTATCCGCCGCGCGCGTAAGAAACTTGAGGAAGGCTGTCCCTAGTACGAGAGGACCGGGACGGACGAACCTCTGGTGTGCCAGTTGTTCCGCCAGGGGCATTGCTGGTTGGCTACGTTCGGGAGGGATAACCGCTGAAAGCATCTAAGCGGGAAGCCTGTTCCAAGATGAGGTTTCTTTCCCCTTTTGTGGGGTAAGGCCCCCTAGAGATGATGGGGTTGATAGGCCGGAGCTGGAAGCCCTGTGAGGGGTGTGAGGTGACCGGTACTAATAGGCCGTAGGCTTACCCATGAAGTTGTCTGGTTGTTTGTGCGTCCACTGTCCGGTGTCTGAGGCAACACCCACGTTCACTGCGTGTGGGTGTGTGTCGCATGGAGTTGCGGTGGTTATAGCGTGAGGGTCACGCCCGGTCCCATTCCGAACCCGGTAGCTAAGCCTTACTGCGCCGATGGTACTGCACCCTCAGGGTGTGGGAGAGTAGGTCACTGCCGCACAATATTTGAATCGTTTCGGGCCCGGCCCCCCTTGGTGGGGGACCGGGCCCGAAACGTGTTTGTGGGGGTGGATGCGGTCCCGCACGCGTGGGTGACCGCACGGCGCCGGCGTTCACCAGGGCCGCCCGTATCGCGGCGTGAAGGGGCAGGGGCCGCGTGCCCATCGCGCCGATGACGGACAATGCCAGATGTGATGACGGTCGTCGACTACACCCAGGCGCGGCTGCGTACGCTCGCGGTGAGCGACCCCGGCCGGCTTCGGCTCCGCAAGGCCACGACCGTGGCGGCGTCGGCGGCGCTGGCGATGGCGGTGCTGATCGCGGTCACGTCCACCTACGACGAACCGATCACGGTGGCGCTCCTCGGCACGGTGATCGCGGTGCAGGCGGCGGCCGTCGTGAAGGACCCGTCTCAGTCCGCGCGCGTGGTCACCACGTTGCTCTTCCCGCTGCCAGCGGTTGCCGCTGTCGTGCTGGCGACGGCACTGCTGGCGGTGGATCCGCTTGCCGAAGTCGGTTTTATCGGGGTCCTCTTCGTCGCGGTGTGGGTGCGACGGTGGGGCCCGCGCGGCGAGGCGCTGGGCATGGTCGCATTCGTCGCGTACTTCTTCAGCCTCTTCCTGCACTCCACCTTCGACGACGTGCCGATGTTCTGCGTCGCCATCGTCGTCGGCGTCGCCTGCACGCTTTTCATCCGCGTGCTGGTTCTCCCTGAACGTCCGCGGCTAGAAATCCGGAGGCTGGCGCGGGCACTGCGCGCCGCATCGATCGACGCCGTCGACGCAGGCGGCGACCGCGATCACCGCGACCTCGCCCGTCTTCGTGTACGGCTCGACGGTCTCGGTGAAACCGCGCTGATGATCGAGGACTGGATCGACCGGCACGACGGCGCCGAGCTCGTCAGCGTCACCGGCAGGTCGTTCTCGGTGATGGTGTTCGACGCGCAGATCGCCACGGAACAACTCGCGAGCGCCCTGTGGAACCTGGATCCGGATGCGCGGTGGCCGAGCGGGCTCGAGCGGGCGACCAACGCCCTGAGCGTGGTGCTGCAGGACAGGCCGACGGCGGAGGAACTGCGAGCAGCCGCAGATGTCGCTGCGGCTGCGGCACGGGAGGCGGACCCGTCGGACCCCGCGGGTATCGCCACATTGGTTGCGCACCGCGCCGTGCAGGCGCACATAGCGATCCACCGCATCACAGTGCGGGCGGTGCTGCTGTTCGCCCCGCCGCCATGGATGTCTGCGGGGCAGGGTCGCAAGGCGCGCCGGGCGAGGGTCGACGAGGGGCCGGTGCGGAACCACGACAGCGCTGCGTCCGAGCGGGGCCTGTCGCCCGTGCCCGCGCAGTCCGCGGACGGAGGGGAACAGGCCGCCGTCGATGACGGCCTGTCCGTGCGGGGCTTCGCGGAGCGGGCCGCGGCGTGGCAGCCGACCACGAGGGCCGCGATCCAGGTGGCGGTGGCCACGAGCGCTGCCACGCTGCTCGGAGAGCTCGTCTCGCCCGATCGGTGGTACTGGGCGGTGCTGACCGCGTTCCTCGTGTTCAACGGCGCGTCCACCCGTGGCGAGATCCTCTCGCGGGCGGGGCACCGCATCGTCGGCACGGTGGCGGGGGTGGTGGCCGGCGTCCTCATCGCCGCGCTCGTCGGCCACAACCCGCCGTTGCAGATGGTGCTGATCATCGTGTGCATCTTCTTCGCGTTCTACTTCGCCCCCGTCGCCTACGCCCTGCTGACGTTCTGCGTGACGGTGCTGCTCGCGATGCTCTACGGCCTGCTCGGCGTCTTCAGCATCGAGGTACTCGGACTGCGGATCGCGGAGACGGCGGTGGGGGCGGTCGTCGGGCTCGCGTCCGCGTACTTCATCCTGGCGACCTCCACGCAGGGCGAGTTGGAGGCGAAGACCGTCGACTACCTCGATCTGTTGGACGAGGTGATCTCGGAGGCGGTCGAGTCGGTGGCCGCACCCGGCGGCGCAAGCGGGGTCGTCGAAACTACGCGGCGACTCGACGCGGCGTTGCAGGATGTTCTCAAGGCGGCCGAGCCCTTACGGTTGCGCCCGGCGGTGCGCAGTCGGCACAGCGTCCGCAGATTCACCCGCGCACTCACCGTGATCAACCGTGCGGCGCACCAGCTCGCGCGAGCGGGTGTCATGGCGACGCGGGCGGACGGCTCGACTGCGCCGAGCGCGGAGACGGCGGGGGAGCTGCGTGCCGCGGCGGAATCGGTAAGCGGCAGGGCGGACCTGCTGCGCCGGAGCGTCACCGGCCGGAGGATCAAGCGGCCGGACAGGGACGCCGAGGTGCCAGTGCTCGCGGTGCTCCTCTCGGCGACGCACGCCCCGGGTGCCCTTCGCCTGTCCTTGCGGTCGCTGAGCAAACTCAACCGAGCGCTGTTCGAGGCGTTCTCCTGAGGCGCAGCGCCACCCGTCACCAGGCGGCGCGGTAGCCGCGCGGGGTGAGCCGGAAGCCGGCGTCGGCGAGCGGCGCCGCGTGCGGATTGCCGTGCACCGACTCGCCGTCCCACCGCGTGACGACGAGTGGCCGGCGCGCACCGGCGCGCAACGGTGCTCCTGCGGCGAGCGCGGACAGCGCGGCGACGATCCTCTCCTGGTCCTCCGAGAAGGTGAGGATGCTGCGTCCACCGCGCTCGACGAAGATCTGCGGCGCGCCGTCGACCAGCACGACGACAGCACCGGCGGCGCGCGACGGGCGGTGCCCGCCGGCGTGCGGCCGCGGCCAATCGACCGCCGCGCCATACGGATTGGCGGGATCCGCCGCGGCCAGGACCAGCGGTGCGGAGTCTTCCTCCACTGCAGCCGCGCGCAGCAGGTCGATCGCCTCCGGCGCCGCGAACTGGGCGCCGCCGAGTCCGTCGATGACGTACCCGCGCCGGCAGTGCCCGGCCTCCTCGAACCTGCTGAGCACCGGGTAGAGCCGGGAGAATCCGCCGACGACCCCTTCGGCAGCGGCCACGCCGGGAGTGAGGACGCCGTAGCGGTCCAGGAGCCGGCGGGCCGTGTCGTGCAGGCGGATGGTCGGGTCGGCGGATCCGGTGGGGACCAGCGACCACCGGCCGGATGCGGCCGGTCCGGAGTGCATGGAAGGTCGGGGACGGGCGGGGCGTGCGCGCCGCGTCCGGCCGGCACGGGCCGGGGCCGGGCCGCTAGCTGCGCCGGACAGCAGGGCCCGCAGAGGTGCGAGGGTGTCGCCGGTGACGTGCCCCTGCCATACCAGTTCCCACAGTGCCTCGAGCACATCCGCGTCGGTGGCGGCGTCGGCCGCGCGCACTGCGTCGGCGAGCGGCCGGAAGAAGAACGCTCCGCCGCCGTCGAGCATGGACAGGAGCGCGGCGTGCGCGTCGCCCACGCACCCGGTGCCGGCCGGCGGGCGCACTGACGTTGCGGCGGACTCGGTGGTGTGCAGGGCGACCCAGCCGTCCCGGGCGCCCGCGCGGCCGCAGCCGGTCCAGAAGACCTCGCCGGACGACGTGAGTTCGTCGAGCAGCTCCGGGCGGTAGTCGGCCACCCGCGCCGGGAGTATGAGGGCCTCGAGGCCGGACGCGGGCAGGGCCGCCCCCGCCAGCTGGTCGATCACCTCGAACAACCCGTCGACCCCGCGGAGCGCCGCCGGCCGTCCGACGTGCTGCCATTGCGGGAGGAATCGGCCGAGTGCGGTCGTGGGAACGGGGGCGAGCCTGGCCCGGGCCCGTTCCAGCGACCTGCGCCGGAGCGTGCGCAGCACGTCGGCGTCGCACCACTGGGGTGCGTCGTTCTCCGCCCCGGGCGTGTCGGACTCCGGGGACGGCCGGAACCTGCCGCGGACGACCCGTCCTTCGCGCGCGAGCCGCTCCAGCGTCTCCGCGGCGACGGCGACGCCCACCGGCAGTGCCGCGGCGGCCTCATCGGCGGTGAACGGCCCGTGGGTGCGCGCGTATCGGCCGACGAGGTCGCCGAGCGGGTCGGCCACGGGCTGCGCGAGCGCCGGGGGCAGCCACGACGGCACCGGGGCGGCCAGTCCGTCACGCAGCCGCGGCGCGTCCTCGACCACGGCCCAGCGCGCGCCGCCGAGTTCGTAGCGGAAGATGCGGCGCGCATCGGCGAGCTGCCGGAGCCACGGGGCGGGGTCGCCGTCGGCGCGCGCTGCGATGCCGGCCTCGGTGAGGGGCCCGACCATCCGGAGCGCGTCCGCAAGCGCCTCCGCGTCCCGGATGCGTCGCTGCGGCCGCCGCCATTGCAGGGTGTCCTCGGTATCGCGCAGCACGTCCGGGTCGAGAAGCGCGCTGAGCTCGACCTCCCCGAGCAGCTGCGCCAGCAGCCCGGGGTCCAGGCTCAATGCGGCCGCCTTGCGCTCGGCCAGCGGCACGTCGTCGTCGTAGATGAAGGCCGCGACGTAGTCGAACAGCAGTGTCGACGCGAACGGTGACGGCGCCGGCGTCTCCGCCTCGTGCAACCGGATCGCGCGGTCGTCGATGCGCGCAAGTACGTCGCGCAGCGCGGGGAGGTCGTAGACGTCCTGCATGCATTCGCGCACGGTCTCGTGCAGGATGGGGAACTCCGGGTGGCGGCGCGCGACCCCCAGCAACTGCGCGGACCGGTGCCGCTGCTGCCATAGCGGGGCCCGGCGGCCGGGATCCCGGCGTGGAAGCAGCAGCGCGCGGGCCGCGCACTCGCGGAAGCGGGAGGCGAAGAGCGCGGAACCGCCGAGCGAGTCCGAGACGATCCGGTCGATCTCCGCCGGGGCGATGGCGAACAGTCCGGCGCCGGGCGCTGCGCCGGTGGTGGCGGGCAGGCGCAGCACGATCCCGTCGTCGAAGGCCGCAGGGTGCGCGTCGATGCCGTGTTCGTCGCTCAGCTGCGCGCCCACCGCCAGAGCCCATGGCGCATGCACCCGGCGCCCGTAGGGGGAGTGCAGGACCACCCGCCAGTCGCCCAGCTCGTCGAGGAACCGCTCGACGACCAGGGTGGCGTCGTCCGGTACGGCGCCCACGGCGGCGCGCTGCTCGGCGAGCAGGCCGAGCAGGTTCGCGGATGCGCGTTCGTCGAGCCCCGCGGTCGCGAGCCGGGCCCGCGCGGCCTCGCCCGGCGCGCGGGCTCCCGCCGGCGGCGCGACGGCGCGCGTGAAAGCGCCGATGGCCGCGCCGAACTCGGCCGGCCTTCCCGGTCCCTTGCCGTGCCAGAAGGGCAGGCGACCGGCGCTTCCCGCGGCCGGGGCCACCAGGACCCGGTCGTGGGTGATCTCGGTGATCCGCCAACTGCTGGTGCCGAGGGCGAAGACGTCGCCCACGCGGGACTCGTAGACCATCTCCTCGTCCAGTTCACCCACGCGCGACGCGCCCTCGCCCACCGTGTGGACGGCGAAGGCGCCGCGGTCCGGGATGGTTCCGCCGGAGGTGACCGCCAGCCTGGCGGCCCCGGGCCGGGCGGTGAGCGTCCCGGCGCCGCGGTCCCACACGACCCGCGGGCGCAGCTCGGCGAACTCGTCGGACGGGTACCGGCCGGCCAGCATGTCCAGCGTGGCGTCGAACACCGACCGGGGAAGTGAGGAGAACGGCGCGCTGCGGCGGACGGCCTCGAACCACTCGTCGACGTCGACGGTTCCTGCAGCGGCGGTGGCGGCGATGGTCTGCTGGGCCAGGACGTCGAGCGGGTTGGACACCACGGCCAGCGATTCGATGGCACCCGCGAGCATGCCGTCCGCGGTGACGGCGCAGTGCAGCAGATCCGCGCGGTGCTTGGGCACCAGCACCCCGCGGGAGACGTCGCCGACGTGATGGCCGGCGCGGCCGATCCGCTGCAGCCCGCCCGCGACCGACGGCGGGGATTCGACGTGGACCACCAGATCCACCGCGCCCATGTCGATCCCGAGCTCGAGGCTCGACGTGGCGACGACGCAGCGGAGGGTTCCGGCTTTGAGGTCCGCCTCGATGACCGCGCGCCGCTCCTTGCTTACGGACCCGTGATGGGCGCGGGCGAACTGTGCGCTCGCGCCGTACGCGGCGTCCGTGGTGGAGCCGAGCTGCGCGGGCGGCGGGGCCTGCCGGTCCACCTCGATGCCGTGGCGCTCGGCGTCCACCTCGTTGAGCCGGGCGGTGAGCCGTTCGGTCAAGCGCCGCGAGTTGCAGAACACGATGGTGCTGCTGTGGCGGTCGACGAGGTCGGCGACGAGGAGCTCTATGTGCGGCCATATCGAGGCGCTTCCGCCGGGTGCTGTGGCGTTTGCGCCGGGTGCTGTGGCGTTTGCGCCGGGTGCTGTGGCGTTTGCGCCGGGTGCGGAGAGGTCGGTCATGTCGTCGACGGGGACCCGGACGGTGAGGTCCCAGCGCTTCTCTGCGGGGGGCGCAATGGTCGTCACGGGGGCGGCGCCGCCGAGGAACCGTGCCACTTCCGCGTGCGGGCGGGCGGTCGCCGACAGGCCGATACGGCGGCAGGGCCGGTGCGTCAGCAGATCGAGGCGCTCGAGTGACAACGCAAGGTGCGCGCCGCGTTTGGTGCCGGCCACCGAGTGGATCTCGTCCACGATCACCGTTTCGACGTCGGTGAGCGTGCTGCGCGCCGACGAGGTGAGCATCAAGTACAGCGACTCCGGCGTCGTGATGAGGATGTCCGGCGGCGTGCGCACCATCGCGCGCCGCCGCGACTGCGGGGTGTCGCCGGAACGCACGCCGACGGTGATGTCCGGCACCGGCATGCCCGTCCGGGCGGCGGCGTTCGCGATCCCCGCGAGGGGCCGCTGCAGGTTGCGTTCGATGTCGACGGCCAGCGCCTTGAGCGGGGAGACGTAGACGATGCGCGTGCCGGAACGTTCCGTGTCGGTGTCGGCACCGGTGTCGGCGTCGTGCGCGCGGCCGGCGAGCCGGTCGATGGCCCACAGGAATGCGGCGAGTGTCTTGCCCGAGCCGGTCGGTGCCACGACGAGGCTGTGCGCGCCGGAGGCGATCGTCGCCCACGCCTGGTTCTGCGCCGGGGTGGGCGTGCCGAAGGTTTCGGCGAACCACGCGCGCGTGGGCGCGGAGAAGAGGTCGAGCGCGGACGTCACTCTTCGATAGTGCCGCATCCGGCGGTGCCGGTCGACGCAGTCGGGGGCCCGCGGGCCGGGTCAGGCCGGCAGCAGCAGCCGCGTGCGCAGCGCGCCGCGCAGTTCGTCGTCGATTCCGAGCGCCTCGGACAGGTACGCCTCGAAGGAGCCGTGCACCGTGCGGGCCTCGTCCAGGGCGGCCTGCAGGTACTCCTCCCGCACTCCGAGCAGCGCCCGCAAGTCGGCGGGGTCGCCTCCCGCGGCCTCGTACCTGTCGAACGCGTCGGTGAGCGTGGGCAGGTACAGCTCGTTGGTGCGCAGGTAGTCGGTGCGCACCGACTGTTCGTCGGCTCCTACGGCGAACAGCACGATCGCCGTGCCCCAGCCCGTGCGGTCCTTGCCGCTGGTGCAGTGCACCAGGGCTGGTCGCGGATCGGCAGCGATGTCGCGCACCATCGTGCGGTAGGAGCGCACCGCGCTCGGGATGGTGACCATCGCCCGGTAGTTCTCGGCCATCATCTCCGCGGCCCGGCCTCGGCCGAGGGCCGCCTCGACCGCCGCGGGCGAGGAAAGGAAGTCCTGCATCTTGGTCGGGACGGCGGCGGCGATCTTGTCCGCCAACACGTCCAGCGGCACCACCGTCGCGGAGTCCGGGAGGTCGTCCGGCGCGTTCACGCGCTCCGTGTCGGTGCGCAGATCGAAGACGGGGCCGACCCCCAGGTGGGCGAGCGCGTCCCGATCCTCGGTGGACAGGGCGCTCAGCTCCGCGGAGCGGAAGAAGGCGCCCGGGCGGATGATGCGGCCGTCGACCGTCGCGATCCCGCCGAGGTCACGCCAGTTCCGGATTCCCGTGGGTTGTTCAGTCACAATGCGGATGCTACCCAGACCCCGCAGGGCGTGGTACAGGTATCGGCCGCTGTGCGGACGTACCCGTTAGGGTGAGTATCCGCAGCAGTATGCGAGGGGAGCCCGTGAGCGACGAGCGATTCATTCCGTTCCTCCGGTCGGAAGTGACGGCACTCTGTGCGGCGGACACCGCCCCCGGGGACCGCGACGCAGCGGCGGAGGCCACGCGACTGCTCGCGGGCGTCCTGCATCAGCGGTATCGACGGCGCCTGCGGGAGGTCGAAGCGGACTATTACCTGCTCCATCCCCCGGAGTACGCGCGCGGGGAAGAGCCGCCCGCGCCCGCCGCACGCGATCGGGCGCGCGCACGGCTGGGGAACACGCTCGCCGAGCTGGCGGACACGGCCGCGTACACCCGGATCCCGCAGGAGGAGCTCGCCGCGTCGCTGCGCTCGCATGCGCTACTGCGCGTCCGGATGGAGATCCCCGAGCAGACGCAGTCCGGTGCGGTGCTGTACCGGCGGGGCCGGGTACCGGCGACGGCCCGGGTGCGCACGTGGTGGGGGCTGCGGACGAAGGACATCGAGTACGAGCTGTATTCGCGCGTGCTGGTCTATGTGCACACGGCCGAGGTCACGGCGCTGAAGCTGTTCGAGGACGTCCCGCGCGACGACATCGAGATGCTCCTGCCGGGGGTCCGGCCGCGCATGCGGCTGGCGGACAAGCTGCTCATCGTCGTCCCGGCGCTGGTCTCCGGCGTCGCGCTGGTGGCGACCAAGCTGATCTCGGCGATCGGACTGCTGATTCTGCTGCTGGCCTTCTGGGTGGGGTTGCGGGATTCCCCGGTGCAGGTGAACCGGGGCGCGTTGCTGACCGTGGGCGCGGGCCTGGTGGCGCTCGGGAGCTACGTCGCCCGGCAGTACCGCAAGTACACGCGCCGTCGGCTGCAGTTCATGAACACGCTGACGGACAACCTGTACTATCGCAATCTCGACAACGATGCCGGAGTGTTCTACCGGCTTCTCGGGGCGGCCGAGGACGCGGACTACGCGTTGGCGATGCTCGCCTATCGGGAGCTGCGCGACGCCGGCGGCCCGTTGACCCCCCGGGAGCTCGCCGCTGCGGTCGAGGCCCGGCCCGAGCTGCAGCGGGGGAGGGAGTTCCGGTTCGCTGCGGACGACGCCCTGGCCACGCTCGAAGAACTGGGGCTGGCGTTCCCCGATGGCGCCGCCGGTGCCGATGGGGCCGTCGGCCGCCGCGCGGTGCCTCCGGCGCAGGCGCGCGATCATCTACGCCGGCTCTGGCATCAGTCCGCCGAGTGACCTGCGCCCATCGTCTGGGCCGGGCGCCGGCGACGCTGCGTGGTTACGGCCCGAATGGTGTGATCCGCGTTATATCGTGGTCGTGTTGACCTCTGCAAGGGGAGGGGGCGCGGATGCCTCTCATCGATGTGGCGGTGGCCGATGTCGCGAGGCTTACCGTGGACGCGGTGGTGGTGGCCACCGGCCCGGACCTGCGCGTCGGGGCGGGGCCGTCCGGATCAGTGCAGCGGCGGGCCGGGCCGGGCGTGCAGAACGCGTGCCGGTTGCTGCGGGAGACCACCTTCCCGCGCGGCCTGGACGTGGGATACGCGGTGGCCACCCCGGGCGGGGACCTGCCTGCGCAGTGGGTGATCCTCACCGTGGGGCCGCGGTACTCGCGCCGCGAGGACCGCTCGGGCGTCCTCCGCGACACCTACCGGCGATGCCTTCTGGTCGCGGAATCGGTGGGCGCGCGCACACTGGCCTGTCCGCTGCTGTCGTCGGGCGGCGGGGCCTGGCCGGAGGGCGACGCAGTCGATCAGGCCGTGCGTGCCATCGGCGAGGCGCGATGCGGGGTCGAGGTGGTCACCCTGGTGACCGCCGACCCGCGCACCGCGCGGCTGATGATGACCGCCCTCGAATGACCCCTGCCGGCGGGCGCGGAACGGCGCCGTCGGCTACGAGGCGGTGGACGCGAGGGCCGTGCCGCGGTCGGCGTCGTCCCAGGCCTCGGGTCCGAAGACCTCGCAGTGGATCGAATCCGCCGGCACGTCGCGGGCGATCAGCGACCGCCTCATCGACCGCATGAACGGCATAGGGCCGCACATGTAGACCGTGGTCCCTTGGTCGATTCCGATTCCGGAGACGTCCGCCCGGCCGCTGGCGACGGTCGGCGCGGCGGGACGGGCGCCGAGGTCCTCGTACCACCGGTGCAGCTTCGCAGAGGGGATGCGGCCGACGAGTTCCGTGATCTCCGCGCGGTGAGCGTGGTGCGACGGTGAGCGGTCGGCGTGCAGCACGGACACGGGCCGGGTACTGCCGGTATCGGCCAGGTGGTGGAGCATGCCGATCATCGGGGTGCAGCCGATGCCCGCCGAGACGAGCATGACCGGGGAGTCGCCGTCGTCCAGGACGAGGTCGCCGAACGGCATCGACACCCGCAGCGTGTCGCCTTCGAAGACGTTGCGGTACAGGTGGTTGGACACCTCGCCTTCGGGAGTCCCGACGCCGTCCGCGAGCGCCACCGCGGGCAGGGCCTTGACGCTGATCTCCCAGTGCGGGGCGCGCGGCGCGCCGACGAGGCTGTACTGCCGGATCTGCTGCGCGCCGTCGGGGAGCTGCACCTGCACCGACACGTACTGGCCGGGCCGGTGCTGCGGGAGCGCCGCACCGTCGCCCGCCGCGAGCGCGAAGGTGACCGTCTCCGCCGATTGCTGGACACGCCGGACCACCTTCAGCTCGCGCCAGACGTCACCGGGCTCCACTCCGGCCTCGGCGTAGAGCCGGTCCTCCTCGGTGACGAGGCACTGGCCCATGTCCCAGTACAGCTCGTCCCATGCCGCCGCGACGTCGTCGGTGAGCGCATCGCCGAGCACCTCCGCGATGGCACCGAACAGATGCTTGTGGACGATCGCGTACTGGTCGGCGGTGATGCCGAGCGAGGCGTGCTTGTGGGCGATCCTCGAGATGATCGACTGGGCGCGCTCCGGATCCGTCCCCGTCCGGATGGTCGCGTACGCGGCGATCGCACCGGCGAGCGCCTTCTGCTGCTCGCCCTGGCTCTGGTTGCCCCGGTTGAACAGGTCGCGTTCGAGCTCCGGATGTGCGGCGAACATCGACCGGTAGAACAGCGGAGTGACATCGCCGATCGCACCGGCGACCGCGGGGAGTGAAGCGCGGATGACCTGAAGATTCTGCGGTGAAATGCCCATGGCCTGAATCTATTTGGGGCACGGGTGTCCGTCCATAGATTGTGACCGGGAATACTACGAAGTGTAGTAGCAGGCGTCCGCCCGGGCGGCGGCGCTCAGTGGGCCGCCCGGCGCCGCCCCTCCGCCAGCAGTAGAAGCTCGGAGCGTGCCAGGGCGAGGGGGTCGTATCCGCCGGTGGTCGCGTGGATGTCCCGCGCGAGCTCGACGAGGTCGAAGTTCTCGGTGACGCCCGGCCCGTCGGCCAGCATGAGCAGCCCGATCAGGCGCGTGCGGCACCCCGCGAGGCTGTCCTCGTCGAAGAGCGCGGGATCGTAATCGTCGTCGATGGGGACGTCGCCGAGGCCGGAGTCCTCATCCAGCTCGTAGAGGATGGGGACCCAGCGGTTGCCCGCCAGCGCGCCCCGGTGAGAGGACCAGTCGATCCGCGCATCGCTGCGGGCAATGCCCTCGAAGGTCAGCCACAGCAGGCCCGGATCATCGTCGGGCGCGGCGGTGCCTGCGGTGAGCTCCGCCGCGTGCTGAGCGAGCATGATCTCGTAGAACGCGGTGTTGGACGCGTTGCCGTAGTTGTAGCCGGTCTCCGCGTCGATCTCGAAATCCATGTCGTTCCCTCCTGGGCCGTGCACCGCAGTCCGCACCGTCGCCGAGCGATCGCCGGGTCTGCCGCAGGGCCTGGGTCGCTGCGGGGGTCAAGCCCTGCGGCAGGGGCGCGTTCGCTGCAGAGCCCGGGCGTCCGCATCTACCGTGGGCGGTGATCGATCGATGGTGGGCGGTTTTCGGCCGGCCGCTGTGGTGCCTATGACGTTGATTGTGCACCGCGTCACCGACAGAACGCCCGGAATCGGTTCCTGGCCGCGTGGTTCCGTGTCCGCTGAACGGCCTAATTTTCGGTCGTCGCAGCGCTGTCGCACGGGACGAACAACGAGGTGGGGGCGGCGCGCCCGCGCAGTTCGGCCTCGCCGTCCGCCCGCCACAGCCGCCGCTCGTCGGCCGTCGCCCCGCGCCACGTCGCCCCCGCTGCGACCGTGTGCCGGTCGAGTCGCTTCGCGTACTCGGAAAGCCGGGCCGCCTCGTTCACCGCATCACCGATCACGGTGTACTCGTAGCGGCGGTGCGCACCGATATTGCCGGCCACTGCGGTGCCGTAGGAGACCCCGATGCCCGCGGCCAGCTCGGGCACCTCCGCGCGGAGCCGGTCGCCGATCGTCCGAGCGGCCTCGAGGGCCGCAGTGCAGGGGTCCGCGACGGGCGCCGGGGCGCCGAACACGGCGAGGGCCGCGTCGCCTTCGAACTTGTTGATGAGCCCGCGCCGGAGGTCCACCTCGTCGACGACGACGGCGAAGAAACGATTCAGCAGCGCGACCACCGTGGCGGGCGGCCGATGGGCGGCCAGCGTGGTGGATCCGATGATGTCGACGAAAAGCACGGCGACCTCGACCTCGCGCCCGGCCGCGTCGAAATCGCCGGACAGCGCGTAGTCGGCGACCTCGTGCCCGACGTGCCTTCCGAACACCTCGCGGATGCGCTCGCGCTCGCGCAGCCCGCGCGCCATCTCGTTGAAGCCGCGTTGCAGCTCGCCCAGCTCGGTGCCGTCGAAGACGACCGCCTCGGCGTCCAGGCGGCCCCGCTCGACCTCGGCCATCGCCGAGCGGACCGAGTTGATCGGGGCGAGGGTGGACGCGCACACCAGCAGGGTCAGCAGCAGCCCCACCGCGAGGGTCACGCCGCCCAGGGCGAAGACGGGGACCGCGAGGTCCTCCAGGGTGTGCGTGCCCACGGTGAGCGTGGTGACCGCGATGATCATGAGGCCCAGCACCGGGATGCCCGTGCCGATCAGCCACGCGGCCACCATCCGCGTGGTGACGCCTGTGTGGCGCACGCGGGCGGGTGGTGCGGAGGCCAGGGCCTGGGCGGCGGTGGGACGCAGGGCGAACTCGCTGAAAAGATAGCTGGTCGCGCAGGTCACGGTGCCGGAGAAGACGACGGTGAACGCGATCGGGGCGGCGTAGTCCAGGTCGCGGGTGGCGTAGGCGGCCGTGAGGATCGCCGCGCTCGCGTACCACAGCACTGCCTGCCGGACGGTGATGCGGAACGGCATCGCGAGCGTGGTGCGCAGGTCCGCGGCGGTTGCGGGTTCACCCCGGACCGCCCACCGCAGTTGCCGCAGCGAGCCCCGGGTGATCCAGATCAGCCCGATGGCGAACGCGGCGATGGTCACCGCGGGCACCAGCGCGAAGTCCAGCACCCACATCCGCGACGCGAACACGGGCGGTCCCGGGACGACCACGGCGATCAGCACGATGGCGGTGGCGGCGCCCACGAGATTGCAGGTGAGCAGGACGACGGTGAGCAGCGTCTGGACCCGGACCCGGCGGCGCACGGCCGACTCGTGGCCCGAGCCGAGGATGCGCGACCCCAGCGGCGCGCGTGCGCGCCGCCTGACTTTTTCCCTCCCCGCCTGCATGGTTGCCGAGCATAGGGGAGCGGGTCGCCGCGTGCGGGGCGGCGGGACTTAAGGTGGTCGGGTGCGTCTTGTCATCGCCCGTTGCCAGGTCGACTACAGCGGCCGGCTCACCGCCCACCTGCCCATGGCCCGTCGCCTGCTCATGCTCAAGGCGGACGGCTCGATCAGCGTGCACGCCGACGACCGCGCGTACAAGCCGCTCAACTGGATGACGCCCCCGTGCTGGATCACCGAGGCGGACGGGGAGTGGACCGTCACGAACAAGACGGGCGACACCTTGCGCATCCTCATCGAGGAGATCGAGCACGACTCCACGCATGAGCTCGGCGAGGATCCCGGCCTGATCAAGGACGGCGTCGAGGCGCACCTGCAGGAGCTGCTGGCGGAGCATGTGACCACGCTCGGCGACGGGTATTCGCTGGTGCGCAGGGAGTTCCCCACGGCGATCGGCCCCGTGGACCTGATGTGCCGGGACGACGGGGGCGGCTCCGTGGCTGTCGAGATCAAGCGGCGTGGGGAGATCGACGGGGTCGAGCAGCTCACGCGCTACCTCGAACTGCTCAACCGCGATCCCCAGCTGGCTCCGGTGCAGGGCGTCTTCGCGGCTCAGCAGATCAGACCGCAGGCGCGCACGCTCGCGGAGGATCGGGGGATACGCTGTGTCGTCCTCGATTACGACGAACTCCGCGGCATCGAGAGCGACGAGTTCCGGCTGTTCTGAGCGCAGCGCGCCGGACGGTTAGAATCGGCCGGTGTCCAGAAGGAAGCATCGCCGGGGCGCCCCGCGCCCGGCGGCCCCGCTGCGCGTAGACCCGCTCGCGCGCGTCGAGCCCGGCCCGGGCGGCGCGGACTTCCACGTCCGGCAGATCCCGGCCGCGCGCGCGGCCAAGCGCTACCGGTGTCCCGGATGCGACCACGAGATTGCGCCGTCGGTGGCGCACATCGTGGCCTGGCCGGAGGACGCCTTCGGCGGCGCCGACGAACGCAGGCACTGGCACTCGGGGTGCTGGCGATCCCGCCGCACCCGCGGCGTCACCCGTCGCTGGTCGTGAATCCCGCAGCCCGTGGGTCCCGCGAGTGGGACGGCCACGGGCCCCGGCCTCCGTGGCGCGGGATCAGCGCCGCGCCCGCGCTGCATCGGCGCGACGTCCCGGATCGGTCTTCGGGGCCGAGGAATCCGGGGCGGCCGGGGGCTTTCCGGCGGGCCGGGCGGACGTCGCTGTGGCGATCGTGCGGGTGGAGGGCTCATCGCGGCTCGCGCTCCCGTCCTTGCCGGCCGCATTGCGCTCGGCCCGGTCCACGGGCTTTCCCGCGCCCGGCGCCGCCTGCCCGCCCGATCGGGCAGGAGCCTCCGGGGCCATCCCGGCCGGCTTCTGGGCGGCGGAGCCCTGCCCGCCCGGCTTCTGCCCGGCGGGTGCGGGCTCGCCGGATCCCGATCCGTCCGAGCCGCGGTCGGCATGACCTTCGTACCAGTCGAAATCGGACTCCGCCGGAGCGCGCTCCGCCCGGACACGGTCGTGCACGGCGGAGACGTCGTCGAGCGAGGATCGCACATCCATCAGCTGCTCCAGCGCGTGCGCGCGCATTGTGCGGAGCGATTCGAAATCGGCCCGGGCGCGGGTGATCCGCCGGCCCGCCTCCTGGGTGGCCGCCTTGATGCGCCTGTCGGCCTCGGCGGCCGCGACCCGCTTGGATTCCTCGATGTGCTTCTGCAGGTCCTCGTAGGTGCGGTCGCGTCGCACCCGGGCCTCCTCGTCGAGGCGGTCGCGTTCCGCCTCGGCAGCCTCGAGCGTGCGCCCGGCCTGGGTGCGGGCGAGCTCCATCGTGTGCTCGTGCTCGGACTCGAGGGCCTCACGACGGCGCTCGAGGTCACGCAGACGGCTCTCGTGCCGGGTCCGCAGTTCGTCGGCGTCCTGGGCGGCCACCGACCGGATTTCGGCGGCCTCGGCCTCCGCGCGCGCACGCATCTCGGCGGTCTCGTCCGAGGCCAGCCGCAGCATGCGCGAGATGCGGTCGCTCATGCCCTCGGCGGTGGTGGGTGGCACTGAGAGCCTGTCGATCTCGCTGCGCAGCTGGTCGATCTCATCGCGCGCGTCATCGAGCTGCGCGGCGAGGTCGCTCGCCTGTGCGGCCGCGGCGTCCCGGTCGGTGGCGGTGAGGCGCAGCTCCGCGTCGAGACGGCGCAGAAACTCGACCACCTGGTCGCGATCGTAGCCCTTGCGCACGATGTCGAAGCGGTTGGAGAAAGCCGACGGATCTGGCGAGTACGACATGCCTGCCACGGTACCGCCGGGAGGCCCGGCGGCGCCGGAGGCGCGGGCGGATCGCCCGGCGGGGGCACGGTCCGTGACCTCACCGTGCCCGGGTCGTGACCCGCCCGTACCCCTCGTGCGTCAGTGCGCGGCCGCCGCGGGCTCCACCAACTCGATGAGCACGCCGCCGCCGTCCTTGGGGTGGATGAAGTTGATGCGCGAGTCCGCGGTGCCGTGGCGCGGGGCGTCGTAGAGCAGACGCACCCCCGCCTGCCGGAGCTCGGCGGACAGGGCCTCGACGTCGGTGACGCGGTAGGCGAGCTGCTGCAGCCCGGGGCCGGACCGGGCGATGAACTTCGCGATCGCGCAGTCGTCGTTCAGGGGCGCGAGGATCTGGATCGCCGTGTCGGTACCGAAGGCGGTGCCGGCGGGGGAGAGCATCCCCTCGCGGACGCCCTGCTCCTCGTTGACCTCCTCGTGGGCCAGGACGAGGCCCAGGTGGTCGCGGTGCCACTGGACGGCGGCGTCGAAGTCGGGGACGGCGATGCCCACGTGGTCGATCGCGGTGACGTAGCGCCCGGTGATGCTGCCCGCAGTGGCGGTGTTCTCAGTCATGGCCTCGACGGTATCGTGACGGGGGGAGCAGCCGTGCGCGCCCACATGCCTTCCGCGGCCGAGTCGCCCCGGAACCACCGATCGGGGCACGCCCGTGTCGGGGCAGGGGGCGCGCGGGCCGCAGTCGACCGCGAGAGGATTCGTCGTGAGCAGTTCAGTCATCGTCGCCGGAGCCCGAACCCCGGTGGGGCGCCTGATGGGCGCGCTCAAAGACTTCTCGGGAGCGGATCTCGGCGGATTCGCCATCGCCGGGGCGCTCGAGAAGTCGGGGGTGCAGCCGGACCAGGTCGAGTACGTGATCATGGGCCAGGTGCTCACGGCCGGCGCGGGGCAGATCCCCGCCCGGCAGGCCGCGGTCAAGGCCGGGATCCCCATGAACGTCCCCGCACTGACGATCAACAAGGTGTGCCTTTCCGGGCTGGACGCGATCGCGCTGGCGGATCAGCTCATCCGCGCCGGCGAGTTCGACGTGATCGTCGCGGGCGGGCAGGAGTCCATGAGCCAGGCCCCGCACATGCTGCTGGGCAGTCGTGCCGGGGTGAAGTTCGGTGACACCGCGCTGGTGGACCACATGAATCGCGACGGTCTCGAGGACGTGTTCACCGGCCAGTCGATGGGGCTGCTGACCGAGCAGAAGAACGACTCCGACCCGATCGTGCGGGAGGACATGGATGCCTTCGCCGCCGCATCGCACCAGAATGCGGCTCGCGCATGGAAGGACGGATTGTTCGCCGACGAAGTCGTGCCGGTGTCGGTGCCGCAGCGTAAGGGCGACCCGGTCGAGGTCCGCGCGGACGAGGGCGTCCGGGCCGATACCACCGCAGAATCGCTCTCCCGGCTGCGCCCGGCCTTCCGCGCCGACGGCGCCATCAGCGCGGCGACCGCCTCGCAGATCTCCGACGGCGGCTGCGCAGTGGTGGTCATGAGCAAGGAGAAGGCGCAGCGGCTGGGACTGAGCTGGATCGCGGAGATCGGCCGGCACGGCGTCGTCTCCGGTCCGGACGATTCGACCCTGCAGGAACAGCCGGCCAACGCGATCGCCAAGGCCTGCGCGCGGCAGGGGATCGCGCCGGGGGACCTGGACCTGGTCGAGATCAACGAGGCGTTCGCGGCGGTCGGCATCGCCTCCACGCGGCAGCTGGGCATCGACCCGGCCAAGGTCAACGTCAACGGCGGCGCCATCGCCATCGGCCATCCGCTGGGCATGTCCGGCGCCCGCATCGTGCTGTCGCTCGTCAACGAGCTGCGCCGGCGCGGCGGCGGGGTCGGCGCCGCGGGCCTGTGCGGCGGAGGCGGCCAGGGCGACGCCCTGATCGTCACGGTGCCGGGGCAGTAGCGCGCGCTCGCACAGGCCGCCCGCCGGACCCGGCGGGCGGCCTGTGCGTTGGCGCACATCACAGCACGGGGGCGTGTCCGCGCGCGCACCGGCCGGGCACAATGGGAGCATGGCCGACTTCTTTGACCTCTCCACCCCGGCGAAGCGTTTTCGCCTCGTCGCCTTCTGGGAGGCGGTCACCTGGCTGATCCTCCTGATCGGGATGGTGTTCAAGTGGGGGTTCGGTTTCGACGCGGCCGTCAAGATCCCCGGCATGCTGCACGGGATCACCGGCTTCATGCTCTTCGTGCTGGTCACGTTGATCACTGCGGGCGCGCTCAAGTGGAACGCCAAGGTCACGCTGCTCGCGTTGATCTCGTCGGTGCCGCCCTTCGGCACCATCGTGTTCGAGCGCTGGGCGGTGCGCAACGGACTGCTCGCAGAGCTGTCGCAGGCACCCTCGCAGGCCGAGGCCGGCGAGCAGGACGGTGACGAGCAGAAGGACCAGGCCGGGGCGCGCGCCTGAGCGTGCGCTCGTGGCAGACTTGCACCCGTGACTAGTCCAGGTTCCAGGCCCCCGTCCGCGTCGATGGCGGCAGCGATGTCCGGTGCGGTGGATCTCGCCGGGCTCGCCCAGCCGCAGCGCCCCCCGCAGGAGCAGCCCCCGGCGGGCCCCGGCGGCATCCGTCCGGTGGTCGCCGTCGGTGAGGCCGACTTCGAGGCGGAGGTCCTGCAGCGCTCCATGCAGGTGCCGGTGATCGTCTCGATCGGCGCGGCCGAGTACCCGCAGTCCGTGCAGCTCGACGCGACGCTCGAGAGCGCGGCGGTGGCGGCGGCGGGCCGGTGGGTCCTGGCCACGGTGGACATCCACAACGCGCCGCGGATCGCTCAGGCTTTCGGGGTCCAGTCGGTGCCGACGGTCCTCGCCGTCGCCGCGGGCAGGCCGGTGGACGCCTTCGCCGGGGTGATCTCCGAGGCCGAGCTGGACCAGTGGATCTCCGGCATCCTCGACGCCACCGCGGGGCAGCTCTCCGGCCCGCCCCCGGCGGAAGGGGAGGAACCCGCCCGCGACCCCCGGCTGGTCGCTGCGGAGGACCTGATGGACGCGGGCGATCTGCCGGGCAGCATCCAGGCCTACGAGAACATCCTCGCCGAGGAACCCGGCAACGAGGAGGCGGGCGCGGCCGTGCGGCAGCTGCGTTTCCTCGTGCGGGCGCAGGACGTCCCCGGCGACGCCGTCGACGCGGCGGACGCCGCGCCGGGCGACGTGGACAAGCAGCTCCGCGCGGCGGACGCCCAATTGCTCGCGCAGCAGCCGGACGCCGCGTTCGGCCGGCTCATCGCGGTGGTGCGCACCGGCGCGCCGGAGGACAAGGCGACGGCCCGTGCCCGCCTGCTCGAGCTCTTCGACCTGTTCGATCCGGCGGAGGAGCACGTCATCCGGGCTCGTCGGGACCTGGCCAACGCCCTGTACTGAGCGTGAGCCGCCCGGCACCGGCCCGGTCGTGGTCGCCGGCCGGAACCGGCGTCACGGATACATGCTGCGGCAGGCGTGCACGCCGCCGGTGAAGCCGTCGCGGAATGCATCGAGCCGCGCGAATGCGCTCGGCACGGTGGCGCCTTCGACGTCGGCGGCGATGAGGCCGCCGTCGAGCAGCCCCGCCACCGCCTCGTCGAGATCCCCCGGGCGCAGGCGGAGCCGGCCGGGGTCCGCCGCCCCGCCGCCGGTGCCGCCTCCCAAGTAGGCGGACCACGCCCCGGTCATGCAGGCCGTGCGTTGCGCGGCCTGCTCTCCGGTCAGCGTCGCGCTGCGGCGGTCCGCGGCGGCGAGCGCGTACCGCGACGCGACCGCGCTGAGCGCGGTGAAGTCCCCGCTCAGTCCCTGCCGCCCGCCGTCCGCCGCGGCCACCAGCCCGGGAAGATCGGCGGCGACGGCACCGGTCTCGGCGCAGTAGGTCGTCGGCGAGGTGTGCCGGGCGCATCCGCCGGCGGGGTCGGCGATGTCGGGTTCGGGGAGCTTCGCGTCGGGCAGCATCGCCGAGAACGACGCGGCGACCGCTGCGAGCGCGTCCTGGTCCACGGGCCGCGGCGCGGGATCGCCCGCGCCGAGCGCCTCGAGCGGCACCGCCACCCGGCCCTCGTCCACATCCGCGGCGTCGATGTCCGCGCACGCCGACGCGGATCCGGCGAAGCCCTGCTGGAACGCGGTCACGCGCTCGAAGGCGGACCCGTGCTCGGAGCCGCCGAACTGCGCGGCGTCGGGGGAATCGCGGATACCGACGAGAACCGACAACGCCGATTCCAACCCGTCGGTGGTGTTCATGGTGAAGCGCTGGGAGCCGCCCTCGGCGACGTGGCGCATGAACACGCCCGCGTAGCAGTCGGCCTGCTGCTCGAGCACGATCGTCGGCGCCTGCGTGGTACGCACCCCGGTCTGGTACTGCACCACGTGTCCGTACTCGTGGGCGAGCACCACCACGGGGGCGAGGTCGCCGTACTCCGCGACGAGATCCGACATCAACGGCCCGCGGTCCCAGCCGATCTCGTTGCGGGAGCGGCAGAAACCGGCGTTGGCGACCCCGGCGGTGGGCCCGCCGCAGAAGTCCGGGCCCTGGGCATGCCGGTCCGCCGAGTCCCACGAGACGTACCGCGCGACCGGGGTGAACGGGCGGTGGAAGTCCCGGGGGAACGTGTCCGCCCAGAACCGGCCCAGGTCCTCGACGGCGCCCGCGGCGATGGTGTCGAGGGGACCCGATGTGCCTCCGGCCACCTGCACGCGCGGAGCGGGAGCATCGGCGCGCGGCCCGCTGGGGCCGTGGGTGATCGGCATGCCCGCGACGGTGTCGGGTGCGGCGGCCTGCGGGCGGGCCGTGCCGTCGGTGGTGACGGTGCATGCCGACGCCGCGGCCACGAGCGCGCACGCGGCCGTCGCCACGGCCGCCCGCGGAAAAGTGGTCGGCGGACGGCGGGCGCGCAGCCGTGCGCCTGCGCGAGCTCGCGGGGGGCGCGTCGGCATGCTGCTCCTCAACGGGGTGATCCGTCCGCAGGCTCGCGGACCAACCACACGGTACTGCGGGCGGGCACGGCGACGCGGATGCGGCGCGTGCCGGCGACGGCGGCCGCCCGCCGGCCCGCCTGCCCGCAGGCGCCGGCGTCGAGGACGATCCGCCAATCGCCGGCGAAGGGCGCGCGGAGCGAAGCGTCGACGTGGTCGGCGGACATGTTCGCGACGCAGATCAGCGCGGCCGAGTGCTCCGGGTCCCGCGCCGTGTGCCGGGCGAACGCGAGTACCGGGGGCGTCACGGTCGCAGGCTTCACGGTGACCCCGAGCCGCGTGAAGCCGCCGGGCGTGCCGTCGTCGAGCCACAGGGCCGGCATCGACCGGTACAGCACGTTGAGCCGGGCCACCAGATCGCGCACGCCGACGTGGAGCGGGTCGCGCAGCTGCGCCCAGTCGGGGCCGTAGAGGTCGGACCACTCGGTTTCCTGGCCGTACTCCTGCCCCATGAACAGCAGCTTCTTGCCCGGGTGCGCCCACATCGTCGCCAGTGCCGCGCGGACCCGGTCGGCGCGGTCCTGCGGCGGCCCGGAGAACCGTTGCCACGGAGTCCCTTTCCCGTGCACCACCTCGTCGTGGCTGATCGGCAGCACGTAGGACTCGTCGCAGGCGTAGTCGAGGGTGCGCGCGGCGCCGGCCGGGGCGCCGACGGCGGGCAGCGGCCCACCGGCGCCCAGACTGTCGTGCAGCCACCCGAGATTCCACCGGAACGTGAACCCCAGCCCGCCCCGGGCCACCGGCGCGGTGGTGCCGGGCCGCAGCGACGAGTCCTCGGCGATGAGGCTCACGCCGGGGTGCCGCCGGGCCACCGCGGCGGTGAGCTCGCGCAGGAAGCCGACGGCGGCGAGATCCTCGCGTCCCCCGCGGGCGTTCGGCGTCCAGCGTCCCGGCCGGCGCGAGTAGTCGCGGTACAGCAGCGAGGCCACCGCGTCGACGCGCAGGCCGTCCAGGTGGAAGCGTTCGATCCAGTACAGCGCCGAGGACAGCAGGAACGAACGGACTTCAGGCCGGGCGAGGTCGAAGGTGAGCGTTCCCCAGTCCGGGTGGTCGGCGCGCAGCGGGTCGTCCGGCTCGTACAGCGCGGCGCCGTCGAAGCGGGCGAGCGCCCAGCCGTCGCGGGGGAAGTGTGCGGGGACCCAGTCCGCGATCACGCCGATGCCGGCCGCGTGGAACGCGTCGACCAGCCTGCGCAGCCCGTCGGGGTCGCCCAGGCGGGCGGTGGGGGCGAACTGCGACGTCACCTGGTACCCCCACGATCCGCCGTAGGGGTGCTCGGCCAGCGGCAGCAGCTCCACGTGGGTGAAACCGAGGCGGGCGACATACGGCACGAGTTCGGCGGCGAGCCCGTCGTAGTCCAGCCCGGGGCGCCAGGAACCCAGGTGGACCTCGTAGGTGGACATCGGCCGCCGCCGCGGGTCGGCGGCGGCCCGGCGCGCCTGCCACGCGCCGTCGCTCCACCGGTGCCGCTCCGCGGTGACGCGGGAGGCGGTGTTCGGGGGCGCCTCCGCCCACTGTGCCATCGGGTCGGCGCGGTCGGTGAGGGTGCCGTCGGCCGCGCGGATGCGGAACTTGTAGAGCTCGCCCGGGCCGACGCCGGGGACGAACACCTCCCACACCCCGGTGCCGCTCAGACGGCGCATCGGGGCTCCGAGCCCCGTCCACCCGTCGAACCCGCCGATCACCGAGACCCCCCGCGCGTGCGGGGCCCACACGGCGAACGCGGTGCCGGACACCGCGCCCGTGGGAGTCCCCATCATCGTCGGGCGCGCGCCCAGCGACTCCCACAGCCGGCGGTCCGTGCCCGCGGCGAACCTGCGCAGCGCGTCCTCCGAAACAGTGGCGGCCATGGTGTAGCCGTCGGGCACCACGTAGGTCCGTCCGGGCGGATAGGTGACGACGAGCCGGTAGTCTTCGCCGGCGGGTACCGGGAGGACTGCGGCGAACATGCCCGGGTGCGCCCCGGCGCGCCGACCTTCGGGGCGGGGATCGACGGGCGCGAGCGGGTGCAGCGCGTCCGCGGTGCGCACCGACACCGCGACGGCCCCCGGTTTGAGCACCCGCACCAGGGTGCCGCAGGGGTGCGGGAAGGCGCCCAGCACGGAATGCGGATCCGGGTGTTCGTGGTGCAGGACGCGGACCAGCGCGGCGGCGTCCCGGGGCGGGGGCGGTGCTGGCCGGCGGGTCATATCGGTGCGCTTCCGGGTGCGGGCGGTCGGAATCGGACAGGGCGGCACGGGGAAGTGGACACCGTCCGCGCCCCCGATTCCCCACTGGTCCAAGATGGGGGTGTGCGTGAACCTGATCCTGATCTTCTCATCGACCTGCAGGACGTCCACCTGCGCCGCGGCGGCGCCACCCTCGTCGGACCGCTGACCTGGCGCGTGGAGCTGGACGAGCGCTGGGTGGTGCTGGGCCCCAACGGCGCGGGCAAGACCTCGCTGCTGCGTCTGGCGGCGGCGCAGGAGTTTCCGTCGGCCGGCTCCGCGCACATCCTCGGCGAGGTGATGGGGCGGGTCGACACCGGCGAGCTGCGCCCCCGGATCGGCCTGTCGTCGTCGGCGCTGGCCGCCCGCATCCCCGGCGAGGAGAAGGTGTTCGACCTGGTCATCTCGGCCGGCTATGCGGTGCTGGGGCGGTGGCGGGAGACCTACGATCAGATGGACGTGGACCGCGCGCACGAGCTTCTGGAGAGCCTCGGTGCCGAGCATCTGGTGGACCGCCAGTACGGGACGCTGTCCGAGGGCGAACGCAAACGCGTGCTCATCGCCCGCGCTCTGATGACGGACCCGGAACTGCTGCTGCTGGACGAACCGGCGGCCGGTCTGGACCTGGGCGGGCGCGAGGACCTGGTGGCGCGGCTCGCGGTGCTGGCGGCGGACCCGGACGCGCCCGCGACGGTGCTCGTCACCCATCACGTCGAGGAGATCCCGCCGGGGTTCAGCCACGCACTGCTGCTGAGCGAGGGCGGCGTGGTGGCGCAGGGGCTGATCGACGACGTGATCACCGCCGAGAACCTGTCGGCGGCGTTCCGGCAGTCCATCGCGCTCGACAGGGTGGACGGACGGTACTTCGCCCGCCGCAGCCTGGCGGCCGGTCGCCACCGGGCTTGAGCCGGGGCCCAGGGGCGCATCGCCGGAACGACCGAGCAGACCCGCAGCACACCCGAGGAAGGTCCCATATGCCGTTGCCGCTGAACATCGACCCGGACGCCCCCGTCCCCGAGCCCAAGGACGCGTCCACCGTGATGCTCCTCCGTGACGGTGCCGAGGGCATCGAGGTGTTCCTGGTGCGCCGGGTCGCGGGCATGGCCTTCGCGGGCGGGATGACGGTGTTCCCCGGCGGCGGGGTGGACCAGTCGGACTCCGACGCCGCGCCGGCCTGGGCCGGCCCGGATGCGCAGTGGTGGGCGGGACGGCTCGGCGTGGACGAGGCCCGCGCGCGCCGGCTCGTGTGCGCCGCGGCGCGCGAGACGTTCGAGGAGTGCGGCGTGCTGCTGGCAGGGGAGCGGCCCGGCACCGCCGTCGTCGACACCGCGCCCTACGCCGGTGCGCGTCCGGAGCTCGAGGGGCACCGCTACGGCTTCGCCGAGTTCCTCACCCGCGAGGGCCTGACGTTCGACACCGAGCTGCTGCGGCCGTGGTCGCACTGGATCACGCCGATCGGGGAGAAGCGCCGCTACGACACGTACTTCTTCGTCGCGGCGCTGCCGGACGGTCAGCAGGCCGACGGCCAGACCTCCGAGGCGGCGGAGGTGCTTTGGAGCACGCCGGCCGCGGCCATCGACCATTGGCGCGCCGGCGGCTCGATGCTGCTGCCGCCCACCTGGTCGCAGTTGGACACGCTCGCGCAGTTCGATTCGGTCGCGGCCGTGATGGCCGCCGAGCCGGAGATCACCACCGTCCAACCGGACCTGGTGCGCACCGATTCCGGCTGGCGCGTCGACTTCGACGGGGGCGAGCGGTACCTGGAGGCGATGCCGCGCTGACCGTGCCCGCGGGTACCGGACAACCGTCCCCGGGGCGGCGGGTAATCTGCGTGCATGGCTGAATTCGTAACGCTCGAGGTCGATGCTGGCATCGGCACGATCCGGCTGGACCGACCCCCGATGAACGCACTCAACCGCCAGGTCCAGCGTGAGCTGGTGGCGGCGGCGCGCGAGGCCGACGAGCGCGACGACGTCGCCGCCGTCATCGTCTACGGCGGCGAGAAGCTCTTCGCCGCCGGCGCCGACATCAAGGAGATGGACGGCATGACGGCGGGCGAGATGGACCGCCTGGCGCTCGGCCTGCAGCGCTCCATCGGCGTCGTGTCCGAGATCGCCAAGCCCACCGTCGCGGCCGTCACCGGCTACGCGCTGGGCGGCGGGCTCGAGGTGGCGCTGAGCGCGGACCGCCGTATCGCCGGCGACAACGCCAAGCTGGGCGTGCCGGAGATCCAGCTGGGCATCATCCCGGGCGGCGGCGGCACGCAGCGCCTGGCCCGGCTCGTGGGCCCCGCGAAGGCCAAGCAGATGGTCTTCACCGGTCGGCACGTGGGCGCGGAGGACGCGCTGGCGATGGGCCTGGTCGACGAGGTCGTCGCGCCGGACGACGTCTACGAGGCCGCCCGCCGCTGGGCGGGGCAGTTCGTCGGCGGCGCGGGACGTGCCCTTGCGGCCGCGAAGGCGGCCATCGATGAGGGTCTCGACACCGATCTCGACTCGGGGCTGCGCATCGAGGCGCGCCTGTTCGCCGCCTTGTTCACCACCGAGGACCAGAAGATCGGCATGCAGTCGTTCGTCGAGAACGGTCCCGGCAAAGCCGAATTCACCGGGCGCTGAGCGCCGCCGAGGAAGGCCGAAGCATGACCGTGAACCCCATCGCCGGGACGTCGGATCCGGCGCCCCACCCGCACGCCACGGCCGAGGAGGTCGAGGCCGCCTACCAGGACACGAAGCTGGCCCAGGTGCTCTACCACGACTGGGAGGCCGAGACCTACGACGACAAGTGGTCGATCTCCTACGACGAGCGCTGCATCGAATACGCGCGCGGCCGCTTCGACAAGGCGGTGCCCCAGGCGGATCTGCCGTACGGGCGGGCGCTGGAGCTGGGCTGCGGCACGGGATTCTTCCTGCTCAACCTGATGCAGAGCGGCATCGCGGAGAAGGGGTCGGTCACCGATCTGTCGCCCGGCATGGTCAAGGTGGCGCTGCGCAACGCCGAGAACCTGGGCCTCGACGTCGACGGCCGGGTGGCGGACGCCGAGACCATCCCGTACGACGACGACACTTTCGACTTGGTGGTGGGCCACGCGGTGCTGCACCACATCCCGGACGTCGAGAAGTCGCTGCGCGAGGTGCTGCGCGTGCTCAAGCCCGGCGGTCGGTTCGTCTTCGCCGGCGAGCCGTCCACGGTGGGCGACTTCTACGCGCGCTGGCTCAGCCGGGCCACGTGGGCGGCGGCCACCAACGTGACGCGTCTGCCGGGGCTGGGGCAGTGGCGGCGCACGCAGGAGGAGCTCGACGAGTCCTCGCGCGCCGCGGCACTGGAGGCGGTCGTGGACATCCACACCTTCGATCCCGCGCATCTGGAGGACATCGCGCGCTCGGCGGGCGGGGAGGACGTCGAGGCTGTAACCGAGGAATTCGCCGCGGCGATGCTGGGCTGGCCGGTGCGCACCTTCGAGGCGGCGGTGCCCCCGGGGCGGCTGGGCTGGAGCTGGGCACGGTTCGCCTTCGGCGGCTACAAGCGCCTCACCTGGCTCGACGAGAACGTCCTGCAGCGCTTCGTGCCGCGCTCGTTCTTCTACAACGTGCTCATCACGGGCGCCAAGCCGCAGGGCTGACGCCGCACCGGTGGGATTCGGCTTCACCGGCGAGGACGTCGCCTATCTGCGCTCGGCGGAGGGCGGCGACGCGCTCGCCGCGGTGGCGCAGTACTCGTTGACCACGCGCACGCACCTGGCCGACCTGGCCGCGGTGCGTGCGCGGTTCGGTGCGCACGCGTCGGCGCTGATCGAAACGGTGCGCCTGCGCCGCAAGGCGTCCGCGAAGCTGGACCGGGCGGATCGCTGGCTGCTCACCGACGACGCGCTGCAGCAGGCGACGCCGCACCACGTGGCCGCGGCGCGGGCGCGTCGGCTGGCCGGCCGGCGGGTCCACGACGTCACCTGTTCCGTGGGCGCCGAGCTCTCCGCGCTCGCCGGGCAGTGCGAGTACGTCGTCGGCAGCGACATCGACCCGGTGCGCCTGGCGATGGCGCAGCACAATATCGGTGCCGGGTCCGGCGTGGCGCTGCTGCGGGCGGACGCGCTGGTTCCGGTCACCGCCGGGACGGTGGTGGTGGCGGATCCCGCCCGCCGCGCGGGCGGGCGCCGGCGGCATGACCCGGCCGCGCTGATGCCGCCGCTGCCGGAGCTGATCGACGCATACGCGGGCCGCGACCTCGTCATCAAGTGCGCCCCGGGGCTGGATGCGGAGGCGCTCGGCTGGCGCGGCGAGGTCGAGGTGGTCTCTCTCGACGGCGGTGTGCGCGAGGCCTGCCTGTGGTCCGGGTCGCTCGGCGAAGCCGGTGTGCGCCGCAGGGCGACGGTGCTGCACAGCGCCGGGCCGGAAGAGCAGTACACCGACGCCCTGCCCGACGAGATACCCGACGCGCCGCCCGGCCGGTGGATCGTGGACCCGGATGGCGCCGTGGTCCGCGCCGGTCTGGTGCGCCACTATGCCGCCGCGCACGGGCTTTGGCAGCTGGACCCGCGGATCGCCTACCTCACCGGCGACGACGTGCCGTACGGGGCGCGCGGGCACCGGGTGCTCGAGCAGGTGCGGTTTGCGGACAAGCCGCTGCGGCAGGTGCTCCGCGCGTACGACTGCGGGGCGCTGGAGATCCTGGTTCGCGGCGTCGACGTCGACCCGGACGCGCTGCGCCGCAGGCTCAAGCCGCGCGGCTCACGGTCGCTGAGCCTGGTGGTGACCCGCATCGGGCGCGCCTCGACGGTGTTCGTCTGCGAGCCGACCGTCGGCGGGACTGCGCCGACGCGCGAAGACTGAGCCGGGGCGGCGGAGGCCACGCGCAGGCCGCGGTGACTCTTCGCAGACGGCGGTGACTACTCGAAGACGGAGACGAGGCCGCCGGCGCCGACGACGACGATCCGCCCGGCGTTGGTGACGACGACGACCCCGCTCGTCCCGGTGGCCGGCGCGAGCGGGGCGGTGGACACGGTGCGACCGTCGCGCAGGTCGAGGACCGACAGCGCGGCCGGGCCCTGCCCCGCGCCGGTGACCACGTAGCCGAGCCCGTTGCCGGCGATCGCGACGGGTCCGGTGGCCCGGATCTCCGGTCGCTGCCAGGCGACGCGTCCGGTGTCGTCCTCGTCGCGCACCGCGATCACCGCGCCTGCGCCTTCTCCTCGGCCATCGGCACCAGCGCCGACGCCCGGCACGATGCCGGTCCCCGTGCCCGCCGGCCGCTGCGGCGCGGCGAGCACCAGGCCGTCGGGCGAGACGGACACGGTGGACGGCGCCGCCAGGTCCAGGGGAATCCGCCAGCGGGGAGCGCCGTCATCGGTGCCCAGCGCCCAGAGCGTGCCGTTCCCGTCGAGCACGTACACGGTGTCGCCGTTCGGGGACAGCGCGGGGGCGGAGGACACGCCGCCTGGGAGGGGCTGCGAACGCCACAGCTCGGTGATGCTTCCGTCGGCGTCGGCATCGCTGTTGTCGCGGTTGATGTCCGCCCCGTTCCCGGCGCCGGGCGCATAGTGCATCGCCACCAGTGCCGCGCCGTCCGTTCCGGGTGCCCGGAACGGGAAGAAGAAGTCGTCGGACCGCGTGTCGACCGCCGGGGGGAACGCCACCGGGCAGCCGGGGCCGGCGGTCGCGCAGTCCTCCAGCCCCTCGTCGGGTGGCGGGGGCCAGTCCGCGGGTGCGAGCGCGACGGACGGCGCCAGCTTGCGCCCGGTGATGGTGCTGAGCACGTTGACCTGGCCCAGGTGCGTGACGGCCAGCACCGCCCGGTCCGCCAGGAACTGGAGCGGGCGGGGTGTGCCGATGACGGGGGTATGCCAGCGGACCGACCCGAACACGTCGAACGAGTCGGCGCTGCCGATGTTGCCCGTGTAGACGCCGGCCATCTGGTCGACCAGCGGCGACATCGACCCGGCGCCGATGTTCTGCCAGGTGCACCACTGTTTGCGGCCGGTGTCGAGATCGAACGTGAACATCTGGCACCCGGTGTCGGTGTGCGCCGAGACGATCAGCTGCCCGTCCGGGCCCGACGCGGCGAACCCCGTGGGCTGCGCGCCGAGGTCGCGGGACCACTGGAGGACGGGCTCGCGCGGCCCGTCCACCTGCACCGCGTTGGCGCCGTCCGCCTGGCCGTGCACAGCCGACCACCCGTCCTGGTAGGCGGGGATCGGTTCCGCCACACCGGCGCACGCGCCCGCGAGCAGGACGACGCCGGCGGCGCCCACCGCGGAGACGGCGGCACGCAAGGCCGGGCGGTGCGACAACAGCGGCATGCAGGGCTCCTCGGACGGCGGCAATGCGCAGTGAGCCTATCGCGCGGGGTTCGCGCGCCCGCCGGACGTGGGCGTGTGGTGGCGGGGCGGGACCGTGGGATTAGGCTGGCGCACCATGACGAGCATGTGGGGCGCATCATTCCGTTCGCGCTGGCAGGGAGCGCGGCGCGGCGATCCGCAGCAGGCCCGCTTCCTCACGCCGGACTCGCTGCGCTGGGTGCTGCGCAACAAGGCCTACACGCCCTGGTATCTGGTGCGCTACTACCGTCTGGCCCGGTTCCGCCTGGCCAACCCGCACGTGGTGCTGCGCGGCATGGTGTTCCTGGGAAAGAACGTCGAGATGCACTCCACACCCGGCCTGTCGCGCTTGGAGGTCGGCCGGTGGGTGCACATCGGCGACGGCAACGCCATCCGCTGCCACGAAGGCTCGCTCCGTATCGGCGACAAGGTGGTCTTCGGCAAGGACAACGTGGTCAACTGCTATATGGACATCGAGATCGGCGCCTCCACGCTGGTGGCCGACTGGTGTTACATCACCGACTTCGACCACGTCACCGAGAATATCCACCTGCCCATCAAGGATCAGGGGATCGTGAAGGCGCCGGTGCGGATCGGACCCGACAACTGGCTGGCGGCCAAGGTGTCGGTGCTGCGCGGGACCATCGTCGGCCGCGGCTGCGTGCTGGGCGCCCACGCCGTGGTGAAGGGGCAGATCCCGGACTATTCGATCGCCGTGGGCGCGCCCGCGCGCGTCGTGCGCAACCGAGTGCAGGATTGGGAGGACGCCGCGGGAAAGCGGGCCGAGCTCGAGGCCGCGCTGGCGGATATCGAAAGGAAGAAGTCCGCGGGCTAGCGGGTCGGTCGGCCGCGCCGCCGGCCGGGAGAGGAGCGCGGAGTGTCGCGTGTTCTGCGCCGGTCGGTGATCGTGGTCGCATGGATCGTCCTGATCGTGGGTGTCGCGGCGGGCGCGATTGCCGCGGCCCTGTGGTTGACGCCGATGCAGCAGGTCAGCGCCGCGGGGCAGACGGTCCGGGTGGGGGTGACGGCGCCGTCGTGGTCGCTGTCCGGCCCGGGCGAGCTGGACCTGTTCGGCCAGCGGATCGCCACGGCGATCGACTTCGCGGGCCCCGTGCGTCCGCGCCTGGCGCTGGACCGCATCACCATGGGTGCGCAGCTGAGCCAGTTCGTCGGCGACCCGGCCGCGGCCGCCGGGCAATTGCAGGACGCCCTGGTGGACGGGTGGAAGCGGTTCTTCGTCTGGCAGGTCGTCGTGGCGGGGGCGGCGGCGCTGGTGCTGTTCGGCGCGCTGGCGGGCTGGGCGCGGCGCGGATGGCGGCGCAGCGTGGCCCTCATCGTGGTGGGCCTGGTGGTCACCGAGGGACTCAACCTGGGCGCGATCATGGTCACCGCCTACAGCGCGCCGGAGAAGCTGCGCCAAGTCGATTCGCTCACCGCGCTGACCGGAGCTGTGCCGCTGCCGGAGGTGACCGGCCCGCCGCGGCCCACGGGCGCGGACGTCTCCCGCGTCGCCGTGATCGGCGATTCCACCGCCGCGGGGCTGGGCAACCCGCCGGTGCAGGACCCCACGCCGGCGGACACCGCCTGCGGGCGCAGCCGCAACGCGTTCGCGGTCAGCCTGGCCAGTGCGGACGGTTGGGACGTCACCAACCTGGCCTGCTCGGGCGCGACGATCCGCGCGGGGCTGCTCGGGCCGCAGGAGGCGGGCGGCATGGCCCTTCCCCCGCAGGTGAGCGCGGACGCGGTGACGCGGGCGGACCTGGTGGTGGTGAGCATCGGGGCGAACGATGTGAACTGGTCGTGGATGCTGCGCCTGTGCGCGGGCACCGGCGACTGCGCCAGCAGCGCGCTGCAGGCCTACTACCAGCAGCAGCTGGCCGACTTCAGCCAGGATCTACTGCAACTGTCGGCGCAGCTCCAGCAGCTGCCGCGCCATCCGGCGGTGATCATCAACGAGTATTACGACCCGTTCTCGGGCGGCACCGAGTGCTTGAAAGGCCTCGGGGTCACCGACGCGAAGGTCGATGCGCTGCAGGACGATCTCGATGCGCTCAACCAGGTGCTGTCCAAGGCTGCGGCTGCCGCGGGGTTCCGCACGGCGTCACCGGATTTCGACGGCCACGGGGTCTGCAGCGCCCAGCCTTACGTCCAGGGCGTCGACGATCCGGCGCCGTTCCACCCCACCGCGTCGGGGCAGCTGGTCATCGCCCTCGCGGTGGAGCAGGCATTGCGGACGGCGCCGGGCGGGTGATCGCCGCCCGGCCCGGGCGCCGGCCAGGACGTCACCGGTCGGGCAGCGGGCGCGCGACGATGACCGGCCGGCCCAGGGCCTTCGGCTCGTGCCACGTGGCGGCGGCGTAGACCTCGGCCGTCTGCGCAGCCACGTGGTCCCAGGTGAACTCGGTGGTCAGGCGCACGTGGGCGGCGCGGGCGAGGTCCTGGGTGCGCTCCGGGTCCTCCAGCGACCGGCACACCGCCTTGGCCAGGTCCTCGGGGTCCGACGGGGCGAACGAGTAGCCGGTGCGCCCGTCCACCACGGCCTCTCCCAGCCCTCCCGCGGTGGAGGCGACCAGCGGGGTGCCCGTGGCCGCCGCCTCCAGCGCCACGATGCCGAAGGGCTCGTATCGGCTTGGCAGCACCGCGGCATCGGCATCGTGCAGTTGCGCGAGGAGCTCGTCGTGGTCGAGCCTGCCGAGGAACTCCACCGCGCCGGTCACGTCGTGGTCGGCAGCGCAGTCCACCAGCCAGCGGTGCTGGGTGCCCTCGCCGGCGATGGTGAGCGTGGTGCCGGGGAACGCGTCACGGACGGCGGGGAGCGCGGCGATGGCGTCCTGCACGCCCTTCTCGTACTCCAGACGCCCCACGTACAGCAGCCGCGGGGGCGCCCCGGGGCCGGCAGGCCGACGGCGTGGCCGGAACGACCACGTCTGCAAGCTGATGCCGTTGCGGATCGTGGTGATCGTGGGCAGTTCCGGGCCGAAGAGTGCGGTGACCTCGTCGTGCATGGACTCGGAGCAGGTGATGAGCGAGTCCGAGGCGTTGGCCAGCCACCACTCGACCGAGTGCACCTGGCGGTTCATGTTGGACGAAACCCATCCCGCGTGCCGCCCGGCCTCGGAGGCGTGGATGGTGCTCACCAGCGGCGCCCGGAAGTGCTCGGCCAGTGCGATAGCCGGGTGGGCAACAAGCCAGTCGTGCGCGTGGACGATCTGCGGGGTCCAGGGCTCGCCCGCGCGCGGCCCGTCCAACCGGCCCGCGCCCAGCGCCAGGCCCGCCCGCACCATGGCGTGCCCCATGGCGAGCGTCCAGGCCATCATGTCCTCGCCGAAGACGAAGTGCGGCGGGTCCTCGGCCACCGCCACCACGCGCACGCCCTCCGAGGTGCGATCCACGGTGGGGTGCGAGTGCGCATCGGTGCCGGAGGGGTGCCGGGAGAGCACCACCACGTCGTGCCCCTGCACGGCAAGCTGTGTCGCCAGGTGGTGGACGTGCCTTCCGAGCCCGCCGACGATCACCGGCGGGTACTCCCACGAGACCATGAGGATCCTCACCGCGTCACCACCTGTGCGCGTGCGGGATCCGGCACTGCGATCCCCGGCGGGGCGGACGCGGACGCCGTGCGCCGCAGCCGGCGCGCGTCGAGGCCGGGGAAGAGCCCGTCGGCGTGGCGCCACGCCGCGGCCAGCGCCTCGGCGCGGCGGGAGTCGCCCGAGGCGGCGGCCGCGACGATCTCGCGCATCGCGTGCGCGTGCTTGTGGGCCCGGTCCCGCGCATAGCCGGCGGCGGTGTCCTTGCTGACCATGAAGGCCCAGTCGCTCGCGACGGCCAGCAGCGCCTCGCGCACGGCCTGGTCGGCGACGGGGTCCCGGTGCCGAAGGCCCGCGGGCATCGCGTCGACGTGGGCCAGCGCCTCGGCCACGACTTCCGCGTTGAGGCCCACCAGGTCGCGCACCTGGTCTCCGGCCCACACCCGCCAGTCCTTGCCGGATCCCCAGGACGATTCGGGCAGGTCGATGGGCTCGCCCACATAGCCCTGCGCGCGGGCGTCGGCGAGGGTGCCCACGCGGATCCCCGCCTCCGGCAGGGCGCGCAGCAGCTTCTCCAGCCACACTGGGCCCTCGTGCCACCAGTGCCCGTACAGCTCGGTGTCGAAGGCCGCGACGACGAGCGCGTCGCGGCCGATGCGCTCGGACTCGGAGCGCAGGCGGGCGCGGATCGCCTCGACGAAGTCCGCGACGTGCTTGTCGACGGCGGCCGCGGCGAGAGCGGGGTCGTACGGCTTCTTGTCCGGGGGCGGGGTGGTCTTGCCGGTCACGCGCGCCGGCTTGAGGCCGGTGTCGTGATCGTAGGTGTGGAAGTCCCGGTAGGCGCCGTGCCCGGGGTAGCCCGATTTGGGGGACCACACCTTGTAGCTGACGGTGAGGTCGCGGCCGAAGGCGACGACGTCGGTTCCGGCGACGGGGCGCCCCAGCGCCGTGTCGCCGCGCAGCGACGGGCCGTCCACCATGAAGTGGTCGATGCCGCTGCGCGCGTAGTCCTGTTCCATGCCGGGCGTGAACGCGCACTCCGGGGCCCACAGGCCCCGCGGGCGGTGGTTCCAGCGGCGCCGGGCGTCTTCGAGGCCCTCCTCGAGTGAGAAGGCCCGCATGCGCGGATCGAGCAGCGGCTGGAACGGGTGCGCCAGCGGCCCGCCGAGCAGCTCGATCACCCCGGACTCCACCAGCGGCCGGATCACGGGCGAGGCGCCGTGCCGCCAACGGGACTCGAATCGTTCCAGGGCCCAGGCGGACTCGCGGTGCTCGCGGGTGCCGAGCTCGCGCAGTGCGGCGACGCTGCTGGCGGTGCCGGGCGCGCCCGCCGCGCTGTCGATGAGCGCCGCCTCGTGCGCGCGTAGCTGCCAGTTGCCCAGCCAGTGGTGCATGCCGGCCAGGCTGTGCGGGTCGTCGAGCTGTGCGGCGAGCACGGGCGTGATGCCGAAGGTGAGCAGGTTCGTGTGCCCCTCGTCGGCCAGGCGCTCCAGGGCGTCGAACACCGGCAGGTACGACGCCGACCACGACTGGTAGAGCCACTCCTCGCCGACCGGCCAGCGGCCGTGGTTGGCCAGCCAGGGCAGGTGGCTGTGCAGCACCAGCGCGAACATGCCGGGTTCGGTCACCGGCGCCTCGGAGCCCGTCACGGTGCTTTCACCGCCGTCGCCACCAGGTCCAGGCTGCCGTCGATGCCGTCGGTGCGGAGGTGGAAGTCGTCGGCCGTCACCGCCGCCACGTCGGCGCGGAGATCTGCGGGCCAGGGCTCGCCTGCGAGCGCGCGCTCGATCTGCGCGTCGATGAGCGAGCCGCCGTGCTTGGCGTCGAGGGCAGCGAGGCGCGGGCCGTGGTGCACCCCGCGCATCGACTCCACCGCGAAGCCGGCGCCGACGAGCAGTTCCGTGAGCTCGGCGGCGTTGAGCTCGCGCGTGTGGAACGGATTGAGCGGGGTGTCCCGGCCGGGGGAGAAGGTGATGCGGTTGGGCGTGCTGATGAGCAGCCGCCCGCCGGGGGCGAGCACGCGGTGGCACTCGCGCAGGAACTGCTCCTGATCCCACAGGTGCTCGATCACCTGCAGGTTGACCACCGCGTCCACCGCGTCGTCGGCGACGGGCAGCGCCGCCAGATTGCCCCGGGTGACCTGCACCGACGGGTAGCGTCGTGCGACGTGGGCGGTGGCGGTGGCGTCGTAGTCGACCCCGAGCACCCCGGCGGCCGCGCCGGCGATGAGCGCCGCTCCGTAACCCTCGCCGAAGCCGGCGTCCACGACGATCCGCCCCCGGCAGGCCTCGACGAGGTCGAGGTAGACGACCTCGTGCCGGCGGAACCAGTAGTTCTCTTCGGCGAGGCCGGGCACGGTGCGCTCTCCGGTGAGGGGGAGTGCGGGGGCGTCGCCGGCGAGGGTGCGCGCCGCGTCATCTGCAGAGTCGGTCACTCGTTGCACGCTAGTAGGTCCTCGGTTTCCCTGTGATTCAAGGTGTCGTACGTACGGGTATCGGGGGTTGCAATCATGTTACCCGTCGGTAACATGTGGGTGGGGGTTGCGTGGCGGAAGGACTGTGACATGCGCTAGAACTGGCAGTGGCAGTTTCACCCCGCCGGCATGCCCGGGCAGGCGTTCAACGATGCGGTGCGAGGGTGACCGCAGACACCACAGGAGGTCGGAGAAGACCGATGCCAAACATTGTCGTACTGATCAAGCAGGTTCCTGACACCTGGTCCGAGCGCAAGCTCTCCGAGGGAGATTTCACCCTGGACCGCGAGGCTGCGGACGCCGTGCTGGATGAGATCAACGAGCGCGCGGTCGAAGAGGCCCTCCAGATCAAGGAGGCGCAGGGCGGCGAGGTCACCGTGCTGTGCGCCGGTCCCGACCGTGCCACCGAGGCGATCCGCAAGGCGCTGTCGATGGGCGCGGACAAGGCCGTCCACCTCAACGACGAGGCCCTGCACGGCTCGGACGCGATCCAGACCTCCTGGGCGCTCGCGGCCGCCATCGGGCAGATCGAGGGCGCCGAGCTCATCATCGCCGGCAACGAGGCCACCGACGGCCGCACCGGTGCCGTGCCCGCGATCATCGCCGAGTACCTGGGCATCCCGCAGCTCACGCACATGCGCAGCCTGACCATCGCGGACGGCAAGGCCACCGGCGAGCGTGAGACCGACGAGGGCACCTTCGAGCTCGAGGCAACGCTCCCCGCGATCGTGAGCGTCACCGAGAAGATGAACGAGCCGCGGTTCCCGTCCTTCAAGGGCATCATGGCCGCCAAGAAGAAGGAAGTGCAGGTCTTCTCCCTCGCCGACATCGGCGTGGATCCGGAGACGGTCGGCGTGGCCAACGCGGGCTCCGCGGTGACGGCCTCGACCCCGAAGCCGCCGCGCACCGCCGGCGAGAAGGTCGCGGACGAGGGCGAGGGCGGCAACGACGTCGCCAAGTACCTGGTCGGCCAGAAGATCATCTGACCGCCGCCCCCCGCCACACCACCAGACCGTTCAAGGAGTTAACACAATGGCAGAGGTACTCGTCCTCGTCGAACATGCCGAGGGTGCGCTGAAGAAGGTCACCACCGAACTGCTCACCGCGGCGCGCGCGCTCGGTGAGCCCGCCGCCGTCGTCACCGGCCCCGCCGGCACGACCGACGCGCTGGCCGACGCCCTGACCGCTGCGGGCGCCGAGAAGATCTACGCCGCCGAGTCCGACACCGTCGACAGCGTCCTCGTCACGCCCAAGGTCGACGTGCTCGCCGGGCTCGCGGAGTCCGCGTCCCCGGCCGCGGTGCTCATCCCGGCCAGCGTCGAGGGCAAGGAGGTCGCCGGCCGGCTGGCCGCGCGCATCGGCTCGGGCCTGCTCGGCGACGTCGTCGAGGTGAAGGGCGACGGCTCGGCCGTGCACTCGATCTTCGGCGGCGCATTCACCGTGGACGCCAAGGCCACGGGCGACCTGCCCGTGATCACGGTCCGTCCCGGCTCGGTCGAGGTGCAGGCCCAGGCCGGCGCAGGGGCCCGCGAGGACGTCGCGGTGCCCGAGGCGGCGGAGAACGCCACCGTCATCACCAAGCGCGAGCCGGTCGTCGGCGGCGACCGCCCCGAGCTGACGGAGGCCACCATCGTGGTCTCCGGCGGCCGTGGCGTGGCGTCGGCGGAGAACTTCGAGAAGGTCATCGAGCCGCTCGCCGACGCGCTGGGGGCCGCCGTGGGCGCGTCGCGCGCCGCCGTGGACTCCGGCTACTACCCGGGCCAGTTCCAGGTGGGCCAGACCGGCAAGACGGTCTCGCCGCAGCTGTACATCGCCCTGGGCATCTCCGGCGCCATCCAGCACCGCGCGGGCATGCAGACGTCCAAGACGATCGTCGCGATCAACAAGGACGAAGAGGCCCCGATCTTCGAGATCTCCGACTACGGCATCGTGGGCGACCTGTTCAATGTCGCCCCGCAGCTGACCGAGGCGGTCAAGGCGCACAAGGGCTGACGCCCGACGCACCGCCCGCGGCCCCGCGCCCTCGACGAGAGGGTGCGGGGCCGCGGCTGCATCGGCGGCATCGACGCGGGGCGGCGGGCCCGCGGCGACGGCCGCGGAGGGCGCACGGCTATCCTGGTCGAGCAATGATTCCGTCCGTACCGAGCGCCGGCGGCGGGGATGGCGCCACGCCCCCCGCCCAGACTGCTGGCGCCGCATCCGCACATGCAGTAGCCCCAGGCGGCGGCAGGCCCGCGCGCCGCGACCGGGTGGCAGACGGCGCCGCGGCGGCACCCGCCGAGCGTGGGGCCGCCTACCTCGATCACGCGGCCACCACCCCCATGCGGCGGGTCGCCGCCGAGGCGATGGCGGAGGCGTTCGCGCGGGTCGGCAATCCGGCGTCGCTGCACGGGTCGGGCCGGGCGGCGCGGCGGCGCGTCGAGGAGGCGCGCGAGGCCCTCGCGGCGGTACTCGGCGCGCGCCCGTCGGAGGTGCTGTTCACCGCGGGCGGCACGGAATCGGACAACCTGGCGGTCAAGGGGATCTTCCGTGCGCGGCGCGACGCCGAGCCCGCGCGTCGCCGCATCCTGGCCGGTGCGGCCGAACACCACGCCGTGCTCGACGCGGTGGAATGGCTCGCGGCGCACGAGGGCGCCGAGGTCACCTGGCTGGCCGTGGACGACGAGGGGCGCGTGCTGCCGCAGGTCCTGCGGGAGGCGCTCGCCGTCTACGCGGACGAGACCGCGCTGGTCTCCGTCATGTGGGCGAACAACGAAGTCGGCACCGTCAACCCGATCCGGGAGCTTGCGTCCGTGGCCGACGGGTTCGGGGTGCCGTTGCACACCGACGCCATCCAGGCCGTGGGCCACGTGCCCGTGGACTTCACCATTCCGGGGCTGTCCGCGCTGAGCATTGCCGCGCACAAGTTCGGGGGCCCGCAGGGCACCGGGGCGCTGCTGCTGCGGCGCGACGTCGCCTGCGTGCCGCTGCTGCACGGGGGCGGCCACGAGCGCGAGGTGCGCTCCGGCACCGTCGACGTGGCCGGTGCCGCGGGGATGGCTGCTGCGGCGGCGGAGGCGGAGCGCACGCTCGCCTCCGAGTCGCGCCGCGTCGGCGGGCTGCGCGACGCGCTGGTGGCCGGCGTCCGGGAGCGCATCCCCGACGTGCTCGTCAACGGTGCGCGCGGCGCCGACGATCTGCCGACGATCGCCCACCTGACCTTCCCGGGCTGTGAGGGCGACTCGCTGCTGATGCTGCTGGACGCGGCCGGGATCGAGTGCTCCACCGGCTCCGCCTGCACCGCCGGCGTACCGCAGGCCAGCCACGTGCTGATCGGCATGGGCATGGACCCGTCGACGGCCCGCGGCTCGCTCCGCTTCTCCCTCGGATACACCTCGACGGCGGCGGAGGTCGACCGGCTGCTCGAGACGCTGCCGGCGGTGGTGGACAGGGCGCGCGCGGCGGGAATGGCCGACGGGCACCGCAGGCGCGGTACGGAGACGGCGAGCGAACGACGAGAGAGTGTGCGATGAGGGTTCTTGCAGCGATGAGCGGCGGCGTCGATTCCGCGGTGGCGGCGGCGCGGGCCGTCGACGCCGGCCACGACGTGGTGGGCGTGCACCTCGCGCTGTCGACGGCGCCAGGTGCGCTGCGCACGGGTTCCCGCGGCTGCTGCTCGCGCGAGGACGCGGGGGACGCGCAGCGCGCTGCGGACGTGCTGGGCATCCCGTTCTACGTGTGGGACTTCGCCGAGCGCTTCCGCGAAGACGTGATCGAGGACTTCATCGACTCCTACGCCGCCGGCGAGACCCCCAACCCGTGCCTGCGCTGCAACGAGAAGATCAAGTTCGCCGCCGTCGCCGAGCGCGCCTTCGCCCTGGGCTTCGACGCCGTGGCCACCGGCCACTACGCGCGCCTGGAGGGCGGCGTGCTGCGACGCGCGGTGGACGCGGACAAGGACCAGTCCTACGTGCTCGGGGTGCTCGACGGCGAGCAGCTCGGCCGCGCGATGTTCCCCGTCGGCGACACCCCCAAGCCGCTGATCCGCGAGGAGGCGGCGCGGCGGGGCCTCGCCGTGGCGGACAAGCCGGACAGTCACGACATCTGCTTCATCCCCACCGGCGATACGCGCGCGTTCCTCGGTGCGCGGATCGGGGTGCGGCCCGGCGCGCTGGTCGACGCGGACTCCGGCGACGAGCTGGGGCGGCACGAGGGCGTGCACGGGTTCACGGTGGGCCAGCGCAAGGGCCTGGGGCTCGAGCACCCGGCCCCGGACGGGCGGCCGCGGTACGTCACGGGCATAGACCCGGACTCGGGCACCGTCACCGTGGGGGCCGCCGAAGACCTCGAAGTGCGGCACATCAGCGCCCGGCAGCCGCGGTGGACCTCCGCGCAGGCGCCGCAGGGGAGGTTCGGCTGCGTCGTCCAGGTGCGTGCGCACGGCGGGATCGCGCGGGCCGAGGCGGAGCTCGTGGGCGAGCAGATCCGCATCGACCTCGCCGAACCACTCACGGGCGTCGCCCGCGGTCAGGCCGCAGTGCTCTACCGCACCGATCCGGACGGCGACGTCGTGCTGGGCAGCGGCACCATCAGCGATTCGGCGCGCGCGGCCGCGCACCGGTGACCCTCCCGTTCGGCACCGCCACGGGGCTCGGACCGTGGCCGGGCACCGATGAGCACGAGGCCGCGCGGACGATCGTCGGCGAGCTGGGGGAGTTCCCGCACCTCGCGGAGCTGCCCGCGCGGGGCCTCGGTGCCGACGCGGTGGGCCGCGCCGCGGCGATGCTGGTGGACCTGCCGGTGGACGTGTCCACCACCGGGTACCGGCTCGCCGACCGGCCGGGGACCGTGCTGCGCACCGCGCGCGCCCACCTGGCCCGCGACCTCGACGCGGCGGAGGAGGCCTGCGAGCGCGCCGGGGTCCGGGGCGCGGGGACGCCGTTCAAGCTGCAGGTATGCGGCCCGGTCACCGCGGCGGCGCGGCTGGAGCTGCGCTCCGGGCGGCGCGTGCTCACCGACCGGGGTGCGGTGCGCGACCTCACCGACTCGCTGGCGGAGGGCGTGCGCGAGCACGTGGGCGCGGTGCGGCGCAGGTTCGGCGTGCAGCCCGTGCTGCAACTGGACGAGGACGATCTGGGCGCGGCGCTGGACGGCGCGCTGCCCGGCCGCACGCGGTACGACCCGGTGCGCGCGCTGCCGGAGCCGGAGGCGCGCGCGATGCTGGGCACTGTGATCGAGGCGGCGGGCGGCGTGCCGGTCATCCTCGGCGGCCCACGCATGCCGGCGGCGACCGGCCTGGCGCGCGGTGCCGGGGCGGCGGCGATCACGATGACACTGCACTCGGCCGGCAGCGTGCGGGAACCCGCGATCCTCGACGGCCTGGGCGAGTGGCTCGACTCCGGCCGCGGGATCCTGCTGGGCCTCGCCCCGGCGGGCCGGCCGGAAGGTCCGACGCCGGACTGGCACGCGGTGGCCCGGCCCGCGGTCCGGCTCGTCGACGAGCTGGGCTTCGCGCGCGGCACGCTGGCGCGGCAGACGATCGTGACTACGGAGAGCGGCCTCGCCGACGCCGATCCGGACCGGGCGCGCGCCGCGGTCTCACTCGCGTGCCGCATCGCCGCCGGGTTCGCGGGGGACCCCGACTCGCTGTGAACATGCTCCGGGACGGCCGCGTCCCGGAGCGGCGTTAACCTGGACCGGTGATCGAACCGCACCCTGAGCAGACCCCCACCCCCGGCGAGGCGCGGGCGCGCTGGCGCGAGCTGGCCGACGAGGTGCGCGAACACCAGTTCCGCTACTACGTCAAGGACGCGCCCACGATCTCCGACGCGGAGTTCGACAGGCTCCTCGGCGAGCTCACCGCACTGGAGGAACGGTACTCGGATCTGCGGGTGCCGGATTCGCCCACGCAACTGGTCGGCGGCGCCGGTTTCACCACGCAGTTCGCGCCCGTGGAGCATCTGGAGCGGATGCTCAGCCTGGACAATGTCTTCAGCACCGAGGAGCTGGCCGCCTGGGTGCACCGCACGGAGGCGCAGGCGGGCGAGGCCGTCGACTATCTGTGCGAGGTCAAGATCGACGGCGTGGCCATCGACCTGGTCTACGAACGGGGACGCCTGACCCGCGCGGGCACCCGCGGCGACGGTCGGGTGGGGGAGGACGTCACGCTCAACGCCCGCACCATCGACGACATCCCCACCCGGCTCACCGGCAGCGACGAGTTCCCGGTGCCGGAGGTGCTGGAGGTGCGCGGCGAGGTGTTCTTCCGCCTCGAGGATTTCGAAGAGCTCAATGCGGCGCTGGTGGCGGAGGGGAAGGACCCGTTCGCCAACCCGCGGAACTCCGCGGCGGGGTCGCTGCGCCAGAAGGATCCCGCGGTGACGGCGCGCCGCCGGCTCGGCATGATCTGCCACGGCATCGGGCACCGGGAGGGCTTTGCGCCGGTGTCCCAGTTCCACGCCTACGAGGCGCTGTCCGCGTGGGGGCTGCCCGTATCGGCGCACACCACCAGGGTGCGGGGTGCGGACGCGGTGCTCGAGCGGGCCGGCTACTGGGCGCAGCACCGTCACGACATCGAGCACGAGATCGACGGCTTCGTCGTCAAGGTCGACGGCATGGCGCTGCACGACGAGTTCGGCGAGACGGCGCGGGCGCCGCGGTGGGCCATCGCGCTGAAGTTCCCGCCGGAAGAGGTGAACACGCTGCTGCTCGACGTGCGGGTGGGAGTGGGTCGCACCGGCCGGGTGACGCCGTTCGCACTGATGAAGCCCGTTCTCGTGGCGGGATCCACGGTGGCGCAGGCGACCCTGCACAACGCCTCCGAGGTGGAGCGCAAGGGCGTGCGCGTGGGCGACACGGTGGTGATCCGCAAGGCCGGCGACGTCATCCCCGAGGTGCTCGCCCCGGTGGCGGACGCGCGCCGCGGCGACGAGCGGACGTTCATCATGTCCACGCACTGCCCCGAGTGCGGCAGCCGGGTCGCCGCGGGCAAGGACGGCGACGTGGACCTGCGCTGCCCGGATACCCGGCATTGCCCGGCCCAGCTGCGGGAGCGGCTGTTCCACCTGGCCGGGCGCGGCGCATTCGACATCGAGATGCTCGGAATGGAGGGGGCCACCGACCTGTTGCGCACGGGCGTCCTCGCCGACGAGGGCGACCTGTTCACGCTCGACGAGGCCGCACTGCGCCGGACGGCGGTGTACACCACCAAGGGCGGTGCGGTGTCGGCGACAGGCAAGAAGCTGCTCGAGCATCTGGCGTCCGCGCGCGACCAGCCGCTGTGGCGGGTGCTGGTGGCGCTGTCCATCCGGCACGTCGGCCCCACGGCGGCGCGCGCCCTGGCCACCGAGTTCGGCAGCCTCGAGGGCATCGAGCAGGCCGACGAGGAGCGGCTTGCCGCCACCGAGGGCGTGGGCCCCACCATCGCGGCCGCCATCATCGAGTGGTTCCGCGTGGACTGGCATCGCGAACTGCTCGACAAGTGGCGCGCGGCGGGCGTGCGCATGGCCGACGAGCGTGACGAGTCGATCGCCCGCACCCTGGAGGGGCTCTCGATCGTCGTCACCGGCACGGTCGAAGGGTTCACCCGCGACGGCGCGAAGGAGGCGATCGTGAGCCGCGGCGGGCGCGCGGCGTCGTCGGTGTCGAAGAAGACGGCGTTCGTCGTGGTGGGCGACGCGCCCGGGTCCAAGTACGACAAGGCGCTGGCTCTGGGGGTCACGGTGCTCGACGCGGACGGCTTCCGCCTGCTCCTCGACGACGGGCCCGAGGCGGTGCGGCCGGCGGAATCGGAGCCGTGATCCGGCCGCGCTACCGGACGACGGTGCCGATGATGCCGGTGATGTAGCCCAGGCGCGCCACCTCGGCGGGGCGGAACTGCGGGCCGCCGTTGCGGCCCAACAGCAGCACGGGCCCGCCGTCGCCGATCGGCGCGGCCGCCAGCGCCATCCCCCCGACGCGCCAGGCCTCCGGCACCCAGTCGGCGTCGGTGCGGACCACTTGGGCGGAGCGCACCGTCTCCTGCGCCGGCCGGTCCGGCCAGGTCTCCGGGGTGCCGGCGCTGGCGTGCAGGGGTGCGGTCCCCGGCCGGCCGTCCGCGTTGTCGAGGACCGCCGCCCAGTGCACCTGGAGCGCGCGGGGAGCGGCATCGACGAGCCGCTGCAACCCGCGCCGCGGCGCACCCGCGACCAGCTCTATCAGCTCGAGCTCCCGGTGCGTGTCGAGGTTGCCGACGAACGGCCGGATGGCGTCGACGACGGTGTCGTCCATCGCCTCCGCCGCGGTGATGAGCACATCCGGCAGCGCCCCGGTGGGAAGGTTCACCACGATGTCGTCCACCGCGTATCCGCCGCTGCGCTCGATCACGTCGAGCGACTGGATGTCGGCCCCGGCCTCGCCCAGCGCGAGCGCCAGCAGGCCCAGGGTGCCCGGGCGGTCGGGGAGGACCACACGCAGCAGGTACGACAAAGCCGGCTCCTCAGCAGTTCACTTGCGGTGTCGGTCCATTGTGGCACCGCGGCCGCGGTGCGCGTCGGCGGCGAGGCCGTGCGCGTCGGGCCCGCCGCCGGGCCGTAGAGTTGAGCCGAACCAGCGTCGGGCGGGATCGGTGCCGGGTCCGTCAGCGGCGGGCCTTACGGCGGCAGCCGATCCGCCGGTAGGCAGGCCGCCGTGGCGGCCGGAAAGGGGCACCGGGTGCCGGAGATCTCCCGCGACGAGGTCGCACACCTCGCAATGCTGTCGCGACTCGAGCTGAGCGAGGCCGAGCTCGACGGGTTCGCCGGCCAGCTCGACGCCATCCTCGGCCACGTCAAGACGGTGTCCGAGGTCGACACGGCCGACGTCCCCCCGCTGTCCGAACTCACCGGCGTGACCAACGTGGGACGCGCCGACGCCATCGCGCCGGGCCTCACCGCGGCGGAGGCGCTCTCCGGCGCGCCGTCGGTGGAGGACGAGCGCTTCGTCGCACCGCAGATCCTGGGAGATGAGCAGTGACCGACCTCACCCGCCTGGCCGCATCCGAGCTGGCCTCGAAGATCCATGCGCGCGAGGTCTCGTCGGTGGAGGCCACCCGCGCCCACCTCGACCGGATCGGGGCGGTGGACGACACCGTCGGCGCGTTCCTGCACGTGGCCGGCGAGCAGGCGCTGGCCACCGCGGAACAGGTGGACGCGGACCTGGCCGGCGGCGCCGCGCCGGCATCGCCGCTCGCCGGGGTGCCGTTGGGGCTCAAGGACATCCTGACCACCACGGACATGCCCACCACCTGCGCCTCGAAGATCCTCGAGGGCTGGGTGTCGCCGTACGAGTCGACGGTGGTCGGCAAGCTCCGTGCCGCCGGCATCCCGATCCTCGGCAAGACCAACATGGACGAGTTCGCGATGGGCTCGTCCACCGAGAACAGCGCCTTCGGTCCCACCCGCAACCCGTGGGACACCGACCGCATCCCCGGCGGCTCCGGCGGCGGCTCGGCCGCAGCGCTCGCCGCATTCGAGGCGCCGCTGACCATCGGCACGGACACCGGCGGGTCGATCCGCCAGCCTGCCGCGCTGACGGCCACGGTCGGCGTCAAGCCCACCTACGGCACGGTGTCGCGCTTCGGGCTCGTCGCCGCCGCCTCGTCGCTGGACCAGGCGGGCCCCTGCGCGCGCACGGTGCTCGACGCTGCGCTGCTGCACCAGGTGATCGCCGGGCACGACCCGCGCGATTCCACGTCCATCGACTCGCCGGTGCCCGCCGTGGTCGACGCCGCGCGGGCCGGCGCGCAGGGCGACCTCGCCGGTGTGAAGGTGGGCGTGGTCCGCGAGCTGCACTCGGACAGCTACCAGTCCGGAGTCCTGGGCTCCTTCGACGCCGCAGTCCAGCAGCTCAAGTATCTCGGCGCCGAGGTCGTCGAGGTCTCGTGCCCCGCGTTCGAGCACGCGCTGGCCGCGTACTACCTGATCATGCCGTCCGAGGTGTCCTCCAACCTCGCGCGGTTCGACGCCATGCGCTACGGGCTGCGCGTGTCCGACGACGGCGCGCACAGCGCCGAGCAGGTCATGGCCGCGTCGCGGTCCGCCGGCTTCGGCCCGGAGGTCAAGCGCCGCATCATGATCGGCACCTACGCGCTGTCCGCCGGCTACTACGACGAGTACTACGGCCAGGCGCTCAAGGTGCGTGCGCTGATCGCCCGGGACTACGCGAAGGCCTTCGAGTCGGTGGACGTGCTCGCCTCGCCCACCAGCCCGGTCACGCCGTGGAAGCTGGGCGAGAAGGTGGACGACCCGCTGGCGATGTACCTGTCCGACCTGTGCACGCTGCCCACCAACCTCGCGGGCAACTGCGCCATCTCGGTGCCCTCCGGGGTCTCGGCCGACGACGGCCTTCCGGTGGGGCTGCAGATCATGGCGCCGGCGCTGGCGGACGACAGGCTCTACCGCGTGGGCGCCGCCTACGAGGCCGCCCGCGGGGAGGTCGAGTACCCGCAGCTGTAGCCGTACGGACGATCACCCTTCGATCCGAGCACCGAGTCCCGCCGCAGGCGCGGGAACCGGTGCTCGGGTGGTCTACGCGACGCTCGGGTCGGTGCGGGACGGCCCCGGGCAGGCCGGCAGCCCGCGCACCTGCCCGTCCCCGTACACGTGGCCGGTGCCGGGCGGCCCCGACCGGGATGTGATCACATCGACGCTGCTCTGCAGGAAGCTCACCACCGGGATCCACGGCGGGGCCGCCGCTCCCGTGGCGCCCCCGGCGGGCCGGACTGCCGTCTCCGGATCCCAGTTCGGCACCGGGTCCGAGTCGTTGACGACCACGCTCGAGCGCGCCGGCACAGGGTCGGTGAACCGCGCCGGCGGTCCCACCCACAGTGCCCCGCAGAGCATCTCGCGCGCTCGCGGAACCTCGGCGAGCGCCCGGGAGCCGGCCGCGGCGCCCATGCTCTCGCCGTAGACGTACAGGTCCGGGCGTGCGGCCGCCGGAAGGCCGTCTATGCGGTCGGCGACGGCCGAGATCAGTGCGCCCGCGGCCGCGGCGGCGTCGTCGGGCGCGAACAGGTAGGACACCCAGCTGGGCGCGCTCGAATACTGCATGCCCACCTCGGCCACGTCACCGCCGAACAGTTCCTCGAACCCGGCCGCGGCGGTGCCGTCGATCCAGCCCGAACCCGTCGGGACCATCACGACCACTGCGCTTCGGCCGAGTCCGCCGGCGCGCACCATGTCGTCGGCGGCGAGGGCGGCGCGCGCGGAGACGTCCGCCGCGGAGCCCAGCCCGGCGTACGCGCGCACGGCCCCGGGATGCGAGGTGTCGGCGACGAACCTGCGCCCGTGGTCGCCCAGCGTGTCCCAGTCGATGAGCGATCCGGGGCCGCCCGAGCGGGTGCTCATGGTGGTCGCTGCCGCGGGATCGGCCGCGGGCCGGCCGTCCAGCGCGGCCGCGCCGGACACGGACCCGAACGCGACGAGCACCACGGCCAGGGCGGCGACGGCCCGCGGCCGCGCACGGATCAGGCGTACGGCGCCGAGCACCGTCACGCACACGGCCGCGGCGATGGCGGACACCCCCAGCCAGTAACCGCCGGACGGGTGCCCGCCGGAAACGGGAAGCGCCGACACGCGGGCCCACTGCGCCGACCACGCCACCGCCGCGGTCACGGCGCCCGCGCACCCCACCGCCGTGGCGATCCCGGCGCGGGAGCGGCCCGGCGAGCCACCGGGGCGGCGGACCATCCGAGCCCACAACCACGTCACCAGCACGGCGAACCCCACGCCGAGCACCGCGAACACTCCCGCGGCGAGCCCCTCGACCAGCATGCTGCGCGGCATGATCCCGGGGTAGACGCCGGCCGCTGCGCCGGCCGAGCCGCCCACGAGGGTGCGTGTCCGCGGGACGAGGGCGCGGGCGACCGCGGCGGCCCGCGTTCCCGCGAGGCGGGGGAGGGGGCCGCGCGCCACGCCCCCGGGAGCGAGGACCGGCAACGCCGGCATGGCCGTCATGCGGGCACCCCCGGCGCACGCAGGGCGGCCCGGCGCTGCGCGGCCCGGACCCGCCCGTCACCGGGAGCGCCCCGGGCGGGACGGGCTCGCCGGGATCGGCGGATCGCGCCCAGGGTGCCCGACCCGGCCGCGAACACGGCGCCCGCGGCGCCGACCCCGCCTAGCGCGTACAGCCCGACGTCCTCCTGCACGGGGACGCCGTAGTCCTGCCGCCAGGAGTTGACGCCGACGGCCGTCGCGGCGGTGTCGGCGGCCGCCACGCAGGCGGCGTCGCGCGGATCGCACGCGTCGTGGAGGCGTTCGGCGAGCTGTGCGTCGAGCCCCCGCCGTGCCCACGGGCCCAGCGGTGCACCCTCCGCGTCGGCGTAGCGCAGCAGGTCGTAGCCCAGGTCGTGCGCTTGGCAGGCGCCCGAGAACGCGGCGGGGAGCGGGACGGGCGAGGAGCAGCCACCGGCGGGGTTCACGAGCATCCCGTCTGCGACCGCCGGCCGGTATCCCGCGGACGCGGCGAAACCTTCGGGCATCGCGTGCAGTGCGGCCCGCGGAGTCGTGTGCAGCAGGGCGTCGACGGCCCGGCCTGGCGCAGAGGAGCTGCCGCCGTCGGCGGCCGCCGGGTCGTGTCCGGCGCCGCTCGTGGCCTGGGCGGGCATCGCGAAGGCGAGGGCGAAGGTGCCGGCGGCCGCGAGGACGGCGAATGCCGCGAGCGCGAACAGGATCTGCGCGGGGCGCCGCGTCGGCCGGCGGTATTCGGCCATGCGCCGGCGGGGCGCGGGGGCGGGCGGACTCTCCAGGGTCGGAGTGGAAGTGGGCATGCAGCTGACGCTATGAATGCCGGGCAGACCACCACATCACGCGGGCGGGCCCTTCGGGGTGCCCCCGGCGGGGTGGTCCGGCGCGCCGGCTCACCCCACGGTGGTACCCGGGCGGATACCACAGGGTGATGTGCGGTCCGGCCGCCCAATTTAGACTCGTGCCCGTGAGGATTCGGCGGCGGGCGCGCGGGCGCGACCATGGTGGCGCGGACCGCGGGCGCCGTCGTCCGCGGCCTCGTCTGCCGCGGCGCCGTCCTTCTGCGGACGGCCCGTCTCGCAAGGAACTCCGGGCTCGGAAGCGCGAGGAGAAGCGCGCGGGCTCGAAGGCCCGCAAGGGGCTTCGCCACGTGCGGGCCCTATTCGCGGGGCGCGGCGAAATCACCCTGATCGTGCTGGTCACGGGAATCCTGTACGCGATCGCCTGGCCGACGCTGCAACTCACCCACCAGGTGCCCGCGCCGCTGCAGCCGCTGATCGCCGGGCTCGCGGCGTTCCCGTTCGTGCTGGTGCGCGCCAATCCCGTTCTGGGCTGGAGCATCTCGATCGCCGCAGCCATCGTCATCCCGGTGGCGTTCAACGCCGCCCCCGGGGCGCCCGGCGGTCCGCCCTGGCAGGTGGTGCACATTCTGGTCCTGCTGGCCCTGTATATCGCCGTGTGCCTGACGGAGGTGCGGGCGCAGGTGGCGGCGGTGTGGGTGGGGACGACCATCGTGTTCGCCCTGTTCGCACCGGGGTCGGACTGGTTCGGCTGGGTTGTGGGCCTTACGGCGATCCTGGTGTTCACCGTGCTGCTGCGGCGGTTGTGGCTCTCGCGACGCCAGCTCGAGCGCCAGGAGCAGCTCAGCCGGACCGAGCGCAGCCGCAGGGCGGTGCTGGAGGAGCGGGCACGGATCGCACGCGACCTGCACGACGTCGTGGCGCACCACATGTCGCTCGTCGTCGTGCAGGCGCAGACGGCGCAGTACCGGATCGGCGGGCTCGGGCCGGAGACCACCGCCGAGTTCGATTCGATCGCCGGCACCGCGCGCGAGGCGCTCGACGAGGTGCGGGCGATGCTCGGCGTTCTGCGCAGCGACGAGCACACCGCGGAGCGCGCGCCGCAGCCGGGCGTCGACCGGATCGGGGAACTGATCGAAGGGAGCAGGCGTGCGGGCATCGACGCGCGCTACGAGGCGACGGGCGACGCAAGCCGGATCCGCACTGCCGCGGGGGTCGTGCTGTACCGGATCGTCCAGGAGTCGCTGTCCAACGCCACCCGCCACGCGCCGGGGGCCCGGGTGCAGGTGTCGTTGTGTGCGAGCGAGCAGGAGGTGACGGTGCGCATCGCCAACGGCCCGCCGAGCGGGGCGTCGGGGGGCGGATTACCGGGTCGGAGTGTGGTCGACGGGGACGGAGACGACGGGACCGGGGGCAACGGGATCGGGGGCAATGGGATTCGCGGGATGCGGGAGCGCGCCGCCGCGGTGGGCGGAACGTTGACGGCCGAGGCGGGGAGCGACGGAGGCTTCGTGGTGCGCGCCGTCCTGCCCGTCGCCGAACCGGCGCATCAGGGAGGATGAGCGGGTGACGATCACGGTGTTCATCGCCGACGACCAGGCGATGGTCCGGCAGGGGTTCGGCGCGCTGCTGGCGGCGCAGACCGACATCAGCGTGGTGGGGGATGCGGCGGACGGGCGCGCGGCCGTCGCCGAGGTGCGCCGACTCCGGCCGGACGTGGTGTTGATGGACGTGCGGATGCCGGAGATGAACGGCATCGACGCCGCCCGGGAGATCATGGACGCGCACCTGGACCCGCCGGTGCGCGTGCTGATGCTCACCACCTTCGACATCGACGACTACGTCTACGACGCGTTGCGCGCCGGGGCCAGCGGATTCCTGCTCAAGGACGCGCCCGGCGACGAGCTGGTGCGGGCGGTGCGGGTGGTGGCCGGAGGGGACGCGCTGCTGGCCCCGTCCATCACCCGGCGGATGATCAGCGAATCGGTGCGCCGGCGCTCCGCCGTCCGGTCCGTGCCGCCGGGGCTCAAGGAGCTCACGCCACGGGAACGCGAGGTGCTCGAACACGTCGCGCGCGGGCTGTCCAACGGCGAGATCGCCCAGGCGCTGTTCCTGTCCGAACAGACGGTGAAGACCCACGTGGGCAAGGTGCTGGCCAAGCTGGGGCTGCGCGACCGGGCCCAGGCGGTGGTGGTGGCCTACGAGAGCGGCGTCGTCACGCCGGGGTGAGAGCGTCCGTGGTGCCCGCTGTGGGGGGTGTGGCCGCTGTGTCCGCCGACCAAGTGTTTTCTGCACGTTTCGCGATGCCGGCGTGCACTTTCCGCTTGGTCGGCGCGTGATCTGCGTCCGGTGCCGGAGGTCGTTACTCAATTGCAATAAAAACACTCTGAAATATACGTCATTTGGCGGATGTGCCGCTGGTCGCTTCTGGTGCACCGTGGAGGGGTCCATCGGAATTCAAGTGTTGGGAGAGTGCGATGCAACGACGGCGATCGGCCGGGAGGACGGCCGCGAGGGCGGGAGTGGGGTTCGCGACGATGGCGCTTGCGGGGGCCGCGGCGGTGGCGCTGCCGGGGGCTGCCGGAGCGGCAACGTTGCCGGAGAACTGCACGTCGTACACGCCGCCGTTCGCCTCCACACAGGTGGTCTGCGACTTCGCCTTCACCGGGGCGGCGCAGACGTTCCACGTGCCGGACGGGGTCAGCGAGCTGGATGTGACGGCGGTCGGCGGGCAGGGGCAGAGTGCGAATAGATCAGGGGGCCTCGGCGCGAAGGTCGACGGGACAGTCGATGTGCAGTCAGGCGCGGACCTCCAGGTACTCGTCGGAGGCGACGGTGGCGACGGCGGATTCAACGGGGGCGGCTACGGTAACGGCCGTGGGGGCGGTGCCTCCGACGTGCGGACATCTGATGCGCTGGACTCCAGGCTCATCGTTGCTGCGGGCGGCGGTGGAGCCGGAACCGACCGTGATGGCGGGAACGCAGGCGAGGATGGTCAAGGCAGTGGTGGGGGAACGGCTGCCACGGTCGATGCTCCCGGCGTGGGCGGCGGATCGGGGGATTACCGAGGCCATGACGGTGCACTCGGCGTCGGCGGCGCGGGTCACTGGGCCGGCTTCGATATGTCCGGAGGCGGGGGTGGTGGCCTCTATGGCGGTGGCGGTGGCGGCGGCGACGATGCGTTTCTCTATCCCGGCGGCGGCGGTGGCGGCGGCTCCTCGCTGGTGCCCGCGGGCGGTTCGGTGACCCTCGCCGGCGAGGACCAGGCTCCGTCGGTGACGATCTCCTACACGATCTGCACCGGATCGGTGTGTCAGATGGCCGGGAGCCTGGGGAGTCTGGGGAATCTGTTCGGCTCGCTGAGCTGACAGGAGGGGCACCAGCGCTCGATCAAGCGATCCGGGTACGTCTCCGCGCGGAGACGTACCCGGATCGCTTGATCGAAGCAGCGGCGCCACGAGGCTGCGCGCACAACGGACCCGCAGCGGCCTTCGACCTGGCACGCTGGGGGCCGGAGGTGTTCACAGCCATGCGCATCGGAATCCTCACCGGCGGCGGCGACTGCCCGGGCCTCAACGCCGCGATCCGCGGCATCACCCGGGCGGCGCTCGACCAGTACGGGTCGACGGTGGTCGGATTCCACGACGGCTGGCGCGGCCTGCTCACCGACAGCCACCGGGAGATGTCCGGCGGCCAGCGGCTCGACCGCATCCTGCCGCGCGGGGGCACCATCCTGGGGACGGCCCGGGTGAATCCGGAGCGGCTGAGGGCCGGTCTCGGCGACATCCGGGCCACGCTCGAACGCAACCGGATCGACGCGCTGATCCCCATCGGCGGGGAGGGCACTCTCAAGGCCGCCCGGTGGCTCTCGGACGAGGGGGTGCCGGTGGTGGGGGTGCCCAAGACCATCGACAACGACATCGGCGGCACCGACTACACCTTCGGGTTCGACACCGCGGTGTCCATCGCCACCGATGCGATGGACCGCCTGCACACCACCGCCGAGTCGCACCGGCGGGTCATGCTCGTCGAGGTGATGGGGCGGCACACCGGGTGGATCGCGCTCCGCTCGGGCATCGCCACCGGCGCGCACATCATCACCATCCCCGAGGACCCGTTCGACATCGACGAGATCTGCGGGTTGATCCGCGCCCGCTTCGGCCGCGGGGACCGGCACGTGATCGGTGTCATCGCCGAGGGCTCGGTGCCGCGTGCGGGCAGCGGTATGGCGCTGCGCGACGGCGGCGTCGACGAGTACGGCCACGAGATCTTCACCGGCGTGGCCGCGCAGATGGCCCCGCTGATCGAGCGGGACGCCGGCGTCGAGGTGCGCACCACAGTGCTCGGCTACATCCAGCGCGGCGGCACCCCCAGCTCCTATGACCGGGTGCTGGCCAGCCGGCTCGGCGCGCACGCGGCCCGCGCGGTGCACGACGGGGCGTTCGGCACGATGGCGGCGGTCCGGGGCACCCGGATGACGCTGACTCCGCTGGCCGATGCGGTGTGCGAGCTCAAGACGGTGCCGCTGGAGCTGTACCGGGAGGCGCGGATCTTCTTCGGCTGAGCGCGCGGGTTCGCCGGCGCGGGCGCGCCGTCGGGGAGGGCGCGCCCGGTAGCCGGAGGGCGTCGCGGAGTGAATAGACTCGGGCCATGACTGCAGCCACCGCCGCCAAGCTCATGTCCTACGACGACGTGATCGGACGCTTCGACCCGGTCCTGGGCATGGAGGTCCACGTGGAGCTGGGCACCGTCACCAAGATGTTCTGCGGGTGTCCCACCGCGTTCGGCGCCGCACCGAACACCCAGGTGTGCCCGGTGTGCCTGGCGTTTCCGGGGGCGCTGCCGGTGGTCAACGACAAGGCCGTGGAGATGGCGATCCGCATCGGGCTGGCGCTGAACTGCTCGATCACCCCGTGGGGCCGCTTCGCGCGCAAGAACTACTTCTACCCCGACCAGCCGAAGAACTACCAGATCTCGCAGTATGACGAGCCCATCGCCACCGAGGGGTTCCTCGACGTGGTGCTCGACGACGGCGAGACGTTCCGCGTGGAGATCGAGCGCGCCCACATGGAGGAGGACACCGGCAAGCTCACGCACGTGGGCGGCGAGACCGGGCGCATCCACGGGGCCAGTCATTCGCTCATCGACTACAACCGCGCCGGTGTGCCGCTGGTGGAGATCGTCACCAAGCCCGTCGTCGGCGCGGGCGAGCGGGCGCCCGAGGTGGCGCGGGCCTACGTCACCGCCCTGCGCGACCTGCTCAAGGCCCTCGAGGTCTCGGACGTCCGCATGGACCAGGGTTCGCTGCGCTGCGACGCCAACGTGTCGTTGATGGCCAAGGACGCCGCCGAGTTCGGCACCCGCACGGAGACCAAGAACGTCAACTCGCTCAAGTCCGTCGAGGTGGCGGTGCGTTACGAGATGCGGCGCCAGGGCGCGGTGCTCGCCGACGGCGGCTCGGTGACGCAGGAGACCCGCCACTTCCAGGAGGCCGACGGCAGCACCCGTCAGGGCCGCCGCAAGGAGACGGCCGAGGACTACCGCTACTTCCCGGAGCCGGACCTGCAGCCCGTCGCCCCCGACGCTGCGTGGGTCGAGGAGCTCCGCGGGACGCTGCCGGAGATGCCGTGGCTCCGCCGCGCCCGCATCCAGGAGGACTGGGGCCTGTCCGACGAGGAGATGCGCGACCTCGTCAACGCCGGGGCGCTCGACTTGATCGCGGCGACGGCAGACGCCGGCGCCCCCGCCGATGCGGCACGCTCGTGGTGGGTGTCGTACCTGAGCCAGCAGGCCAAGACCCGCGGCGAGGAACTCGACGCCCTGCCCATCACGCCCGCGCAGGTGGCGGAGGTGATCGCCCTGGTCGCCGACGGCAAGCTCACCAACAAGCTGGCACGCCAGGTGGTCGACGGGGTCCTGGCGGGCGAGGGCGGCCCCGCACAGGTGATGGCCGATCGCGGCCTGGAGGTGGTCCGCGACGACGGCGCCCTGCAGAAGGCGGTCGACGACGCCCTTGCAGCCAACCCGGACATCGTCGAGAAGATCAAGGGCGGCAAGGTGAAGGCCGCCGGCAAGATCGTCGGCGACGTGATGAAGGCCACGCGCGGCCAGGCCGACCCGGCGCGCGTGCAGGAGCTTGTCATCGCCGCCTGCTCGTAGCGGAGCGCCCGGCCCCGGCGGGGCCGGGCTCCGTCGCCCGGGCCGCCGTCGCGGTCCGGCCGTCAGACCCGGCTGCCGCCGCCGCCCGCGAACGGGATGACGACCACCCGGTCGTCGGTGGCCACCGCGCCGCCCGAGGACTTGTTGACCGTCGAGCCCCAGACGGTGCCGTCACCGGCTATGACCGCCGCGCCGAAGTGACCGTACTTGTCCTCGGCGAGCACCAGCGGGTCGCCGGTGACCGCGCCGCTCTCCTTGCTCACGGTCACCGCGGCGACGGACTTGGCGCCGTCGAGGGCGGTGACGACGGTGCCGTCGGCGGCCGCGCAGCCGCCGACCCCCGGCTTGTCCGGCCACGACCACACGAGCGTGGGGGTGGAGCCGTCGGCGGTGATCCGCTGCAGCCGGTCCATCGTCGGCGCGCGGTCGGTGATCCACAGGGAGCCGGTCTGCGGGTCGCGGCACAGGCCGCCCGAGGCGCCGAAGCCCGCGGCGACGACGGCGGGGTTCCGCGCCCCGGGGGCGGGGTCCTGCACGCGCAGCAGCTTTCCGGACAGCGACGCGGGATCGCCACCTCCGCCGGCGTTCCCGGTGAGCACAGTCAGCTGGCGCGGCTCGGTGAAGACGAGGTCTCCGGCGTTGCCGGTGGGGCCCTTCGGGATGCCCGTGAGGATGGGCTTGGGTGCGTCGCCCTGGGTGAAGCGGACCACGCGATTGTCCTGCGGGGTGGTGATGTAGGCGTAGACCAGGTGGTCCTCGGTGAACGAGGGGGACAGCGCCAGGCCGGTGAGGCCGCCGTCGCCCGCGGGATCGACAGGCACGCTCGCGAACTCGGTGGGGTCTCCGTCGCGCGGGACCGCCATGATGCGCCCCGTGGTGCGCTCGGCGACGAGGGCGGTGTTGCCGTCCGGGAGCATCACCATGGCCCCGGTGGTGTCCAGGCAGGTGGCGATGACCGACGGGTCGGGGTCGTCGCAGGGGCCTGTGGGCGGCGGCGGTGCCGGACTCTGCCCGGGCGGCGGGGGCGGTTGCGGCGCCTGCCCCGGGGGCGGCTGCTCGGGCTCGATGCCCGCGCCGGACACCGTCTCCGGCACCGCGTGGAACGGCGCGGTCTCCGCTCCGCCGAAGCGTGCGCACCCGGTGAGCAGCCCCACCATCGCCGCGGCCGCGGCGGCCCCCGTGGCCACCGACCTCAGGGACCGCAGGCGCGCCGACGAATTCCACTCCACGCCCGCCAACCTTACGGAATCCGCGCCGACGGGGCCTGGTCCGGGCCGTGCGGCCGCCGCCACGCCCCGCCGAGGTCCCCGACCGGGACGCGCATACGTTCTAGTCTAGGGCTGTGAGCGACGCATTCCGGCCGTCAGACGGCCACGACGAAGGCGATTCCGCGGCCCCGGACGACTCCGTCCAGCCGCGGCGGCAGGGCGGCGCCCGGACGGGGGCCGCGACGCAGGAGGGGGACGCGGAGACGTCGGCGATGGGCGTGGGCACCAGCCCGTTCGACGAGCCCACCGGCGAGTTCCCGCCGGCCACGGGCGGCCCCGGGTGGAGCGGCATCGGATCCGACGAGCCCGACCCGGAGACCCGGGTGATTCCGCGCGGGCAGGTGATCAGCCGCGAGGACGATGTGTTCGGTCCCGGCGGCGACGAGCAGCAGACGACGCGGATCCCGTCGTATGAGGAATTGAGCGCGGGGGCCCCGGACCCGGCCCGACGCGAACCCGCGGACATCGCCGCGGCGATGGACCAGGCGTTGACGGATTCGCCGGCCAAGGTCAGGCGCGGCACCCTCGACATCGGCCTGCTGGTCATCCGCGTGGTGCTCGGCGGAATCCTGTTCGCCCACGGCCTGCAGAAGCTCACCGGCAACTGGGGCGGCCCCGACCTGGACGGGTTCCGCACAGTCCTGGAGTCGAGCGGGTTCGACTATGCGCACGCGCTCTCGATCGCCGGCCCGGTCGGCGAGGTGGTGGTGGGCGTGCTGCTCGTGGTCGGGTTCCTCACGCCCCTGGCGGCGGCGGGCGCGGTGGCGATCCTCATCAACGCGTGGTGCTTCATGCAGGCGTCGACGCCGGGCCTGCAGTTCTTCACGAACCAGTCCGGGGCGGCCGGGTCGGGCGTGGAGTTCGAGACGATGCTGTTGGCCGCGGCCGTGGGTGTCGCGCTCACCGGCGCGGGTTTGATCTCGCTGGACGTCAAACGCGGGTGGACGCGGAGGCCGTTCCTCGGCTCGTTCGCGTTCCTGCTGCTCGGCGTCGCGGCCGGCGTGGTCGTCTGGGTGGTCTTCAACGGGGCCAACCCCTTCGGCTGACCACCCGCCGGCCGCGTGGCGGGCCGTTCCCGAAAGCGCACCGCTGCCCCTCCCCGCACGGGGAGGGGCAGCGGCGTCTGCGGGGGGGCTGCTCAGTCGACTACGTCAGTCGACTACGCGCACCGCGCCCTTGTCCGCGGACGACGCCATCTTGGCGTAGGCGCGCAGGGCCTTGGTGACCGTCCGCTCGCGGCCGACGGGCGTCCACGGCTGCTCCGAGGCGTCCATCGCCGCGCGGCGACGGGCCAGCTCGTCGTCGGAGACGAGGACCTCGAGCGTGCGGGTGGCCACGTCGATGCGGATCTGATCGCCGTTCTCGATCAGGCCGATGGCGCCGCCCGCCGCCGCCTCGGGGGAGACGTGGCCGATCGAGAGTCCGGAGGTGCCGCCGGAGAAGCGGCCGTCGGTGATCAGCGCGCACACCTTGCCCAGGCCGAGGCCCTTGAGGAACGACGTGGGGTGCAGCATCTCCTGCATGCCCGGGCCGCCCGCGGGGCCCTCGTAGCGCACGACGACCACCTCGCCGGGCTGGACGTTCTTGCTGAGGATCTCCGAGACCGCCTCCTCCTGCGACTCCACGACGTGCGCGGGCCCGGTGAAGCTGAACAGGTCCTCGTCGATGCCGGCGGTCTTGAGCACCGCGCCGTTCTCGGCGATGTTGCCGCGCAGCACGCACAGCCCGCCCTCCACGGTGTAGGCGTGCGCGAGGTCGCGGATGCAGCCGCCCGCGGCGTCGGTGTCGAGCGACGACCAGCGGTTGTCGGTGGAGAACGGTGTGGTGGTGCGCACTCCGCCGGGCGCGGCGTGGAAGATCTCGAGCGCCTCGGCGGTGGCGGTGCCTGAGCGGATGTCCCAGGCCCCCAGCCACTCGTCGATGGTCGGGGTGTGCACCGTGCTCACGTCCTTGTTGAGCAGGCCCGCCCGGTGCAGCTCGCCGAGCAGCGCGGGGATTCCGCCGGCCCGGTGCACGTCCTCCATGTGGTAGTCGGAGTTGGGCGCCACCTTGGACAGGCACGGCACGCGGCGGCTGATGGCGTCGATGTCCTCGAGGTCGAAGTCGATCTCGCCCTCCTGCGCGGCGGCGAGGATGTGCAGGACGGTGTTCGTGGAGCCGCCCATGGCCACGTCCAGCGACATGGCGTTGGCGAAGGCGTCGCGCGAGGCGACGGACCGCGGCAGGACGGACTCGTCGTCGTCGCCGTAGTAGCGCTTCGCGATGTCGACGACGGTGCGGCCGGCGTCGGTGAACAGTGCACGGCGGGCGGCGTGCGTCGCCAGCGTGGAGCCGTTGCCGGGCAGTGCCAGGCCCAGGGCCTCGGTGAGGCAGTTCATCGAGTTGGCGGTGAACATGCCCGAGCAGGACCCGCAGGTGGGACAGGCGGAAGCCTCGACCTCGGCCAGCCCGGCATCGTCGACGGCGTCGCTGGCGCTCGCGGAGATCGCGGTGATCAGGTCCGTGGGGGCCTGCGCCACCCCGTCGACCACCACGGCCTTGCCGGCCTCCATCGGGCCGCCGGAGACGAAGACGGTGGGGATGTTCAGGCGCATCGCCGCGTTGAGCATCCCCGGGGTGATCTTGTCGCAGTTGGAGATGCACACCAGGGCGTCGGCGGTGTGCGCGTTGACCATGTATTCGACGGAGTCGGCGATGATCTCGCGGCTCGGCAGCGAGTAGAGCATGCCGCCGTGTCCCATGGCGATGCCGTCGTCCACCGCGATCGTGTTGAACTCCTTGGCCACCCCGCCGGCCTCGCGCACGGCCTCGGCGACGATCTCGCCGACGTCCTTGAGGTGCACGTGGCCGGGGACGAACTGGGTGTACGAGTTCGCGATGGCGACGATGGGCTTGCCGAAGTCCGAATCGGTCATGCCGGTGGCCCGCCACAGAGCGCGGGCGCCCGCGGCCCCACGGCCGGCGGTGGTGGTTCTGGAGCGGAGTGGTGGCATGCTCGACCTCGTCGTCTCGTCGTCTCGTCGTTAGGCTTGTGGTGGGGTGGCCTGTTCCGGAGGCTACTCGGGGTCCTCGTCGACCCGGTCCGCGCGGGCAGGCCCGTCGTCGCCGGGCTCGTCGGCGGGAGCCTGCGAACGCAACACGGTCGGGTCGGGGAGGCGGCCGCCGCTGGCGTCGGAGACGTGCGGGATGTCGTTCCAGGTGACGGCGGGCAGCCGCACGACCGCCCCGTCGCGCAGGTATGCGCGCGCCCAGCTGATGCCGAACACCCGCGGGTGCGGGAACACGATGCCGCGGACCTGGTCCCACGGCACGGCCCGGTGGCCGGTGAGCGTGCGGACCTCCGCGCCGGCGGGGGAGACGGAGGTGCGCATGCGCGCCACCCACCACGCCAGGAGGATCGGGACGATCAGCAGCCAGCCCGTGTAGGCCGGCCAGTTGAGCACGGGGATCATGATGATCGCGGCCAGGCAGGCGACGACGAAGTAGCCGCTGCCGGGGAGGCGGAAGACCGCCGGGGCGGCATCGGCGCGGGGCTGTCCACCGGCCGGGGTAGCATCTGGGGGCACGTCATGCGAGGGCGACACGATCCTGATCCTCGCATCCCGGCCTCGGGTTCCCTCACCACGGGATACCCCTCGTGGGGGTTCGGTACACGACTGCGGCCGGCACGCCCGGCGCGGTCCGTTGCCGCTGAAGTTGACTATTCGCCGGCTGCACGCTTATCGTCGTGGGCATGAAGCACCCGGAATTGCTCGTAATCGGCTGGCGCGTCCAAGCGTGAACCGACCAGTCGCCTGAGCCGTTCCCGCTTCGACGCGCCACCCTCGTACAGCAGCTTCTGCTGGCGGGGGTTTTTTGTTGTCCCCACCACCCACCGCCCCCGCACACGTACGCCGTGCCCGGCGGGCCCGATCAGAGGAAGCAAGCAGTGAGCGCACCCACCGCGCGGCCGCAGCCGCAGCCGCGGAAGGCCACGTCCACCAGTGCCGATGAATCGGCAACCGACGGCACGCTCGTCGCCGGCCCCGATGCGACTGCGGCGCTCTCCGGCCGCCGCAGCCTGCCCCCGGAGTCCGTCACCGGCGCGCAGTCGGTGGTCCGGTCGCTCGAGGAGCTCGGCGCCGACACGGTATTCGGCATCCCGGGCGGTGCGATCCTGCCGGTCTACGACCCGCTGTTCGACTCGCAGCGCGTGCGGCACGTCCTCGTCCGGCACGAGCAGGGGGCGGGCCACGCCGCCACCGGGTACGCGCAGGCCACCGGCCGCGTCGGCGTGTGCATGGCGACGTCCGGCCCGGGTGCGACCAACCTGGTCACCCCGCTGGCGGACGCGCAGATGGACTCGGTGCCGATCGTCGCGATCACCGGGCAGGTGGCGCGGAACCTCATCGGCAGCGACGGGTTCCAGGAGGCGGACATCGCGGGCATCACCATGCCCGTGACCAAGCACAACTTCCTGATCGGCGACGCGGCGGACATTCCGCGGGTGATCGCCGAGGCCTTCCACATCGCCTCCTCCGGCCGCCCGGGCGCGGTGCTGGTGGACATCCCCAAGGACGTGCTGCAGGCGCAGACCACGTTCATCTGGCCGCCGGAGATGAACCTGCCCGGGTACCGGCCGGTCACCAAGCCGCACGTCAAGCAGGTGCGCGAGGCGGCGCGGCTCATCGCGGCCGCCAAGGCGCCCGTCCTCTACGTGGGCGGCGGCATCATCAAGGCTGAGGCCTCGGCGGAGCTGCTGGAGCTGGCCGAACTCACCGGCATACCGGTGGTCACCACGCTCATGGCGCGCGGCGCCTTCCCGGACAGCCACCCCCAGCATTGCGGCATGCCGGGCATGCACGGGGCCGTGTCCGCGGTCGCGGCGCTGCAGCGCGCGGACCTGCTCGTCACGCTGGGGGCGCGGTTCGACGACCGCGTCACCGGCAAGCTCGACTCGTTCGCGCCGTTTGCGACGGTGGTCCACGCGGACATCGACCCGGCGGAGATCGGCAAGAACCGGCATGCGGACGTCCCCATCGTCGGCGACTGCCGCGAGGTGATCATCGAGCTGCTGCGCGCCATCCGCGAGGAGCGCACCGCGACGCCTGCTCCGGACCTGTCCGAGTGGTGGGCCTACCTCGACGGGCTGCGGGCCACGTACCCGCTGAGCTACGACCGGCCGGCCGACGGCGCGCTGTCGCCCGAGCTCGTCATCGAGGCGGTCGGCAAGGCCGCCGGGCCCGACGCCGTGTACGTCGCCGGCGTGGGCCAGCACCAGATGTGGGCCGCGCAGTTCGTCGACTACGAGAAGCCGCGCACGTGGCTCAACTCGGGCGGGCTGGGGACCATGGGGTACGCCATCCCCGCGGCGCTCGGAGCCAAGATGGGCCGGCCGGACGCCGAGGTGTGGGCAATCGACGGCGACGGCTGCTTCCAGATGACCAACCAGGAGCTCGCCACCGCCGCCATCGAGGGCGTGCCGATCAAGGTCGCCCTGATCAACAACGGCAACCTGGGTATGGTCCGCCAGTGGCAGACCCTGTTCTACGAAGAGCGGTACTCCAACACCGACCTGGCCACCCATTCGAGGCGGATCCCCGACTTCGTCGCCCTCGCCGAGGCGCTGGGCTGCGTCGGTCTGCGGTGCGAGCGCGAGGAGGACGTCGACGAGGTGATCGCCCGGGCGCGCGCCATCGACGACCGCCCGGTGGTCATCGACTTCATCGTGGGCGCCGACGCGCAGGTGTGGCCGATGGTCGCGTCGGGCACCGGCAACGACCAGATCATGGCGGCCCGCGACATCCGCCCGCTGTTCGACGACGACGAGACCGCCGAACCGGCCGCCGTCGAGGCCGCCGCGGAGGCGAAGGAACAGCACAGTCTCACCGCCGCCGCGGACGGCGGAGACACGGCACAGATCGAGACGGAGGGGTCCGACAAGTGAGCACCAGCCACACGCTGAGCGTCCTGGTCGAGGACAAGCCGGGCGTGCTCGCGCGCGTGTCCTCGCTGTTCTCCAGGCGCGGGTACAACATCGCTTCACTCGCGGTCGGCAGCACCGAGGTGCCCGGCATCTCGCGGATGACGATCGTCGTGACGGTGGAGGACTTCCCGCTCGAGCAGGTGACCAAGCAGCTCAACAAGCTCGTCAACGTCATCAAGATCGTCGAGCAGGACCCGGCCAACTCGGTGGCCCGCGAGCTGGTGATGATCAAGGTCCGCGCGGACGCCACCGTGCGCTCGCAGGTGATCGAGGCGGTGGGGCTGTTCCGCGCCAAGGTCATCGACGCGTCGCCGGAGGCGCTCACGATCGAGGCCACCGGCACGCGCGACAAGCTCGAGGCCTTGATGCGGATGCTCGATGACTACGGCATCCGCGAGATCGTCCAGTCCGGGGTGGTCGCGGTGGGCCGCGGCCCCAAGTCGATCACCGCGACCCGATAGATTCACCGGTACACGGCCGGAGACTCCGGTCACGCACCGCACGCACAATGTTCGTCTTCGGCACTGGCAGCACCGCCGAAAAATCGATGAAGGGAACACCAACGTGGCAGTCGAGATCTTCTACGACGACGATGCCGATCTGTCGATCATCCAGGGCCGCAAGGTCGCAGTGATCGGCTACGGCAGCCAGGGGCACGCGCATTCGCTGAGCCTGCGCGACTCCGGCGTGGACGTGCGCATCGGCCTCAAGGAGGGGTCGAAGTCGCGGGCCAAGGCGGAGGAGCAGGGGCTCACCGTGGGCACCCCCGCGGAGGTCAGCGCCTGGGCCGACGTCATCATGCTGTTGGCGCCGGACACCGCGCAGGCGTCGATCTTCACCGGCGACATCGAGCCCAACCTCAAGGACGGCGACGCGCTGCTGTTCGGGCACGGCCTCAACATCCACTTCGAGCTGATCAAGCCCGCGGCGAACATCACCATCGGCATGATCGCCCCCAAGGGGCCCGGCCACCTGGTGCGCCGCCAGTTCGTCGACGGCAAGGGCGTGCCCTGCCTGATCGCCGTCCAGCAGGACCCCAAGGGCGAGGGCCAGGCGCTGTGCCTGTCCTACGCCAGGGGTATCGGCGGCACGCGCGCCGGCACCATCAAGACCACCTTCAAGGAAGAGACCGAGACCGACCTCTTCGGCGAGCAGGCGGTGCTGTGCGGCGGCACTGAGAAGCTGGTCCAGACCGGCTTCGAGGTGATGGTCGAGGCCGGCTACGCCCCGGAGATGGCCTACTTCGAGGTGCTGCACGAGCTCAAGCTCATCGTCGACCTGATGTACGAGGGCGGCATCGCGCGGATGAACTACTCCGTGTCCGACACCGCGGAGTTCGGCGGCTACCTCTCCGGGCCGCGGGTCATCGACGAGTCCACCAAGGAGCGCATGCGCGAGGTGCTCGCCGACATCCAGTCCGGCGAGTTCGTCAAGCGCCTCGTCGCCAACGTCGAGGGCGGCAACAAGGAGCTCGAGTCGCTGCGCAAGCAGAACGCCGAGCACCAGATCGAGGTCGTCGGCGGCAAGCTGCGCAGCCTGATGAGCTGGGTCGACCGTCCCATCACCGAGACGGCCTGACGCTGCGCCGCGCGTAGTCGCGGCATTGCAGGACGAACGACGCCGCCCGCCCCTGGAAGTCAGGGGCGGGCGGCGTCGTTCGTACGCGACGGTCAGATGGGCCGGAACCCGGCGCCGACGCCTCCTGCCGCGTTGATCGCGCCCAGCGCGGCGTCCATCGTGGTGCCCACGGTGGGGCTCAGGCACGGCACCTGGATGAAGGCGTTGATCATGCCGACGAGGGTGGTGCCGACCACGACCGGTGCGCCGGAATCGCCCTCCATGACGCAGATCTGGGTCCAGGTCTCATGCCGCACGGTGTCGGTGAGCCAGGTGACGCCGCACGTGACCCCGGTGGTGCGCCCGTCCTTGCATGCGACGCCGGGGAAATCCACGGGGCTGCCGGTGCCGGTGATCGTCATGCCGCCCACCTGGTTGACGGGGGCGACGCGTGCGGGATCGAACTGCACGACGGCGACATCGAGCGCCGGATAGTCGTCGACGATCGTGCCGACGGGCGTGCCGTCCCAGCCGAACTCCGGGATGACTGCGTCGCCCGGGTCGCCGCAGTGGCCTGCGGTGATCCCGACGAGCCTGCCCGCGCCGTCGTGCCCGATCGTCGTGAGCGTGCACGCCGCGACGTCGCCCGCCGCGTCGGCCAGAAGGATCCCGGAGCCGCCGCCCAGTACCGCCTGGGCCGGCGCGGCGGTGGCGGGCGTGGCCAGTGAGACCGCCGACGCCGCTGCGACCACCGTCGCGGCAGCGGCCGCCCACGCCGCGCGCAGCCGGTGCGGCGCCCCGCGTCGTGTGCGGGACGCCGTGCGCCGTGTGCGCGGCATCGAGCCTGGAGTGCGGGTAAGAACGTGCACGGGTGATCCCCTCGTCTCGACCTGTCCGCAACGGTCGCGGACGGTGCTATCGAATCAGAGCACAATCCGTGCCGCCGCATCAAGGGGACACGGGCTGCCGCGTCGATGGGGACACATGCCGCCGCGTCGATGGGGACACATGCCGCCGCAAGAAGAGGACACGGGGAACGCACCGGCACGACTCCCGCGGCAGCGGTCCCGGATGCGGCGTCGGCGTCGGGGCCGCCGGGCCGTAAACTGAATCGGTCCCGATATTCCACTACCGCAGGGGAGACTCACCCGTGACCCAGTCAGGCCGTCCCGTAGTCCTGATCGCAGACAAGCTGGCCCAGTCGACCGTCGAGGCGCTCGGCGGAGATGTCGAGGTCCGCTGGGTCGACGGCCCCAACCGGGCCGAGCTGCTCGCCGCGGTGCCGGATGCGGACGCGCTGCTGGTGCGCTCCGCGACGACGGTGGACGCCGAGGTGCTCGCCGCCGCCCCCAACCTGAAGATCGTGGGGCGCGCCGGGGTCGGCCTGGACAACGTCGACATCCCCGCCGCCACAGAACGCGGCGTGATGGTGGTCAATGCGCCCACCTCCAACATCCACTCGGCGGCGGAGCACGCCGTCGCGCTGCTAATGTCCACGGCGCGGCAGATCCCGGCGGCGGACCGGACGCTGCGCGACGGCGAGTGGAAGCGCAGCAGCTTCAACGGCGTCGAGCTGCTGGACAAGACCGTCGGCATCGTCGGCCTGGGGCGCATCGGCCAGCTGGTCGCGCAGCGGCTGGCGGCGTTCGAGACCAAGATCGTCGCCTACGACCCCTACCTGCCCGCGGCGCGCGCGGCGCAGCTCGGGATCGAGCTGCTCAGCCTCGACGAGCTGCTGGCGCGGGCGGACATGATCACCGTGCACCTGCCGAAGACGCCGGAGACCAAGGGCCTCATCGGGGCCGAGCAGCTGGCGGGCATCAAGGAAGGCGCCATCATCGTCAACGCCGCGCGCGGCGGCCTCATCGACGAGGCCGCCCTGCACGACGCCATCGTCTCCGGTCGGGTGCGGGGCGCGGGCTTCGACGTCTACGCCACCGAGCCGTGCACGGACTCCCCGCTGTTCTCTCTGGACCAGGTCGTGGTGACCCCCCACCTGGGCGCGTCCACGGCGGAGGCGCAGGACCGCGCGGGCACGGACGTCGCCAAGTCGGTGCTGCTGGCGCTGGCCGGCGAGTTCGTCCCGGACGCCGTCAACGTCTCCGGGGGCCCCGTGGGCGAGGAGGTCTCGCCCTGGCTGGAGCTGGTGCGCAAGCTGGGCCTGGTCGCCGGGGTCCTCTCGGAGGGCGCGCCCAGCACGGTGCAGGTGGACGTGCGCGGCGAGCTGTCCTCCGCCACCGTCGACATCCTCGGTCTGGCCGCTCTGCGCGGCATGTTCTCCGCGATCACCGATGACGCCGTCACCTTCGTCAACGCGCCGCAGATGGCCGAGCAGCGCGGGGTCACGGTCAGCGTGGACACGCACACCGAGAGCAGCACGCACCGCAGCGTCGTGGAGGTCAAGGCCGTCACTGCGGACGGCGGCGTCGTGTCGGTGGCGGGCGCGCTCACCGGCCTGGAGCAGGTCGAGAAGCTGGTGCAGATCAACGGCCGCAGCTTCGACATCCGCGCCGAGGGCAACAACGTGCTCATCAGCTATGCGGACGCCCCCGGCGCGCTGGGCAAGATCGGCACCGTGCTGGGCGACGCGGGCATCGACATCCAGGCGGCGGCGCTGTCGCATGATGCCGAGGGCACCGGCGCCACGATCATCCTGCGGCTCTCCGAGACGTCGTCCGACGCCGTGCTCGCCGGCCTCAAGGACGCCGTGTCCGCGTCGCGCGTCGAGCAGGTCGACCTGTCCTGACGCGGCGCAACGGGCCAGTTCCCGACGCTGCCGCCGCGGACCGGCGGCAGCGTCTCCGATCGATCGACCCCATCGCGGCGCGCCGCCCGGCCCGCCGCAGATCTTGCGAAGTGAGGAAACGATGAAGCTCGCCGTCATCGCAGGCGACGGGATCGGCCCCGAGGTGGTCGGCCAGGCACTGGGGGCGCTGCGCGCGGTGGTCCCGGGAGTGGAGACCACCGAATACGACCTGGGCGCCCAGCGGTACCACCGCACCGGCGAGCTCATGCCGGACGGCGTCCTCGACGAGATCCGCGGGCACGACGCGATCATGCTGGGCGCGATCGGCGACCCGTCCGTGCCCAGCGGCGTGCTCGAGCGCGGCCTGCTGCTCAACACGCGGTTCGCGCTCGACCACCACGTGAACCTGCGGCCCTCCAAGCTGTACACGGGCGTGACAAGCCCGCTGTCCGGGGAGCCGGCCATCGACTTCCTCGTGGTCCGCGAGGGCACAGAGGGGCCGTACACCGGCACGGGCGGGGCGATCCGGGTGGACACGCCGCACGAGGTGGCCACCGAGGTCAGCACCAACACCCGGTTCGGCGTGGAGCGGGTGGTGCGCTACGCGTTCGAGAAGGCGATGGCGCGCCGCAAGCACCTGACGCTGGTGCACAAGAACAACGTGCTCGCCTATGCGGGCACGCTGTGGACCAGGACCGTCGAAGAGGTCGGGGCCGAGTACCCGGACGTGGAGCGGGCGTACATGCACGTCGACGCCGCCACCATCCACATGGTGACCGATCCGGGCCGCTTCGACGTGATCGTCACCGACAACCTGTTCGGCGACATCATCACCGACCTGGCGGCCGCGGTCAGCGGCGGGATCGGGCTGGCGGCCAGCGGCAACATCGACGCCACCGGCACCAACCCGAGCATGTTCGAGCCGGTGCACGGCAGCGCCCCGGACATCGCCGGCCAGGACAAGGCGGATCCCACCGCGGCGATCCTGTCGGCTTCGCTGCTGCTCGAACATCTGGGCCGCACCGACGAGGCCGCCCGCATCGAGCAGGCAGTCGCGGCGGATCTGCGCGAGCGCGCGGGGGCGGTCGGCACCGCCGAGACCGGCGCGCGCATCATCGCGCGCATTTGAGGCGCGCCCGCAGCAGCGACGGCGACGGCCCGTCCCGGGAGCATTCCGGGGCGGGCCGTCGCCGTCGCACACGGTCCGATCGGGCGCCGTTAGGATGTGCGCATGCGACTGGGACGAGTGATCAGCACCGACGGCGTCGCCTTCGTCAAGATCGACGAAGGCGACGTGGACATGGCCACAGGCCGCGTGCCCGCCGAGATGCGCGCGCACGAGATCAAGGACCACCCCTTCGGCACCCCCACGTTCACCGGCCGCAGCTGGTCGCTGGCGGAGGTCCGGCTGCTGGCCCCGATCCTGGCCAGCAAGGTGATCTGCGTGGGCAAGAACTACGCCGACCACGCTGCCGAGATGGGCAGCGAGCCGCCGGCGGACCCGGTGATCTTCATCAAGCCGTCCACCTCGATCATCGGCCCGGACGTGCCGATCAACCGTCCGCCCACCTCGCAG